>NZ_JBITJK010000002.1:0-548202 GCF_044459945.1 Streptomyces sp. NPDC050164
CGTTCAAGCCCACCTCCTCGAACTACTCGGCATCGATGAAACCCGCCCACGCTGGCTGGACACCTCAAACCCCATGTGCGAAATCCGGGTCTAGAGCCCGTCGGCCGGGAGGCGGCGGAACTCGATCGTCTCGTAGGCCCCTCGGGCACCCGTCTCGTAGAGGATCCCCACCGTCTTCCGGCCGAGCGGCACCAGGTCGGAGTAGGCCGCCGGCTGCTGGGAGAGCGTCAGCGCCTTGGTGAAGGTGGCGCCGCCGTCCGTGCTGCGCCAGACGGCCATCGCCCGGCGGGCGGTGGGAACGGACGGGCCGGAGAACAGCAAGGGCCCGCTGCGGCCGGGAAGTTGCAGGACGCTGCCTTGCACGACCGGGACCTCGTTCAGGGTGGGCTGCACGGTGTACGGGCGGTCGAGGGACGCGCCGCCGTCGCTCGAATGACCGTCGAGACGGTTGCCCGCACTGGTGCCGTGCTGGTCCCGGGCGTTGAAGTACACCCTGCCGTCCGGCAGTTGGGCCGCTGTGGACTCGTTGGCGTTGTGGGTTCCCTCGTAGGAGTCGTCGACGAAGCCCGGCCGCCAGGTCCTGCCGCCGTCGTCGCTGAGGAGCGCGTGGGCGCCGTAGTAGCGGGGTTCCTGGCCGGTGTCCGGGGAGCCGGCCGGCGGGGACGCCGAGTGGTTGGCGGGGACGACCAGACGGCCGGCGTACGGGCCCCGGGTGAGGGCGATCGCATGGCCGGGGCCGGTCGCGTACCAGCGCCAGGACGGGTCCTTCACCTGCGCGGTGATCTCGCGGGGCGGGGTGAAGTGCCGGCCGTCGTCCCGGCTGCGCTGCACGAACACCCGGCGGCTCTGCTCGGGCGTGACCTGGCCGCGCATGATCTGGGCCTCCGTCACCTCACCGCTGTTGTAGGAGGTGAGGAGCACGACGGCGCCGGTGCGCGGGTCGAGGACGGGTGCCGGGTTGCCCCGGGTGTCGCCGTCCCCGGCGGCCACGACGGTGAGCGGGCCCCAGGTGCAGCCGCCGTCCGCGGAGCGCCGGAGGACGACATCGATGTCGCCGGTGTCGCCCGCACCGCCGCGTCTGCCCTCGGCGAAGGCGAGGACGGTGCCCTTGGCGGTCGTGACCGTGGCCGGGATGCGGTACGTGTCGTAGCCGCCCTCGCCCGAGACGTACGGGACGGAGGACGTGCAGCCGGGGGTGGCCGAGGCGGGGGTCGTGGCGGTGAGCGGGGCGAGGAGGACGGTGGTGACGAGGAGTGTGCGACTGAGGAGTCTCATGCTTCTCCTGAACGCATGACGGAGTGTGAGGAGCGTCGGACCGTGCCTGTCCGTCAGATGCTCCCCGGCGTCACCAGCCCCGACTCGTACGCGACGATGACCAACTGCGCCCGGTCCCGGGCCGCCAGCTTGCCCATGATGCGGCTGACGTGGGTCTTCGCGGTCAGCGGGCTCAGGCCCAAGGCATCGGCTATCTCGGTGTTGTTGAGGCCGCGCGCGACCAGCGACAGCACCTCCCGCTCACGGCCGGACAGGCACTCCGGCCCGCCGGTCTCCGGTGCCGAGGGGCTGCGCAGGAACCGCTCGATCAGCCGTGCCGTGGGCCCGGGCGACAGCAGGGACTCCCCGGCAGCGACGGTACGAATGGCGTCGAGGAGTTCGGCCGGCCTGGTGTCCTTCACCAGGAACCCGGAGGCGCCGGCGCGCAGGGCGTCCACGATGTTCTCGTCGGTGTCGTACGTGGTGAGGACCAGGACACGGACGCCCACGAGGTCCTCGTCGGCCGCGATGAGCCGGGTCGCCTCGATGCCGTCCAGGTCGGGCATGCGGATGTCCATCACCACGAGGTCGGCCCGCTCACTGCGGGCCAGTCGCACGGCCTGCCGACCGGTGGCGGCCTGGCCGACGACCTCCATGTCCCGGGCCGACTCCACGAGCATCGCGAACGCCTCGCGCACCAGCGTCTGATCGTCCGCGAGCAGCACTCGGATGGTCATCCGGTCCCCTCCCCCGTGGTCCCCGTCTTCGTCAGCGGCAGTACGGCGGTCACCTCGAAGCCGCCGTCCGCACCCGGACCGGCGTCGAGTGTGCCACCCACGCTGCGCGCCCGCTCGCGCATTCCGACGAGTCCGAAGCCCGGGGTGCCGCCCGGGGCCGGTCCCGTGCCGTCGTCGCTGACCGACAGGTGCAGGGCGCCCTCCCGTTCCACCAGGTCGACACGGACGCCCGGTTCTGGTCCCGCGTGCCGTACCGCGTTGGTCAGCGCCTCCTGCACGATGCGGTAGGCGGCGGCACCGACGGCGGGCGGCGCCTGCCGTATCCGTACGGTCTGCTCGACCCGGGCGCCGGCGAGCCGCGCGGCCTCCGCCAGATCGGGCAGACCGTCGAGACCTGGCAGCGGACCGCGGGCGTCCGCAGAACCGTGCTCGCGCAGTACCTCCAGCGTCGTACGGAGTTCCCCGCGGGTGCTGCGGCAGGTCTCGGCGATGTCGTCCAGCGCCTTGGCCACGGTCTCCCGGTCGAGCCGCTCGGGGTCGGCGGACAGCACGTGGGCGGCGACCGAGGTCTGCACGCCGATGAGGGTGATGCTGTGCGCGAGCAGGTCGTGCAGGTCCCGGGCGATCCGCAGCCGCTCCTCGGCGACCCGCCGCCGGGCCTCCTCCTCGCGGGTGCGTTCGGCGCGTTCGGCGCGTTCCACGATGGAGGCGACGTACTGGCGGTAGAAGCGCACGTCGACGCCGAGGAACAGCACGGCGACGACCCAACCGGATGCCTTCAGCAGCCCCAGCGCCTCGTGGGCGCTGATGGTGAGCATCACGCTCACCGACAAGGCGATGACGCCGATGCCGACCAGGACGGTGCGCAGCGGCCGGCCGGTGACGGCGACGGTGTACAGGGCGACGTACGCGGCCTGGGTGGCCGCGGTGTGCGGGTAGTCGAGGAAGTGGTAGGGGAAGACGCAGGCCACCACGGCGAGCAGGACGAGCACCGGGCGGCGGCGGCGCCACACCAGCGGCACGTGGGAGACCAGCAGCAGGGCCCAGCCGAGCGCGTCGGGCCTGCGGCCGTCGTCGATGAACAGCGCGAGGACGACGGCCGGCGTGGCCGTCAGAACGGCGAGCAGCGCGTCGTTGCGGATGGCGTGCGGGGCGGTCAGGGGGTCACGGTTGATCGCGGCCATGATCCGCTCCGCGGGCCGCGACCAGGTCGCCGACGGTGTGTTGGGTGCCTGCACGGGCATCATCCTGGGCCAGGAAGGCGCCCCTCCGGGAGAGGAGGGGCGCCGTCGGTCGGTCAGGGGGCGTTCGCGGCCAAGGGCTTCCGCTCCTGGGGCGGGGCCGTCCGCTCCGTCGCGCGGGAGAGCCTCCCCGGCCACCACATCCGCCGCTTGAGCAGCACACTCGCCGTGGTCACCAGGTACGTACGCACCAGGAACGTGTCCAGCAGCACGCCCACCGCGATGACGAAGCCGAGTTCCACCAGCCCCACCATCGGCAGCGTCGTCAGCACCGCAAACGTCGCCGCGAGCACCACCCCCGCCGAGGCGATGACCCCACCGGTCGTCCGCAGAGCGGTGAGCGCGGCAGCCTCCGGTTCCGCACCCTTCACCGACTCCTCCCGCATTCGATGCATGAGGAAGATCCCGTAGTCCACCCCGAGGGCGACCAGGAAGACGAAGGACAGCAGCCCGAGTCCGGGGTCGTTGCCCGAGAAGCCGAACACCGGCTCGAACACCAGGCCCCCGATGCCGAGGGCCGCACCCCACACCGCCAACACGGCCGCCAACAGCAGCAACGGCGCGACGAGACTCCGCAACAGACCGACCAGGATGACGAACACCGCGGCCAGCACCAGCGGCACGATCACCTTCCGGTCCCGGGACTCGCTGTCGGCCAGGTCGATCTGCTGCGCGCTGGGCCCGCCGACGTAGGCGCCCGTGGGGTCGAGCCCGGCGCGCAGGGCCTCGATGGTCCGGGTCTCGGCCGGAGTCTCGGGCGAGGCAGTCGTGAAGACCGCGATCTCGGTCCACCCCGAGCCGCTGCGCCCCGGGGCCACCTCGGCGACACCCTCGGTCGTACGGGCCCGGTCCAGCACCGCGTCGGCCCGCTCGTCGGGGGCGATGACGGTCACCGGCCGGCTGCTGCGCTCCGGATACTCCCGCGCCAGCGTCTGCATCGCGGTGATCGACTCGGGCCGGTCCGTGAAGGAGTCCTCCTGCTTGATGCTCCCGGACAGGTTCAGCGTGCCGAGCGCGAGGGCGCCGAGCAGCAGGGCCCCGCCGGCCAGGACGGTGACGGGCCGGCGCGTCGCCGAAGTCCCCATCGCGGCGAACAGCGACCGGCGGGCCTTGGGCTCGCTGCCGAAGGCGGGGATCAGCGGCCAGAAGACCCGCCGCCCGAGCAGCACCAGCACGGCGGGCAGCAGGGTCGTCATGGCGACCAGCGCCGCGAGCACCCCGACCGTGCCGACCGGCCCCATGCCGCTGCTGCTGTTGAGATCGGCGGCGAGCAGGCACAGCAGCCCGGCCGCGACGGTCCCGGAGGAGGCGAGGATGGCCGGTCCGCAGCCGCGCAGGGCGGTGCGCATGGCGTCGTACGGCCGCTCGTGGCGCCGTAGTTCCTCGCGGTAGCGGGCGATGAGCAGCAGCGCGTAGTCGGTGCCGGCGCCGAGGACGAGCACGGTCATCACGCCGCCGCTCTGGCCGGTGACGGTGACGTCGAACAGTTCGTGGAGTCCGTACCCGGCGGCCATGGCGGTGGCGGCGGCGACGCCCGCGACCGCGAGCGGTACCAGCCACAGGAACGGGCTGCGGTAGATCAGGATCAGCAGGACGGTGACGACGGCGAGCGTGGCCAGCAGCAGGGTGCCGTCGATCGTCTCGAACACCTTGCCCATGTCGGTGTTCAGCGCCCCGGGCCCGCCGACCTCGACGCTCAGTCCGCCGCTGCCCTCGGCGACCTCCCGTACGCCGTCCACGAAGGCGTTCCGGGCCTCCTCGTCCTGGCCCGGCTGGGTGCTCGACACCGGGTACATCAGGGTGGAGCCGTCCTCGGACGGCACGCCCCGCGGCTCGCCGGTCAGGTCGTAGGCGCCGCGCACCTCGGCGACCTGCTCGGCGGCCGTGCGCCGGTCGGCGTCGGTCAGACCGCCGTCCCGGTGGTACACGAGCACCAGGTCGGTCGACTCGCCTCCCGGGAGCCGGTCCTGGATCCGCGCCACCTGCGTGGAGTCGGCGCTGTCGGGCAGGTAGTCGACGGCGCGGTTCTGCTGGATGCCGGCGAACTTCCCGGCGAGCGGCCCGACCAGCACGAGGGCGGCGAGCCACAGCCCGACCACCGCCCAGGGCACGGCTCGCCGCCGTGCGGTTTTCCTTGTGTCCCCCACTGTTCGTGCTCCCTCCGGTCCGGGTGTCTGGAACGGACTCCAGACTCCCGGCGCACGGGGGCGGATTCGTCGGGCCCGAGGCCGAGTCGGGGGCTACTGCACAGGGCGGTACGGGCGGCGGATTACTCCCCGGGGAGTAACGCCCGTGGAGTAACACCCGAGGGGTGCCCGGCAGGGGCGCCGCTCTACGACGGCGTACGTGCCGCCGCCGCGAGCACCCGCGTCACGTCGTCCGAGCAGATGGTGAGCGCCGCCCCCACCGTCGCGAGCACGTCCCGCTCGGCCGGTGTGTACGGCCCGTCCGCCAGGGCGATGCGCGCCCCCTGGAGCAGGATCGATTCGCGGCCGACCGTGGCGAGGTGCGGGGTGAGCGGGTCCAGCGCCTCGTGCAGCTCTATGGCCAGCCCCGCGCCGCACGGCTCCCCGGTGATCCGGCCGGTGTCCGCCTCCAGCGCCTCCACGAGGGCGGCCAGCTGCTCCTCCGTGCAGTCGTCGAAGCCGGCCGCGCGCACAGCGAGCACCGCGGCCTCCAGCGCCGTACGGGAACCGGCGCCGCCCGCGGCCAGCACGGCGAGGGCGACGGTGTGCACGGCGTCGCGGAGCATCGCGGAGAAGCGGGTGGTGGTCGGATGGTCGAGGACGTCCGTGCCGAAGTGTCGGCGGCAGGCGGCGCACTCCACGACCGGTCCGGTCTCGCCGCGCGGCAGCACGGGCAGGCCGAGCAGGGTGAAGCGGCGCTGTCCGGTCAGCCGCTGGTAGTTGCGGTCGCCTCCGCAGCCGGGGCAGAAGAACTCCCCGTCACCGGCGGGCGTCCACGCGGTACGGGTGCCCAGGATGCTGGAAAACCTGGCGGCATGGCCGTTTCGTCCCCGTCCTGGCAGCACGTCGCACCTCCGTCACGCCGCACGGCAGCGTCGCCGCGCTTGCGTGATGTTAGCCACATCCATGAGGAGGAGTCAGTACCCCGGAGGAGACCTTTCCGTGACCCTCACAGGGATTGGCCGATAAGTGACAGGGCTCCGCCCGCCGGACATTGGCGGACAGAGCCCATGAACCCCCGCTACGGCTGGTCAGCGAGCCGCGCGGTTGACGGCCGAGACGACCGCCTTCAGCGAGGCGCGCGTGGTGTTCGCGTCGATTCCGATCCCCCACAGGATCTTGTCGTCGATCGCGCATTCGATGTAGGAGGCGGCCTGCGCGGAGGCGCCCTCGCTCATCGTGTGCTCCTGGTAGTCCAGCAGGCGTACGTCGATGCCGACGGACTGGAGCGCGTCGAAGAAGGCCGAGATCGGGCCGTTGCCGGAGCCGGACAGGACGGTGTCCTGGCCGTCGACCGTGGCCTCCACCGTCAGCGTGTCCACGCCGTCGGTGTCGGTCGTCGACTGGTTGTTCTTGACCTGGATCCGGCCCCACGGGTTCTCGGGGTTGGGCAGGTACTCGTCCTCGAAGGCCGCCCAGATGTCCTTCGGCGTGACCTCGCCGCCCTCGGCGTCCGTCTTCGCCTGGATGATCTTCGAGAACTCGATCTGCATCCGGCGGGGCAGTTCCAGCTTGTGGTCGTTCTTCAGGACGTACGCGATACCGCCCTTGCCGGACTGCGAGTTGACCCGGATGACCGCCTCGTAGGAGCGGCCGACGTCCTTGGGGTCGATCGGCAGGTAGGGAACGGCCCACTCGATGTCGTCGACCGTGACGCCCTTGGCCTTCGCGTCGGCCTCCATCGCGTCGAAGCCCTTGTTGATGGCGTCCTGGTGGGAGCCGGAGAAGGACGTGTAGACCAGGTCGCCCACGTACGGGTGGCGCGGGTGGACCTCCATCTGGTTGCAGTACTCCCACGTGCGACGGATCTCGTCGATGTCGGAGAAGTCGATCTGCGGGTCGACGCCCTGGGAGAAGAGGTTCATGCCCAGGGTGACCAGGTCGACGTTGCCGGTGCGCTCGCCCTGGCCGAACAGGCAGCCCTCGACGCGGTCGGCGCCGGCCATGAGGGCCAGCTCGGCGGCGGCGACGGCCGTGCCGCGGTCGTTGTGCGGGTGGATCGACAGGCAGACGTGCTCGCGGCGGGAGAGGTTGCGGCCCATCCACTCGAATCGGTCCGCGTGGGTCGACGGGGTGGAACGCTCCACCGTGGCGGGCAGGTTGAGGATGATCTCGCGACCCGGGCCGGGCTGCCAGACGTCCATGACCGCCTCGCAGACCTCCAGCGCGAAGTCCAGCTCGGTGTCGGTGAAGATCTCCGGCGAGTACTGGTAGCCGAACTCCGTCTCCGGGCCCAGCAGCTTGTCCGCGTACTCCATGACCAGCCGCGTGCCGTCGACGGCGATCTGCTTGATGTCGTCCTTGGAGCCCCGGAAGACGACCCGGCGGAAGACGGGGGCGGTGGCGTTGTAGAGGTGGACGGTCGCGCGCTTGGCGCCCTTCAGCGACTCAACGGTCCGCTCGATCAGGTCCTCGCGGGCCTGGGTCAGTACGGAGATGGTGACGTCGTCGGGGATGGCCCCGGGCTCCTCGATGATGGAGCGCACGAAGTCGAAGTCGGTCTGGCCGGAGGCCGGGAAGCCGACCTCGATCTCCTTGTAGCCCATCTTGACCAGCAGGTCGAACATCGCGCGCTTGCGGGCGGGCGACATGGGGTCGATCAGGGCCTGGTTGCCGTCACGCAGGTCGGTGGAGAGCCAGCGGGGGGCGGTGGTGATGCGGTTGTTCGGCCAGGTCCGGTCCGGGATGTCGACCTGCTCGTAGCGGCCGTACTTGTGGATCGGCATGGAACTGGGCTGCTGGCGGTTCGCCATGATGCGGGGGCTCCTCAGGAGGTGTCCGGAAGGACGGCCGACGACGCAGCACCAAGCTCCGCGGGGAGGGAGTCGGCCTCGACTACAGGCCCTCGCCGCGGCAGCTAAGGAGAAGCAGCCCGAAACGCATGATGCGCAGCATGCTAGCCGAGGCCCTCCGGGTGCGCGGGTCCGTATCAGTATGCGGGACCGGACGCACATACGGGACAAAAAGTGCGCTATACCACTTCGCCACGGAGCGTGAAGGCCCTTGTCCCGGTATTTCACCAATCATGGTGCCTACTAGTGACAGCATCGTCACTCAGTGCAAAGGTGCCGGGCATGACGACTCACGGGGGCTTCGAGCCCGTCTTCTGCACCATCGTTCCACCCCATGTCCTCGACAAGCTCGCCCAGGCCGAGGAGCCCGCGCTCGCCGGGCCCGCCCGCCGGACCCTGGAGCGCGACGCCCTGGAGCGCACCCACCGCCGGCTGACCACGGTCGTCGGCGCCCCGTCCGTGGCCCCGCCCGCCGGGGCCGAGCCCGCCAGGCCGCACCGCACGGTCTACGACGCCCGGCACGGCACGGACCTGCCCGGGCACAAGGTGCGGGGCGAGGGCGACAAGCCCGGCAAGGACGCCACCGTCAACCGCGCCTACGCCGGCCTCGGCGCCACCTTCGAGCTGCTCCTGCAGGCGTACCGGCGCGACTCGATCGACGGCAACGGCCTTCCGCTGGACGCGACCGTGCACTACGACCGCGAGTACAACAACGCCTTCTGGAACGGCGAGCAGATGGTGTTCGGCGACGGGGACGGGGAGATCTTCCTCGACTTCACCATCCCGATCGACGTCATCGGCCACGAACTGGTCCACGGCGTCACGCAGTACACGGCCAACCTCACCTACTTCGGCCAGCCCGGCGCGCTGAACGAGTCCGTGTCGGACGTCTTCGGCTCGCTCATCAAGCAGTACACGCTCGGCCAGACCGCCGCCGAGGCCGACTGGCTGATCGGCGCGGGCCTGCTCGCCCCGCGGGTGACGGGCAAGGCCCTGCGCTCCATGAAGGAGCCGGGCACGGCGTACGACGACGACGTCCTGGGCAAGGACCCGCAGCCGGCGACGATGGACGACTTCGTCCGCACCGGCCGCGACAACGGCGGCGTCCACATCAACTCGGGCATCCCGAACCACGCCTTCTACCTGGCGGCCACGGCCCTCGGCGGCCACGCCTGGGAGCGTGCGGGGCTGATCTGGTACGACGTGCTGACCGGCGGCGAGCTGAAGGAGCAGGCGATGTTCGCCGACTTCGCCACGCTCACCGTCAAGGCCGCACGGGAGCGGTACGGCGACGGGGAGGAACTGGACGCCGTGTCGAAGGCCTGGGAGCGGGTCGGGGTGCGGACCCTGTAGTTCCGTACTAGACAGGTGCCATGCGTATTCAGGTGAGGCGCACGGGCGGGTTCGCGGGCATCGAGCGGCATGCCGAGGTGGACACCTCCGGCCGCCCCGATGCCCCCGAATGGCACGCACTGGCCGAGCAGGCGGTCGCCGACGGCCGGAGCACGCCGCCGATCGGGGTTCCGGACGGGTTCAGCTACCAGCTCACCGTGGACGGGAAGACGGTGTACGCGGCGGACCCGCGACTGACGGACGAGCAACGGAAGCTGATCTCGCGGGTGCTGAAGGAGGGTGCGTAACAGCTCCTCCACGGCGGCCTGTTGACTTCCGTTACCGGCGGTACGGATGATCCAGCGCATGGCGACTGACGCAGGCAATCCGATCCCCCGCTTCCCGGCCGGCTTCCTCTGGGGCGTGTCGACCTCGGCGCATCAGATCGAGGGCGCGGCGGACGAGCGCGAGCCGTCCGTGTGGGATGCCTTCACGGCGGAGCCGGGCCGGGTGAAGGACGGCTCGACGGCGGCGGTGGCCTGCGACCACTACCACCGCCACCGCGAGGACGTGGCACTGCTGGCCGGCCTCGGCGTGAACGCCTACCGCTTCTCCGTCTCGTGGCCCCGGGTGCGGTCGGACAAGGGCCTGGATTTTTACGACCGGCTGGTGGACGACCTGTGCGCGGCGGGCGTCCGCCCGGTGCCGACCCTGTTCCACTGGGATCTGCCGGCGGACCTCGACTGGCTTCAGAGGGACACGGCCGCGCGCTTCGCCGACCACGTCTCGCTGGTCGCCGGCCGCCTCGGGGACCGGGTGACGAAGTGGATCACCCTCAACGAGCCCGCCGAGCACACCCTGCTGGGCCACGCCCTGGGCGTGCACGCGCCGGGCAGGCAGTTGCTGTTCGACGCGCTCCCGGCCGCCCACCACCAGTTGCTGGCCCACGGCCTGGCCGCAGCGGCCCTGCGCGCCTCGGGCGCCACGGACATCGGCATCGCCAACTCGCACGGCCCGACCTGGGCGGCGTCGACCGAGGCGGAGGACATGGCGGCGGCCGAGTTCTACGACGTACTCCTGAACCGCCTGTTCGCGGACCCGGTGCTGCTGGGCCGGTACCCGGACGGCATCGGCGAGCTGATGCCCGGCGACGTCGAGGCCGACCTGAAGGTGATCGCCGAGCCGGTCGACTGGTACGGCGTCAACTACTACGCGCCGACGCGGGTGGGTGCCCCGCAGGGCACCGACATCACCTTCGGCGGCGTCGCCATGCCCGCCGAACTCCCCTTCGCCGTCCGGGAGATCACCGGTCACCCGGTCACCGACTTCGGCTGGCCGGTCGTGCCCGAGGGCCTGACCGAGCTCCTGACCACCTTCCACGACCGCTACGGCGACCGGCTCCCGCCCGTCGTCATCACCGAGAACGGCTGCTCGTACCCGGGCGTCGACGACCAGGACCGCATCGCCTATCTGGACGGCCACATCCGGGCTCTGCACCGGGCGCTGGAGGCGGGCGTCGACGTGCGCGGCTACTTCGTGTGGTCCCTGCTCGACAACTTCGAGTGGGCGGAGGGCTACGCCCGCCGCTTCGGTCTGGTGCACGTCGACTTCGAGACCCTTCAGCGGACCCCGAAGTCGTCGTACCGCTGGTACCGGGAAGTGCTGCGAGTCCAGGGGACTACGGCTTGATGCCCACCCCGGTCCACAGGCTGACCTCGGCGTCCGTCGGGGCGTCGCCGTCGGTGGAGTCGGGCCGCCAGCGGTGCCCGACGGTGACGCCGGGGTCGAGCAGCTCCAGGCCGTCGAAGAAGCGGGCGACGTCCTCCCGGGAGCGGAACTGCACCGGGGTGCCGGCCGTGGTGTAGATGTCGGTGACCTTCTGCCAGGTGGACGGGTCGAAGTCGGGCGTGCAGTGGCTCAGTGCCAGGGCGCTGCCCGAGGGCAGGGCGTCCAGCAGGCGGCGCACGATGCCGTAGGGGTCCTGGGCGTCGGTGACGAAGTGCATCAGGGCGTTGAGGGAGAGCGCGACCGGGCGGCTGAGGTCCAGGACCTCGGTCAGTTCGGGGGCGTTCAGGAGCGCCTGGGGGTCGTTGACGTCCGCCTCTATGTACGTCGTGCGGCCCTCGGCCGAGCTGCGCATCAGGCGCTCGGCGTACTTGAGGACGAGGGGGTCGTTGTCGGCGTAGACCACCCGGGCGTCGGGGACCACGGACTGGGCGACCTGGTGCAGGTTGGGCTCGGTGGGGATGCCGGTGCCGATGTCCAGCCACTGGCGGATGCCGTGCTCGCGGGCGAGGACGCGGGTGGCCCGGTGCATGAAGGCCCGGTTCTCGCGGGCGCAGACGAAGATGGCGGGGTAGGCCGCGGCGACTCGCTCGGCCGCCTGCTTGTCGACCTCGAAGTGGTCCTTGCCGCCGAGGTAGTAGTCGTACATGCGGGCGGAGTGCGGCCTGCTGGTGTCGATGTCCCGCGCGGCCTGCGACTGGGTCATGGGGGGGGTGCCTCTCGTGGGGGGTGGTGGTGCGAGTGCGGTTCAGTGGGGCTTCAGAGGGGGGAGAGCGGTCCGGTGAGGCTTCAGTGGGGGGGCTGAGAGCGGATCTTCAGTTGGCCGTGAGAGCGGATCTTCAGTTGGCCGTCAGATGGTCGGCGAGGCCCTGCTTGACCCCCGCGACGAACGCGGTGATCTCCTCGGGCGTGTAGATCAGCGCGGGACCGGCGGGATCGGCGGACTGCCGTACCGCCACGCGGCCGTCGGCGAGCTGCTTCGTCTCCACGCACTGGCCCCCGTTGGGGCCGCTCCACGGACGTTCCCAGCCCTGTTCCCCGAGGTCCGACGCGGGCATCCCGTTGTAGACGGCGCCCTCGGTGATGGTCATGAGTACTCCTTCCGCATACGGTTCAACAGCTCCTTGCTGTCCGCGGACGAGGTCTTCAGCGACAGCCGGTTGTGGGCCTCCAGATGGGCCACGACGTCGGCGCGCTGGTCGAGGTAGACGGACGCGGAGAGGATCTCGCTGTAGACGATGTCGGGCAGCTCCCGCTCCTCGAACCGGAAGTAGGTGAAGGGCGCGCACGCCCCGACGTGGGCGCCCGCGTCGAACGGCACGATGTCGACGCTGACGTGCTCCAGCTCGGACGCCTCCAGGAGCCGGTCGATCTGCTCGCGCATCACCTCGGGGCCGCCCACCACCCGGTGCAGCACGGCCTCCTCCATCACCACCCACAGAGTGGGCGCTTCCGGCTTGGTGAGCAGGCTCTGGCGGCGCAGCCGCAGCTCCACGCGCCGCTGGAGGTCCTCCTCGTCGTCGTTCGGGAAGCCCCCGCGCAGCACGGCTCGCGCGTACCCGGGGGTCTGGAGCAGGCCCGTGACGTACTGCGGCTCATAGGTGCGCAGTGTTCTGGCGCCGGTCTCCAGGCTCACGTAGGCGGTGAACCAGGACGGCATCACATCGCGGTACGGGTGCCACCAGCCGGGCTCGTTGGCCCGCTCGGCCAGGGTGACGAACTCGTCGATCTCCTGCTGCCCCGCCCCGTATGTCTGGAGCAGCTTCTCGACGTAGAGGATCTTCAGGCCGACCTCGGCCTTCTCCAGGCGGCGGATGGTCAGCGGCGTAACGCGCAGGGCCTTGGCCGCGTCGTCGAGGGACAGGCCCGCGGTCTGCCGTGCCTCCTGGAGTCGGCGTCCCAGGATCATGCGGAGAACGGTGGGCGCGCCGGCGCCGGTGCCTGATCGCCCGTCGTTCACGCCGTACCTCCTGGGGGGGTCGTCACCGGCGCAAGCCTGACAGGGACTTGATCAATCCGCCAAGCGACCAGAGCAGCGATACCCGCCTTCTGAAATTATCAGGCAGATGGTTGCAGCGTGAACTGCTTTGCGAGCATAGTTACTTGTGTGAACACGGCGCCGGAACCCCGAACTCCCCTTTCCGGCCGGTCCGTTTCGCGTCTCGCCCCTTCCTTGACTGCGCCCGCCCCCCCACGGAAGGCGACCGCCGTGTCCCCCCACACGACTTCCACCCCCCGGTTCCTGGACGCGGTGCGCCCGGGCCGCACCCACTGGCTGGAGCTGCCGCCCCACCGGACCAGCGTGAGAGTCGCCCGCCATGCCACGCAGGCGCGGCTGGTCTCGTGGCAGGTGCCCGACGAGGTGTGCGCGAACGCCGTCCTGCTGGTGTCCGAGTTGGTGACCAACGCCGTCCTGCACACGGCCGGCGAGCGGATCCTGTGCGGCGTCGGCCGGGTGACGGACGAGCGCTTCCGGCTGGAGGTGCACGACGGCGACCTCACGGGCCGCGGCATCCCCGACTGCTGCCCCGGTCTCGACGACGAGGGCGGCCGCGGTCTGCTGCTCGTGCGCGAGATAGCCGACAGCTGGGGAGTCACCCGCTCGCCCCGCACCGGCGGCAACGCGGTGTGGGCGAGCCTGGCGTCGGCGTTATGACGCGCCCGGGAACCTCACGACGGCGCTATGACCCGCCCGGGCCCCTCAGAACCCGAGCTTGCGCAGCTGCCTCGGATCCCGCTGCCAGTCCTTGGCGACCTTCACGTGCAGGTCCAGGAACACCGGCGTGCCCAGCAGTGCCTCGATCTGCTTGCGGGACTTGATGCCGACCTCCTTCAGGCGCTTGCCCTTGGGGCCGATGATGATGCCCTTCTGGCTGGGGCGCTCGATGTAGACGAAGGCGTGGATGTCGAGGAGGGGCTTGTCGGCGGGGCGGTCCTCGCGGGGGAGCATCTCCTCGACGACGACGGCGATGGAGTGCGGGAGCTCGTCGCGGACGCCCTCCAGCGCGGCCTCCCGGATCAGCTCCGCGATCATGACCTGCTCGGGCTCGTCGGTCAGGTCGCCCTCGGGGTAGAGCGCCGGGCCCTCCGGCAGGAGGGGGACGATCAGGTCGGCCAGCAGGCTCACCTGCTTGTCCCCGACCGCCGACACCGGGACGATCTCGGCCCACTCGAAGCCCAGCTCCTTGCCGAGCTGATCGATCGCGATGAGCTGCTCGGCGAGCGTCTTGCCGTCCACCAGGTCGGTCTTCGTGACGATCGCGATCTTCGGCGTCTTGCGGATGGACGCCAGTTCCTTCGCGATGAAGCGGTCGCCGGGGCCGAGCTTCTCGTTCGCCGGCAGGCAGAAGCCGATCACGTCGACCTCGGCCCACGTCGTGCGCACGATGTCGTTCAGCCGCTCGCCCAGCAGTGTGCGCGGCTTGTGCAGCCCCGGGGTGTCGACCAGGATCAGCTGGGCGTCGGGGCGGTGCACGATGCCCCGCACGGTGTGCCGCGTCGTCTGCGGCTGGTTCGCCGTGATCGCCACCTTCTGGCCGACCAGAGCATTCGTGAGGGTGGACTTGCCCGCGTTGGGACGGCCCACGAAGCAGGCGAAGCCAGCCCTGTGGACAGCTTCGGCCGGCTCTTCGGGTGACTGGGTACGAACGCTCATGGCGCCCATTCTCCCTGATCCACGGAGCCCTGCCGCACAGGCGCCCGAACGCCGGCCGGTGAACCCGTTCCGAGCCCCCGCAGCGGCCTCGGGCGCGGACAGCCGAGCGCGGGCCGGACGCGCTGCGGGGCGCGCCCGGCCCGCCGGGGATCAGTCGAACACGAACGGGCCCGGCGACTGCGGCCCGGTCGCCGTGCAGGTGATCGTGATGCCGAAGACGGTCATCTTCAGCGAGCCGCCGAAGGCCTCCAGGCTGTCGCCGGAGGCCACGGTGCCGCTGAGGGGGCCGACCTCGACGGGGGCGCCGGCGGCCATCGCCGGGTTCTGAGTGCCGGTGAAGTCGACGGTGCCGCCGCCGGTCTTCACCAGGGTGAGCGTGGACGCGATCGAGTCCTCGCCGAGGGCGATCGGCGCGGTGATCGCGGATGACTTGACGGTGAGGGTGGCGGCGGTGCCGTCCTGGCTGGCCGTGAGCGTGGCCTCGCCACTGCCGAAGGTGCCGCAGTCGGCGCTGATCGTCGCCGTCTGGGGGGTGACGGCGAGTGCGGCGGGGGCGAAGGCGAGCCCGGTGACCGCGAGGGCCCCGGCCGCCAGGGCCGCGCCTGCTCCGATTCGCTTGCGTCTCATGGGATTCCGGCTCCGTTTCCGTGTGGGGGGGACGCTCGGCAGGTGAGTGCGGGCACGTCACGCGAGCGCCGAACCTGACGGTCCGTCGGAATATACGGATCCCATTGATGCGCGTGGGGCAGACGGCGGCAAGGTTGAATTCGCGCCTAATTACCGCCGGTTACAGCAGACTTCAGCCGGCGGTCACGGTGGTCCGCACCGTCCCGTCGGGCCCGGCCACCCACACCGGCGTCCGCGCGCCACCGAGATCCCGTACCGCCGCCCGGTCCTCGTCGGACACGGTCTCCGCCTCCGTCACCACGGCCGCGGCCTCCAGGGACTTCGCACCCGAGGCCACTGCCATCGCCACCGCCGTCTGAAGGGCACTGAGCTTCAGGGAATCGAGGGCCACGGTCCCCGCGACATACGTACGTCCAGTCTCGTCCCGCACGGCCGCCCCCTCGGGCACGCCGTTGCGGGCCCGCGCGGAGCGGGCCAGGGTGACGATCTTGCGGTCCTCGGGGTCGAGCGCGCTGCTGTCGGTCATGATCCGAGCATACGTAAGCGTCACGAGCGGTCGAGGCGCAGGCGGTCCGCCCGCGGCAGGCCCGCGACGACGAGGTCGTACGAGTCCTCGATGAGTTCCCTGACCAGCCGGTCCGGGAGGTCGTCGTCGGCCGTGACCGTGTTCCAGTGGCGCTTGTTCATGTGCCAGCCCGGGACGATCAGGCCATCGTGCTCGCGGCGCAGCCGGATCGCGTCGTCCGGGTCGCACTTGAGGTTGACCTTCAGGGGACGCGCGTCGAGGTGCGACAAGGCGAACAGCTTGCCCTGGACCTTGAAGACCGAGATCTCGGGGCTGAACGGGAAGTCCTCGACCGCCGCGTTGAAGGACAGGCAGAACGCGCGCAGTTCCTGCGGGGTCATTGCGGCTTCTCCTCCTCGTCCCGGGGAGGGTCCGCCGGGTCCACCGGCTCCGCCAGCACCGTCACGATCTTGTTGCGGCGGCCGGCCGCGGCCTCCGCGGTCAGGCGCAGTTCCCGGCCGTCGGGGAGTTCCACGACGGACGACGCACCGGCGATCGGGACCCGGCCCAGCGCCTTCGCCAGCAGTCCGCCGACCGTCTCGACGTCCTCGTCGTCGAACGCCTCCAGGCCGTACAGCTCGCCCAGGTCGCCGATGTCCAGGCGGGCGGTGACCCGGTAGCGGTCCTTGCCGAGGTCCTCCACCGGCGGCAGTTCGCGGTCGTACTCGTCGGTGATCTCGCCGACGATCTCCTCGAGGATGTCCTCGATGGTGACGATGCCGGCGGTGCCGCCGTACTCGTCGACGGCGACGGCGACGTGGTTGCGTTCCTTCTGCATCTCGCGCAGCAGGTCGCCCGCGTTCTTGGTGTCGGGCACGAAGAACGCCGGGCGCATCGCCGTGGACACCTGCTCGGACTCGGCCTCGCGGCTGATGTGCGTCTTGCGGACCAGGTCCTTCAGATACACAATCCCGACGATGTCGTCCTCGCTCTCGCCGGTCACCGGGATCCGGGAGAAGCCGGAGCGCAGGGCGAGGGTGAGGGCCTGGCGGATGGTCTTGAAGCGCTCGATGACCACCAGGTCCGTGCGCGGGACCATGACCTCGCGGACGAGGGTGTCGCCCAGCTCGAAGACCGAGTGCACCATGCGGCGCTCGTCGTCCTCGATGAGCGACTCCTTCTCGGCGAGGTCGACCAGCGCGCGCAGCTCCGCCTCGGAGGCGAAGGGACCCCGGCGGAAGCCCTTGCCGGGGGTGAGCGCGTTACCGATGAGGATCAGCAGCGACGGGATCGGGCCCATGATCCGGGCCAGCGGCACCAGGACGTACGCCGAGAGCGTCGCCGTGTTCAGCGGGTGCTGGCGGCCGATGGTGCGCGGGGAGACGCCGACGGCGACGTACGACACGAGGACCATGACCGCGATGGCGATCAGGAGGGCCTCGGTCGTGTTGTCGAACTCCATCAGGCAGCCGTACGTGATCAGCGCGGCGGCGGCCATCTCGCAGGCGACGCGCACCAGCAGCGCCACGTTCAGATAGCGGGTCGGGTCGGCGGCGACCTTGGACAGCTTGGCGCTGCCCCGGCGGCCGGAGCGCACGGCCTCCTCGGCACGGAAGCTGGAGACGCGCGCGAGGCCCGCCTCCGCGCAGGCGAAGAGCCAGGCCACGACGACCAGGGCGACCGCACCCAGGGCGAGTTGCGGACTCATCGGCAGCGCTACGAGACCGTCGGCGCCGGGGACGGGCCGGTCAGGCCCCGCTCCGCGCGCCAGCCGTCCACGATGGCCGCCTGGAGGCCGAACATCTCGGCCTTCTCGTCCGGTTCCTCGTGGTCGTAGCCCAGCAGGTGCAGCACGCCGTGGACGGTGAGCAGCTGGAGCTCCTCGTCCATGGAGTGCTGCGTGTCCGCTTCCTTGCCCTGCTTCTCCGCGACCTCGGGGCACAGCACGATGTCGCCGAGCAGCCCCTGCGGCGGCTCGTCGTCGTCCTTGGACGGCGGGCGCAGCTCGTCCATCGGGAAGGACATGACATCCGTGGGGCCCGGCAGGTCCATCCACTGGATGTGCAGCTGCTCCATGGCGGCGGCGTCCACCACGATCACCGAGAGCTCGGAGAGCGGGTGGATGCGCATCCGCGCCAGCGCATAGCGGGCGATGTCGAGGATCGCCTGCTCGTCGACCTCGGTACCGGACTCGTTGTTGACGTCGATCGACATGGTGCTGTGCTTGTCTACTTCCCCTTGTGCCCGGACTTGCCGCGGCCCTTGTGGGCGCCGTTCTGGGTGCCGTGCTCGGTGTCGTACTGCTCGTACGCGTCGACGATACGGCCCACCAGCTTGTGCCGGACCACATCGTGGGACGACAGGCGAGAGAAGTGGACGTCCTCGACGCCGTCCAGGATGTCCTGCACCTGGCGCAGACCGCTCTTCGTCCCGTCCGGGAGGTCGACCTGCGTCACGTCACCCGTGATCACGATCTTCGAGTCGAAGCCGAGGCGGGTGAGGAACATCTTCATCTGCTCGGGGCTGGTGTTCTGGGCCTCGTCCAAGATGATGAAGGCGTCATTAAGGGTGCGACCCCTCATGTACGCCAGCGGCGCGACCTCGATCGTGCCCGCCGCCATCAGCCGCGGGATCGAGTCCGGGTCGAGCATGTCGTGCAGCGCGTCGTAGAGCGGGCGCAGGTACGGGTCGATCTTCTCGTAGAGCGTGCCCGGGAGGAATCCGAGCCGCTCTCCCGCCTCGACCGCCGGGCGGGTCAGGATGATGCGGTTGACCTGCTTGGACTGCAGGGCCTGCACCGCCTTGGCCATCGCCAGGTAGGTCTTGCCGGTACCCGCCGGGCCGATGCCGAAGACGATCGTGTGCTTGTCGATCGCGTCCACGTAACGCTTCTGGTTGAGCGTCTTGGGGCGGATCGTGCGGCCTCGCGAGGACAGGATGTTCTGCGTGAGCACCTGGGCCGGGGTCTCCTGGCCGTCGCTCTCCCCGTTCTCGCTCGCCTTGAGCATGGCGATCGAGCGTTCCACTGCGTCCTCCGTCATCGGCTGTCCGGTGCGGAGCACCAGCATCATCTCGTCGAACACGCGGGCGATGAGGGCGACGTCCACAGGGTCGCCGACCGCGCTGATCTCGTTGCCCCGGACGTGGATGTCGGCCGCCGGGAAGGCCTTCTCGATCACGCGCAGGAGGGCGTCGCCGGACCCCAGCACGGTCACCATGGGGTGCTGGGCGGGGACGGTGAACTGTGCTCTCGCCTGCTCCTGCGCGGGGGTGTGAGCTGTGGGTGTCTGTGTCATGGGCCGGCGCTGAAGGCCTGCGGTTCCTCCTCTTCACGGCCGCGTAGCTGAGGGCGGCCTCGCGATTCCCAGGGTACGACGGGGGACTGACAACGCCGTAGGGGTTTTGGGGTGGGGTTTGCAACCGGGGGCGACAGCGGCTCTTGGCCGGGTGCTTTCGGGTGGTGGGTGGGCATAGGCCACGGGCCCCGGGGCGGAGCCCCCTGGTCGGCCGGGACGGTCACGCCGAGCGCCGGAACCCGATCGTCGGCACGGCCCGCCGCAAGGGCCAGGGCCTGACCAACTCCTCCGACACAAGCCCCGCCAGGAACCCGTACCGCCGCAACGCCGCCGGATCCTGCCCCTCCACCGACTGCACCCGCCGCCACCACGCCGCGATCTCCGACCACCCCGGCGCCGACAACGACCCCCCGAACTCCTGCACCGACAGCGCCGCGGTCAGCCCGGCGAAGGCCAGCCGGTCCGCCAGCGGCCAGTGAGCCAGCGTGCCGGTGACGAACCCGGCGACGAACACGTCCCCCGCCCCCGTCGGATCGAGCGCCTCGACCTCGATCGCGGGCACCTCCGCCGTCTCCCCCGTACGCCGGTCCACCGCGTACGCCCCGTCCGCCCCGAGCGTGACCACTGCGAGCGGCACGTAGTCGGTCAGCGCGTGCGCCGCCGCCCTTGGGCAGTCCGCGCCCGTGTACCGCATGGCCTCCTCGGCGTTCGGCAGGAAGGCCTCGCAGTGCCGCAGGTCGGGCAGCGCCGCCAGGTCCCAGGCACCCGTGTCGTCCCAGCCGACGTCGCCGAAGACCCGCGTGCCCTTGCTCGCGGCCTGGGCGATCCAGGGCGCGCTCACGCCGGGGGCGAGGGAGGCGACGGCGGCACGCGAGCGGGGCGGGCACTCGGGGGCGGGCTCCTCCGGGGGCGGCTCGTGGCCGTGCGAGACCATCGTGCGCTCCCCCTCGTAGGCCATGGAGACCGTCACCGGGGAGTGCCAGCCGGGCACCGTGCGCGACGGGGAGAGGTCGATGCCCTCGCCGTGCTCCAGGGCGTCCCAGCAGTAGTCGCCGTAGTGGTCGTCGCCGAAGGCCGCCGCGAGGGACGTCCTGAGGCCGAGGCGGGCCAGCGCGGTGGCCATGTTGGCGACGCCGCCGGGGCTCGACCCCATCCCGCGCGCCCAGGACTCGGTCCCGCGCACCGGGGCGGAGTCGAGCCCGGTGAAGATGATGTCGAGGAAGACGGTGCCGGTGAGATAGACGTCCCAGGGCGGGTCGTCCGGCGCGCGCAGCGGGGCGAGGGGATCGACCTGGCTCTGGCGGTGCGATCCCTTTCCGGCCGGGCCCTTTCCTGCCGGGGCGGTGGACGCGATCACGATGCGCTCCCTGACGTGGTGCGGACCAGGCCAGTGTGCACCACACCACCGACAACGTGACGCCGATCACGCCGGACCCACCCGTTCCGTCAGCTCGCGCCGGCCCCCGCGCGCCCCCTGGGCGACCGGTGAGCCGGTACTACCAGCGGGGCACCGAGGGCGTCCCCCACTCCGGGTCGGCGACCCGCATGGCCGCCGCGTCGTCGCGGTCCCGCAGCGCACCGTCGTCGTCCAGCCACCGCCGGTGCAGTACGGCCAGTCGCTCACGGTCGAGCTCCACGCCGAGCCCGGGCGCGTCGGACACGGTCACCTTGCCGCCCTCGAAGCCGAGCCGCTCGGTGAGCACGTCCTCCGACTGCCAGGGGTAGTGGGAGTCGCAGGCGTGGTGGAGGTTCGGGACGGTGGCCGCCACGTGGGTCATCGCGGCGAGCGAGATGCCCAGGTGGGTGTTGGAGTGCATCGACACGCCGACGCCGAAGGTGCGGCAGACGGCGGCGAGCTGCTGGGTGTTGCGCAGCCCGCCCCAGTAGTGGTGGTCGGAGAGCACCACCTGGACAGCGCCGCCCGCGCCCCTGGTGAACGCCTCCTTGATCTCGGCGAAGGTCGTCACGCACATGTTGGTGGCGAGCGGCACCCCGGTCCGCTCGGCGACCTCGGCCATGGCGGCGGTGCCGAGGGTCGGGTCCTCCAGGTACTCCAGGACGTCCCCGAGTTCGCGCGCCACCTTCAGCGAGGTCTCCAGGGACCAGGCGCCGTTGGGGTCGAGGCGCAGCGGGTGCCCGGGGAACGCCTCGGCGAGCGCCCGGACGGCCGCGATCTCCTCGTCGGGCGGGAAGACACCGCCCTTGAGCTTGAAGGAGGTGAAGCCGTACCGCTCGGTGAACCGGCGGGCCTGTGCCACCACTCCGGCCGGGTCGACGGCGGCCCCCCAGTCGTCCTTCTCGCAGGCGACGCCCTCCGGGTGCTCGGCCCACTTGTAGAACAGGTACGCGCTGTACTCGACGGCGTCGCGCACCTTGCCGCCGAGCAGCGCGTGCACGGGCAGCCCGAGGGTCTTGCCGAGGGCGTCGAGGCAGGCGACCTCGAAGGCGGAGACGACGGAAAGACGCAGCTTGTCGGCGGTCTGGACGCCGCGCAGCCCGCCGACGTCGACGGCGTTCTCGACCCGGGAGGCGTCCACCGCGACCCGGTCCGCGACCGTGAACAGCCCGTTCAGGTCGCTGACCTGGCGTCCCTTCAGCCGCTCGGCGAAGGGCCGGGCCAGCTCAAGGTACTTGGTGTCGCCGTAGGTCTCCCCCACGCCCGTCACCCCGTCCGCCGTGACGACCTCGACGATCAGCCGGGGCGTGTAGGGCTGGTGCACGCCCTGCGTGTTCAGCAGCGGCGGGTCCGCGACCAGGATCGGCGTCAGCCGTACGTCGGTGATGGCGAGGTTCACGGAGCGGCTCCTACGAGGTCGAGTCCCGCGGTGAGGAGGGCGGTGAGGGCGGCCAGGTCGGCGGGCGAGGGGTCGGTGAGCGGGGCGCGTACGGGGCCCACCGGGTGGCCGCGCAGCCGGGCCGCCGCCTTCACCAGCGACACGGCGTACCCGGGGACGCGGTCGCGCAGTTCGACGAGCGGGACGTAGAAGCCGCGCAGCAGCTTGTCGACGGTGCCGTGGTTGCCGTCGCGCAGGGCGGCGAAGAAGGCGTCGGCGATCTCGGGGGCGAAGGCGTGGACGGCGGAGGAGTAGGCGGGGACGCCGACGGCGGCGTAGGCGCGGGCCTGGATCTCGGCGGTGGCTGCGCCGTTGAAGAACAGGAAGTCCTCGGGCGCGGCAAGGGTCAGGCGCTGGAGCCGGTCGAGGTCGCTGTGGCCGTCCTTGAGGCCGATGACGCCCGGCAGGGCCGCGATGCGCCTGAGCGACTCGGCGGTGAACGCGACCTGTCCGCGCTGGTAGGCGACCAGGGGCAGCCGGGTGCGGGCGGCGATCTGTTCCAGCTGGGCGACCAGTCCGTCCTGCGGGGCGGCGACGAGGTAGTGCGGCAGCACGAGGAGCGCGTCGGCGCCGGCGTCCTCGGCGATGCGCGCGAACCGGACGGCCTGCGCCCAGCCGTACCCGGTCCCGGCCACGACCGGTACGCGGCCCGCCGCCTCCTCGACGGTGATGGTGACGACCTGCCGGTACTCGTCCTCGTCGAGCGAGAAGAACTCGCCGGTGCCGCAGGCGGGGAAGACGGCGCCGGGCGCGGTGGCGAGCCGGTCCGCGACGTAGGCGCGGAAGCCGTCCGGGTCGAGGGTGCCGTCGTCGCGGAAGCTGGTCAGCGGGAACGACAGCACGCCGCCGGCCATGCCCTCCCGCAGCCGGTGCGCGACCGCACCCGGTCCAGCGCTCACGGTCATCTCCTCGGCCATCCCCTCGCCATCTCCTTATGTAGACGTCATTTATGTATGAGAATGATGGTTGGGTACGGGAACGTCAACCGCACGGGGCGGCCCGATTACGATCGGCACATGCCAGACACAGGGGGCGTCCGCGAAGTGAAGTCCGCGGCCCGCACGGTCGAACTGCTGGAACTCCTCGCGGCGCGCGGCGACCGCCCGGCACGACTGCAGGAGCTGGCCGACGAACTCGCCGTGCCGCGCAGCTCGATGTACGCGCTGCTCCAGACCCTGATCTCGCGCGGCTGGGTCCGCACCGACGTCACCGGCTCCCTGTACGGCATCGGCATCCACGCCCTGCTCACCGGCACCAGCTACCTCGACTCCGACCCGCGGGTCCGGGTCGTACGGCCGTATCTCGACGAGGCGTCCGAGGCGCTCGGCGAGACGATCCACATGGGGCGGCTGGACGGCCGGGACGTGGCGTATCTGGCGACGCGGGAGTCGCACGAGTACCTGCGCACGATCAGCCGGGTGGGGCGGCACCTGCCCGCGCACGTCGGGGCCCTGGGCAAGGCCCTGCTGGCGGAACGCCCGGACGCGGAACTGCCCGAGGGGCCGTACGAGGCGCTGACCCCGAACTCGCACACCAGCCGGGAGTCCCTCGCGGCCGACCTCGCCCGGGTCCGGTACCGCGGCTGGTCCGTGGACCGGGAGGAGGGCGTGACCGGCATCGTCGGCTTCGGGTTCGCGCTGCGCTACGACACCCCGGCGCTGGACGCGATCAGCTGCTCGGTGCCGGTGGCCCGGCTCACGCCGGAGCACGAGGAGCGGATCGTCGCCGTGATGCGGGAGATCCGGGCGAAGGTGGAGGCGACGGTTCCAGGGGCCGGGTCGGTGCACTGGCGTTAGCGAGAACGCCCACGACGCCTTGCGAAAGGCGCTTGTTTACCCGGACTTCACCGCACCAAACGCAACGTGCGCCACATCACACCTCCCGGGTTAACTCGTACGACTACTTGCTTGATACAAATTGCCCGCGCGTTCCTGTCCGTCGACGGTCGTCGCCCAATCCCCCTCCTCCACCGCTCCTTTCGCATGCCCTGGGAACGCCCGTGTTCGCCCCCCGCACCACCCCCTGGCCCCTCGTCGCCCTTTTCACGGCCGGGTACCTCGCCCCGTATCTGCTGCCGACCACCGTCGGCAGACTCGACTCGGGCCTTCCGCTCTCCGCCACCCAGGCCGGCGCCATCGGCAGCGCTCTGCTGCTGAGTTCGGCGACCGCCGGATTCGCCCTGGCCTCACGGGTCGAACGGATCGGAGCCCGCACCCTCGCCCGGCTCGGGCTCGCGCTGGCCCTGCTCGGCTACGGCGTTGCCGCACTGACCACCGCCGTCCCGGCCGTCGTCACAGGCGCGGTCCTCGGCGGGTTCGGCTCCGGCACGGCCACCACCGTCGCCGCCACCCTCATCGCCGCCCAGCGGGATCCGCACCGGGCCTCCACGGCCGGTCTGCTCACCGTCTCCGCCCTCGCGGGCGCCGTCTATCTGACGGTCCCGCACCTCGGTCCGGGGCACGGTCTGCCCCTGGCCGCGATCGCTCTGACGGCCCTGGCCGTGTGGCCGCTGACCGGCCGCCTGCCCGCCGGTACGCCCGCCGCGCCCACGCGGCACCACAAGGCCCGGCTGCCACACGCCCGTTCGGGCCTGGTGCTGGCCGCCGCCATGGTGTGCTGGTCGCTCGCCCAGAACTCCCTGTGGGGCGTGAGCGGACAGATCGGACTGACCCAGGCCCACCTCGGCGAGGCCACCGTCGGCGCCGTCTTCGCCGTGGCGCTGGGCGCCGGACTGACCGGGGTCCTCGCGGCCGGCGCGCTCGGGGCGCGGCTGGGACGCGCGGTGCCGATCGGGGCGGGCACGGTCCTCATCGCCGGCTGCATCGTGCTCAGCGCCTCCGCGACCGACCTGGTGAGCTTCGCGACCGGCGAGATCGCCTGGAACACCCTGTATCCGGTGGTGCTGTCGTACCTGATCGGGCTCGCCGCCTCGCTGGACCCGCGTGGCCGCTGGGCCGTGCTCGTCGGCTCGGCGTCCTCGCTGGGCACGGCCGCCGGGCCGCTCACCGGCAGTGTGCTGTCGGCGCAGGCCGGGTTCCCGGTCATGGGCGCGATCCTGGCCGCCGGTCTGCTGGTGGTCGCCCTGCCGATGACCGCCGTCGCCCTGCACACGAGCGGACGCCCGCTGCTTGCCGGGGCGATCCGCCGCCGGGGCGGCCACCCGGCCGCCCTGGTCGCCGCCACCACGGGCACCCGCACCGGCGCGGTCCCCGAGATCGGCGCTCCGGAACAGCCGGTGGTGGAGATCCCCCTGGACACCCCGGCCGTCCCGGCCCAGCGCGCCTACGGCAAGGCCGGGTCGGAGGCCCTGTGAGACCGCGGGTTCCTCAGCGGAACTCGTAGGCCTCCACCTCGGCGAGATACCGCGCCCGCAACTCCTCGTCGTCCTCCAGGAACGAGGCGAGGAAGGAGTTGCGGGCGAGCTCGCGCAGCCGCTCCTCGCCCAGGCCGAGGGTGTCGCGCACGGCGTCGAAGTTGTCACCGGCGTACCCGCCGAAGTAGGCCGGGTCGTCCGAGTTGACCGTGCACATGAGGCCGGCGTCCAGCATGGCGGGCAGCGGATGGTCGGCGAGGGTGTCGACGGTACGCAGCCGGACGTTCGACAGGGGACACAGCGTCAGCGGCACCCGCTCCCGCACCAGCCGCTTCATCAGCTCCGGGGCCTCCACGCAGCGCAGCCCGTGGTCGACCCGCTCGACGCCGAGGACGTCCAGGGCCTCGGTGATGTACTCCGGCGGCCCCTCCTCACCGGCGTGCGCGACCCGCCTGAGGCCGAGCGCGGCAGCGGCCTCGTACACCTCGCGGAACTTCGCGGGCGGATGCCCGACCTCGGCCGAGTCGAGGCCGACGCCGGTGATCCGGTCCAGGTACGGCTTGGCCGCCTGAAGGGTCGCCAGGGCCGACTCGGCGGACTCGTCGCGCAGGAAGCACATGATCAGCCGGGTCGAGACGCCGTGCTGTGACTCGCTGTCGCCGAGCGCCCGCCACAGCCCCTCGACGACCGTGCCGAGTTCCAGCCCGCGGCTGGTGTGGGCCTGCGGGTCGAAGAAGATCTCCGCGTGCCGCACGCCCTGGGCGGCCGCGCGTTCGAGGTAGGCGTTCGCGAGGTCCTCGAAGTCCCGCTCGGTGCGCAGGACGGCCATGAGCTCGTAGTACAGGTTCAGGAACGACTGGAGGTCCTCGAACCGGTAGGCCTCGCGCAGCTCGTCCGTGTCCGCATACGGCAGCGTGAGGCCACCCCGCGCGGCGAGCTCGAAGGCGAGTTCCGGTTCCAGGGTGCCTTCGATATGAAGGTGCAGTTCGGCTTTGGGGAGGGACATCAATTCATCGTACGGGCGTTTCACTGACGCTTTGGAACCGGCACCCTCAACAGATCGTGCGCCACGGTCAGCTCCCCCTCGTACCCCGCCGCCCGCGCCTGCCGCTCGAACTCCTCGGGGTCGTGGTAGCGCTGGCTGAAGTGGGTCAGCACGAGGTGCCGCACACCGCCGTCCCGGGCCACCCGCGCGGCCTGACCTGCCGTCAGATGGCCGTGTTCCACGGCGAGTTGCTCGTCCTCGTCGAGGAAGGTCGACTCGATGACGAGCATGTCGCAGCCCTCGGCGAGCGCGTACACCCCGTCGCACAGCCGGGTGTCCATGACGAACGCGAACCGCTGCCCGCGCCGCACCTCGCTGACGTCGTCGAGCGAGACCCCGCCGAGCGACCCCTCGCGCTGGAGCCGGCCGATGTCCGGCCCCTTGATGCCGTGCGCGGCGAGCCGCTCGGGCAGCATGCGGCGGCCGTCGTGCTCGACGATCCGGTAGCCGTACGACTCGACCGAGTGCGACAGCCTGCGGGTGTCCAGCGTGTACGACGGCGTGACCGCGAGGACGCCGTCCCCGTCGGCCGGGGCCTCGGTGATGAAGACGGTCGCGCGGTAGGGCGTGGCGAACTGGAGCCGCTCGTAGAAGCGCTGCCCGGACTTCGGGTAGTGGGCGGTGATCTCGTGCGGCACCTGGTCGAGGTTGATGCGCTGGATGACCCCGGGCAGGCCCAGTGCGTGGTCGCCGTGGAAGTGCGTGACGCAGAGCCGGTTCAGGTCGTGCGCGGCGACCCCGGCACGGACCATCTGGCGCTGCGTGCCCTCGCCGGGGTCGAACAGGATGCCCTCGCCGTCCCAGCGGAGCAGGTAGCCGTTGTGGTTGCGGTGGCGGGTCGGGACCTGGCTGGCGGTGCCGAGCACCACGAGTTCGCGTACGGACAAGGCGGATTACCCCGGAGGCCAGTCGAGGCCGCGGCCGCCGAGCACGTGACCGTGCACGTGCCAGACCGTCTGGCCGGCGCCGCTGCCGGTGTTGAACACCAGGCGGTAGCTGTCCAGCTTCTCCTCGTCGGCGACGGCCTGGGCCTCGCGGAGCACGTCCGCGGTAAGGGCCGGGTCGGCTGCGGCGAGTGCGGCGGCGTTCTCGTGGTGCGCCTTGGGGATGATCAGGACGTGGGTGGGGGCCTGGGGGTTGATGTCGCGGAACGCGACGGTGGTGTCCGTCTGGCGGACGATCGTCGCCGGGATGGTTCCGGCGACGATCTTGCAGAACAGGCAGTCGTCCTGGGGTTCCCCTGCCATTTTCCCTCCGGGGTTGGGCCGTGCGGTCCGACTCGGGCATCGTATCGTCGTCGGGTGCGGGTGCGTTTGGGCTCGTCGCGCCCCTGTGGCGGAGCCGCACATCGACACAGTCCCGCGCCCCTAATCGGTCGGCACAGCAGGGGGCGTTTTCGCGGGACTGTTCTCCAGGTTCTCCAGCGCGATACGGATCGCCTCGTCCAGTTGGGCGTCCCTGCCCGCCACGTAATCCTGGGGGCGCTGGAGGACCTCCACGTCGGGATCCACCCCGTAGTTCTCCACTCCCCACTCGTAGCCCTCCAGCCAGAAGGCGTACTTGGGTTGGGTGACCCGGGTGCCGTCCACCAACCGGTACCGGCTGTCGATGCCGATGACGCCGCCCCAGGTGCGGGTGCCGACGACCGGGCCCAGGCCGAGGGCCTTGATCGCGGCGTTGACGATGTCGCCGTCGGAGCCGGAGAACTCGTTGGCGACGGCCACGACGGGGCCGCGGGGGGCGTCCTGGGGGTAGCTGTAGGGGCGCATGCCGCGGGGAACGGCCCAGCCGACGATGCGGCGGGCGAGTTTCTCGACGACCAGCTGGGAGGTGTGGCCGCCGCGGTTCTCGCGGACGTCGACAACCAGACCCTCACGGGCGACCTCGACGCGCAGGTCGCGGTGGATCTGGGCCCAGCCGGGCGCCTGCATGTCCGGGACGTGCAGGTATCCGAGGCGGCCGCCGGACTTCTCGTGGACGTAGGCGCGCCGGTCGGCGACCCAGGCGTGGTACCGCAGCGGCTCCTCGTCCGCGACCGGGACGACGACGGCGTGCCGCGGGTCGCCACCGCCGGACGGGGAGATGGTCAGCTCGACCGGCTTGCCCGCCGTGCCGATCAGCAGCGGGCCGGGTCCCGCCACCGGGTCGACCGGCTGTCCGGCGATCGCGAGGACGGCGTCCCCGGGGCGTACGGCGACGCCGGGCGCGGCCAGCGGGCTGCGGGCGTCCGGGTCGGAGGTCTCGGAGGGCAGGATGCGGTCGACGCGCCAACTGCCGTCCTCGTGGCGGGAGATGTCGGCGCCGAGCAGGCCCTGGCGGGGACCGCCGCCGAATCCGCCGCGCGGGGTGACGTAGGCGTGCGAGGTGCCGAGTTCGCCCTGCACCTCCCACAGCAGGTCGACCAGGTCGTCGTGGGTGGCGAGCCGGTCGACGACCGGACGGTAGCGGTCGAGGACGCCGGCCCAGTCGACGCCGCTCATGTCCGGCCGCCAGAAGTGGTCCCGCATGATGCGGCCGTTCTCGTCGAACATCTGCCGCCACTCGGCGGCCGGGTCGACGAACTGGCGTACGCGGCCCAGGTCGACGGTGATGTTGGTGTCGCTGTCGTCGTCGTTCGAGGCGCGCCGGTCGCTGGGGACGACCTTCAGCCGCCCGTCGGTCCACAGCAGCACTCGCTTGCCGTCGCCGCTGACCTCGAAGTGGTCGGCGTCGACGGCGAGATGCTCGACCCGCTGCTGGGCGAGGTCGTACCGCTCCAGCTCGGACTTGGGGTCGGGGTCGTCCGGGGTGGCCCGGGACGCGCCGAGCACACCGGCGACCGGGTGGCGCAGCCACAGGACACCGTCCTTGGCGGCGCGCAGGTTGGAGTAGCGGGCGGCCTCGACCGGGAAGGGCACGATGCGGTCGGCGAGGCCTTCGAGGTCGATGCGCGTGGTGGGGGTGCCCTCGCTGTCGGGGGTCTCCTCCCGGTCGGGCGTCTCGAAGGACCGGCCGTGCCGCTGCGGCCCGAACGGGGAGGGCGTGGTGGCCGCGAGCGTGATCAGATGCGGCCGGGCGCCCTCCACGAAGGCCAGGTCGAAGACGTGCTCGTCGTAGACCGGGTCGAAGGAGCGGGTCGACAGGAACGCGAGGTGCTTGCCGTCCGTCGTGAACGCCGGCGCGTAGTCCTGGAAGCGCAGCGGGGTCGCCTCGGTGACCGACAGGTCCGTGGTGTTGGCGAGCTTCAGCTGGCACAGGGGCCGCGGGCCGGGGTGGGACCAGGCGAGCCAGGAGGAGTCGGGCGAGAAGACGAGCCCGGACACATCACCGTCCTCGCTGCGGTCGACCTCCCGCACTTCACCCGTCTCCCTCTCGACGAGCAGCAGGCGCCCGTCGTGGGAGGCCACGGCCGCACGGCTGCCGTCCGGTGCCATGGCGAGGTCCAGCACCCTGCCGAGCTGCCCGGCGGCGAGCCGGCGCGGTGTCACACCCGGGGCGAGGCCGGTGGCGGGCGCGAACTCCAGGGCGTCGTCGCCCTCAGCGTCCGTCACCCACACCACCCACTCCTCGCCGTCCGCGCGGAACGCCCGCGGCAGCCGGGCCCGCACCCCGGGCGTCGCGGCCAGGGCGCGGGCCGGGCCGGAGCGGTGGGTGACCCAGTGGACGCAGCCGCGTACGGACACGGCGCTGCCGCGCGCGGTGTGGTCCGGGGACGCCGACCCGAACCAGCGGGAGGCGTTCACCGGGAACGGCTGGAGATCGACGCGCTGTCCGCCGAGCCGCACGTCCAGCCGCCGCGGCTCGGCCCCGTCCAGATCATCGAGCACCCACAGCTCACCGGCGCTGGAGTAGACGACACGGGTGCCGTCGGTCGCGGCATGCCGGGCGTAGAAGCCGTCGAGCGGGGTGTGCCGACGCAGGTCGGACCCGTCGGCGAGGGAGGAGTACAGCGCGCCGGTGCCGTCGTGGTCGGACAGGAAGGCGATCCGGTCCCCCGCCCACAGCGGGTACTCGATGTTCCCGTCGAGTTCCTCGTGCAGCCGGACGAACTCCCCGTCGCCGTCCCGGTCGATCCACAACTTGCCCGCCGTACCGCCCCGATACCGCTTCCACCAGGCGGCCTCGCGCCCCATCGGCGCGGACAGGAGGAGGACACTCGGCCCGTAGGCGATGTCACCGACCGGCCCGTGCGGCAGGGTGGTGGCCGGGCCACCGTCGAGCGGCACGGCACGCGCCCAGGTGCGGCGCAGACTCGCCTGCCCCTGGGAGCTGATCGCGAGTACCTTGCCGTCCGGGGTCCAGCCACGCACCTGGGTCTTCAGACTGCCCCAGTACGTCAGGCGCTTGGCGGGGCCGCCGTCGACCGGGGCGACGTGCACCTCGGGGGCGCCGTCGCGGGTCGAGGTCCAGGCGACGGTGGTGCCGTCGGGCGAGATACGAGGGAGGGTCACCGGCACGTTGTCGGCGCTGACCCGCCAGGCCCGTCCGCCGTCGAGAGGAGCGAGCCACACGTCGTCCTCGGCGGTGAAGGCGACCAGGTCACCGTGCACGTGGGGGAACCGGAGGTAAGCAGGCGATGCGGACTGTGTCACCCGATCACCCTATGCAGGGAGGACGTCGTGCGGACAGGGTTCGGATCACTTCCCCTCGACGGGGCGGCAGTCCGGGTACCGATCGCACCAGATGGTCTGTGTGACGGTAACGGTGACGGTGGGTCCGGGCTGCCCGTTCGAGGGCCCACCGCCCACGGGCGGCGGGCTGGTGGCGTTGCAGTTACCGAGCCCGTCGACCTCGAACCACACCTTGCCGTCCACCTTGGCGGTGATGTTCCCGCGCACGCAAGCGCCGTCCACGGCGTGGGTGACCTTGCCGTCGACCGTGATGTCCTTCCCGTCCTCCGTCTCACCCTCACAGTCGACGGTGGCGACGGTCTTCTCACTCGCCGAGGGCGACGGCTTCCCGCCCTGGCCGTTGTCCCCGTAGGAGGCGGTGCACGTCAGCCACCGCACGCCCGCCTTCTGCCGGTTGAGCTCCTTGGTCACAGTCTCGTCGGTGGTGTACGCGACGGACGCGGAGCTGATCCCGGCACCGGGTTCACACGCGACGGCCCCACCCACGGCAACTACCGCGAATGTCGCCGCGACCGCCACCCTACGACTGCGCGGCCTTCGCCAAATCCTCCTCAAAGCCCCCATGGAGGGCAGCCTGCCACCGTCGGGGGCGGGGCGGTAGAGCGCAAATGGCCACGCGGCGTTAATGCGGTGGCGGGGCGTTGCGCAGCCCGGCGTATGCACCCAGACAAGCCGTCAGCCGCGTAGCAGCAGCCACTCCTGCAGCTCGACCAAGTTGCCCTCGGGGTCCTTGAGGTGGGCGACGCGCAGGCGGTCGGTCACGGGCACCGGCCCGTGCAGGATCGTGGCGCCGCGCAGAGTGATCTCCTCGCAGTACGCGTCCAGGGCATCGACACGCAGGACGACCAGGGAGCGGTGGCCGTTCGCCGTGTCGCCCAGCTCGTCCAGCATCTCGGCCATCATCGGGCGGTCCTGCAACGCGATCCCCGCGGATCCCACCGTGGGGCTGAACTTCTCGTACGGCCCGTCCACCGCCCCCGACTGCGGCTTGAGGCCGAGGACCTCGCCGTAGAAGTGGTAGCAGGCGGCGAAGTCGGTCACGAGCAGTCGTACCTGTGCGAGTTCCACGGTGCCTCCGAGAAAGGTCAGGTCCAGCGGCCGGTGCGAGCCAGGAGCACGGCCACGGCCGCGGTCCCGGCAGTCGATGTGCGCAGCACACTGCGCCCGAGGCGATACGCCTTGGCCCCCGCTTGTGCGAACAGCGCCAACTCCTCCGGCGCCACGCCCCCTTCGGGCCCCACCACCAGCACGATCTCACCGGACGACGGCAGTTCGGCCGTCGCCAGCGGCTCGTCCCCGCTCTCGTGCAGCACGGCGGCGAAGTCGGCACCGGCCAGGAGCGCCGCGACCTGCTTGGTCGTCGCCACCTCCGCGACCTGCGGGAAGCGCACCCGGCGGGACTGCTTGCCCGCCTCCCGGGCCGTCGCCCGCCACTTGCCCAGCGCCTTCAGCCCCCGGTCGCCCTTCCACTGCGTGATGCAACGCGCCGCCGCCCACGGCACGATCGCGTCGACGCCGACCTCGGTCATCGTCTCGACGGCCAGCTCCCCGCGGTCCCCCTTGGGCAGTGCCTGGACGACGGTCACCCGGGGCTGCTCCGGCGGCTCCTCGGTCACCGGGTCCAGCCGGACGATCAGCCGGTCCTTGCCCTCGGTGTCGAGCACGACACCGTCCGCCCACCGCCCGGCCCCGTCCGTGAGGACGACGTCCTCACCGGGCCGCAGCCGCTTCACGGAGACGGCGTGCCGTCCCTCCGGACCGTCGAGGACACAGCGGCCGCCCCCGCCCGCGTCGAAGTGCTCGACCACGAACACCGGAGCTGTCATCGGACTCCGCCTCCGCCCGACAGCGCGGTCAGCGCCGCGGCGAGTTCACCGGCCAGCACCTCCATCAGCTGCCCGGCGGGCAGCTCCCGCGCCATCCGGTGCCCCTGTCCGGCCCACAGCGCCATGCCCTGCGCGTCCCCCGCCTTGGCGGCGGCCTGGCGCAGCGGCGAGGTGAGGTGGTGGATCTCGGGATAGGCGGCGGGCGCGTACGGGCCGTGCTCGCGCAGGAAGCGGTTGACCAGGCCGCGCGCCGGGCGCCCGGAGAAGGCCCGGGTCAACTCCGTGCGCACGAACAGGGGGTTGGTCAGCGCCTGCTTGTGCACGGCGTTCGCCCCCGACTCGGCGGTGGCGAGGAACGCGGTGCCGAGCTGGGCCGCGCTCGCGCCCGCCGCGAGGACCGCGGCGATCTGGCCGCCGCGCATGATGCCGCCGGCGGCGATGATCGGGATGCTCACGGCCTCCCGGATCTGGGCGACCAGCGACAGCAGCCCGATGCCGGAACCGTCCGTCTCGGGGATGTCCCGGTGCGTGCCCTGGTGGCCGCCGGCCTCGACGCCCTGCGCGATGACCGCGTCCGCGCCCGCCCGCTCGACGGCCCGGGCCTCGTCGGGGGTGGTCGCGGTGACCAGGACGAAGGTGCCGACCCGGTGCAGGGCGTCGACGACCTCCCGGGTCGGCGTGCCGAAGTGGAACGACACCGCCGGCACGGGGTTGTCGCGCAGCACCGCGAGCTTGGTCTCGTAGCCGTCGTCCCGGCCGCTGTCGGGGTCGCCGAGCTCGGCCTCGTACCAGGAGGCCTCGCCGGCCAGCTGGTGGGCGTAGACGTCGATGGCCGCGGGGTCGGCGTACTCCGGCTGCGGCATGAAGAGGTTCACTCCGAAGGGCCTGCTGGTGAGGCTGCGGAGCTGCTTGATCTCCTGGTACATCCCGTCGGCGGTTTTGTACCCGGCGGCGAGGAACCCGAGTCCGCCCGCCTCGCACACGGCGGCGGCCAGCTTCGGTACGGAGACGCCGCCCGCCATGGGGGCCTGCACGATCGGGTGAGGGAAGAGATCGGTCAGCGCGGAGGACATGACCGCATGTTGTCACGTCCTCCGAACAACCCCGAAACCGGCCTGCCGTGTGGCATAGACCAGAGGAAAAGCCACCCACCGGCCCCCGGGGGAGCCGACGTCAGCGCCCGTTGAACGCATCCTTCAACCGCGAGAACAACCCCTGCTGCCCGGGTTGGAACTGCCCCTGAGGCCGCTCCTCGCCGCGCAGCTTGGCCAGCTCGCGCAGCAGGCGCTCCTGCTCGACGTCCAGCTTGCTCGGGGTCTGGACCTCGACGTGGACGATGAGGTCGCCGCGTCCGCCGCCGCGCAGGTGCGTGACACCACGGCCGTGCAGCGGGATCGACTGGCCGGACTGGGTGCCGGGCCGGATGTCGACCTCCTCCAGGCCGTCCAGCGTCTCCAACGGCACCTTCGTGCCGAGGGCGGCCGCCGTCATCGGGAGCGTGACCGTGCAGTGCAGGTCGTCGCCGCGCCGCTGGAACTGCGAGTGGGGCAGTTCGTGGATCTCGACGTACAGGTCGCCCGCGGGGCCGCCGCCTGGCCCGACCTCGCCCTCGCCGGCGAGCTGGATGCGCGTGCCGTTGTCGACACCGGCGGGGATCTTCACGGTCAGCGTGCGGCGGGAGCGGACGCGGCCGTCGCCGGCACACTCCGGGCAGGGGGTCGGGACGACCGTGCCGAAGCCCTGGCACTGCGGGCAGGGCCGCGAGGTCATGACCTGACCGAGGAAGGACCGCGTGACCTGGGACACCTCACCGCGGCCGCGGCACATGTCACACGTCTGGGCGGAGGTCCCCGGCGCCGCGCCCTCACCGTTACAGGTGTTGCAGACGACCGCCGTGTCGACCTGGATGTCCTTCGTCGTACCGAAGGCCGCCTCGTCGAGCTCTATCTCGATGCGGATCATGGCGTCCTGGCCGCGGCGGGTGCGCGAGCGCGGACCGCGCTGCGACGCCGTGCCGAAGAACGCGTCCATGATGTCGGAGAAGTTCCCGAAGCCGCCGGCCCCGAAGCCGCCCGCGCCACCGCCTCCGGCCTGCGAGAGCGGGTCGCCGCCGAGGTCGTAGACCTGCTTCTTCTGCGGGTCCGACAGCACCTCGTAGGCGGCGTTGATCTCCTTGAACCGCTCCTGGGTCTTCGGATCGGGGTTGACGTCCGGGTGCAGCTCGCGCGCGAGCCGCCGGAAGGCCTTCTTGATCTCTTCCTGCGACGCGTCGCGGCGCACGCCGAGTACGGCGTAGTAGTCCGTGGCCACTACGACTCCGCCAGGATCTGTCCGACGTACCGTGCCACTGCGCGTACCGCTCCCATCGTTCCCGGGTAGTCCATGCGGGTCGGTCCGACCACGCCGAGCTTGGCGACAGCCTCGCCGCCCGAACCGTAGCCGACCGACACGACGGACGTGGAGTTGAGTCCTTCATGGGCGTTCTCATGACCGATACGTACGGTCACGCCCGGATCCTTCGCCTCGCCGAGCAGCTTGAGGAGCACGACCTGCTCCTCCAGCGCCTCCAGCACCGGCCGGATCGTGAGGGGGAAGTCATGCCCGAAGCGGGTCAGATTGGCGGTGCCGCCGATCATCAGCCGCTCCTCGTTCTCCTCGACGAGTGTCTCCAGGAGAGTGGAGAGCACCGTGGAGACCGTACCCCGGTCCTCGTGCTCGAACGCCTCCGGCAGATCTTCCACCAGACTCGGCACATCCGTGAAACGGCGGTTCGCGACACGGCTGTTGAGCCGCGCGCGCAGATCCGCCAGCGAGGCCTCGCCGAAGGGCGCCGGGCAGTCGACCACGCGCTGCTCGACCCGCCCGGTGTCCGTGATCAGCACGAGCATCACGCGCGCGGGCGCGAGGGAGAGCAATTCCACATGCCGCACGGTCGAGCGGGTCAGCGACGGGTACTGCACGACGGCGACCTGTCGCGTGAGCTGCGCGAGCAGCCGCACCGTACGTGCCACGACGTCGTCGAGGTCGACGGCGCCCTCGAGGAAGTTCTGGATCGCGCGCCGCTCGGGCGCGGTCATCGGCTTGACGCCGGCCAGCTTGTCCACGAACAGCCGGTAGCCCTTGTCGGTGGGGATGCGCCCGGCGCTGGTGTGCGGCTGGGCGATGTACCCCTCGTCCTCGAGGGCCGCCATGTCGTTGCGGACGGTGGCCGGGGAGACGCCGAGGTTGTGCCGCTCGGTGAGGGCCTTGGAGCCCACCGGCTCCTCGGTGCCGACGTAGTCCTGGACGATGGCGCGCAGCACCTGAAGCCTGCGTTCACTGAGCATTCGCGCACACCTCCAGAAGTCGTCCGCCTGGTGTCCTGCCTGTCGTGCCTGGCACTCTGCGCGTGCGAGTGCCAGCATTCCCCGCCCAGTGTACGGCTGCGGGGTACACCCCCGGCAAGGCTGGTCGCGTGCTGTCGTGCCCCGGACGGGGGTCACCGCTAGCGTCGCCGTATGACGGTGACTTGGGAAGAGCTCGGGTGGGAGCGGGTGTCCGGCGGGGTGGGGCGGTGCCGGCTTCCGGTGTGGGACTGCACGGCGGGGCTGGTCGCCGGTGAGGGCGCGGTACTCATGATCGACGCGGGGTCGAGCCCGGCCGAGGGCGCGCGGTTGCGCGAGCAGGCGCGGTCGCTCACCGGTCACCGTGTGACGCATCTCGCGCTGACCCATCCCCACTTCGACCATGTCTTCGGGGCGGCGGCGTTCACGGACGCGGAGGTCTTCGGCGCGGTGGGCGTGGACGCGGTGCTGACGCGCGTACGGGACCGCGAGGAGCTGCGGGCGGACGCGGTGCGCAACGGCCTCGCGGAGATCACCGCGCAGGAGTCGGCGGACCGGCTGGTCCCACCCCGCCACCTGGTCTCCGGCGAGTGGACCCTCGACCTGGGCGGCGGGCGCCAGGTGCTGCTGGCGAACGTGGGCCCCGGGCACACCGCGCACGATCTGGCGGTGCTGGTGCCGGGTGATCCGGAGGTGGTGTTCTGCGGCGATCTGGTCGAGGAGTCCGGCGAGCCGCAGGCGGGCCCCGACGCCATGCCGTCGCACTGGCCGGCCGCCCTGGACCGGCTGCTCGACCTGGGCGGGCGGGACGCACTGTATGTGCCCGGTCACGGAGCGGTGGTGGACGCGGCGTTCGTCCGCACCCAGCGGGACTCGCTGGCGGCACGTTTCGGCGTGTCTCCGTGACCGCCCGCCGGCTTTCCCTATCGTCATTCGAATGCGCCAGTACTCGCCCGATCTGACCCCGCCGTGGAAGAAGCCGCAGCAGCCGGTGCCCGAGGTTCCGGCGGAGCCGGGTCTGGTCGTCGAGGAGGCCGGGACCGGCTTCCGCGGCGCGGTGATCCGCTGCGAGGCGGGCACGGTGACCCTGGAGGACCGCTTCGGCAAGCACCGGGTGTTCCCCATGGAGCCGCGCGGCTTCCTCCTGGAGGGCAGGGCCGTGACGCTGGTCCGCCCCTCGCACGCCGGCCCCGCACGCCCCACCCGCACGGCCTCCGGTTCGGTGGCCGTCCCCGGCGCCCGCGCACGCGTGGCCCGCGCCGGGCGCATCTACGTCGAGGGCCGGCACGACGCCGAGCTGGTCGAGAAGGTCTGGGGCGACGACCTGCGCATCGAGGGCGTGGTCGTGGAGTACCTGGAGGGCGTCGACGACCTGCCGTCCATCGTCGAGTCCTTCGCCCCCGGCCCCGACGCCCGCCTCGGCGTCCTGGTGGACCACCTGGTGCCGGGCAGCAAGGAGTGGCGCATCGCCGAGTCGGTGACGAGCGACCACGCCCTGGTCGTCGGCCACCCCTACATCGACATCTGGGAGGCGGTGAAACCGTCGTCCCTGGGCATCGAGGCGTGGCCTCGGGTCCCTCGCGGCCAGGACTGGAAGACGGGGGTGTGCAGGGCACTGGGCTGGCCGGAGAACACGGGGGCGGCCTGGCAGCGGATCCTGTCGGGCGTACGGACGTACAAGGACCTGGAGCCGGAGCTTCTGGGCAGGGTCGAGGAACTGATCGACTTCGTGACGACGCCGGCGTAGCTGCCGAGCCGCTGAGCGCTCAGCTGCTGAGCTGCGGGCAATCGTGCCGCCAAGGGCGGCACCCGTCCCAAAGAAGCGGCACCCCGCTACGCCGGGCTGCGCACCCACCCGGCCGCAGCGCCAACGCCGAGCACCTCAGTCCACGAGGTCCCGAACCACCGCATCCGCCAGCAACCGCCCCCGCAGAGTGAGCACAGCCCGCCCCGATTCGTACGGCTCTTCCCGCAGAAGCCCGTCCGACAGCGCCCGCCGCGAAGCCGCAAGCCCCTCCTCCCGCAGCAACGACAACGGCACACCTTCCCGAAGTCGCAGCTCCAGCAGAATCCGCTCGACCCGCCGGTCCTCCTCCGACAGCACCTCACGCCCGGCCCCAGGCGACCGCCCCGCCGCCAGCGCCCCCGCATACGCCCCGGGATGCTTCACGTTCCACCACCGCACCCCGCCCACATGACTGTGCGCGCCTGGCCCGGCCCCCCACCAGTCGGCCCCCCGCCAGTACAGCTCGTTGTGCAGGCACCGCCCCGCCTTGGAGGTCGCCCAGTTCGACACCTCGTACCACTCGAAGCCCGCGCCCGAGAGGATCTCGTCCGCGATCAGGTACCGGTCGGCATGCACATCGTCGTCGGTCATCGGCACCTCACCCCGGCGGATCCGACGTGCCAGCTGCGTCCCCTCCTCGACGATCAGGGCGTACGCGCTGACATGGTCCGGCCCGGCCCCCAGCACCGCGTCCAGCGACGCCCGCCAGTCGTCGTCGGACTCCCCCGGCGTGCCGTAGATCAGGTCGAGATTCACATGCTCGAACCCGGCCGCACGAGCCTCGGCCACACACGCCTCCGGCCGCCCCGGCGTGTGCGTGCGGTCCAGCACCTTCAGCACATGCTGCCGCGCACTCTGCATGCCGAACGAGATCCGGTTGAAGCCCCCCTCGCGCAGGGCCGCCAGATACGCCGGATCCACCGACTCCGGGTTCGCCTCCGTCGTGACCTCGGCGTCCTCCGCGAGCCCGAACTCGTCGCGGACGGCCGCAAGCATCCGCACCAGGTCACCGGCATCGAGCAGCGTCGGCGTACCCCCGCCCACGAACACCGTACGAACCGGACGCGGGTCGTCACCCAGCACCTTCCGGGCCAGCCGGACCTCGTCGACCAGCGTCTCGGCGTAGTTGTCGCGCGAGGCCAGCACACCACCGGTGCCGCGCAGCTCGGTCGCCGTGTAGGTGTTGAAATCGCAGTAGCCGCAGCGGGTCGCGCAGTACGGAACGTGCAGGTAGAACCCGAGCGGGCGGTCGGCGGCCCCGGCGAGCGCGGACGCGGGCAGCGCGCCGTCGTCGGGGACGGGCTCGCCGTCGGGGAGTGCGGAAGGCATACGTTCCATTGTCCAGCACCCGCGCGGTCACTCTGCCTTCAGCACCAGCAGCGCCAGATCGTCGGCCGGGGGCCGCGCCCCGAAGTCGTGCACCAGCCGCCTGATCCGCTCGGCTATCAGCTCCGCGTCCAGCCCCGCGCACCCTGCCAGCGCCGCCGCGAGCCCGTCCCCGTCGTCGAACTGGCGGGAGCCGGAGCGGCGCTCGGTCACACCGTCGGTGACGCACAGCAGCGTGTCACCGGACCGCAGCTCGAAGGTCTCGCTGGTGTACGTGGCGTCCTCGATGACGCCCAGGAGGGTCTGGGGCTGCGCGGCCGTGTGGACCTCGCCGCCCGCCCCGAGCACAAGGGGCAGCGGGTGCCCGGCGGAGGCGACGGTGCAGCGGACACCGCCGTCGAAGGGGACCAGCTCGCCGTACAACAGGGACAGGAAGCGCGTCTGGGGGCCGTCGCCGGGCGGGGTCGGGCGGGCGCCGGCGGCCACCAGCGCGCGGGCCGCCGCGTCCGCGGCCTCCGTGGCGTCGTCGAGCAGGAGCTGGTTGAGACGGTCGAGGACGTCGGCGACCCGGTAGCCCTCACGGGCCAGCAGCCGCAGCCAGGGCCGGGCCAGGCCGATCACGACGGCGGCTTCCGGCCCCTTGCCCTGGACGTCGCCGACGGCGAAGCACCAGCGGCCGTCCCCGGCCGGGAACAGGTCGTAGAAGTCGCCGCTGGGCCCGCCCTTGTCGCACGGCTCGTAGACGAGGGCGCTGCGCACCCCGGGGATCTCGGCCACGGCGCCGGGCAGCAGTCCGCGCTGGAGTACGGCGCTGATGGTGGCCTGGCGGGCGTACTGGCGGGCCGCGCCGATGGCGAGCGCGACCCGGCGGCTGAGGTCCTCGGCGAGGCCGGTGATCTCGTCGGGGAAGCCGGCGGCACCGGACCGTCCGATGACGAGGGTGCCCAGCGGGCGTCCCCCGGCGACGAGCCGGTACGCGAGGGCCGAGCCCGGTTCGCCGGGCTCGTCACCGAGCGCCTCGCCGGGCCAGGGGTAGTCGACCGGCCCGGACCCTATCGGGTCGGACGGGTGCGGCGCGTCCTTCTCCAGGGCCCGGCGCAGCTCCTCGATGCGGTTCTCGCTGCCGTGCCAGACCCGGGCCAGCCTGGGCCCGCCCGCTCCGGCCCCGCCGCTCCAGCCGCCGCCGGTGGCCTCGTCCTCCAGCCACACCGCGCACCAGTCGGCCAGCCGGGGCACGATCAGCTGCCCTGCGAGGGCGGCGACCAGGTCCTCGTCGAGCTGTCCGGCGAGGAGGTCGGAGGCCTCGGCGAGGAAGGAGAGGGCACCGCGGCCCAGCCAGGCACCGTCGTGTCCGTCGCGGCCGTCGCAGTCCTCGTACCGGTCCCGCCAGTCCCGCAGGTCGTGCCAGTCGCGCAGGTCATGGGAGCCGCCAGGGTCATGCAGGTCCCTTGAATCGCGCGCGTCCCGCAGGGGATGCCCACCCTGTCGCTCGGCCGCGCCGGCTCCGGCACGCCGCCGGCCCTGGTCCCCCTCCCGGTCGTCCTGTCCGTGGGGCGGCTCCGGCGCCAGGATCTCCGCCATCCGCAGCCCGCGCGCCAGCGCGTGCTCCCCGGCGTACGCCTCGATCTGCTCGGCCGCCGCACAACCCCCGGCGGGCAACCGCGCCCATACGGTCTTCCGGCCCGTGCGGTAGGTGATGCCCCAGGCCTCGGAGAGGGCGCCGACGAGCCGCAGGCCACGCCCGTACTCCGGGGTGTCGTGCGGCGTTTCCGGCTCGCCGCCGCGCGGGGCGCGTGAGGGGTGGTGGTCGGAGACCTCGACGAGGAGCGCGGCCGTGTCCGTGCCGTCGCATTCCAGTCGGCACTCCAGCTCGACGTCGGTGCCGGCGTGCACGACGGCGTTGGTGACGAGTTCGCTGACGACCAGCAGGGCGTCGTCGGCGAGACGGTCGGTGAGGTGCTCTGCGCCGGGCAGGCCGAGCCCGGTCCACTCGGCGAGCGCCGCGCGCACCACGGCGCGGGCGGCGCCCGGCGCGACGGAGCTGCCGGACAGGGTCGCGTACGCCCGCGCGTGCTCCTTCGCGGGCGCCTCGGAAGCGGCCATGGGCTCCTCAGAAGCGCCCCCGACCGCCTCCGAAGCGAGCATCGGCGCCTCCAAAGCGACCGCAGGCCCCTCGGGAGCGGGCACCGGCCCCTCGGGAGCGGGCACCGGCCCCTCGGAAGCGGGCACCGGCGCCTCGCAAGGCAATGCACACTCCTCGGAGACAGCCCCCTCGTGCACGGGCACAGGCATCTCCGAAGCGTGGGCAGGCGCCTCTGAGGCACGGGAAGCGGTCTCCCGCTGCGTCGGAATGGCCCCCATGGACAGCTCCCCGGGCAGTTCGTACGAATACGCCACAGTCGATGCCGACAGGGTGACAGACTGGCCACGCCCATAAGCGCCGAGTTACCGAAGTGGGCCGCCATGAGTGAGAACAGTGCTACTCCTGTGGTCGAAGACCGGCACGAAGACGGTCAAATTCGTGCATCCGATCTGCGTCCCCTGCTCGCAGCCATGACAGCAGCACGCGACGGTGACTTCACGAAGGTGCCGGAAACCGGCCACGGGATGGTGGCCGAACTCACCGCGGTCTTCAACCAGATCATGGACCGCAGCGTTCACTTCACGACCGAGGTGCAGCGCGTGAAGAGGGAGCTGGTGCGCCACGGCCGGCTCGACGAGCGGCTGTCGGCCAGTCCGGGGCAGGGCCTGTGGACATCCCGCGTCAACGACGTGAACCAGCTGCTCGACGCCCTGGTCGCCCCGGCGGCGAACGCCACGCGCGTGCTGGACGCGGTGGCCGGCGGCGATCTGACCCAGCGGGTCGATCTGCACGACGGCACACGGGAGTTACGCGGCGACCTGCGGCGCCTGGGCCGGGCCGTGAACAAGATGGTGGACCAGCTCTCCCTGTTCACCGGCGAGGTGACGCGGGTTGCGCGCGAGGTGGGCACCGAGGGACGGCTCGGCGGCCGGGCCAAGGTGCAGGGGCTTTCGGGAAGCTGGCGGGACGTGACGGAGGCCGTCAACGCGATGGCGTCCCGGCTGACGGCCCAGGTGCGGGACATCGCGGCGGTCACGACGGCGGTGGCGCGCGGCGACCTGACCCGCACGGTCACGGTGGAGGCGACCGGCGAGCTGCTGGAGCTGAAGCTGACCGTGAACACGATGGTGGACCAGCTCTCCGCCTTCGCCGACGAGGTCACCCGCGTGGCCCGGGAGGTCGGCACCGAGGGCCAGTTGGGCGGCCGGGCTCAGGTCCGGGGCGTGTCCGGGGTGTGGAAGGACCTCACCGACAACGTCAACTTCATGGCGTCGAACCTGACCTCCCAGGTCCGCAACATCGCCCAGGTGACGACGGCCGTGGCCAACGGCGACCTGTCCCAGAAGATCACGGTCGACGCCCGCGGCGAGATCCTGGAGCTCAAGTCGACCATCAACACGATGGTCGACCAGCTCTCCGCCTTCGCCGACGAGGTCACGAGGGTCGCCCGCGAGGTCGGCACCGAGGGCAACCTCGGCGGCCGGGCTCAGGTCCGGGGTGTCTCCGGCGTCTGGAAGGACCTCACGGACAACGTCAACTTCATGGCCGACAACCTCACCTCCCAGGTGCGCAACATCGCCCAGGTCTCCACCGCCGTCGCCCAGGGCGACCTCGGCAAGAAGATCACGGTGGAGGCCAAGGGCGAGATCCTGGAGCTCAAGTCCACGATCAACACGATGGTCGACCAGCTCTCCGCCTTCGCCGACGAGGTGACCCGCGTCGCCCGCGAGGTCGGCACCGAGGGCAACCTCGGCGGCCAGGCCCAGGTCCGGGGCGTCTCCGGCGTCTGGAAGGACCTCACCGACAACGTCAACTTCATGGCGCTGAACCTGACCTCCCAGGTCCGCAACATCGCCCAGGTCACGACCGCCGTCGCCAACGGCGACCTGTCGAAGAAGATCACGGTCGACGCCCGCGGCGAGATCCTCGAACTCAAGGACACCGTCAACACGATGGTGGAGCAGCTGCGCGCCTTCGCCGACGAGGTCACGCGCGTCGCCCGCGAGGTCGGCACCGACGGCCGGCTCGGCGGCCGGGCGCAGGTGCTGGGCGTCTCCGGCGTCTGGCGGGATCTGACGGACAACGTCAACTCCATGGCCGACAACCTCACCTCCCAGGTGCGCAACATCGCCCAGGTCGCGACGGCCGTGGCGCAGGGCGACCTGTCCCGGAAGATCGACGTGGACGCGCGCGGCGAGATCCTGGAGCTGAAGACCACGATCAACACGATGGTCGACACGCTGTCCTCCTTCTCCTCGGAGGTCACGCGCGTGGCCCGCGAGGTCGGCAGCGAGGGCCAACTCGGCGGCCAGGCCCGGGTCGAGGGCGTCTACGGCACCTGGAAGCGCCTGACGACGAACGTCAACGAACTGGCCTCGAACCTCACCACCCAGGTCCGCGCGATCGCCGAGGTCGCCTCCGCCGTGGCCCAGGGCGACATGTCCCGCTCGATCACGGTCGAGACCCGCGGCGAGGTGGCCGAGCTGAAAGACAACATCAACCTGATGGTGGCCAACCTGCGCGAGACGACCCGCGCGAAGGACTGGCTGGAGTCCAACCTGGCCCGCCTCGCCGCCCTGATGCAGGGCCACCGCGACCTGATGGAGGTCGCCGACCTGATTCTGCGCGAGCTGACCCCGCTGGTGAACGCCCAGTACGGCGCGTTCTACCTGGCCGACCCCGACGAGGACGGCGCGGCCCTGCGCACCACCGTGCCGACGAAGGGCCTGGCCTTCATCGCCGGATACGGCGCCGCCCAGGACGCGACCGTCGAGACCGGCGCCCTCCCGGTGCACGGCCTTGTGGCGCAGGCGGCCCGGGAGAAGAAGCGGATCCTGGTCGAGGGCGCCCCGCCCGACTACATCAAGATCAACAGCGGTCTCGGCGAGGCGGCTCCCACGACGATCGTCATCATCCCGATCCTCTTCGAGGACAAGCTCCTCGGCGTCATCGAACTCGCCTCCTTCTCCCGCTTCTCCGACGTGCACCTGGCCTTCTTCGACCAGTTCGTCAACACCATCGGCGTCGCCATCAACACGATCATCGCCAACTCCCGCACGGAGTCCCTGCTGGGCGAGTCCCAGCGCCTGGCCATGCAGCTCCAGGAACGCTCGGACGAACTGCAGAAACAGCAGGCCGAGTTGCAGCGCTCCAACGCCGAACTGGAGGAGAAGGCCGCCCTGCTGGCCACGTCCTCCCAGTACAAGTCGGAGTTCCTGGCGAACATGTCGCACGAGCTGCGCACACCGCTGAACTCCCTGCTGATCCTGGCGCGGCTGCTCTCCGACAACCCGGACGGTCATCTCTCGGACCAGGAGGTGCAGTTCGCGACGACGATCCACCGCTCGGGCTCGGACCTGCTCCAGCTGATCAACGACATCCTGGACCTGTCGAAGATCGAGGCGGGCCGGATGGACGTACGCCCGAAGCGATTGCCGGTGATCAAGCTGCTCGACTACGTCCACGCCACGTTCCGCCCCCTCACCCTGGACCGGGGCCTCGCCTTCGAGCTGGCGGTCGGCGAGGACGTACCGCGCGAGATGTACTCGGACGAACAGCGGCTCCAGCAGATCCTGCGCAACCTCCTGTCCAACGCGATCAAGTTCACCGCGACGGGCAAGGTCGAGCTGCGGGTCGACCGGGTGCGGAACACCGAGCACCGATGGGGGTCCCCCCGCTCATGGGGGTCCCCCCGCTCGAGCGAAGTCGAGAGTGGGGGAGAAGTCGAGAGTGGGGGAGAAGTCGAGAGTGGGGGAGTCCGGGACACCGCCGACGTCATCGCCTTCGTCGTGTCCGACACGGGCATCGGGATCGCGCCGGAGAAACTCCCGGTGATCTTCGAGGCGTTCCAGCAGGCCGACGGCACCACCAACCGCAAGTACGGCGGCACCGGCCTCGGCCTGTCCATCAGCCGGGAGATCGCGGGCCTGCTCGGCGGCCGGATCGTCGCCGAGAGCGAACCCGGCAAGGGCTCCACGTTCACCCTGTACGTGCCTGTCGTGAGCCCCGGTCACACGGCACCGGGACCTGCCCCCGAGGACCGCCCCGAACTCCCCCCTCCCCTCCAGCCGGCCACCGCGGGACCGTTCCCGGCCGCGTACGACACGGACGACGCCGCGTACGACACGGACGACGCCTGGCCCTCGCCGACCAGGCTGGAGGCGTGGACGTCCGGCAGGCCGGGCCGGATCGTGGCCGGGCGGCGGGTGCTGATCGTCGACGACGACATCCGCAACGTCTTCGCCCTCACCCATGTCCTCGGCCGCGTCGGCATGACCGTGCTGTACGCGGAGAACGGCCGCGAGGGCATCGAGACGCTGGAGCGCAGCCCGGACGTCGAACTGATCCTGATGGACATCATGATGCCGGAGATGGACGGCTACGAGACGATCTGCGCCATCCGCCGCACCCCGCGCTGGGCGGACCTGCCCATCGTCGCCCTGACCGCGAAGGCGATGCCCGGCGACCGCGAGAAGTCCATCGCCCGCGGCGCCAACGACTACGTGCCCAAGCCGGTGGACATCGACCGGCTGCTGACGGTCGTCTGCGAACTGCTGAACCCCGGGGACGGGGAAGAGGAAACATGAGCAGCGCGGCCGGCCACCCGGACGCGCCGGAATCCTCCTGGTCGACGACATGGAGGACAACCTGACCGCCCTGTGGATGGAGGCTCTTGGGGGCGCGGGGAACTGCGCGAGCAACCACAACGAACCCGCAGCCGCCGACGAATCCCCGCGCCGCCTCCTTACGCCTCGCGCGACCCCTCGTACATCTCCTCGATCAGATGCTTGTACTCCCGCTCCACGACCGGCCGCTTCAGCTTCAGACTCGGCGTGATCTCACCGTGCTCCACATCGAGATCCCGCGGCAGCAACCGGAACTTCTTGATCGTCTGCCACCGCTGAAGCCCCTCGTTGAGCTGCTTCACGTACCCGTCGACCATCTCCACCGTGACCGGCGAGGAAACGATCTCCGCGTACGACTTCCCCTCCAGCCCGTTCTCCTTGGCCCACTCGGTGATGGCGACCTCGTCGAGCGCGATGAGCGCCGTGCAGAAGTTCCGGTCGGCCCCGTGCACGAGGATGTTGGACACGTACGGGCACACCGCCTTGAACTGCCCCTCGACCTCGGCCGGCGCGATGTACTTGCCGCCCGACGTCTTGATCAGGTCCTTCTTGCGGTCGGTGATCCGCAGATACCCGTCGGGCGACAGCTCCCCGATGTCCCCGGTGTGGAACCAGCCGTCCGGCTCCAGCACCTCGGCGGTCTTCTCGGGCAGCTTGTGGTAGCCCTCCATGACGCCGGGGCCGCGCAGCAGGATCTCCCCGTCGTCGGCGATCCGCACCTCCGTGCCGGGCAGCGGCTTGCCGACCGTACCGGTGCGGTAGGCCTCGCCCGGGTTCACGAACGACGCGGCCGAGGACTCGGTCAGGCCGTAGCCCTCCAGGATGTGGATGCCGGCGCCGGAGAAGAAGAACCCGATCTCGGGTGCCAGCGCCGCCGAACCCGAGACGCACGCCCGCAGGTTGCCCCCGAAGGCCTCCCGGATCTTGGCGTACACCAGCGCGTCCGCGACCTTGTGCTTCGCGCCCAGCCCGAACGGCACGGACGCGGTCCCGGTACGCCGGAAGTTGTCCTGGGCGACCTTGGCGTACTCGCGGGCGACCTCCGCGGCCCACTGGAAGATCTTGTACTTGGCCCCGCCGCCCGCGCGGGCCTTCGCGGCGACACCGTTGTAGACCTTCTCGAAGATGCGCGGCACGGCCGCCATGTACGTCGGCTGCACCACCGGCAGGTTCTCGATGATCTTGTCGACGCGGCCGTCCACGGCGGTGACGTGCCCGACCTCGATCTGGCCGGAGGTGAGGACCTTGCCGAAGACGTGGGCGAGGGGCAGCCACAGGTACTGCACGTCCTCGCTGCTGATCAGCCCGGTCGCGGCGATCGCCTTCGCCATGTAGGACCAGTTGTCGTGCGGGAGGCGCACGCCCTTGGGGCGGCCGGTGGTGCCGGAGGTGTAGATGAGGGTGGCCAGCTGGTCCTTGGTGATGGCGCCGACCCGCTCCCTGATCAGGTCGGGGTCCTTCTCCAGCCGGGCCGCGCCGCGCTTCTCCAGCTCGTCGAGGGTGAGGATCCAGTCGGCGGTCTCGACCCCGGCCGGGTCGACGACCACGACGTGGGTCAGGTCGGTCAGCTCGGCGCGCTTCTCCTGCGCCTTGGCCAGCTGCTCGACGTTCTCCGCGATGAGCACCCGGCTCTCGGAGTCCGACAGGATGTACGCCGATTCCTCGGCGTTGGTCTGCGGGTAGACCGTGGTCGTCGCGGCGCCGGCGCACATGATGCCGAGGTCGGCGAGGATCCACTCGATGCGGGTGCTGGAAGCGAGGGCGACGCGCTGCTCGGGCTGCACGCCCAGCTCGATGAGCCCGGCCGCGATGGCGTGGATCCGCTCGGCGGCCTGCGCCCAGCTCAGTGACTTCCACTCGTCCGGCCCCTGCCCGGAGGACGCGGGCACCGGATAGCGGTAGGCCTCGGCGTCCGGCGTGGCCGCCACGCGCTCCAGGAAGAGGCTCGCCACGGACGGCGGACGGTTCTCGATCAGTGTCTGTGTGTCGCTCACGACATCCTCCGGGCCCGCGACAGTGCGGCTGGCTCAGGTGCGGCTGGTTTTCACTCACGAGCTGCTGTTCGCGAGCTGTTGTTTAACTCACGAGTAACTATCGAGCAGGGATCAGAGTAAAGGTCGACCGGCCGCTGCGTAAGGGCCCGCGGCCTGTCACTTCCTACAGAGAGCTACCCCGCATACGCACAGGGGCCCGCCGTACTTTCGCACGACGTGCCCCTGTTCTACCCGGTTTGCGGTGTAACCCGCGGTAACCCGTGACTACTTCTTGCCCTTGCCCGACCCCGCGCTGTCATCGCTCGACAGGACGGCGATGAACGCCTCTTGCGGAACCTCCACGGAACCCACCATCTTCATCCGCTTCTTGCCCTCCTTCTGCTTCTCCAGCAGCTTCCGCTTACGGGAGATGTCACCGCCGTAACACTTGGCGAGGACGTCCTTGCGGATGGCACGGATGGTCTCGCGGGCGATGACCCGGGAGCCGATGGCGGCCTGGACCGGCACCTCGAAGGCCTGCCGCGGGATGAGCTCCTTGAGCTTGGCGACGAGCCGCACGCCATAGGCGTACGCCTGGTCCTTGTGGGTGATCGCCGAGAAGGCGTCGACCTTGTCGCCGTGCAGCAGGATGTCGACCTTGACCAGGCTGGAGGTCTGCTCGCCGGTGGGCTCGTAGTCGAGGGAGGCGTAACCGCGGGTCTTGGACTTCAGCTGGTCGAAGAAGTCGAAGACGATCTCGGCGAGCGGGAGGGTGTAGCGGATCTCGACCCGCTCCTCGGAGAGGTAGTCCATGCCGAGCAGGACACCGCGCCGGGTCTGGCACAGCTCCATGATCGAGCCGATGAACTCGCTGGGCGCCAGGATGGTGGCCCGCACGACCGGCTCGTAGACCTCCGAGATCTTGCCCTCGGGGAACTCGCTCGGGTTGGTGACCGTGTGCTCGCTGCCGTCCTCCATGAGGACGCGGTAGACCACGTTCGGGGCGGTCGCGATCAGGTCGAGGCCGAACTCGCGCTCCAGCCGCTCCCGGATCACGTCCAGGTGCAGCAGGCCGAGGAAACCGACGCGGAAGCCGAAGCCCAGGGCGGCGGAGGTCTCCGGCTCGTAGACCAGCGCGGCGTCGTTGAGCTGGAGCTTGTCGAGGGCCTCACGCAGCTCCGGGTAGTCCGAGCCGTCCAGGGGGTAGAGGCCGGAGAACACCATCGGCTTGGGGTCCTTGTACCCGCCGAGCGCCTCCTGGGCTCCCTTGTGCTGGCTGGTGACGGTGTCACCGACCTTGGACTGGCGGACGTCCTTCACGCCGGTGATCAGATAGCCCACCTCGCCGACGCCCAGGCCGTCGGCCGACAGCATCTCCGGCGAGTTGGTGCCGATCTCCAGCAGCTCGTGCGTGGCGCCCGTGGACATCATCTTGATGCGCTCGCGCTTGTTGAGCTGCCCGTCGATGACACGGACGTACGTCACCACGCCCCGGTAGGAGTCGTAGACGGAGTCGAAGATCATGGCACGCGCGGGGGCGTCCTTCACGCCGACCGGGGCCGGGACCTGCTCGACGACCTTGTCCAGCAGCGCCTCGACACCGAGCCCGGTCTTGGCGGACACCTTGAGCACGTCGTCGGGCTCGCACCCGATGAGGTGGGCGAGCTCCTCGGCGAACTTCTCCGGCTGCGCGGCCGGCAGGTCGATCTTGTTCAGCACGGGGATGATCGTGAGGTCGTTCTCCATCGCCAGGTACAGGTTGGCGAGGGTCTGCGCCTCGATGCCCTGGGCGGCGTCGACCAGGAGGATGGTGCCCTCACAGGCGGCGAGCGATCGCGAGACCTCGTAGGTGAAGTCGACGTGCCCCGGGGTGTCGATCATGTTCAGGATGTGCGTGTTGCTCTTGTCGTGGGACGGGGCCCACGGGAGCCGCACCGCCTGGGACTTGATCGTGATGCCGCGCTCACGCTCGATGTCCATGCGGTCGAGGTACTGAGCACGCATCTGCCGCTGCTCGACCACTCCGGTCAGCTGGAGCATCCGGTCGGCGAGCGTGGACTTGCCGTGGTCGATGTGCGCGATGATGCAGAAGTTGCGGATCAGAGCCGGGTCGGTACGGCTCGGCTCGGGCACATGGCTAGGGATCGCGGGCACGCAGGGTCCTGATTCTTGAGGCGTCCGCAGTGTCTGCGGTCTCGGGTCGGATCGGATCGATACGTAGCCTCCATGGTCCCACGGGTGGGGACCATGGACGGGTTTGGGCCATGAATGAGCCCGCTGGTACCGTGGGGGGCTGTGCCTCATGCCCTCTCGCAGGAGGCACTCCTCAAGAAATCACCCGGTACAGACCGTGCGGCACCCGTGCGGCCCCGTGCCAGAACCTGAGAAGGCTCATTCGTGGCGAACATCAAGTCCCAGATCAAGCGGATCAAGACCAACGAGAAGGCGCGGCTGCGCAACAAGGCCGTCAAGTCCTCCCTCAAGACCGCGATCCGCAAGGCCCGTGAGGCTGCTGCCGCGGGTGACGCCGAGAAGGCCACCGAGTACCAGCGCGCTGCCGCGCGTCAGCTCGACAAGGCCGTCTCGAAGGGCGTCATCCACAAGAACCAGGCTGCCAACAAGAAGTCGGCGCTGGCTCAGAAGGTCGCCGCGCTCAAGGGCTGACATCTGATGTGACGCCGGAGGGAATCGAGCGGGCCCTCTCTCATCCGCTCCCGTCCGGCACCCCTCGGGTCCGCGCGCGGCCTGCGTTCGCCACGCGGGCGCGGATCCAGCAGCTTGAACCGAAGGCCGGGCGCCCTCCTGTTCCCCATGGGAGGGCACCCGGCCTTCGGCCTGTTCAGGACCAGAATTCGTTGTTCTTGTCGATGTCCTCGACACACTCGTCGATGTCGGTGAACTTGTCTCCGACGATCCGGAAGACGAGGCATCCGGTGTCGTCCAGGCGCTTGCCGTTGCGCTCGGCCGTGAAGCGGGTCATGCCGACCGCGTGGCCGCGTCCGTCGACAGCGGTGCCGATCAGTTCGGCACGCGCCGTCCCGTTGGTCTCCGCGCCGAGCCGCTCGTACATCTCGATGATCGAGTCCACCCCTTTGAAGTCGCCCGACAACGGGTGATCTCCGGGTACGTGGTGTGTGGCGTCCCCGGAGATCAGCCCGCGCAAGGTATCCATGTCACCGCGCGAGAAGGCCTCGAATCCCTTGCGGACCAGCGCTGCGTGCGGGTGTTCAGCCATGTCCTTCGCCACCTCTCCGTCTCTTGGCGAGTACGGCTGACACTCCCGATTCTCCCTCCGGACGGCTTCGGCGGCACAGTGGAGACATGGACGCAGACGACAAGCACGTGCTGGCCGGGGCCCGTGTGGCGACCAGGCTTCCCGCCCGGGATCTGGAGCGGGCGCGGCGTTTCTACTCCGAGAAACTCGGTCTGGAGCCGGTCGACGAACGGCCCGGTGGGCTGCTGTACCGCTGCGGCGGCGCGGAGTTCGTGCTGTTCCGGTCGACGGGAGCCTCGCCCGGCACCTTCACCCAGATGGCACTGGAGGTCGGCGACATCGAGGCCGCCGTGGCGGAGCTGAAGCGGCGCGGCGTGGTCTTCGAGGAGGTCGATGTGCCCGGCTTCCGCACGGAGGGCGGGATCGCCGAGATCGAGGGGAACTACCCGAGCAAGGGCGCCCGGGGTGAACGCGGCGCCTGGTTCCATGACAGCGAGGGGAACCTGCTGGGGATCGGGGAGCCGGTCTTGTGAGCGGAGGGTGATGGGGGGCTATGGGTCCTGCCGGGATTACCCCCGGCCCCTGGACCGCGCCGCCCGCGCGATGGTGACCACCGCCTTCTCCAGGGCGTACCCGGGATCGTCCCCGCCGCCCTTCACTCCCGCGTCCGCCTCGGCCACCGCCCGCAGCGCCACGGCCACCCCGTCCGGAGTCCAGCCCCGCATCTGCTGCCGCACCCGGTCGATCTTCCACGGCGGCATGCCCAGCTCCCGGGCGAGATCGGCAGGCCGGCCGCCACGCGCCGACGACAGCTTCCCGATCGCCCGGACGCCCTGCGCCAGCGCACTCGTGATCAACACCGGCGCCACCCCGGTCGACAGCGACCAGCGCAACGCCTCCAGCGCTTCCGCCGCCCGCCCCTCGACCGCCCGGTCGGCGACCGTGAAGCTCGACGCCTCGGCCCGGCCCGTGTAGTACCGCCCGACGATCGCCTCGTCGATCGTCCCCTCGACATCCGCGACCAGCTGCGAAACCGCCGACGCCAGCTCCCGCAGATCGCTCCCGATCGCGTCGACGAGCGCCTGGCACGCCTCCGGAGTGGCGGACCTGCCCGTCGCGCGGAACTCCTGCCGTACGAACGCCAGCCGGTCCGCCGGCTTCGTCATCTTCGGGCAGGCCACCTCGCGCGCCCCCGCCTTGCGCGCCGCGTCGAGCAGCCCCTTGCCCTTGGCCCCGCCCGCGTGCAGCAGCACCAGGGTGATCTCCTCGGCGGGCGCCCCGAGATACGCCTTCACGTCCTTGATCGTGTCGGCCGACAGGTCCTGCGCATTGCGTACGACGACGACCTTGCGCTCCGCGAAGAGCGAGGGACTCGTCAGCTCGGCGAGCGTGCCGGGCTGCAACTGGTCCGGGGACAGGTCCCGTACGTCCGTGTCGGCGTCGGCGGCCTTCGCGGCGGCCACCACCTCCCGCACGGCACGGTCGAGCAGCAGCTCCTCCTGGCCCACGGCAAGCGTCAGCGGGGCGAGAGGGTCGTCATTCGCAGTCTTCCTGGCCATCGCGACAAGCATCCCACGCGGCACTGACAACGGGTCCCGAAGGGCTTACGGCTCCTCCCGCCACCCGTCCCACTCCCCCGCGAACCGGTCCAGCTCCCCGGGATCCAGCCGCTCTTCCTCGTCCCGCAGGACGACCAGCCACTGCGCGTCCTCGGCATCGTCCTCGCCGGCCAGCGCGTCCCGCACGAGCTGCGGCTCCTCGACGACGCCGAAACGCTCCGGGAGCGCCTGCACCACTTCTTCCGCCGCGTCCCTGTCGGGCAGCACCAGCACATGTCGCACATCACTCACGCCGGTCATTGTCCGACACCCCACCACGGCCGAACCGCCGGCTCAGCTCTTGCGGACGACCTGCACGTCGAGGTCGACCTTGATGCTCGGTCCCACCACCGCGATGCCACGGGCCAGCATCGTCTGCCAGCTCACCGTGAAGTCGTCCCGGTGCAGCTCGGTCGTGGCCCGGCAGGCCGCCCGCACCTCGCCCTCCATGCCGTTGCCCAGCCCCAGGTACTCCGTGTCCAGCGTGACCGTCCGCGTCACGCCGTGCAGCGACAGCGCCCCCGTCACGGCCCACCGGTTCCCGCCCTTGTGCACGAACCGTTCGCTGTAGAACTCGAGGGTCGGGAACTTCGCGACGTCCAGGAAGTCCGCCGACCGCAGGTGGTCGTCGCGCATCCTCATGTTGGTGTCGATGGACGCCGCGTCGATCACCACGTGCATCGCCGACTGCTCCAGCGGCTCGGTGATCCGTATGACTCCCGCGAAGGACTTGAACTGTCCGTGGATCCGTGCCAGTCCGATGTGCCGTGCGGTGAAGCCGATCGAGGAGTGCGCCGACTCGATATCCCAGTCGCCGGGCTCCGGCAGCTCCGGCGGCCGGGCCACCTGGAGCGTCACGTCACCGAGCGACGCGAGCGAGCTCTCGGCGACCTGCGTGGTCGCCCGGTACGGCGTGTACCCCTCCGCCGACACGGCGAGCCGGTACTCCCCCGCGGGCACCGTCGTCACGAACGACCCGAACGGATCCGCTCCCCCGCTGACCACCGGACGCCCCATGGCGTCGGTGAGCGCGAACTCCGCGTGTCTGACCGGTTCGTTGACGGGGTCGAGCGCCCGGCAGGCCAGCACCCCGGCGCTCGGCGGCATCGGCACCGCCGCCAGGGGGCTCGTCCGTTGCACCCGATTGGTTCGGCTTCCCAGCCAGCGGCCGATCATCTGGACACCTCGCGCGACTCGAAGTCAGCTGTTTGATCACTCTTCACCGAGGAGGCATTCGACCACCGATGAGGCTTTCGAGGCAACACGGGACCACATCACGGGAATCCAGCACTTGTGCTGGGACTACGCACGAGGAGCACCATGTGGGCCAAGTGGGGTTTCTGGCCCCTCTGCCCCTTCTCCCCTCGCTACTCCATCGACCTTTTTCTCCCCTCTTGCACCTCTGGTCCGGCCTCTTGCACCTCTGTCCGGATCAGCTCTCCCGGCCGGTGCCCCGAACCGTCGGCACCGAGCCGAGCTCGATACCGAACCGCTCCCGGTACACCCCGAGCACCTCCTCGTCCGTCCCCAGCTCCCGCTCCTCCCGGCTGCCGTCGGCCGCGGTGACCGTGAGCCTGCGGCCGCTGAGCGTAATCCTCCCTCCGTCCTCCGTGACCCGCGAACAGACCAGCGACCGCGTGAAGTGCGACACCGGCGACGTGCTGTGCCACCACACACCCGCCACGAAGTCCCCGAGCACCCTCGGCCGTACCTCCAGGCGGTACTGCGGTCTGCCGTCGCGGATCACGTCCAGGTCCGCCGCCTCCACCGTGTCGTGCCCACCGCGCACCCCGGCCGCGTCCGGCTGCGCCTCCACGATCCGGAACGTGCCCCCGGGGTCCTGCTGTTCTCCTCTCTCCCCGAACGCCAGCGGCAGATGGCTGTGCGCCCCGAACCCGACGTCGGCCAGCCAGTCACCCCCGTCCACCGTCCGCACCCGCAGCACGAGATGGTCGTACGGGATCCCGAGCCGCTCCTCGTCCCCGTACACCCGCGCCGCGAGCAGCGCCACGTCGTACCCCAGCGCGGCGAGCAACATCCCGAAGGCGCCGTTGAGTTCGTAACAGAACCCGCCTCGCCGGGCACCCACCACCTTGTCCAGCAGCCGCTTCTCCTCCAGCACGATCTCCTCGCCGAGATGGATCGACAGGTTCTCGAACGGCACGGTCCGCAGGTGGCACAGGTGCAGTTCGCGGAGCACGTCGACGGTGGGCCACGCCGGGTGCTCGACTCCCAGGCGGCGGAGATAGGCATCAACCTGTGCTGCGTCCATACCCTCAGTCTCGCGCCACCCTCAGCCCTCCGCCCCCTCCTACGACCGCCAGTGCGCCGTCCCGGTCCGTCCGCAGCACCGCCGCACCCCCGGCGCGCAGCGCCGCGACCGTGCCGGGCGCCGGATGCCCGTACCTGTTGTCCGCACCGCAGCTGATCAGGGCCAGCCGTGGGGCCGCCCGGCGTATCAGGCCGGGGTCCTGGTAGGCCGAGCCGTGGTGGGCGACCTTCAGCACGTCCACGCTCTGCAGGTCCTCGGCCGCCGGTGATCTCGCCAGCGCCCGCTGGGCCGGGGGTTCGAGGTCCCCGAGGAGCAGAAGACGCAGTCCTGCCGACCGGACCAGCATGGCGACGCTGGCGTCGTTCGGCCCCTCCGGCGCCGGGTGGGCCGGGAGCAGCTGCGGATGCGAGCCCGGTGGCGGGGTCGGGGACGGGCTCGGGGGTGGCCACACCACCTGCCAGGACAGCTCTCCGGTGCGGCGCTGCTCCCCGGCGGCGGCCCGCGTCACGGGTACCCTCCGGGCCGCCGCCTGTCTCCGTACGAACGCGGCCTGGTCCGCCGGCTCTTCGAAGCCGGTCGTCTCGATCGCGCCCACCGCCCGCCCGCGCAGCACACCGGGCAGGCCCGCCACGTGATCGGCGTGGAAGTGGGTGAGCACGACCAGCGGAATCCTGGTGATGCCGAGTGAGCGCAGGCAGTGGTCGACGAGCTGCGGATCGGGTCCCGCGTCCACCACCACACCGGTGCCCTCGCCCGCCGCGAGCACCATGGCGTCACCCTGCCCCACGTCGCACATCACCAGCCGCCAGCCGGGCGGCGGCCAGCCCGTGACCACCCGGGTCAGCGGCGGGGGCTGCACCACCGCCAGCACCAGCGCCAGGCCGCAGACCCCGCACCACCAGGGATGCCCGAGCAGCCGCCGCCCCACGAGCAGCACGACCAGGGTCACGGCCGCGAGCAGCGCCGCACCCGCCCAACTGCCCGGCCAGTCCACTCCCGCTCCCGGCAGTGCCGCCCCGGTACGGGCCACCTCCGCGATCCACTCGGCGGGCCAATGCGCGCACCACGCCAGGGCCTTGGCCACCGGCATCGCCATCGGTGCCGTGGCCAGTGCCGCGAAGCCCAGCACGGTGGCCGGCGCGATCGCGAACTCCGCGATCAGATTGCACGGCACCGCCACCAGGCTCACCCGCGCCGACAACACGGCGACGACGGGCGCGCACAGGGCCTGCGCGGCGGCAGCGGCGGCCAGCGCCTCGGCGAGCCGCGGCGGCACCCCGCGCCGACGCAGCCCGGCGCTCCAGCGCGGCGCGAGCGTGAGCAGGGCGCCGGTGGCCACGACGGAGAGCAGAAACCCGTAACTCCGCGCCAGCCACGGGTCGTACAGCACCAGCAGCAGGACCGCCGTCGCCAGCGCCGGGATGAGTGACCTGCGGCGGCCGGTCGCGAGGGCGAGCAGCGCGACGGCTCCGCATGCCGCGGCCCGCAGCACGCTCGGATCCGGTCTGCACACGACGACGAACCCGAGTGAGAGCACGCCTCCGAGCACCGCGGTCGCCCGCAGGGAGACACCGAGGCGGGGCGCGAGCCCCCGCCGCTCGACGTGCTGCGCCAGGCCCGGCGGCCCGAGCAGCAGGGCGAGCAGAATCGTGAAGTTGGCTCCGGACACGGCCAGCGTGTGCGTGAGGTCGGTCTCCTTGAACGCCTCCTCCAGCTCCGGGGTGATCCGCGAGGTGTCCCCCACGACCAGCCCTGGCAACAGCGCCCGGGCATCCGCCGGCAGCCCGTCGGTCGCCTCCCGCAGCCCGGCCCGCAACCGCCCGGCGACCCGCTGAGCGGCCGAGGGTTCCCCCACCACCTCCGGTTCGTCCTGGCCCCGCACCCGCAGCACGGCCGCGACCCGGTCACCGCCCGTCATCGCGGGCGCCAGCCGCGCGCTGACCCGCAGCCGCGTCGACGGCAGCAGCCCCAGCCACGGCGACCGTACGGGCCCACCGGCGGCCGCCCTCCCACCCTCGACAGACCCGGTGGCGGATGACGACCGCCCATCCCCGACGGCCCCGGGAGCCCCACCCGCGGATTCAGGTCTCCCATCCCGGACAACCCCGGTCGCCCCAGCCGCGGGCACCGACGGCCCATCCCCGACAGCCCCGGTTGCCCCACCCGCGGGTGCGGGCCTCCCATCCCCGACGGCCCCGGCCGCCCCACCCGCAGACACCGACCGCCCACCGTCGGCAGCACGACCGGCCGACCCCACGTCGACGATCACCAGCACCGGCGCCCGCGTCGCCACCGTCGCGCCACCCGCCTCCTGAACGCGCCGCACATCGGCGTCGATCAGCACGGCGGTGGGAGCGACGTGATCGCCCCGGACCTTCGGCCGGGTGAGCCGGGGGTCGGAGGTGAGCTCGACCTCGGCGGTCACCGTCGCGTACTCCCGCGCCAGGCCGGGCACGGGCCCCCGGCGCAGATCCGCCCCATGCAGCCCGGCCGAGGCGGCAGCCGCGGCCACGCACAGCAGCACAGCTGCGGCCGACGCTCGCGGCCATGAGGCCCACCCTGCTCGCCGGGCCATCGGCAGCAGGCCGACGGCGGCCAGACAGCCGACCACGATGCCCAGAACCCACCCCGGCGATGCGTCCAGCACCAGTGCGGCCGTGCCCCAGGCCGCGAGGGCGGGTGGGACGAGCCGTAGGTCCGTGGGTCCTTCCTGCCGCGGACGGGAGCTGCCCAGCCGCTTCCCGGAGGAGGCGTGCACGGAGGACCGGGCGGGAGCGGCCGACCCGGCGGTGAAGGCCTCGGGTGTCGCCTCGTCCCGCCCCGTCGGCAGGTCACGGGCGCTCCTCATGGCCGTACGAGATTCCGCAGGTCGGCGAAGCGGCGGTCGCCGATGCCGTTCACCTCGCGCAGCTCGTCCACGGAGCGGAACCCGCCGTGCTGCGTGCGGTAGTCGATGATGTGCTGCGCCAGCACCGGGCCGACACCCGGCAGGGTGTCGAGCTGGTCCGCGGTGGCCGTGTTGAGGGAGACGGGAGCCCCTGGCATCGCGCCGCCCGCCGCCGCACCGGCCGTGCCTCCGGCAGCCGTACCGCCCGCCCCGGTTCCCACCGGGGGAGCCGGTCCCCCGACGATCACCTGCTCGCCGTCCACGAGGAAGCGGGCGCGGTTGAGACCGTCGGTCTTCGTGCCGGGCTTCACTCCGCCCGCCGCGCGCAGCGCGTCCGCGACACGCGAGCCGGCCGGCAGCCGGTGGATCCCGGGTTCACGGACCTTGCCGCCGACGTCCACGACGATCTCGGGCGCCCCTGCGGCACCTGTCGGCTTCGCCGCCCCTGCGGGCGCGCCCGGTCCTCGTTCCGGCCCGGCCTGTCCGCTCTGTCCCGGCTCTCCGTACGGTGCCGCCGCTCGCACCACCTCGGGCGGTCGTACGGACTGGGTCCGGCCGGCCCAGAAGTGCTGCACGGCGAACGCCGCGGCGACGACGAGCACCACCGTCAGCGCGAGCACGCTCCGCCGCTCCAGGCCACACCTGGCCTGCAACCACAGGGGCATGCGCTCCCGCACCGCGAGCCCGGCCCGCTCCCGCCAGGCCCCTTCCCCGAGGCGGCCGTCTCCGCCACCTACCCCGGCGCCCGCCCCACCGTCGGCACCGACGGGGACGCGGGCGGGCACACGGACTGACTCCACATCAGGATCCACACCGGGTCCCGCAGCAGCCTCCGCCCGGTCGAGCCCTCGCCGAGCACGTCCTCCACCGGCCGTCTCCTCGGGCTCGGGCGGACCATGGCCCGACTCCCGCCGCTCCCCGGCCCGTTCGGCATGCTCGCCGAACAGCGCCTCCGCGCGTCGGCGGAGTTCCTCCGCCGAGGCATGACGATGCCGTGCCCGGCCGCGTGCGACAGGCCGGTGACGGCGGTGACGGATACGGCCGTCGGACGCCGGTCCACGGCCCGGCCCGCTGGTCGCAGTCGCTGTGCGTGAACGTGATCGAAGTGCCATGCGACGAGGATCGGCCACTTCGGCACCCTCGCGATGATCTTGGTCAATTCCCGGGGACGACCGCCGGCTTGTGGATAACTCGGCCACCCACTCGGGTGATCAGAGCCCGCCGTAACCGTTCACTGCGGCGAAACCACGACCCCCAGCAACCCGGGCCCCGTGTGCGCCCCGATCACCGCGCCGACCTCGCTGACATGCAGATCGGCAAGCCCCGGCACCCGTGCCCGCAACCGGTCGGCGAGGGCCGACGCCCGGTCCGGGGCGGCGAGATGGTGGACGGCGACGTCGACCTGGGCGCTGCCCGCGCGCTCGGCCGCGATCTCCTCGAGGCGGGCGATGGCCTTCGAAGCGGTCCGCACCTTCTCCAGCGGTTCGATACGGCCATCGGCCAGTTGCAGCAGCGGCTTCACCGCGAGCGCCGAGCCCAGCAGGGCCTGCGCGGCACCGATACGGCCGCCGCGGCGCAGGTAGTCGAGGGTGTCGACGTAGAAGTAGGCGGACGTGCCCGCGGCCCGCTTCTCCGCGGCGGTGACGGCCTCGTCCACCGTGCCGCCCGACTCCACGGTCTGCGCCGCGGCGAGCGCGCAGAAGCCGAGCGCCATCGCGATCATGCCGGTGTCCACCACCCGCACCGGCACCGGCGCCTGCCGCGCGGCGACGACGGCCGCGTCGTACGTGCCGGAGAGCTCGGCGGACAGATGGAGGGAGACGATGCCGGTGGCGCCGGACTCGGCGACCTTGCGGTAGGTCTCCTCGAAGACGGCGGGGCTGGGCCGTGAGGTCGTCACCGGGCGCCGCTTCTGCAAAGCCTGGGCGAGGGCGCGGGTCGAGATCTCGGTGCCCTCCTCCAGCGCCCGGTCGCCGAGGACGACGGTCAGAGGTACCGCTGTGATGCCGTGACGCTCCATCGTCCTGGCCGGCAGGTAGGCCGTTGAATCGGTGACGATCGCGACATGGCGGGACATGAGCTGGAGGTTACCTGCCGTAGTGCCCGTGCGGCAGCCCGGCCCCCGTGCCCTGTGCCGCGAGTGGCCGGATCAAGTGGTGCTCTCGGGGCGGGGCTTCTTCTGCCAGGGGTAGGTGGGGCGCGGTCCCGGCGGTGTGATGGCGGGTCGTGCCGGCTCCTGGGCCGGGCTCGACTGCGGGGTTTCCGGCCAGGTCTGCCCGGCCGTGGCGCCATCCGCGGCGGGCGCCTCGGGCCACGGCGGCGAGGCGGGCGGGGGCGTCGGAGAAGAGGCGGTCCGGGACTCAGGGGCCGTCGTCCAGTGCCGCAGCGCCCCGGACTCCAGGTCGATCTGCGCGCTGAGCGAGTCCAGGTCGTCGTCGGCGAAGCGGCGGGCGCGGTCGCGGGCCGCCCAGCGCAGCGAGTCCGCCGAGTGCGTGATGCGTTCGGTGCGCTCGCGCAGCTCGGGCAGCCGCTCGGCGAGCGCGGTGCGGTCCGGCTCGGACTCCAGGCGCTTCAGTTCGTCGTCCAGCTCGTGTCCATGGGCGCTGAGCCGTTCGAAGAGGCCGAGGGACTCCTTCAGGGACTCGTCCTCGGCGACGGCCGCCTGCAACGCGTCCTGCGTGGCGCGCATCGAGGTGCGCAGCTTCAGCCGGAGCTGGGCGAGTTCGCCCGCGGTGCCGGGCTGGGCGAAGGACTTGGCCCGCAGTGTGTGGTCCTCGACCGTGCGGCGGGCCTGGGTGATGCCGCGGTCCACGCCGCGCTTGGCGGCGCCGACCACCTTCACCGTGGCGTACGCCCCGAGCCCGAGAAAGAGCACGAAGAGCAGGGCGAAGACTGCGATCACTGCTTCCACAAGGGCTCCTCCTCAGGACGTCACGGCACCTCACGTCGCTCTTCAACGGTAAACGCAGCGGGCAGGCCCGGAGTTCCAGAAAAACCCCGAACCTGCCCGTAGGGGACCACCCCGAGAGCGGTCCGCAGTGCCTGGCGGCTACGCCGGAACGATGTTCACCAGCTTCGGCGCCCGCACGATCACCTTCCGGATCCCGGCCCCGTCCAGCGCGGCGACGACCTTCTCGTCGGCCAGCGCGGCCTTCTCCAGCTCCTCGTCGGAGATGGCCGGGGAGACCTCCAGCCGTGCCTTGACCTTGCCCTTGACCTGCACGACGCAGGTCACGGTCTCGTCGACCACGTACGCCGGGTCGGCCACCGGGAAGTCCTGGTGCACCACCGAGCCCTCGTGCCCCAGCCTGCGCCACAGCTCCTCGGCGATGTGCGGGGCCAGCGGCGCCACCATCAGCACCAGCGGCTCCGCGACGGACCGCGGCACCGCCCCGCCCGCCTTGGTCAGGTGGTTGTTCAGCTCGGTGATCTTGGCGATGGCGGTGTTGAACCGCATGCCCTCCAGGTCCCCGCGCACGCCGTCGATCGCCTTGTGCAGGGCGCGCAGCGTCTCCTCGTCCGGCTCGGCGTCGACGACGATCACCTCGCCGGTCGCCTCGTCGACGATGTTGCGCCACAGCCGCTGGAGCAGCCGGAACTGGCCCACCACCGCGCGCGTGTCCCAGGGCCGGGAGACGTCCAGCGGGCCCATCGCCATCTCGTACAGACGCAGCGTGTCGGCGCCGTACTCGTCGCAGATCTCGTCCGGAGTGACCGCGTTCTTCAGGGACTTGCCCATCTTGCCCAGCAGCCGGGAGACCTTCTCGCCCTGGTAGTAGTACGCGCCGTCGCGCTCCTCCACCTCGGCGGCCGGCACCGCGATGCCACGGCTGTCGCGGTAGACGTAGGCCTGGATCATGCCCTGGTTGAACAGCTTGTGGAACGGCTCCACCGAGGAGACGTGCCCCAGGTCGTACAGCACCTTGGACCAGAAGCGCGCGTACAGCAGGTGCAGTACGGCGTGCTCGGCGCCGCCGACGTACAGGTCGACACCGCCGTGCGGCCGGCCCTCGCCCGGGCCCATCCAGTACCGCTCGATCTCCGGGTCGACCAGCTGCTCGCTGTTGTGCGGGTCCAGGTAGCGCAGCTCGTACCAGCAGGAACCGGCCCAGTTGGGCATGGTGTTGGTCTCGCGGCGGAACGTGCGCGGACCACGGCCGTCGCCCAGGTCCAGCGTGACGTTGACCCAGTCCTCGTTGCGGGACAGCGGGGTCTCGGGCTGGGTGTCGGCGTCGTCCGGGTCGAACGTGCGCGGCGAGTAGTCCTCGACCTCGGGCAGCTCCAGGGGCAGCATCGACTCGGGCAGCGCGTGGGCGATGCCGTCCTCGTCGTAGACGATCGGGAAGGGCTCGCCCCAGTAGCGCTGGCGGCTGAACAGCCAGTCGCGCAGCCGGAAGTTGACGGTGCCCTCGCCGATGCCGGACCGCCCCAGCCACTCGGTGATGCGCGCCTTGGCGTCGACGACCCCCAGGCCGTCCAGGGAGACACCCTCCCCCGTGGAGTTGACGATCTTCGCGTCGTACGACACGAAGGCGCCGTCCCACGTCGAGGTGTCCGTGCCACGGCCGTCGGTCGGCTCGACGACGCAGCTGATCGGCAGCTCGAAGGCGCGCGCGAACTCGAAGTCACGCGCGTCGTGCGCCGGCACCGCCATGATCGCGCCGGTGCCGTAGCCCATCAGCACGTAGTCGGCGATGAAGACCGGGATCTGCTCGCCGTTGACCGGGTTGGTCGCGTACGCGCCGATGAAGACGCCGGTCTTGTCCTTGGCCTCGGCCTGCCGTTCCACGTCGGACTTGGACGCGGCCTGCGCGCGGTAGGCGGCGACGGCCTCCCCGGGGGTCGCGTGACCGCCGGTCCACACCTCGTGGGTGCCCTCCGGCCAGGCGGCCGGGGTGAACTTCTCGACCAGCGGATGCTCGGGCGCCAGCACCATGTAGGTGGCGCCGAACAGGGTGTCCGGGCGGGTGGTGAAGACGGTGATGCGCTCGCCGTCGATCGGGAAGTCGACACGGGCGCCCTCGGAGCGGCCGATCCAGTTGCGCTGCTGCAGCTTGATGGCCTCGGGCCAGTCCAGCTCCTCCAGGTCCTCCAGCAGCCGGTCGGCGTAGGCCGTGATGCGCATGTTCCACTGGCGCAGCTTGGCCTTGAAGACCGGGAAGTTGCCGCGCTCGGAACGGCCCTCGGCGGTGACCTCCTCGTTGGCCAGCACCGTGCCCAGGCCTGGGCACCAGTTGACCGGCGCGTCGGAGGCGTAGGCCAGCCGGAACTCGCCCAGGACGTCGGCCTTCTCGGCGGCGCTCAGCTCGCTCCACGCGCGCGTGTGGCCCGGTACGGGCCGCTCACCCGACTCGAACTGGGCGACCAGCTCGGAGATCGGGCGGGCCTTCTTCGCCTCGTGGTCGTACCAGGAGTTGAAGATCTGCAGGAAGATCCACTGAGTCCACTTGTAGTACTCCGGGTCGATCGTGGCGAACGACCGGCGCTTGTCGTGACCCAGGCCCAGCCGGCGCAGCTGGGACTTCATGTTCTCCATGTTGGCTTCGGTGGACACGCGCGGGTGCGTGCCGGTCTGCACGGCGTACTGCTCGGCGGGCAGTCCGAAGGCGTCGAAGCCCAGGGTGTGCAGGACGTTGTGGCCGGTCATCCGCTGGAAGCGCGCGAACACGTCAGTGGCGATGTAGCCCAGCGGGTGTCCGACGTGCAGGCCCGCACCCGACGGGTACGGGAACATGTCCATGACGAACTTCTTGGGCTTGGCGACGGTCCCCTGGTCGCCCGCCAGGTCACCCTTCGCGTTGGGCGCGCCGTAGGTGCCGTCGGCGTCCCAGAAGTCCTGCCAGCGTGCCTCGATCTCGGCTGCCATGGCGGCCGTGTAGCGGTGCGGCGCTGCCACCTCGGAGGCGGCAGCGGGGTTCGTCTCGCTCATGATCCTCAAAGCTCCATCGATCGTCTCTGCCTGCGGCTGTGGGGTTCGGGAAACGAAAAATCCCCTCGCACAGGAGGGGACGCCGCGCCGATTCCGGCCACTCGACTCGTCCGGTGGCCGGGACTGATCAGCGCGGCCCGCTAAGCAGAAGGCGTACGGCACGCATGGCGTTAGGGTACCGCAGGCCCCCAGCGCGCCGCGACGCGCTTCCGGTGGGCCGTCTCGGTGCCCAATAAGCTGAACCAAGGTCAAAAGTTACTTCGCGTAACAGTCACTAAGGGACATCACAGCAACCACATTGTCCTTTGATAACAACGCAATAACTCAAACCTCGTACCCATCGGTATGGCGCGGCTTAGAGTGCGGCAGCGGGACCGCTTTCCCGAACCGCTCGGAGTTGCCCCCATGAACCCTCATCGCAGTAACAGCCCGCTACACCCGGTCACCGGGATGTGGGGAGGCCGACCGTGACGAACTACGACTCCACGGCAGACGACACGTTCGCCGACTTCCTCAACTTCGGCGTCGGCGTGCTGTCCCTCGTATGCCTGTCCTGCTCGGTGATCTGGGGGCTGGTCGCCCAGGACCGGGTCCTCCTCGACGCGCGCAGGCGCATCCTGGCACAGGCCGTGCACCGGACGACGGCGGTCGCCTCGATCGTCTTCCTCCTGATGCACATCGGAGTCAAGCTGGCGCTCGCCCACACCACGTGGGTCGCGGTGTTCATCCCCTTCGGGCTCATCGCCAGCGACAACGACGAGCTCATGGGCCGGCCGTTCCTCGTCGGCCTAGGCACCCTGGCCAGCATGCTCATGATCTTCGTGGGCGTCACGGGCATGCTGCGCAACCGCTTCGCGTCCCCGGCGCCCGTCGCGGCCCGCTGGCGGGCCATGCACATGCTGGCCTACCCGGCCTGGTGCGCCGCCCTGGTCCACGGCCTCTACGCGGGCCGCCCGGCCAAGCCGATCTTCGTCATCCTGTACTGCCTGTCCCTGGCCGGCGTGGCCGGAGCCCTCGCCCTGCGCGCCGCTCCGCGCCCGGTCAAGCGCAAGGTCGCCGACAAGTTCGCCGAGCTCATCGGGCCCGGGGAGGGCCAGGGCCGCAGGGACCTGGAGGAGAGCCGGGCCCGGGCGGGCACCGGCTCGGCGCTGCCCGGCTACGAGGGCCGGGGCACGCCCGTGGGGGCCATGGCCTCCCCGTCGGGGCCGCTGTACGAGAAGGCGGAACGCCCCTCGGCCAAGGACCCCGCGAACGGCTTCGCCGCGGCCTACCGGGCCGTCTCGGGCCCTCCCCGGGGCCAGGAGGCCTTCGCGCCGGGGCCGACCACCCGCATGGAGCTGCCGCTGGACATGCAGCCCACCGAGACCATCCCGACCGTGGACGGCCCCTCCAGCACCTCGGGCAACTGGCCGATCCCGTCCCCGCCACCGGTCGGCGAGGCCCCGCCGTCGGCCTACGACCCGCTCCAGGACACGGGCTTCAACATCCCGCCCTACGACCCCCTGCAGGACACCGGACAAAGCATCCCGGCCTATGGCAATCCAGGCGCCGCCGGCTATGGATCGAGTGACGTGTACGACACGGGTGAGACGAACGCCGTCTACGACACGTACTACCCGAACGACACGTACAACAGCGGTCCCGCCACTGAAACAATGCCCGGTGCGTCCTACGACTTCGACGCACCGGGATCGGGCGAACCTTGGAACACGCCTTCCGGAGGCTTTAAGTGAACGAGGCTTTGCCTGACGTACCCGAAGTCCGCGTGGTCGGTCTTCCTCAGCTCACGTCCGGCTTCGACCTTGTCGATCGGCTCGATCTGCCCATGCACCTGAAGGTGCACGGGCCACTGGAGCCGATGGGCGGCGAGCAGCTCGCGCAACTCGCCGAACGCATCAACCTGAAGGGCCGCGGCGGCGCGGGCTTCCCCTTCCACAAGAAGCTGCGCTCGGTCGCCGAGTCGGCGATCAAACGCGGCGTCCGGCCGGTCGTCGTCGTGAACGGAAGCGAGGACGAGCCGGCCTGCCGCAAGGACACGGTGCTGATCAACCGTGCTCCCCATCTGATCCTGGACGGCGCACTGCTGTGCGCCGAGGCGCTGGGTGCCCGCACGCTCGTGGTGGGGGTCACCCGTGAGTCCACACAGCGCTCCATGGAGGCCGCGCTCGCCGAACGCGGCCTCAGCAACGGCCGCAGATCGGCACTGCGCGCGCGTGTGCAGCGCAACCCGGTCCGCATGGTCACCGGCGCCGCCGCGTCGCTGATCCGCTCCATCGACGGCGGCCCCGCCATCCCGCCGGGCCGCAAGGTCAGCGCCTCGCAGAACGGCGTCGGCGGCGCGCCCACGCTGCTGTCCAACGCCGAGACCTTCGCCCAACTGGCCATCGCCGCCCGCATCGGCCCGGAGCGCTACGGCAACACCGGCCTGTACGACGAGCCGGGCACCGTCATGCTCACGGTCTCCGGGGCGGTCGCCCGCCCCATGGTGATCGAGGTCCCGACGGGCGTGCCGCTGCGGTACGTCCTCCAGCTCGCCGGCGCCCCGCCGATGCCGCAGGGCGTGCTCACCGGCGGCTACCACGGCAAGTGGATCGACGCGGCGACGGTCAACGAGGCGATCGTCTCCCGCAACTCCCTGGACGCCGTGGGCGGTTCGCTCGGCGCCGGCGCGATCCTGCCGATCACTCAGGACACCTGCCCGCTGGGCGAGTCACTGCGCGTCGCCCAGTGGCTGGCGGAGGAGAGCGCGGGCCAGTGCGGCCCCTGCTACCTCGGTCTGCCGGCCGCCGCGCGCGGCCTGGAGGACATCCTCAACGGCGGCGGACCGGCCGCCCTGGAAGCCCTCAAGCAGGTCGCCAAGAACGTCAAGCGGCGCGGCGCGTGCTCGCACCCGGACGGCTCCGCGATGTTCATCGAGTCGACCATCAAGGCGTTCACGGACGACCTGGCCGCCCATGTCCTCGGAAACGGCTGCGGACGGCCCGTGGAGGGCGTTCTGCCGCTCTTCGAGGGCGGCAGGGCCCCTAGGGGCATCCCGGGCGGCGGCGAGTCCGAGGAGAACGGCCCCAGCCGCCAGAAGATCTACGTCGACTGGACACTGTGCCGGGGCCACGGCCTGTGTGCGGACATCCTCCCCGAGGTGTTCCAGCTCGGCGCCGACGGCTTCCCGACTGTGGCGCAGGCGCAGGTGCCGCGGTACGCCGAGGCCAAGGCTCTACGCGCGGTGCGTCGCTGTCCGGCGCTGGCCCTGCGCGTCGAGGAGGACACGCGCGCTCAGGGCGGCGCGCCGTCCCGCAACCTCCCGGTCCTGTCCCAGGGCCGCGGCCGCCGCGCCCTCGGCCGCTGAGCACGCGTACGGCGGGCTTCCCTCAGGGGAGCCCGCCGTACGCGCACACGGACACCGCACACACCGCACACGAAGAAGGCGGGCCATCCGATCGGATGGCCCGCCTTCTTCATCTTCTGTGGAGCTAAGGAGAATTGAACTCCTGACCTCCTGCATGCCATGCAGGCGCTCTACCAACTGAGCTATAGCCCCTTGCTGTGTCCCTCCGGGTTTCCCCGGCGGCGACGCCAACTTTACTGGTCCACCGGGCCCAACACCAAATCGATTTCGCCTCGTACAGGGATGCCCGCTATGCCGGATTTGCACCAGCCCTGCGGGCTCTACGCCGTGACGAACGAATAGAACCGCTTGAGCGTGCAGTGCTCCTCCAGAAGCCGGCCGTAGATCGGCTCACCCTCCAGCTCGCGGTACGTCTCGATCGGGTCGCCCTTTATGATCAGCGCCCGCGCGCACTCCTCGCACCAGTACTGGTAGTCGGGATTGATCGGCTCCATGTCGCGGACGATCGGAGTCCCGCTGCCACACCAGTCGCATTTCCGCCTGTGTGCACCCATCGATCAGCTCCAGCTGTGGCCGCAGGCCGTGCACACGTAGGAGATCCCGCCGTTGTCGCCGAGCATCTGGGCCACGTGCGCGGATCCGCAGGAAGGGCAGCTGAGGCGGGTGGACATATCCCATGTCAATGCTGCTCCGAGGAGGTGGTCGACCTCCTGGATGCTCGCAGGCATCGCTACTCCCTCCCGTCGGGCCGCGCCCCCTTCCGGCCGTTTGATTCTGCCACGGCCGGAGCAATACGGTCAGCGACGCCTCAGTACCAGTCCGGACACGGCAGGCGTCGTGGCCGTAGAGGTATACGCCTGACCGGGCCCGAGTGACTCAACGCCGGGCACGAAAAATCCCGCCCCCTGGACGGGAACGGGATCTTGACGTGGAGCTAAGGAGAATTGAACTCCTGACCTCCTGCATGCCATGCAGGCGCTCTACCAACTGAGCTATAGCCCCTCGCCATGCGGCGGAGCCGCATGATGATTCTGTCTCCCCGTCTGGCGGGGCGAACAAGAAGAACTTTAGCCTGCGACCTGCCGGAAAGTGAAATCCGGGGGTCAGTCGTCGTCGCCGAGCACCGGTTCCGGCAGGGTGCCGGCGTTGTGCTCCAGCAGGCGCCAGCCGCGGGCGCCTTGACCGAGGACGGACCAGCAGCAGTTGGAGAGTCCGCCGAGGCTCTCCCAGTGGTGGGGGTCCAGGGCGAGGAGGCGCCCGATGGTGGTGCGGATGGTGCCGCCGTGGCTGACCACGACGAGCGTGCCGTCCTCGGGGAGCTTCTCGGCGTGCCGCAGCACCACGGGGGCGGCGCGGTCGGCGACCTCGGTCTCCAGTTCGCCACCACCGCGGCGCACCGGCTCGCCGCGCTTCCACGCGGCGTACTCGTCGCCGTGCCGGGCGATGATCTCCTCGTGCGTCAGGCCCTGCCAGACACCCGCGTAGGTCTCGCGCAGCGCCTCGTCGTGGGTCACGTCGAGGCTGGTGAGCGCGGCGAGCTCGGCGGCCGTGTTCGCGGCCCGCTTCAGGTCGGAGGCGACGATCGCGTCCGGCTTCAGGGAGACGAGCAGCCGCGCGGCGCGGCGGGCCTGGGCGACGCCGGTCTCGGTGAGCTCGACGTCCGTGGTGCCCTGGAAGCGGCGCTCCACGTTCCACGCGGTCTGGCCGTGCCGCCAGAGGATGACGCGGCGGCCTCGGCCCTGGCCGGCGGACGCCTCACTGAAGGAGGTCACCGCCAGTCACCGTCCAGCTCCGCCGCCTCCTCGGCCGCCTGCAGCTTGGCGTGCTGCTCGGCCTTGCCGCGGGTGGCCTTGGCGTCCTCGGGCAGCTCCAGCTCGGGGCAGTCCTTCCACAGCCGCTCCAGGGCGTAGAAGACGCGCTCCTCGCTGTGCTGGACGTGGACGACGATGTCGACGTAGTCGAGCAGCACCCAGCGGGCCTCGCGGTCGCCCTCGCGGCGCACCGGCTTGGCGCCGAGCTCCTTGTTGAGGCGCTCCTCGATCTCGTCGACGATCGACTTGACCTGGCGGTCGTTGGGCGCGGAGGCCAGCAGGAAGGCGTCCGTGATGGACAGCACGTCACTGACGTCGTAGGCGACGATGTCGTGTGCCAGCTTGTCGGCGGCCGCCTGGGCGGCGGTGTTGATCAGCTCGTGAGAGCGGTCGGTCACGGTCACTACAAGGCTTTCCGTCGGCGGTCACTTGCCACCAAGGGTCTCACGGACCGCCGACAGCCCCCCACGCGATTACGGCAATCACGTGGGGGGCGCGCCGCTTGCGCCTAGTCGGACGACGGCTTGTAGTCCTGGCCGAGAACCACGGCGACGTCGGCGCTCGTGGAGGTCCTGCCCTTGGTGACGGAGCCCGCGGGCAGGCCCAGGGTCTTGGCGACCTCGGCCGCGTCGGCCTTGTCGGCGGCGTCGGCGTAGGTGACCTTGGACGTGGCCTGGGCGGTGCCGGGCGTGCCGCCCTCCAGGAAGGTGAAGCCGCCGTTGAGGAGTACGACGCGGGCCTTCTCCGTGTTGTCCTTCACACCGCTGGCGTTCTGGACGGAGACGCTGACGGCGGCGTCCTTGTCGGGGCTCTTGGCGGTGCCGCCGAGGACGTTCCTGACCACGCCCGCGCTCGCCTGGGCACTGAGCGTGCCGTCGGTCTGGACCGGCAGCAGGTCCGTTTTGTAGTCGCCGCCCTTGGCGAGGTCGGAGAGCCCGGCGAGGAAGGAGCCGAGGTCCTTGTCGGTCAGGGACGGGTCCAGGATCTGCGCCAGCGTCTGGATCGTGGTCGTCGCGGCCTGCGGGTCGGAGGACATCTTGCGCAGTACGCCCTGCAGGACCTGCCCGAAGCGCTCCAGCTGGGCGTTCTGGGCCTCGCCGGGGGCGCGGTAGGTGGCGTAGGCGACGGCCATCTTGCCGCTGAGGGTCTGGTCCTTGCCCTGGTTGACCAGGGGGGCCGCGCCCTTCTTCTTGGCGCCGGGGTCGGGGACGTCCGTGTTGGTGTCGACGTCGATGTTGCCGATGAGGTCGACGAGGTTTTGGAGGTAGGGGGTGTCCAGGCGCCAGGTGCCCTCGATGTCGGTGCCGAGGACCGTGTCGAGCGCGTCTCGGGTGCCGTCGGAGCCGTCGTCCTCGACCGACTTGGCCAGCGTCGTCGTGGTGCCGTCGTCGCTGGTCAGGGCGAGGGAGTTGGGCAGCAGGACGGTGGTGCCCCGCTTGGTGGTGGTGTTGTCGACGAGGAGGGCCGTGGCGGTGCCGCCGCCCTTGGTGTCGTGCAGGTGGACGACGATCACGTCGCGCTTCTGGGCGCCCGCGGCCGTCGCGGTGCCCGTCGCGGAGTCGTCGGAGGACAGGCCGGGCAGCTTCCCCGCGTACCAGAGGTAACCGACGCCGCCGACCGCGGCGAGCGCTAGGACGACGACCAGGGCGACGATCCGGCTGCGGGCGCGGCGCCGGGCCTCCTCGCGACGCTCGGTGCGGTTCTCGGTGAACTTCAGCCAGTCGATGACGTCTTCGGAGTTGTCGTCGGGCTCCTCGACGAACCCGAACTGTTCGGTGTGGTACTCCGGTTGGGACCGGTCGCGGACTTCCTCGTCGTCGGCCGGCCCCGCCTGCTGCGGGATGTGGGCGGTCTGTTCGGCGACGCGGGGCTGCTGGGCCGTGCCGGCGCCGGCCGCGGCCTGGCCATAGAGGTCGTGGGACGCGCTGCCGCCCTGGTGCTGCCCGGTGGCGTAGGGGTCGTAGGAGCCGTGGACGGGCTGCTGTTGACCGCCGCCGTAGTCGTACGCGGGCGGGGGCTGCTGCCCGGCCTGGGCGTACGGGTCGTAGCCGTAGCCCTGCTGTTGCTGCTGGGCGTACGGGTCGTACGTCTGCTGCTGGGTCTGCTGTGCCGGGACCTGGCGGTAGACAGGCCGGCCGTACTCGTCGTAGCCGACGAGCTCGTACTGGTCGCCCCCGTACCCCGGGTCGTATCGGTCGTTCACCGGTGCCCCTCTCGGCTCACTCGCCGCGGTACAGCTCGCGCTTGTCGATGTAGCGCACGACTCCGTCCGGCACCAGATACCAGATGGGGTCGCCCTTGGCGACTCTCGCACGACAGTCCGTGGAGGAGATGGCGAGGGCGGGGACCTCGACGAGGGAGACGCCGCCCTCCGGGAGTCCTGGGTCGTTCAGGTGGTGGCCCGGCCGGGTGACCCCGATGAAGTGCGCGAGGGAGATCAGTTCCTCGCTGTCCCGCCAGGTGAGGATCTGGGAAAGCGCGTCGGCGCCGGTGATGAAGAACAGGTCCGTGTCGGGGTTGAGCGCGCGCAGGTCGCGCAGGGTGTCCACGGTGTAGGTGGGCCCGCCGCGGTCGATGTCGATGCGGCTCACGGAGAACTGCGGGTTCTCGGCGGTCGCGATGACCGTCATCAGGTAGCGGTCCTCGGCCGGGGAGACGCTGCGGTGGCTCTTCTGCCAGGGCTGGCCGGTGGGGACGAAGACCACCTCGTCGAGGTGGAACGCCGCGGCGACCTCGCTGGCCGCCACCAGGTGCCCGTGGTGGATCGGGTCGAAGGTGCCGCCCATGACGCCGAGGCGGCGCTTGCCCGGCTGGGGCCGGCCTGTTCCGGGGCCGTCGATCTGGCGGTGCGCCGTGGCGGCACGGCGGGGCTCCGAGTGTCGCTCGGTGCCGCTCGCCGTGTCCTGTGCCGGGTCGTGCGGCGTCTCGTTCGCCGGACCGGTAGGCATGTCCTGCTCTCCCATGCGTGCAGACCCTACCGGCCCTGCCTGAGGGGTCCCGGGGGCTCCCCGCGCGGGGCGCCCTGCCGGGCTCAGCGGTCGCGGTTGAAGCGGGTGGTGATCCACAGCATGAGCAGCAGGATGAAAAGGGCGGCGCCACCGGTGAGGAAGGGGCTGAGGCTCTCGTGGTTTCCGCCGTGCTCCTCGCCCTCGGCGGCGAGGGTGACCAACTGGGCAGCGGTGCTGTGGAAGCTCATCTTCGGCAGGACCTATCGGTGTGGGCGGGTTAAAGACGTCGGCTCATCGTAAGCGGGCGCCCCGACCGCGATCACCCCGACTCCGCCTCTTCGTGACACGGAGGCGGTGCCTGCTCCCGCCCGGCCCGGTCACGGGGCCAGGCGGGGAACCTTCCCGGTGCCTCAGTCGTCCTTCCGTCTGTAGCCACGCAGCAGGAACCACGCGGTCAGCACACAGCCCAGGATCATCACGATCAGTACGTACCTCAGCATCCCCGGCCCTCCTTGCCGCTCGGCGGCGGTCGCGGCCTCGGCGAGCCAGGCGGCCGCGGGGTGGTGCTCCATGGCGGTGGTCTCCTTCGCTGTACTGCCCGACCACCGTAACTCCGCCTAGGCTGGGCTCTGCCTCGGGGAAGCAAAAGGCCGCACAAGGGGCCGTAAAGGTCACACGACGCACATGGGGGAAGACATGTCCGACGGCCACGAGCACGAGAACGTGCCGAGCAGGCAGCGCAGGCGCTTCCCCGGGATCTCCTCGCGTACGTACGAGCATCCGGCCGACCGCTCCGCCCTGGTGGCGCTGCGCAAGCTGAGCGGTTTCGACACGGTGTTCAAGGCGCTCAGCGGTCTGCTGCCCGAGCGCAGTCTGAGGCTGCTGTTCCTGTCCGACTCGGTGCGGGTGTCGGACCAGCAGTTCGCGCATCTGAACGTGATGCTGCGGGACGCCTGCTACATCCTGGACCTGGAGAAGGTCCCGCCGATGTACGTGAACCAGGACCCGCAGCCGAACGCGATGTGCATCGGCCTGGACGAGCCGATCATCGTGGTCACGACGGGGCTCGTCGAGCTGCTCGACGAGGAGGAGATGCGGGCGGTCGTCGGCCACGAGGTGGGGCACGCGCTGTCCGGGCACTCGGTCTACCGGACGATCCTGCTGTTCCTGACCAGCCTCGCCGTACGGGTCGCCTGGATCCCGCTGGGCAACCTCGCGATCATGGCGATCGTGACCGGGCTGCGGGAGTGGTTCCGCAAGTCGGAGCTGTCGGCGGACCGGGCGGGGCTGCTGGTCGGGCAGGATCTCCAGGCGTCCATGCGGGGTCTGATGAAGATCGCGGGCGGCAACCACCTGCACGAGATGAACGTGGACGCGTTCCTCGCCCAGGCCGATGAGTACGAGGCCGGGGGCGACCTGCGCGACTCGGTGCTGAAGATCCTGAACGTGCTGCCCCGCTCCCACCCCTTCACCACGGTGCGGGCGGCCGAGCTGAAGAAGTGGGCAGAGTCGCGGGACTACCAGCGGATCATGGACGGGCACTACCCGCGGCGCGACGAGGACAAGGACACCTCGGTCCGGGACTCCTGGCGGGAGTCGGCGAACCACTACACGACCCATGTGAAGAGCTCCAAGGACCCGCTGATGAAGCTGGTCACCGACCTCGCCGGTGGCGCCGGCGACCTGGGCGACCGCGTCCGCCGGGGCTTCGGCGGCTTCACGAACTCGGCTCAGAAGCCGCCTCGCGGGCCTGAGACGCCGGACCCGTCGGACTCCCCGGGAGACGACCGGCCGCCACGCGACGACGGCTGAGGCACCCGTAGGAGCGTCGGGAGGGCCACAGCGCCCCGGGCGGCCGGCGGGGAGCCCGGCTCACACCTTCGGCTGCGCGCTCTTCGCCAGGGAGCCGCACAGGGCCGTGGCGCTGCCCGTGGCGTAGGGGTCCGTGCCGGCGGGGCCGCCTTCCTTGGCCGTCTGGCCGGCCAGCAGGGGGCGCAGGTGGTTCGTGGAGTCCTCGGCGCAGGAGAGCGGGCCGGCCTGGACGTAGGAGACGACGAGCTGGGCCTGGTGCAGGCGCAGGTCGTCGCGGTCGAAGCGGAAGTGCAGCTCGCGGCGGACGGTGAACAGGGACACCTCGGCCTTGTCACCGGCCCCGGCCGGCCGCAGTGCGTACACGAACGTGTGGTCGGCGGTGACCTCGAGCGTGGACGAGTCGGCCTCGGCGGCCTGGAGCGTGCCCTGGACCCGCACCTTGCGGTCGGCCAGCTCGGCGCGGGAGGGGTCGAAGCGGACGAGCCACCCGGTGGGCGCATGGCGTCCGTCCGCGGTGGGGCGGGCGAAGCTCTGATCGAACTGGTCCAGCTGGTCGGGGGCCAGCAGGACGCGGACGGCCCGGACCTCACGGCCCGTGAGCACGTCCGGGTCGAGGGCGGAGCGGACGATGTAGTCCTTGGCGGTGGTCAGGGCGCTGACGACCTGGCTGTCCGAGAAGTGCGCGGTGCGCCGCGAGGCGGGCAGCGGCACGCCCTCCGCGCCGGTCTTGAACTGTGCGGCGGGGCTGCGCTCGTACAGGTACGCCGTGTCGGCCGTGCCGGGCACCTTGCCCTCGGGGGCCAGCGGGATGACGGTCATCCGCAGCGGTTCGGCGGACTCCTGAGCGGTGGGCGTCTGGTAGGGGTGCCGTACACCCATGTAGATCGCGGTGCCGAAGGCGACGGCGATCAGCAGGACCAGGACCAGCGCCTGCCGGGACAGGCCCCGGCGCAGGGGCGGGGCGCGGCGCACGGCGGGCGCGTGGTCGCTGATGCGCTCCTGGGCGGAGTACTCCTGGAGGCGGGCAGCCCGGACGAACGACTCGTCGAAGACGACGGATCGGTACTCGTCCTCTCCACCTGAGGGACCGCCCTCGGGTGGCCCCTCAGGTGGGTCTCCAGGCCCGCCCATATCTTCAGGGTAGGTCGCCGGAAGCTCGGGTAAACGCCCTGCTGCACCACAAGTTCTGACAGGTCCTCACCAGGACGGGCGGGTTCCGGTCAGGGGGAGGGCGGGATCACCGAGACGGCCGGCTGGGAGTAGTCCGCGGAAGCGGAGGGAGTCGCCCCGCTGCTCTGTTCCAGGCCGGTCGAGGTGGGCGCCGGCACGGTGTCCTGGCGGTTGGAGGACGCGCCCCGGTAGACCGCCGTGAAGGCCAGCGCGACCATGCCGATGCCCATCACGAGGGCGAGCAGCCAGGCGACGGGGCGGTGCCAGCGAACCTGTTTGGAGTACGGCCCCGTGCCGCCGTAGCGGTCCTCGAGGATGTCGGAGTCGTCCAGCTCGGGATCATGGCCGAAATCGCCGTACCCGTCGTCGTACCGCTCGCCTCTGGAGTGGGCGCGGCGCGCCTCCGCCTCGGCTCTCGCCTTGGCGGCGGCCAGGAGGCGCTCCACGGCGGTCGGCTCGTGCACCACGGCCGCGCGTACGAAGGCCTCGTCGAAGACCACGGAGGCGAACTCTTCGTCCGACACCCCGCGGTCGTGGTCGTCGTCGGGCTCCCGGCCGTCAGGAAACGGCGTGCCCCCCACGTCCTCCGGCACTGTTCCAGAGTAGACCTGGGGGGTCATTTTGGGCAGACGGTATGGAAATTCATCCGCCGGTTGAGACGGCGTTCACGGGGTGCCGCACGGCGCGCGCCCGGCCGGGGGCGCCCCTGCCGCACACACATGCGCCGCTTTACATACCCACGTGGCAGGCGGCTCAGCGCCGCACGTGCCCGTCCCCGGTGACGATGTACTTGGTGCTGGTCAGCTCGGGCAGACCCATCGGGCCGCGGGAGTGCAGCTTCTGGGTGGAGATGCCGATCTCCGCGCCGAAGCCGAACTGGCCGCCGTCGGTGAAGCGGGTGGAGGCGTTGACGGCGACGGTGGTCGAGTCGACCAGCTGGGTGAAGCGGCGGGCGGCCTGCTGGGACGTCGTGACGATGGCCTCGGTGTGGCCGGAGGTCCACAGCCGGATGTGCTCGACGGCCTTGTCCAGCGAGTCCACCACGGCCGCGGCGATGTCGTACGACAGGTACTCCGTCTCCCAGTCCTCGGCCGTCGCCTCGACGACCGTGGCCTTGGAGTCCTTGGCGTGGGCCAGGACGCGCTCGTCGGCGTGCACGGTGACCCCGGCCTCCGCGAGGGCGTCCAGGGCCCGCGGCAGGAACTCGGCGGCGATGTCCTGGTGGACCAGCAGGGTCTCGGCGGCGTTGCAGACTCCGACGCGCTGGGCCTTGGAGTTGATCAGGATCTCGACGGCCATGTCGAGGTCGGCCTGGGCGTCGACGTAGACGTGGCAGTTGCCGGTGCCGGTCTCGATGACCGGGACGACCGACTCCTGGACGACCGTGTTGATCAGCGAGGCGCCGCCGCGCGGGATGAGCACGTCGACCAGGCCGCGGGCGCGCATCAGCTCGCGCACGCTGTCGCGGCTCTCGCCGGGCACGAGCTGAACGGCGTCGGCGGGCAGCCCGGCCCCGCCCACGGCGTCGCGCAGGACGCGCACGAGGGCGGTGTTCGACTGGTACGCCGAGGAGGAACCGCGCAGCAGGACCGCGTTGCCGGACTTCAGGCAGAGGGCGGCGGCGTCGACCGTGACGTTCGGCCGGCCCTCGTAGATGATCCCGACGACACCGAGCGGCACGCGGACCTGACGCAGGTCGATGCCGTTGGGCAGCGTGGAGCCGCGCACGACCTCGCCGACCGGGTCGGGCAGCGCGGCGACGTCGCGCACGTCGGAGGCGATGGCGCGGACCCGCTCGGGGGTGAGCGTGAGCCGGTCGATCATGCCCTCGCTGATGCCGGCCTCGCGGGCCTTGGCGACGTCCTTGGCGTTGGCCTCGACGATCTCGCTCGTACGGACCTCCAGCGCGTCGGCGATGGCGAGCAGCGCGTCGTCCTTGTCGGCCCGCGGCAGCGGCGCGAGGCTCGCGGCGGCGGCCTTGGCGCGGTAGGCGGCCTCGGTGACCGGGGACATGGAGTCGTACGGCGAAAGCGTGGTCATGAGGGAAGCGTAGTGTGCCGGGCCGGACCGTTCACCGCTCGTTCCACACCCCGAGACGCTTGCCGAGACACTTCCCGAGACGGCTGCCGGACCGGGTCAAAACGGATGGACTCCGACCGGTGATGCCGGCGGCGGCCCGTAGCCCTCGGCGATGCGCTGGTGGTAGGTCGCGCGGTCGATGACCTCCAGGCCGACGATCTCCCAGGGCGGCAGCCCGGCGGTCTGCCGGTGCTCGCCCCACAGGCGCAGGGCGACGGCGGCCGCGTCGTGCAGGTCGCGGGCCTCCTCCCAGTAGCGGATCTCCGCGTGGTCGACCGCGTACCGGCTGGTCAGGAGGAAGGGGTGGTCGTGGGCGAGCTGCTCCAGGGCGCGCCGTACCTCGGGCAGCGGGGCCTCCTTGCCGGAGACGCTGAGGGTGACGTGCCACAGGCGCGGGGTGTCCGCGGGTTCCTCGCCCTCGAACCGGTCTCCGGCCGCCACGCTCGTCAGGGCCCGCTCCTCACCGGCCGCGCGGGAGCCGGCACCACCACGGGACGCCGTGGCCCCAGGGCGCACTCGTCTCACGACGGCCTCCTTTGCACAGTGGCGCTGCTGCGGAATATGTCCCCGAGACAAAGTTGAGCAGGCCGCAAGAGATCGCGTGGCGGTTTTGCGGAACGTCCACCACCGGGGGCAGACGTTTCGCCACATTACGGGTGCAGGAGCACCAGGTCGTCCCTGTGTACGACCTCGCGTTCGTACGCGGGTCCGAGTTCGCGAGCCAGTTCGCGGGTGGAGCGGCCGATCAGCCGGGGGATCTCCTTGGCGTCGAAGCTGACGAGCCCGCGGGCCACGGTCCGACCCGTGGCGTCGCGCAGCTCGACCGGGTCGCCGGCGCTGAACTCGCCCTCGACGGCGGCGATCCCGGCGGGCAGCAGCGACTTGCGGCGCTCCACGACGGCCTGGACGGCACCGTCGTCCAGGGTGAGGGCGCCCTGCGGGGTGGAGGCGTGCTGGAGCCACAGCAGCCGGTCGGCGGAGCGCTTGCCGGTGGGGTGGAAGTAGGTGCCGGTGTCCTGGCCGGACAGGGCGTCGGCCGCGTGGACGGCTCTGGTGAGCACGACGGGCACGCCGGCGGCGGCCGCGATCCGGGCGGCCTCGACCTTGGTGACCATGCCGCCGGTGCCGACGCCGGCCTTGCCCGCGCTGCCGATCTGGACGCCCGCGAGGTCGGACGGGTCGCGCACCTCGGCGATGCGGGAGGTGCCGGGCTTGCCGGGGTCGCCGTCGTAGACGCCGTCCACGTCGGACAGCAGCACCAGCAGGTCGGCGCGGACGAGGTGGGCGACGAGGGCGGCGAGACGGTCGTTGTCGCCGAAGCGGATCTCGTCCGTGGCGACGGTGTCGTTCTCGTTGACGATCGGCAAGGCGCCCATCGCGAGCAGCTTGTCGAGGGTGCGGGAGGCGTTGCGGTGGTGCGCGCGGCGGCTCATGTCGTCGGAGGTCAGCAGGACCTGGCCGACGCGGACGCCGTAGCGGGCGAAGGAGGCGGTGTAGCGGGCGACCAGCAGGCCCTGGCCGACGCTGGCGGCGGCCTGCTGCCGGGCGAGGTCCTTGGGGCGGCGGCGCAGGCCCAGCGGGGCGAGACCGGCGGCGATGGCTCCGGAGGAGACCAGGACGATCTCGCGCTCGCCGCCGCTGCGGACCTTGGCGAGCACGTCGACCAGCGCGTCCACCCGGTCGGCGTCCAGGCCTCCCGACGCGGTCGTCAGCGAGGAGGACCCGACCTTGACGACGATCCTGCGGGCCTCGCCCACGGCCTGCCTTGCCCCTGCCACGTCGCCGTCCGTCCCCTCGCGTCGATTCGGTCGCTCACCTGGAAATCTACGGGACGGGCGGACGGGACGCGGCGCCGGTCCACGCTACGGACGGTACGACTCGCGTCACGGCACGGTGGCCGTCCTCCCGGTCCGCGGACAGGCGTGCGCGAAGCCGACCGTGCGGGCTCTCCCGGGCACGGTTGCCCCTGGACGTTCCCGCGACGCCCCAGGTAGGTTCGCCACCGGGCACTCGGTGTCGGCCCACCCCGCAGACCGCCGCCGGGCAACGAGTCCGACCCGCCCCGCAGGCCGCGACCGGGCTCGCCCGCGACGCCCCCAGGCGGCTCGCCACCGGCCCGCCCCCCGACGCGCCCACGCGGGTTCGCCACCGGGCACGCGGCCCAGGCCCACCCGCGACGCACCGCGCAGACCGCCACCGCACCCGCGACCTCGACCCGCCCGCAGCGCACCACGCGCGGCACTTCCCCGACCCCTGCCATGCCCCGCAAGCGCCACTGGGCACACGGCCCATCCCCCACTCCGCAGGCCGCCACCGGACACACGACCCCGACCGGCCACGCAGGCCGCCACCGACGCCCCCAGGCAGGTTCGCCACCGAGCACTTGCCCCCAGCCCACCCACGACGCACCGCGCGGACCGTCACCGGACCCGCGCCTCGACCCGCCCCCAGCGCACCACGCACGCCACTTCCCCACCCCGCCCACGGCCCCACACCACGCACGCCACTCTCCGGCCCACTGACGGCCCCGCACCACGCATGCCACTCCAGGCCCACCCACAGCCCCGCACCACGCACACCCCGACCACCCCGCCACCCACACCACCGCGCACATCCCGACCACCCCGCGGCACGCCGCTCACGCCGCCCCGGACACGCGCGTGTCGTCGGGAGGTCGCCGCGCGTTAACCCAGGCGGCCGAACTCCGCCAATCCGACCCCCTGGAGTGACCGCAGTGCCCCTACCTCTCCCCCGTCCACCGGCCCTGCTGAAGGGGCTGGTCACCATCGTCCTGGCCGCCGCGTTCGCCGCTCAGGCGGTCGCGGCGCTACTGCCCCACGTGCCACTGCTGCTCGCCGCGACCGCCGTCTCCCTGGCCACCGAGGGTGCCCTGTACCGGTGGCAGCGCGGGGTGCTGTCGCTGTTCGCCAAGTCGCACGCGGACATCACGGTGCGGCACGTCCTGCGGGACCTGCTGCTGGTCGTCGGCCTGCTGCGGCTCGGCGAGCAGGACCGGGAGACCGTGTACGCCCCGCTCGTGGCCGGGCTGCTCGCCTTCTACGTACTGCACTGCGCGATCCAGGCGGTCTCCATGCTGGTGCACCGGACCCGCACCCTGCCGGTGGTGACCCGGAACATCGACGCCTCGGCGCTGCGGCTGTCCAAGGCCCCGTCCGTGCTGCTGCGCCGCCCCGGCCACCGGCTGCTGGTGTTCGGCCTGCCGGCGACGGCCGGGCTGCTGGCCGCCGCGCCGGGCGACGAGCCGGTGTACGCGGCCGCGGGCATCTCGCTCTCCCTCGGGCTCGCGCTGACCGGCCTCGGCGCCCTGCTCGTCCGGCTGCTGCCGGGACGCCGCCCGGCGGGCGAGCAGGAGGTGCTCGACTGGTTCGACGCGTGGCTGGCCGAGTACCGGCCGACCGTGGGCCTGTACTTCTCCGGCGGTGCCTCCTCGGCCTACCAGGCGAACATGTGGCTGGAGCCGCTCTCCAAGATCGACGGGAAGCCGGTCATCGTGCTGCGCGAGCGGTTCATGGTGCAGAAGATCGCGGCGACGGACATCCCGATCGTGTGCCTGCCGAAGGTGTCCACGCTGATGCGTCTTGAGCACTCCACGCTCCAGGTGCTCATCCACCCGTCGAACTCCGGCAAGACCTCCCAGGTGCTGCGCATCCCCACGATCAGGCACACCTTCGTCAACCACGGCGAGAGTGACAAGCTGTCCTCGTGCAACCCGTACGCGAAGGCGTACGACGAGGTGTGGGTGGCCGGGCCCGCCGCGCGCGAGCGGTACGCGCTGGCCGAGGTGGGCGTCGAGGACAAGGACGTGGTGGAGACGGGCCGCCCGCAGCTGGACACCGTACGGCCCTACGCGGGCCCGCCGACGGGGACGTACACGACCGTGCTGTACGCGCCGACCTGGGAGGGCTGGGACGGCAACCCAGGCAACACGTCGGTGATCGCGGCCGGCGAGAACCTGGTGCGGGCGCTGCTCGCGGAACCAGGCGTGCGGCTGCTGTACAAGCCGCATCCGCTGACGGGGTCGGTGGACCCGCGCGCGGGCGCGGCCGATCTGCGTATCCGGGAGCTGATCCGGGCGGCCAACCGGGAGCGGACGGGGTCGCGTCGCCCCACGGCCGGTGCCGAACTCGCCCGCCTGACCGAGGAGCTGGACCGGCTCACCACGGCCGCCTTCCGGACCGGGGCCGACACGGTGGAGCGGATGCGGGTGCAGTCGGCGCCGGAGCCGGGCCGGGCCGAGGCGGTGGCACGGGCGACGGCGGCCTGGGAGGAGGCGTACTGGGCCTCGCTGCCGGAGGGCGAACACCAGATCATCACGGACGCCCGGCCGGCGCTGTACTCCTGCTTCAACGTGGCCGACCTGCTGATCAGTGACGTGTCGAGCGTGATCAGCGACTTCCTGGCGAGCGAGAAGCCGTACGCGGTGGCGAACACCAGCGAGCTGCCCGAGGAGGCCTTCCGTGCGGCGTTCCCGACGGTGGCGGCGGCGACCGTGCTGACGCCGGACGCGGCCGGGGTGCCGGGTCTGCTGGAGACGGTCCGGCACCCGGAGAAGGACGAGTTGGCAACGGCACGCGCCGCGTTGAAGCTGCGCCTGCTGGGCCCGGCCGATCCGCCGTCGCAGGAGCGCTTCAACGCGGCCGTACGGGCCCTGTGCGCCGAGGCCAGGGCCCACCGGGCACGGGTGGCGGAGCACCTGACGGCGGAACTGCCCGGCCAGCGCACGGAGCCGGCGAGCGACGGGGCCGGCCTGCCGACGGCCGCACCGCGCTAGCGGACAGCGCGCCGAACCAACCGAGGAAACAACCGACGAACCAACCGCGGGGCCATGGGCGATCGACCCACCGGCCCCGCGCCCGCGTTCAGGCCGCCTGCCGCACCTCACGCGAGGCCAGCACCCGCCGCGCCTTGCGTACCGCCCGGCGTACGAACGTGTCGACGCCGCCCTCGCGGTAGCCCGGGAAGTCTCGGGCCTCGCGCGGCTCGGCGAGGTACACCGAGTCGGGGATGCCCGCGGCGCGGTCGCGGAAGTGCGGATAGGCCAGGTAGACGCGGCGGCCCTTCTTCTCCAGGAGGGCCGCCGCCTGCTTCTTGGCCTTGACGAACTTCACGACGTCCAGCAGCAGTTCGGGACGCTGCTCGGCGACCAGATGCAGCCGCAGCCGCTCGTGGACCTTGAGGCGCTGGGCGACGCCCTCCGTCCAGTACGCGTCCATCAGCGGCTTGGCCAGCTCGAACTTGTGCCGGCGTATCTCCTCGCTGTCCGTCAGGTACTTCGGCCCGAACTGCGGCAGCAGCGTGACGAGGAACGGCCGGACCATCAGCTGGTCGCGCCGGCCGCCCGCGGGGACGTGCTCGGCGATGAGGTTCGTCAGGGCCCGCGCGGAGTCGAAGCGCAGTGTGTAACTGCCGCTCTTGGTCACGTGCTTGCCGTCGTCACGGCCCACCAGGTAGTAGCAGGTGTGGTCGGCGACCACGGAGACGCCGTCCGCCCGCAGGTACGCCTCCATCGTGAACAGCGCGTCCTCGCCGGTGAACAGCGACTCGTCGAACCGCATGCCGTGTCGGTCGAGCAGTTCACGGCGGAACAGCTTCTGCGCGCTGAGCGTGAACTTGATGTTGGACGAGAAGACGTCCGTGCGCTCCACCGTCTTGCCCCACATGGACTTCGGCGCCGAGCGGTTGACGCCCTCGACCTTGCCGAGGACGACGTCCGTCCCGGCACGGTCGGCCATGTCGACCATCCGCTCCAGGGCCTCGGGGCCCAGCCGGTCGTCGGCGTCGAGGAAGAAGACGTAACGCCCGGTCGCCTTGCCCAGACCGACGTTGCGCGGACCGCTGGGGCCGCCGGAGTTCTCCTGCCGGATCACCAGGACGTGCATGGAAGCGCGCTCGGCGAACTCCTCCAGGTACTCCCCCGTGCCGTCCGTCGATCCGTCGTCCACCGCGATGACCTCGATGCGCTCCGGATCGATGGTCTGTACCTCGACGGACGAGAGGCACTCGATCAGATACGGCATCGCTTCGTACGCCCCGATGATCACACTCACATCAGGCTGCGCAACGGTCACGTTTCCCCCTAGTCAATGGGATATTCCCCCCGTATCGCCTCATTCGCTACTTGGTAGACGGGAGATCGAGGCAAGCGGTTGCCTCAGACACATGTATTCGTGAGTCACGTCACATGGTGAACCGGCAGGAAGGGGGAACGAGAAAGAGTTCGGCCCCCGAGGAAGCTCCTCGGGGGCCGAACTCTGAAGTAGGCGGCGGCGGTTCAGCCCGTGCCGACGCCGTCCGTGTCACCGGCGGAGGACACCCGCTGCCCGGGCACGGCGTTCGCCAGTTCCGCATCGGCGGTGGCGGCCGCGATCCGTGACTCCTGGCCGACGTTGCGCGTCTCGGCCTTGAGCGCGAGGTTCGCCACCGCGGTGTTGAACTGGTCGATGGAGGCCGGCTCGTCCGGGCCCAGCAGGTACTGCTTGAGCTCCTTGCGGTCCTCGGCCAGCGGATCGGCGGCCGGGTCGCGCACCGCGCCGAGCAGCTCGCCCAGCTCGGCCGCGCTGTTGGACAGGATCACCGCGGCACGCACCGCCGTGTTGTTCCGCTTGAACTCCTCGGCACCCAGCTCCGCGGAGTCGGTGACCGCGTACGGCTTGCCGCTCGCGATGAAGTCGGAGACCACGCTGGAGATGTCGGAGACCATCGCGTCCGAGACGTTGAAGCAGTCGTACAGCCGCGGCTGGGCGCCGGTGATGACGCGGTGCTCCCAGGTGGGGAAGGAACGCCAGTAGGCGTCGTTCCACTCGGTGCGCAGCCGGGCGACCTCCTCATGCCGGGTGACGTCGACCTGCCCGTCACGGGTGGCCTCGGCCTCGTCGCGGCCCTTGTCGCCGCCGGTGCCGACCAGCTGGGCGATCCGGGCCTCGATCCGGGCCAGCTCGGTCCTGGCCTGCGCCTGGGCGGCGCTGTCGGTGGCGAAGCGCGAGTCGGTGGCGCGCTCGGCGGCGGCCTTCCGGACCAGGGCGGTGATGCGCTGGTGGGCGGCCTTGGCCTCCTTGCTGCGCGTGCCGGTGAACGGGTGCGGCTTGTACAGGACGCGGACCGGCGGGTCGGCCGTGATCAGCCTGCGGACGATGTTCTCGCCGGCCAGCAGGATCGAGGTGTTGCCCGGGTTGTCGTCCCAGCCCTCCCAGGTGGGGGCGTACAGCACGGTCGGGCAGCGTCCATCAGCGGCTCCGCCGCGGGGCCCCTCGGGGACGCCCTGCCAGGTCTGGATCGGGGCCAGCTGCGGGCGGCCGACCTCGACGATGTCGTCGTCGCGGACACCGACGTCGGCGATGGCGTAGCGGTCGCGGCCGGCGCGACCGGCCGTCCACACCTCGTCGTAGACCTTGCTGAACGGGTTGACGCTGGCGAGCTTGTCGCTGTCGCCGTGGCCGATGAAGACGTGCTTCATGGTGGGCACGCGCAGCATGTGGATGTTCTTGCCGACGTTCGCCGCGTAGAGCGTGACCCGCACCGTGGACAGGTCCATGTTCATCAGGTGCACCCCTCCGGGCACGCAGATGACGGGGACCGTGGTCGGCGCCAGGTTGTTGAGGATGGCCCGCTCACGCAGGATGATCAGCGGCTTGGAGTCCAGGTTCTCCATGGTGTCCAGCCACATGTTCACCTGGTACGCGGAGTCCTTCGAACCGGAGAAGTACAGGACCGTCTCCGGCTTGTACTCGCCCAGCCAGTCGTCGACGGCGGCCAGCACCTTCTCGGCGTTCGGCGGGACTTTCCGGCCTCGAACGTACGGGACGAGCGCGAGGACGTACAGGGAGGCGACGGCCACCGTGATGCCGATGCCGACGAAGCCGACGAGGGCCGACTGCACCTGCGCGGCGAGCAGGATGCCGGCGACCGCGAAGAGGTCGAGGTGCAGCATCTTCTCGGCGGAGCGGTGCAGCAGCCGGCGCGGCGGGGCGTCCGGGATGCGGATGCGGGACTTCAGGTCGACGTTGCGGGTGGCGACCGGCATGCGGCGGCGGTTGCGGATCAGCTGGACCAGCGCGCCGTGCGGGGCCTGGAGACCGTAGAAGGCGATGAAGCAGGCGATCGCCCCGTAGTAGATCAGGTTGTCCGCGAGGGACAGCCTGGCCAGCAGCAGGACGAGGAGCAGCTGCCGGATCAGGAAGCGGATCGACAGGCCGGCCCGGACCTTGCTGAGGCGGTTGATCAGGTAGCTGCCCTTGCGGTGCAGATAGTGGTCCGCCAGGTACGTCACGGCGGCCGCTGCCGCGAAGGCGGGGACGCTCGGGACGAGCGCGGCCAGCATGAGGCAGGGGAAGCCCAGCATCATGAGGACCGCCGCGGCCAGCTGGGCCGCGCTGCCCACCCGGGCGACGCGAATAGCGGTGGATATCACGGAGAAACCTGCTCTTGGGAGGGGTGTGCCGGTCTTGGTTCGAGAATGCGGCTGGTCTGTGAATATTCGCGGGACTGTATGGATTCAGGCCCCTGCGAACTCTCCTGTTGACGAACCCCGTTAACAGGAGGGCGCAGAGGCCTGAATTACTGAAGTCTATTTGGCGCCAATTATTACACGCCGTCCTGCCGGTCCAGCACCGAGGCCAGCGCCCCCTCGAAGCCGGAGGCGCGGGCCGCACCGGCGGTCGGGTCCTGCTGGCGGACGTCGATGACGTGGCCGGTCAGCTCGGACAGCAGCACGTCGAGCGAGGTGCGGGCCACGGCCTCGGAGGACAGCAGCGAGCCCGTCGGCTCCTGACCGAAAGCCTTGGTGCGCATAGGGGTGGCGGTGCGCTCGGGGTTGATGCAGTTGACGCGGACGCCGTCGCCGGCCCACTCGTCGGACAGGGCCTGGGTGAGGTTCACCATGGCGGCCTTGGTCGAGGAGTACAGGCTGTACTCGGCGCGACCCCGGGTGTAGCTGCTGGAGGTGTACAGCAGCAGCTGGCCCTTGGTCTCGGACAGGTACTTGTACGACGAACGGGCGATCTGCACCGGGGCCAGGTAGTTGACCTTCAGCGCCTCCTCGATGGTGGCGTTGTCGGTCTCGGCGAGCTTGCCGATGCGCAGCACGCCCGCGGTGTTCACCACGAAGTCGATGCGGCCGGTCTCGGCGTACGCCTTGGACAGGGCGTCGTCGACCTCCTCCGGGTTCTCCACGTGGGTGCCGGTGGTGGAGCGGCCCAGCGCGTAGACCTTGGCGCCGTAGGACTCGGCGAGCTCGGCGATGTCCTTGCCGATGCCGTAGGAGCCGCCGAAGACGACGACCGTCTTGCCGGTCAGCAGCTCGCGGTACGCCTCCTCGGAGACCTGCTCGGGCGCGGCCGTGGAGGCGAGCTGGAAGAGCTTGTCGGCGATGAAGACGTCGACGGGCTGGGTGACCTTCATGTTGTACTCGTCACCCGCGACGACGTGGATCGGCACGTCCGGCAGGTACTTGAGCACGACGGAGCAGTCATCGGTGGCCTGGAAGTTGGGGTCGCCGGCGGCGACCTCGTAGGCCCGCTTGATCGTGGACAGCTTGAAGGCCTGCGGCGTCTGGCCGCGGCGCAGCCGGGAGCGGTCCGGGATCTCGGTGATGAACTCGCCGTCCTCGCCGTGCGTGCGCGTGACGATGATGGTGTCGGCGGAAGGGATGGCCACGTCGACGGCCTGGTAGCGCTCCAGCGCGGTGACGCAGTCGTCGATGACGCGCTGCGACAGCAGGGGGCGCACGGCGTCGTGGAAGAGGACGTTGACGTCCTCGCCCTCGGCGAGGCCCTCGCCCAGGGCGGAGATGGCACGCTCGGTGGTCTCGTTCCGCGTGGAGCCGCCCTCGATGATCCTCGAGACCTTCTTGAATCCGGCCTTCGCGACAATCTTCTCGATATCGGGCACATAGCCCGGCGCCATCAGCACGATGATGTCGTCGATCGAGTCGGCGTTCTCGAAAGTGGTCAGCGTGTGCTCGATGACTGCCTTGCCGGCGATCTTCAGCAGCTGCTTGGGGATCGACAGACCCACGCGCTGACCGGTGCCACCGGCCAGGATCACTGCGGTGGTACGGGGCTTGGCTATGTGCTGGGACACAGGTGACCTACCTTGGGGCGACAGGGAACTTGGAAATGGTCCCACTTGTGGTTACCGCAGTGCAAGGTGAGCGACCTCTGCCGCATATGTGCGCGCAACCTGTCATTCACCTCCCACTCCTGGTGATTGGTGAGACGGTCGCGCGGGCCCCGGGGAAATGCGCTGTGAGTAACTCCACAGAAGCTCAGCGACATCGGAGCAGCTCGGGACGGCGGTGACCGAGGACCTTCACGAGTTCCTTGGACGTTGTGACGATGTCCGGTGCACGGTACGCGCTTTGGCAGGGCCCCGCGTACCGGCTCCACCGCTCGCCGGGGCGGGCTCCACGGCCGTGGCGTGCGGATCTTCACGTCCCGGGGCGTGGGGCTGCACGGGTTCTTCATAGGCCCGACCGCGAATACGGCTCGCCCGGCCGTTCATTGCCGCGGAATTCCTGATCAAGATTCTGCAGCATTTCGGTCTCGGCGCGAGCAATACTCGGCGAGCCCGGGTCGGACTTCTCACACGGCTCGCCCGTCTCGTACGACCAAGAGCCCGGCACTCCGAGGAGTACCGGGCTCATGCGTGTGTCAGGGGCCGGATCAGACCACCTTGACTCCAGGCCGGCCGGCCTCGACCCGCAGCTTGGCCAGCGTGCTCGGCGTCGCCGACGGCTGCCGCACGGTGTCGACCACCCTCACCTGCGCGTCGATGCCGTCGCGGCGGACGTCGAAGAGGTGGTAGCCGCGATGGGCGTCGAGCAGCTTCCAGTGCGGGTTGTCCGGGCGCCGCGGGTCCCACTCCCTGCGGAAGGCCGCCTGGTCCTGGTCGCCGTTGCTGGAGATGGAGGTGCCGACGAACTCTGCGCCGACGACCGCGGAGTCCGGGTCGGCGTAGTCCTCCTTGAGGTCGCTGATCATCGTCAGGTGCCGGTCACCGGACAGCACGACGGGGTTGCGGACCTGCTTGAACTCCTGGAGGAACCGGTTGCGTTCGGCCTGGTAGCCGTCCCAGGCGTCGTAGAACCAGAGCTTGCCCTCGCCGACCTTGAGGTCCGTCTCGGCCATCATGATCTGGGAGGCGATCAGGTTCCAGCGGGCCGGCGAGTCCTGCAGCCCGTTCAGCAGCCACTGCTTCTGCCGCGCGCCCAGCATGGTCAGCGACGGGTCCTGGGCACCGGTCTGGCTGGTGGCCTGGTCGCTGCGGTACTGCCGGGTGTCCAGGACGTTGAGGCGAGCCAGGCGGCCGAACTCCAGGCGGCGGTACATCCGGATGTGCGCCCCCGTAGGCACGGCGGTCGCACGGACCGGCATGTGCTCGTAGAACGCCTGGTAGGCCGCGGTCAGCCGGGCCACGAACGCGTCGTGCGGCTGCTTGTCCGGGTCCTGCGGGATCTCGCCGGCGAAGTCGTTGTCCACCTCGTGGTCGTCGAAGCTCACCACGAACGGCGCGTTCGCGTGCATCGCCGCGAGGTCCGCGTCGGTGCGGTACTGGGCGTACCGGTTGCGGTACTGGGCGAGGCTGAACGGCTCACCGGAACCCTCGTGGCGTCGTACGCCCGTCGCCGACGGCGTGGACTCGTAGATGTAGTCGCCGACGAACACCACGACGTCCGGGTCCTGGTCGAGCATGTCGGCGTACGGCGTGAAATAGCCGTGCTGCCAGTTCTGGCAGGACGCCAGCGCCATGCGCAGGGAACCACCGGAGCTGTAGGGGTCGGGCGCGGTGCGGGTGCGGCCGGCGGGCGAGAGCTGCCCGCTGGTGCGGAAGCGGTACCAGTACGTACGGTCCGGGCGCAGCCCGCGTACGTCCACGTGAACACTGTGCCCGTACTCGGGCCGGGCCTGGGCGGTGCCGCGGCGGACGAGCTTTCTGAACCGGGAGTCCTCCGCGAGTTGCCACTCCACCGGCACCACCCGGTCGGGCATACCGCCGCCGTCCAGCGGGTCCGGGGCGAGCCGGGTCCACAGCACGATGCCGTCCGGCAGCGGGTCTCCGGAGGCCACGCCGAGGCTGAACACGCCGTCGGGCAGCGGTGTCTCGGCCCCGTGGGCGGTGGCCGGAAGCCACAGCTGGGCGGAGGCCGCGGCACCGAGGACCGCGGCACCGGCGGTCAGAAAGCGGCGTCGGTCGGGGGATACTGCTCCGGTCATCGGCTGACTCCCTTACCTCGCTGGCCACTTGGACACTGGGAAGCTTCACGCTCGCGGGCGGTCCGCCCGCTGAACGCCGGGGTTCACGTCCATGACAACTAAGCAGACAAAAGGAGACCCGCCACCAGCGCTGGAACAAGCCGTTGCCGGGGCGGGTCTGACGGGTGATCAGTAAGCGAAACCGGTGCCGAGGCGGGCGCCCGTGGCAGTCGTGCCGAGGAGGATGTTGCCGAAGGTCGTCGTGGCGTTCGGGCTCACGACGGTCGTCGGGCCGGACCTGAAGTACCACACGGAGCCGGCGTTGCCGTTCTCCCCCGGCGCGCCCGCGGCCAGGTCGGCCAGGCCGTCGTGGTTGGCGTCGGCGAGGTGGACGGCCCTGCCGAACGCGTCGCTCTTCTCGGGGGTGCCCGGCACGTTGGGCGTGTCCTGCGTGACCACCTGAGCGCCGGTGCCGGTGAGCCCGCGCTCGGTGCCGGGCAGCACGACGACGGCTCCCGCGTCGGCCACACCGCCCAGGTTCTCACCGGGCAGCCCGGTCGCCACGTCCGGGAATCCGTCGCCGTTGACGTCGGCGACCTGGACGTCGGTCCCGAAGCCGTCGCCCGCCTCGGCGCTGCCGGGCACGCCGGAGCTGTCCTGGTTGAGGAACCTGGCCTTCACACCGTCGGGCCCGTCCGGGCCGCCCGGGATCCAGGTGACCCGGCCGCCCTTTACGGCGGGGGTGTCGAGGTCGCTGTCGTACCCGTCGACGGCCCGGCCGACCACGATGTCGTCGTAGCCGTCCCGGTCGATGTCCCCGACGTCGAGGTTCTCGCCGCCCTGGAGCCGGTAGCCGTCGCCGCCCCGCACGGTGGTGTACGGCGTGAGCCCCTGCTTGGTGCCCAGCCAGTACACGACCCGGCGGGCGTCGAACTCGTCGCCGTCGTTCTCGGTGGCGGCCACGTCCGTGACACCGTCGCCGTTGACGTCGCCGGTGGCCAGGTCGAGGACGCGGCTGTCGAACTCGTCCGTCACGATCTGCTCGCCGTGGGCCGTGGAGCCGTCCCGGGCGAACGGGCCTTTCAGCACGCGCAGATTGAACTGGTTCTCCACGGTCACCAGGTCCTCGGCACCGTCGCCGTTTATGTCCCCGACGGTCAGGCGCCCCTGGCGGCCGAGCCAGTCGTAGGACTTCCCGGTGGCCAGGGCGGCCCCGCCGGACAGGCCCTTCGCACCGCCCCACACGACCTCGACCAGCCCGGACTCCTCACCGCCGGCGGCCGCGTCCTCGCTTCCCACGCCGACCACCAGGTCCGCGTACCCGTCGCGGTCGAGGTCGGCGGTGGTGAGCGCGCTGCCGAACGCGTCGTCCGTCTCGGGGCTGCCGGGCACGCCGGCCGTGCTCTGGGTGAACACCTGCCTCTTCGTCGCGTCGAGCCCGTTCTGCGAGCCGTAGACCACGGCGACGTATCCGGCGCCCTTCTTGCCGCCGACGGTCGCGGTCGGGGCGGCCACGGCGAGGTCGGCGTAGCCGTCACCGTTGAAGTCGTCGTGGAGCTTCGCCGCGGCGGCCGGGGTCCCGGGGGCCGCGGCGGCGGCCTGTGCCGCCACCGGGGCGGTGACGGCCGCGACGACCGCGACGGCCGCCGCCACTGCCACTCCTCGGCCGATCCTGCGCTTGCTCATGGACTGGGGCACGTGAACTCCGGTGATCCGCTGGGCAGTTGCGGTGCGACGAGGAACAAGATCCTCATGCGCGCCGCCCAGTACGACTCACCGAAGAACGACTTGGTTGCCTTGAAGTCCGTTGCGAATTTGCTTCTCGTTAACTCAGGACACTCAGAACGGCTCGAAGTCGTCGAACTCCCGCTGCGCCTCGTCCCGCTCGGCCTGCCGGTCCCTGCGGCGCTGCGCGGCCGGCCGCGACTCCTCCAGCCGGTGGTCCTCACCGCGTCGGCCGAGCATCTCGGCCCCGGCCATCACGGACGGCTCCCAGTCGAAGACCACGGCGTTCTCCTCGGGACCGATGGCGACACCGTCGCCGCCCCGGGCGCCCGCCTTCACCAGTTCCTCTTCGACCCCGAGCCGGTTGAGCCGGTCCGCCAGGTAGCCGACCGCCTCGTCGTTGTTGAAGTCGGTCTGCCGCACCCAGCGCTCGGGCTTCTCCCCGCGCACCCGGTACAGCCCGTCGGCCTCGCGCGTCACCGTGAAGCCGGTGTCGTCGACGGCCTTGGGCCGGATCACGATCCGCGTGGCCTCTTCCTTCGGCTTCGCCGCCCGCGCCTGCGCCACGAGCTCCGCGAGCGCGTACGACAGCTCCTTCAGACCGATGTGCGCCACGGCCGACACCTCGAACACGCGGTACCCGCGCGCCTCCAGGTCGGGCCGCACCATCTCGGCCAGGTCCTTGCCGTCCGGTACGTCGATCTTGTTCAGGACGACGATCCGCGGACGGTTGTCCAGGCCGCCGTACTGCCGCAGCTCCTCCTCGATGACGTCGAGGTCGGAGACCGGGTCGCGCTCCGACTCCAGCGTGGCGGTGTCCAGGACGTGCACGAGCACACTGCACCGCTCCACGTGCCGCAGGAACTCCAGGCCCAGGCCCTTGCCCTGGCTGGCTCCCGGGATCAGCCCGGGCACGTCGGCAATCGTGTACACCGTCGAGCCGGCCGTGACGACACCGAGGTTCGGCACGAGCGTGGTGAACGGGTAGTCGGCGATCTTCGGCTTGGCGGCGCTCAGCACCGAGATCAGGGACGACTTGCCGGCGCTCGGATACCCGACGAGCGCCACGTCGGCGACCGTCTTCAGCTCCAGGACGACTTCCCGCAGGTCCCCCGGCTCGCCGAGCAGCGCGAATCCGGGCGCCTTGCGCCGCGCGGACGCAAGCGCCGCGTTGCCGAGCCCGCCCCGGCCGCCCTGCGCGGCGACGTACGACGTGCCGTGCCCGACCAGGTCGGCGAGGACGTTGCCCGCCTTGTCGAGCACCACCGTGCCGTCCGGCACCGGCAGGACGAGGTCCTGTCCGTCCTTGCCGGAGCGGTTGCCGCCCTCGCCGGGCTTGCCGCCCGTGGCCTTGCGGTGCGGGGAGTGGTGGTAGTCGAGGAGCGTGGTGACGGACTGGTCGACGGTGAGGATCACGTCCCCGCCGCGCCCGCCGTTGCCGCCGTCGGGCCCGCCCAGCGGCTTGAACTTCTCGCGGTGGACGGAGGCACAGCCGTGACCTCCGTTACCCGCGGCGACATGCAGCTCGACGCGGTCCACGAAGGTGGTCATGGTGAGTGCCTCCAGTGATGTACGGCCGTTGTGTACGGGTTGTACGGGGTTGTTCTCTGCGTAACACGCGAAAGGCGGACCCGCTTCCCGTGAGGGAAGTGAGGTCCGCCTCGCGAAAGCTTCCGGTCAGGCGACCGGAACGATGTTCACGACCTTGCGGCCACGGTGGGTGCCGAACTGCACCGAACCGGCCTGGAGCGCGAACAGCGTGTCGTCGCCGCCACGGCCGACGCCGGCGCCCGGGTGGAAGTGGGTACCGCGCTGACGGACCAGGATCTCACCCGCGTTGACGACCTGACCGCCGAAGCGCTTCACGCCGAGCCGCTGGGCGTTGGAGTCGCGACCGTTCCGGGTGGACGATGCGCCCTTCTTGTGTGCCATTTCTCCTCAGTCCCTTACTTCGCAGCCGTGGGGATCTCAGTGACCTTGATCGCCGTGTACTGCTGGCGGTGGCCCTGGCGACGGCGGTAGCCGGTCTTGTTCTTGTAGCGCAGAATGTCGATCTTCTGGCCCTTGTGGTGGTCCACGACCTCGGCCTGGACCTTGATGCCGGCCAGCACCCACGGGTCGCTGGTCACGGCGTCGCCGTCGACAACGAGCAGGGTCGAGAGCTCGACCGTGTCGCCAACCTGGGCAGTGGAAATCTTGTCAACCTCAACGATGTCACCGACAGCAACCTTGTGCTGGCGGCCACCGCTGCGCACGATGGCGTACACGCGGACTCACTCTCTCGCTCGGGAAACGGCACCCCCGCAGGCCAGCCGCCCGACACAGCAAGCGGCCTCTCCTGGGCGCCCGGCGCCCGGAGGATGAGGTTTACGGGGATGTGACGCGTCATTCGACACGCCGACGGTCAAGGTTACGGGGCCGCGGCCGAGGGGGTCAAACCGAGCCGGGCCCACCGCCTGTGCGACCGGTCACGCCGGTCGCGTCCGCCGGGGGCGTACGCACGGTTCGCGCACGCCCCTGGCGGACGTCGAGGCGGGTCAGTCCTCGTCGGTGGAGGCCGAGACGGAGGAGCGGGACTGCTCCGCCGCGACGGTCTTCTTCGACGTGGTCTTCTTGGCGGCGGTCTTGGTGGTCTTCGCCGCCTTCTTCGCCGTCGTCTTCTTGGCCGCGGTCTTCTTCGCCGCGGTCTTCTTGGTGGCGGCCTTCTTAGCCGTCGTGGCCTTCTTGGCCGTCTTGCGGGCCGTCTTCTTGGCCGGGGCCGGCTCCTCAACGGCCTCCTCCGTGGCGGCGCCTTCAGCCGCGGCAGCCTCGGGGGCCTCCTCGGACGCGGCCGACGGGACGACCACGACGGCCGCCTCCTCGGACGCGGTGGACACGGTGGGCTTGCGCACGGCACGGCGCCGCGGACGGGCCGGGGCGGCACTCTCGGCGGGCGCCTCGGCAACCGCCGCCTCGGCAGCCGCCGCGGGCTGTTCGGCCTGCTCAGGCGTCTTAGCGGCCTCGGGCGCGGCGGGCGCGGTCTCGGACACCGTCACCACGGTCGCCTCCGCCCCCGCCGGAGAACCGGCCGGCGCGGACACCTTGCGCGTCGCCCGCCGACGGCCACGGCCCTTGGGCGCGGCCTCCTCGGCGGCCGGAGCCTCGACGACCGGGTCCTCGACGGCCATCGGCTCGGCGTGCGCCTCGGCGGCCGGCTCCGGCTGCACCGGACGGGCGATCTCCTCGGCGGCGGTCACGTCCTGAGCCGTCGGCACCTCGGCCTCGGCCTGCTCGGCCTTCATGTCCTGCCTGGCCTTCGGCTCCGCCGTCTCACCGCGCGGCGCACCCGCCGGAGCCGACGCCCGCCGGCTCGCCCGGCGTCGCGTCCGCCCGCGCGTGGCCGCGGCCTCCGCCTCGGCGGCGCTGCTGTACAGCTCCTCGTCGGGCTCGAAGGCCGGCTCGGGCAGCGCGATCGGCTCGGCGATCTCGGCACCGATCTCGGCCTCGGTCTCCGCCTCTTCCTCGACGGTCTCGATGGCCTCGACGGCTGCCTCGTGCACGTGGGGCTGCTCGGCGGCACCTGCGCGCGCACGCTTCTTGCGCTTGCCGCCGCCTCCGCCGGAGGTGGTCGGCTGCTCCATGTGCACGATGACACCGCGCCCGTTGCAGTGGACGCAGGTCTCGGAGAAGGACTCAAGGAGCCCCTGCCCGACCCGCTTGCGGGTCATCTGCACGAGGCCCAGCGAGGTCACCTCGGCCACCTGGTGCTTCGTACGGTCCCGGCCCAGGCATTCGAGCAGGCGCCGCAGCACCAGGTCCCGGTTGGACTCCAGCACCATGTCGATGAAGTCGATGACGATGATGCCGCCGAGGTCACGCAGCCGCAGCTGGCGCACGATCTCCTCGGCCGCCTCCAGGTTGTTCCTGGTGACGGTCTCCTCGAGGTTGCCGCCCTGGCCGGTGAACTTGCCGGTGTTGACGTCGACGACGACCATCGCCTCGGTCCGGTCGATCACCAGCGAGCCGCCGCTGGGCAGCCACACCTTGCGGTCGAGTGCCTTGGCGAGCTGCTCGTCGATCCGGTACGTGGCGAAGACGTCGACCTCGGAGGTCCACTTCGTCAGCCGCTCGGCGAGGTCCGGCGCGACGTGCGAGACGTACCCGTGGATGGTCTCCCACGCGTCGCTCCCGCTGACGACGACCTTGGAGAAGTCCTCGTTGAAGATGTCGCGCACGACCCGGACGGTCATGTCCGGCTCGCCGTACAGCAGCGTCGGGGCGTTGCCGTTCTTGGCCTTCTTCTGGATGTCCTCCCACTGCCCCTGGAGCCGCTCGACGTCCCGGCGCAGCTCGTCCTCGCTCGCGCCCTCGGCGGCGGTGCGCACGATGACGCCCGCGTCCTCGGGGACGATCTTCTTGAGGATCGTCTTCAGCCGCGCCCGCTCGGTGTCGGGCAGCTTGCGGCTGATGCCGGTCATGGAGCCCTCGGGCACGTACACGAGGTAGCGCCCGGGGAGGGAGACCTGGCTGGTCAGGCGGGCGCCCTTGTGCCCGATGGGGTCCTTGGTCACCTGGACGAGCACGGACTGCCCGGACTTCAGGGCGGACTCGATGCGCCGCGGCCCGTTGGCCATGCCGAGCGCCTCGAAGTTGACCTCACCGGCGTACAGCACCGCGTTGCGGCCCTTGCCGATGTCGATGAAGGCGGCCTCCATCGACGGCAGCACGTTCTGCACCTTGCCGAGGTAGACGTTGCCGACGTACGAGGTCGACTGCTCCTTGTTGACGTAGTGCTCGACGAGCACGCCGTCCTCCAGGACGCCGATCTGCGTACGGTCGCCGTGCTGCCGGACGACCATCACGCGGTCGACGGCCTCACGCCGGGCCAGGAACTCGGCCTCGGTGATGATCGGGACGCGCCGGCGGCCCTGCTCGCGGCCCTCCCGGCGGCGCTGCTTCTTGGCCTCCAGACGGGTCGAGCCCTTGATGGACTGCACCTCGTCGGACGGCTCGGCCTTGGGGCGGGGCTCACGGACCTTGACGACCGTGCGCTCCGGGTCGTCGTCGGTGGGCTCGGCCTCGGGCGCGGTGTCACCGGCCCGGCGACGGCGGCGACGGCGCCGGCGGCTGCTGGTGGAGCCGCCGCCGGCCGACTCGTCACGATCGGCGGCCTCGTCGGACTCCTCCTGGTCCTCCTCGGCCTGCTCCGCGGTGTCCTCGGCGTCCTGCGCGGCCTGTGCGGCGGCGACCTGCTCGGACTCGGCGTCCGTGTCCTCGCCGCCCTCGGCGTCGGTCTCGGCGGACTCGCCACGCCGACGGCGGCGGCCGCCCCGGCGACGGCGTCGGCGCGAGCCGGCCCCCTCGGCGTCGTCCTGGTCCTCGCCCTCGGCGGACTCCTCGGGCTCCTCCGCCTCGTCGGCGGCGCTCTCGGCAGCGGGGGCCGCGGTGGCCTGGGCCTCGGGCTCGTCTGCGGAACCCCGGCGACGACGCCGCCGGCGCGACCCGCCGGGCTGCTCCTCGCGCACCTCGGCCGGCGCGGACTCCTCCGCCTCCTCGGGCTCCTCGGCCTCGGCCGCCTCGGCGGCGGCTGCGGCAGCGGCCCGCTCCGGCGTCTGGAACTGGGGCTCGGTGAACACGGGCGCCTGGAACAGGGCGACAGCGGGCCGTGCGGGCCGCGCCGACGTCTCGTCCTCACCGGCGGCCTCGGCACCGGCGGCGGCCCGCGCGGACTTCGAGCCCCGGGAGGCCCGCGAGGACTGCGCGGGCTCGGCGAAACCACTGGCGGCCCGGCGGACCACCCGGCGACGGCGCCGCGGAGCGGCGTCCTCGGCGGGCTCGGAAGCCTGGGCGGCGGCCTCGGAGGCTCCGTCGGACTCTGCGGCGGGGGAATCGGTCACAGGTGCCTTCGCCTCCTCGGCGGGCGAGCCGGCGGGGGCCTCGGCGGGCCCACCAGACACGGCGGCGACGGCCTCGGCGGGCGCGTCGGTCGGAGCGACGGAGCCGGACCGGCCCGCGTCGGCGGTTCCTTCCGCCGCATCCGCGGCGGCAGGCGCTGCGACGGGCGCGGTCACCCGTCGTGTGGCACGCCGCCGAGCCCGACGCGGAGCAGCCTCCTCGGCGGCCTCCGCGGTCTCGGCACCGTCAGCGGGCCCACCGGCCGTGGCGGACTCGGGGGCACTCGGCTCGGCCTGTGCGGCGGCAGCCGGCGCCGCCGTCTCCACCGCCTCCGCCGGAGCCGCAGCAGGCGAGGTCGCCGTGCGCGTCGCACGACGCCGGGTGCGCCGGGGAGCGGCGTCCTCGGCCACCTCGGCGGACGCGGCGGGGGCCTCGGCCTGCTCCGACGCCTCGGAGGCGGACGGGGCAGCGGCGGTCACCTGCACCACGGTCTCGGCGCTCTCCGCGGACGCGGGAGCCCCGGCGGGCGCGGCAGCACGGCGGACCACGCGGCGCCGCTTGGGAGCGGCAGGCGCGGCCTCCTCGGCGCTCGCGGCAGCCTCGGAGGTCTCCTCGACCTCGTCGGCCTCTACGGCGTCGGCCGCCAGGTCGTCGGGCTCCGCGGCCGGTATGGCCGGCGTGACGGTCTCCACCGGAGCGTCGGAGAGGGCGCCGACGGGCGGACCCGCCGGGCGGGACGCGGCACGGCGCCGCCGACGGGGCGGCAGGGTGTCGCTGGGAGTGTTGTGTTCGGAGTCCGTGGCGGACTCTGTGGGTTCGGTCGGTCCGAGCATGCGGGCTTTTCTCCCGTCAGGCTCCCGGGCGCCGCACCTGGTCCGGCTGTGCCGGTGACGTCCGCGGCTCGCGCTGTGCGCGTCGCCGCCGTCCGGGGCGCGGGCGCCGCACGGGAGCTCTCTGTGTCCTGTCTCGCCGGTTCCGTACGCCGAATGCGTACGGCCTGGCGAAAGTCTTGTGGTCGGTGCGCTGCCCGACCCAGGTGGCTCCCGAGTCCCAGGGCGGCGCTACGACGTCCGTCCCTACGCGGAACCTTCCTTACGCCGACGCCGTCGCGGCGGCAGGCGGTTCGGCCGTTGAGTGGGCCTCCGCTGCCTCGCGGTCGGGCGCGAGCGGGTCGGTCACCGTGCCGGTCTCTTCATCGAACAGCCCCTGCGCCAGCCTGGTCACCGCTGCGGGGACCGGCGGCGCCAGGTCGGCCACGGCGCTAAGACCGGACAGGACGTCGTCGGGTCGTACGGCAGGCGTCACGTGCCGAACAACCAGCCGCAGTATCGCACAGGGCTGGTCGGTCGGCCTATCAGCCTGCGAACCGTGTGCTTCCGCGAGGTCGCGGATCTCCAGGCTCGCGACGGCGGAGCGGGCGTCGAAGGTGCGTACCCCGTTCTTCGCGAGGCGCTGGACCTCGACGGTCTCGGCCGCGTTGAAGGCGTCCGCCGCTCGGCGGGCGTCCTCCGGCGAGACGCCGTCCAGCCGCAGTTCCCACACGGAAGCCGTCAGCCGGTCGGCGAGGCCCGAGGTGCGGGCCTCGACCGCCTCGATGATGTCGAGCCCGGCGGGCAGCGACTCGTCGAGAAGGTTCCTGAGCTGCTCCGGGTCGCGCGCCTCGGTGAGCGCGATCTCCAGGTACTCCGCCTCACTGCCCGTGCCGGTGGGTGCGGCATTGGCGTACGACACCTTCGGGTGCGGTGTGAAGCCCGCCGAGTAGGCCATCGGCACCTCGGCACGGCGCAACGCACGCTCGAAGGCGCGCTGGAAGTCACGGTGGCTGGTGAACCGGAGGCGGCCGCGCTTGGTGTAGCGCAGTCGGATGCGCTGCACCGCGGGTGCGGGCGGCGGGCCTTCGGGCTGTCGCTTGCCCAGTGTCGTTCAGTCCTTCGTGAGAGCGGTCGTACTGCTACCAAGAGTACGTGCCTCGCGGCCCGAAGGTTCCCCGAGGTCGACCGGCTGCGGCTGCGCCGGCTCGCCGAAGAGCATCCGCCGGAAGTCGGCGCGCGCCTGCCGTACGGACTCCCGGGCGGAGGCCAGCGCCTGCCGCGTGGCCCGTCCCACACTGCGGGCGGCCTCGGCGGCGGGCCGCAGGACGGTGTCCCGCACGACGTGCCCGACGGGCGTCAGCACGCTCCGGTACACCCACCGCACCGGCTCGACGAAGATCCACCGGAAGAGCGTCGCGAGGAACCGTCCGACGGCGAGCGAGATGTGCCCGGCGATCCGCCACGCGTGCCCGAGGGCGTCCAGGACCTCCCGCCCGATGACCGCGAGGACCCGCCCGACCGGGGCGAGGACCCAGCGCCAGAGGGCGAGGGCGGGCAGGACGAGCAGGATCCGGGCGATCCAGTAGAGGGCCGTCCCGATGCCGGTGACGGCCATGCTCACCAGCCACACCAGTCCCTTGCCGCACCAGACGATCGCCCGCCCGACGGGCGCGAGCACCCACGTGTACAGCCACACGGCGGGTACGACGACCAGGTACCGGGCGAGCCACGCCACGACCGTGTATACGCCGATCCCGACCGCGGCGAGCACGGCGCCGAGCCCCTTCAGCACCCACATCACGGCCCGCCCGACCGGCGTGAGCAGGTACGAGTACACCCAGCCGAGCGCGGCCCCGACGCCCTTGGCGACCTGTGTGGCGACCCATGCGATCGCGTGTCCAACCGGCGTCAGCACGTACCGGTAGAGCCACACCACCGGCACGACGAGGAGCACGTTCCCGAGCCACCCGAGCGCCTTCGCCACCGGCACGACGACATACCGCCACAGCCCCACGAACGGCCAGACGAACACCGCCCGCCCGAGCCACAGCAGCGCCCGGCCCAGCGGCCGCAGCAGCACGTCGTTCAGGAACCGCCCGGCCACGACGAGCGCGTCCCACACCATCCGCACGGGGACGACCAGCACGAGCACGACGATCCGCACGGGAATCCGGATCGCGACGGCGATGCACCCCTCGGGCGCCGCCTCACGCACCGGCGGCGCGGACGGTTCGGGCACCCGTTTCCACAGATCGACGCACGTCTCGGAGCCCTCTCGGGCCGGCTTCTCCAGATCCATACCGTCGTAGACGCCTCAGCACCCCGTCCGGATCCAGCACCGCACAGCCCCGCCCCGTTCTTCCGCAGATCCTCCACCTGGCGTCATGATCATACGGCTCATGCGCCCGCGACCCGAGCCTGCAGCAGCCGGGGCGACTCCTCGAAACCGCACCGGGCGTACGCGGGAATCGCCCGCGGCGTCGAGTGCACGGTCACCCGCTCCAGCCCGAGCTCGCGGGCCCCGTCCAGAACCGCCCGGATGAGCCGCCCGCCCAGCCCGCCGTCGCGCGCCTCGGGTACGACGTACACGCACTGGAGATCGCCGGAGGCCCGCCGCGGCGCCCGCGGCGTGGGGACCCGCTGCACCACCGCCAGCCAGGCCATACCGATGACCACGTCATCGTCACGCACGACCACCATGCACCGATGCGAACCGGCGTTGTCCCGGGCCCACTCGACGAAGTGCCGTACGAATGCGGCGCGTTCGCCGAGGGCCTCGCCGCCGTTCTCGACGAGCCACTCCCATCGCAGGGCCGCCACGGCCGCCAGTTCGCCGGACCGAGCCGGGCGGATGCTGATGTTCTCCACCAGGGCATTGTCCGGTCGGCGGTCCCGTCCCCTCACAGCGCAGCAGGTCCCCCGGCTGACACTCGAGTACCTCGCAGAGCGCGGCGAGGGTCGAGAAGCGGACCGCCTTGGCGCGGCCGTTCTTGAGGACCGCGAGGTTGGCGGGGGTGATGCCGACGCGTTCGGCGAGTTCGCCCACGGCCATCTTCCGCTGACCAGCAGGGCGGCCACCAAAAGGAGCCCCCTCCAGGACGGAGGGGGCTCCCAGTACGGTGAGAGGGATTCGGTGACGCCGTCGGACGATCGTCAGTGCGCGTGACCGCTCGGCGCCGGTGCCGCGTTCTTGACCGTCAGGGGCAGCAGCTTCTTCCCCGTCGGGCCGATCTGGATCTGGGTGTCCATCTGCGGGCAGACCCCGCAGTCGAAGCACGGCGTCCAGCGGCAGTCCTCGACCTCCGTCTCGTCGAGGGCGTCCTGCCAGTCCTCCCAGAGCCAGTCCTTGTCGAGGCCGGAGTCCAGGTGGTCCCAGGGGAGCACCTCCTCGTACGTGCGCTCACGCGTCGTGTACCAGTCGACGTCTACGCCGAAGGGAGCCAGCGCCTTTTCGGCGCACCGCATCCAGCGGTCGTACGAGAAGTGCTCGCGCCAGCCGTCGAAGCGGCCGCCGCCGTCGTAGACCGCGCGGATGACGGCGCCGATGCGGCGGTCGCCGCGGGACAGCAGGCCCTCGACGATGCCGGGCTTGCCGTCGTGGTAGCGGAAGCCGATGGAGCGGCCGTACTTCTTGTCGCCGCGGATCTTGTTCCGCAGCTTCTCCAGGCGGGTGTCAGTCTCCTGCGCCGACAGCTGCGGGGCCCACTGGAAGGGGGTGTGGGGCTTGGGGACGAAGCCGCCGATCGAGACCGTGCAGCGGATGTCGTTGGACTTCGACACCTCGCGGCCCTTGGCGATGACCTTCGTCGCCATGTCGGCGATCTGGAGGACGTCGTCGTCGGTCTCCGTCGGCAGGCCGCACATGAAGTACAGCTTCACCTGACGCCAGCCGTTGCCGTACGCCGTCGCGACGGTCCTGATCAGGTCCTCTTCCGAGACCATCTTGTTGATGACCTTGCGGATGCGCTCCGAGCCGCCCTCGGGGGCGAAAGTGAGGCCGGAGCGGCGGCCGTTGCGCGTGAGTTCGTTCGCCAGGTCGATGTTGAAGGCGTCCACGCGGGTGGACGGGAGGGAGAGGCCGATCTTGTCTTCCTCGTAGCGGTCCGCCAGGCCCTTGGCGATGTCGCCGATCTCCGAGTGGTCCGCCGAGGAGAGGGACAGCAGGCCCACCTCCTCGAAGCCCGTCGACTTCAGACCCTGCTCGACCATGTCGCCGATGCCCGTGATGGAGCGTTCGCGGACCGGGCGGGTGATCATGCCGGCCTGGCAGAAACGGCAGCCGCGGGTGCAGCCGCGGAAGATCTCCACCGACATGCGCTCGTGGACCGTCTCCGCGAGCGGGACCAGGGGCTGCTTGGGGTAGGGCCACTCGTCGAGGTCCATCACCGTGTGCTTGGAGACCCGCCACGGGACACCGCTGCGCTTCGGCACGACTCGGGCGATACGGCCGTCCGGCAGGTACTCGACTTCGTAGAAGCCGGGTACGTACACCCCGCCCGTCTTCGCCAGGCGGAACAGGAGCTCCTCGCGGCCGCCGGGGCGGCCCTCCGCCTTCCATGCGCGGATGATCGCGGTGACCTCCAGGACGGCCTGCTCGCCGTCGCCGATCACCGCGCAGTCGATGAAGTCCGCGATCGGCTCGGGGTTGAACGCGGCGTGGCCGCCGGCCATGACGATCGGGTCGTCCAGGCCGCGGTCCTTGGCCTCCAGGGGAATCCCGGAGAGGTCCAGAGCCGCCAGCATGTTCGTGTAGCCCAGCTCCGTGGAGAAGGACAGGCCGAGCACGTCGAAGGCCTTCACGGGCCGGTGGCTGTCCACCGTGAACTGCGGGACGCCGTGCTCCCGCATCAGCTCCTCGAGGTCCGGCCACACGCTGTAGGTGCGCTCGGCGAGGACGCCCTGCTGCTCGTTGAGCACCTCGTAGAGGATCATGACGCCCTGGTTGGGCAGGCCGACCTCGTAGGCGTCCGGGTACATGAGCGCCCAGCGGACGTCACAGGAGTCCCAGTCCTTGACCGTGGAGTTGAGTTCTCCGCCGACGTACTGGATCGGCTTCTGCACATGCGGGAGCAGAGCTTCGAGCTGCGGGAACACCGACGCAGCGACTTCGGCAGGCATGTCGCGCACCTTCGTGAGCTGGACTGAACGGACAGGGTGACCATCCAGACTAACGCGACCGGGCCGTACCTTCGTACGCGCGGAAGATCAGCGGAAGATCACAGGCCCGCCGCCCCGCCCTTGATCCCGTCCCAGAATCCGGGCAGCTCCCTCTCCACGCGCACCGCCCGCTGCTCCTCGCGCTCGTGGAGCAGGCCGTAGGTGAAGTCGCTCTCCCCCGCCGCGTGGGCGACCGCCGACAGCTCGCGCAGCGCCTGCCGGGCCATCACGCTGTCCTGGTGCTCGCCGAGCAGGTTCTGGAGCGATTTCATGGACTTGCCCAGGGCCTGGGCCGGTTTGCCGAGGGCTGGTCGGGCGGCCTCCGCCGCGTAGCGGGCGCGCTTGGTCTTCTTGCGGGCCTCGTGGATCGCGACATCGCGGTCGGTGCCGGGCTCCAGTTCCACGGCCCGCTCGACCAGCTCGGCGACCTTGCGGAAGTCCTTCTTCACGGCCTTGGCGATCCGCTTGTGGGGCTTCTTGCCGGCCGCCTTCCGCAGCGGCGGGTCGGCGATCAGCGCGTCCAGTGCGTCGAGCAGGGCGAGGTAGCGGCGGGAGTCCAGGACGCCGATGAGCCGTCCGCGGGCGCCGCCCTGCTCGGCGCTCGCCCAGGTGTGCAGCCGCTCTTCGACCGGGCCGCGGACCAGGGTGGCCGGCACCTCGGCGAGGGCCGCCGTCAGCCGTTCGGTCAGCACCTCGCGGTCCCGGTCCAGGCCCAGCTCACCGGCCAGCCACTTCAGCTCGTCACCGACCGGGTCGGTCACGGTCCGGTCGAGGATCTCGCCGTAAGACTTGAAGGTGCTGCGCAGCCGTCGGGTGGCCACGCGCATGCTGTGCACGGAGTCCTCGGCGTCCCGCCGCACGGCCGGGTCGAGCTCGACGAGGGCGTCCCGCTGGGCGCGCAGGTACGCCAGGACGTGGTCTGCGGCGGTCACCGGTTCCCCTGCCGAGACGGACGCGCGCTGCCGGCCCGGTGCCGTCTCCGCCAGGGCCCGCGCCAGTTTCGACGCCGAGGCCGACGGCCGTACGCCCGCCTTGCGCAGCCGCTTCCCCACCTTGTCGAGGAAGGCCGGGTCCCCCCCGTCGGCGAGCTCCACCTCTATCTCCGTCCACTGCGCCTCACCGCCGCCGGCCGTGAGCCGGTCGGCCCGTACGGCGTCGACGCTGACCTCGGCGAGCAGCCGGCCGTCGACGTCGACGAGGTGGCGTACATCGCGGTCGGAGCGCAGCCGGACGACGGGCAGCAGTTCGCCGCCGCGGACGCGGGAGCGGACGAGCCCGGCGAGGGTGTCCGGGAGGGTGTCGGAGAGCGGGGCGTGGATCTCGTCGCGGACGCCGGGGGCGACGGGGAACTTCAGATGCCAGCCCGCGTCCGAGCCGCCGGTGCGGCGGCGCAGGGTGACGGACGACGCGGCGAGGCGTTCGTCGGCTGTGTCGTAGTAGGTGGCGTCGAGGTGGGCGACGCCCTTGTCGAGCACGGCCGCGACCCCGGCGACACCGGTCAGGTCGGGAATCCCGCTGTCCTCGGACTCGTACTTCCGCTCGATCTCGCGCTTGGTGTCCGCCATGGGCCGAATCTAGTCGGCGCGGGCGCGGGGCGGCAGGGGGCCGCCCCGCGGTGTGGTCAGGCCGACATCGGGCGCTGTACCCGGATCGACTGCAACAGACCGACCGCTATCCACACGGCGAACATCGACGAACCGCCGTACGACACGAACGGCAGCGGCAGGCCGGTGACCGGCATGATGCCGAGCGTCATGCCGATGTTCTCGAACGTCTGGAAGGCGAACCAGGCGACGATGCCTGCGGCCACGATCGTGCCGTACAGGTCGGTGGTCTCCCGGGCGATACGGCAGGCCCGCCACAGGACGATGCCGAGCAGCAGGATGATCAGGCCGCCGCCGAGGAAGCCGAGCTCCTCCCCCGCCACGGTGAAGACGAAGTCCGTCTGCTGCTCGGGCACGAACTGTCCGGTGGTCTGCGAGCCGTGGAAGAGGCCGGAGCCGGTCAGGCCGCCGGAGCCGATGGCGATGCGGGCCTGGTTGGTGTTGTAGCCGACGCCGGCCGGGTCGAGCTCCGGGTTGGCGAAGGCGGCGAAGCGGGCGATCTGGTAGTCGTCGAGCACCCCGATCTGCCAGACGGTGATCGCGCCGATCCCGCCGGCGCCGATCAGTCCGAACACCCACCGGTTGGAGGCACCGGAGGCGAGCAGCACGCCGAGCACGATGATGACCATGACCATGACCGACCCGAGGTCGGGCATGAGCATCACGATCACCATGGGCACGGCGGCCAGGCCCAGTGCCTGCATGACCGTGCGTTGGTCGGGGTACTTCCTGTCGCCCGCGTCGACTCTGCCCGCCAGCAGCATCGCCATGCCCAGGATGATCGTGACCTTCACGAACTCCGACGGCTGGAGGGAGAAGCCGCCGGGGAGCTTGATCCACGAGTGGGCGCCGTTGATCGTGGAGCCGAGCGGGGTGAGCACCAGCAGGATCAGCAGGACCGAGAGGCCGTACAGGATCGGTACGGCCGTGCGCAGGCCGCGGTGGCCGAGCCAGATCGTGCCGGCCATCAGGGCGAGGCCGATGCCGGTGTTCAGCAGGTGCCGGACGAGGAAGTAGTACGGGTCGCCCTGGTTGAGCTCCGTGCGGTTGCGGGTCGCCGAGTAGACGAGGAGCGTGCCGAGCAGCGACAGGGCCGTCGCCGACAGCAGGATCGGCCAGTCGAGCCGCCGCGCGACCGAGTCACGGGCGAGGAGCCGGGTCCAGCCGGAGCGCTCGGGGCCGTAGCCGGAGACCTGGAAGCTGTTCACACCGCCGGTCATGTCGGCAACCTCCGGCTTCCCCGCCGGCGCCGGCGCCTTCGGGTGTCACGGTTCTGCGGCGTCGGCGGGGCCGCCGTCGCCGGCTGGAGCGGGTCGGCCGGGGCGTTCGGGTCCTTCTTGTTCGCCTGCTGGTCCTTGGCCGGGTCCTTGGGGACCTTCGGGGAGGCGATGGTGCCGTCCGTCTTGACCTTCGGCAGGGCCTTCTCCGGGCTGGGCAGCAGGGCCTTCTTCGAGTCGATGTCACCGTCCGGGGAGACGCCGTACAGCGCGTTGTAGATGTTGCGGACGGCGGGGCCCGAGGCGCCGGAGCCCGTACCACCCTGGGAGATCGTCATGACGATCGAGTAGTCCTTGGTGTACGTGGCGAACCAGGAGGTGGTCTGCTTGCCGTAGACCTCCGCCGTACCCGTCTTGGCGTGCATCGGGATCTTGTCCTGCGGCCAGCCGCCGAACCGCCAGGCGGCCGTACCGCGGGTGGCGACTCCCGCGAGGGCATCGCTTATCTCGCTGCGCGTCTTCTGCGTCATCGGCAGCTTGCCGTGCGACTTGGGCTTGATCGGTGTGACGGTCTTGCCGTCGGCGCTGATGACGGCCTTGCCGACCGAGGGGGTGTACATGGTGCCGCCGTTGGAGATGGCCGAGTAGATGGTGGCCATCTGGATGGGGGTGACGAGGGTGTCGCCCTGGCCGATGGAGTAGTTGACGGAGTCACCGGCGCGCATGCGGTTGCCTTCGAGGCAGTTCTCGTAGGCGATCTTCTCGGCGTAGCTGCCGTTGCGCTTGCCGGTGCGGCACCAGGCGTCCTTGTTGGCCTTCCAGTAGTCCAGCTTCCACTGGCGGTCGGGGACGCGGCCGGTGACCTCGTTGGGCAGGTCGATGCCGGTCTCCTTGCCGAGGCCGAACTGGTGGGCGGTCTTGTAGAACCAGTCGTTGGGCTTCTTCTTCGGCTTGGTGCCGCCGTCCTTCTTCCACTCCTCGTGGGAGAGCCGGTAGAAGACCGTGTCGCAGGAGACCTCCAGGGCGCGGCCGAGGCTGATCGGGCCGTATCCCTTGGACTCGAAGTTCTTGAAGACCTGGCCGCCGATCGAGTACGAGCTGGAGCACTGGTAAGGGCCGTTGAAGGAGTAGCCCGCGTTGACCGCGGCGGCCGTCGGGATGACCTTGAAGATGGAGCCGGGCGCCGACTGGCCCTGGATCGCGCGGTTGAGCAGCGGGTAGTTGGAGCTCTTGCCGGTGAGCCGCGTGTAGTCCTTGGCGGAGATGCCGCCCACCCAGGCGTTCGGGTCGTACGTCGGGTTGGAGGCCATGGCGACGACGCGGCCGGTCTTGGCCTCCATGACGACGACGGCGCCGGAGTCTGCCTTGTAGTTCGTGCCCGTGTTGCGGTCGTGCTCCTTGCGGGCCTGCTTCATGGCCTCGTTCAGCTCGTACTCGGCGATCCGCTGGACGCGCGCGTCGATGCTGGTGACGAGGTTGTCGCCGGGGTGGGCCGGGTCTGCCTCGGCCTGGCCGATGACGCGGCCGAGGTTGTCGACCTCGTAGCGCGTGACGCCGGCCTTGCCGCGCAGCTGCTTGTCGTAGTGGCGCTCCAGGCCGGAGCGGCCGACCTGGTCGGAGCGCAGATACGGCGAGTTGGTGTTCTGCGCCTTCTTGATCTCCTCGTCGGTGACCGGCGAGAGGTAGCCGAGGACCTGGGCGGTGTTGGCCTTGCCCGGGCTCGGGTAACGGCGCACGGCCTCGGGCTCGGCGGTGATGCCGGGGAAGTCCTCGGCGCGCTCGCGGATCTGGAGGGCCTGCTTGGGGGTGGCCTCGTCGGTGATGGGGATGGGCTGGTACGGCGAGCCGTTCCAGCAGGGCTGCGGCGTCTCGGCGTCGCACAGCCGGACCTTCTCCTGGACCTCGTTGGGGGTCATGCCCAGGACTCCGGCGAGCTTGGTGAGGACTTCCTTGCCGTCGTCCGGCATCTTCAGCAGGTCGGTGCGCGAGGCGGAGACGACCAGTCGCGTCTCGTTGTCGGCGAGGGCCACGCCGCGCGCGTCCAGGATGGAGCCGCGGACGGCCGGCTGGACGACCTGCTGGACGTGGTTCCCCGACGCCTCCTTGGCGTACGCCGCGCCCTCACGGATCTGGAGGTACCACAGGCGCCCGCCGAGGGTGAGCAGGAGGGAGAGGACGAGGACCTGGATGACGACGAGCCGGATCTGGACCCGTGAATTCCGGCCGGTCTCGGGAATGTTGGTCACTGCGGCCGCCTCCCCCTCTCAGTGCGCGTACGGATGTGCGGATACGACGGTGTGTCCGGGCACGCGTGTGCGGATACGAGTGATGAACGACGGGCCCACGAGGCGGCGTTCCTACCGGAGGGGTCCGTTCGGGTGAACTTCCCTGCGGTCACAGCCGCTTGACCCCCTTGATGCGCCCGGCCCGCGCCACCCGTGCCCGGGCCGCCTTCACCCGCAGCCCGTTGCGCTGGCTGCCGATCTTCAGGCCGGTGCCGCCGGAGAGCCAGCCGGAGGAGATGTCGGTGGCCTTGGCAGCGGAGCCGGCCTCGGCGAGCGGATCGTTCTCGGCGCGTCTGGCCAGCGCCATGACCCACGGCACCACGAACGGGGCGAGCAGCAGGTCGTACAGGACGGCCGTGAACAGCAGGCTGCCCAGGCCCACATGGCGGGCGGCGGTGTCACCGACGAGGGCACCGACCCCGGCGTACAGCAGGGTGGAGCCGATCGCGGCGGCTACCACCACGACCATGGGGCCGGTCGCGGACTTCAGCTGGCCCGTCTCCGGTTTCACCAGGCCCGCGAGGTAGCCGATGAGGCACAGCACGAGGGCATAGCGCCCGGCGGCGTGGTCGGCGGGCGGGGCCAGATCGGCGAGCAGGCCCGCGCCGAAACCGACGAGGGCGCCACCCACATGGCCGTACACCAGCGCGAGGCCGAGGACGGTCAGAAGCATCAGGTCGGGCACGGCGCCCGGCAGATGGAGGCGGGCGAGGACGCTCACCTGGATCACCAGGGCGACGACGACCAGGGAGGAGGAGAGCAGGATCCGGTTGACGCGCATGAGGTGACAGCTCCTACTGCTCTTGCTGGTTCTGGCCGTCCGCGGGTGCCTCGGCGGACGGCGTCACGGTCACCGTCACCGTCGGCCTGGGAGTCGGCTTCGGCTTGGGCGGGAGCACCGTGTCGCGCGGGTCCTTCTTCGGGGCCTCGACGACGACACCGACGATGTCGAGCTTGCTGAAGGCGGCGTACGGCGTCACGTAGAGCGTGCGGGTCAGGCCGCCGCCGGAGGGGTCGACGCGGGAGACCACGCCGACGGGCACGCCGGGCACGAACGGCCGGTCGGCCTGCGAGCCGAAGGTGACCAGCCGGTCGCCCTTCTTCACCTCCGCCTTGCCGTTGAGGAGTTCCACGCGCAGCGGGCGGTCGCCCTGCCCGGAGGCGAAGCCGAGCTCGTCGCTGGCCTCCATCCGGGTGCCGACCGTGAAGTCGGGGTCGCTGGCGAGCAGGACCGTGGCGGTGTTGGGTCCGACGGTGGTGACCCGGCCGACGAGCCCGTCCCCGTTCAGGACGGTCATGTCGCGTTTGATGCCGTCGTTGGCGCCGACATCGATCGTGATGGTCCAGGAGAAGCCCTGCGCGGCTCCGATGGCGATGACCTCGGCGCCCTTGATGCCGTACTGGCCCTGGCCGGCGACCTTCAGCATCTTGTCGAGCTGCTTGAGGCGGCTGCGGCTGCGGTCGTCGCTGCCGAGCCGCGCCTTCAGGGCCGCGTTCTCCTCTTCCAGCGCGGCGAGCCGGTCGTGCCGCTGGCCGGAGTCCCGGATGGCGGAGACCGCGTTGCCGACCGGGTCGACCGCGGCCGACACACCGCTCTCGATCGGGCCGAAGACCGTTGCCGCTGCCTGCCGGGCACCGTCGACCGGGGAATCCTCCCCACCGCGAATGTCCACCGTGATCAACGCGAACGCGATCGCGATCAGCAGCACCAGGAGCAGCCGGCTCTCTCGTGTGTCCCTCACGTGCGGCGGCCGTGCCCTTCCTCATAGGAATTCGGGAAGCCCCAGGGAAACCCGAGGGGCTGCATTGTGGGAGCTTATGCATCTATATCAACGATCCGCCGTACGAGAGGAGATCGTCCCGTACGGCGGAATCGAAGAGTTACGTCATCTGCGCGGCTGGGCGTCCAGCACCTGCTGGAGCGCCTCGAACTCCTCGACGCACTTTCCGGAACCGAGCGCCACGCTGTCCAGAGGGTCCTCGGCGATGTGGATCGGCATACCGGTCTCCCGGCGCAGCCGCTCGTCCAGGCCCCGCAGCAGCGCTCCGCCGCCGGTCAGAACGATTCCTCGGTCCATGATGTCGCCGGACAGCTCCGGCGGACACTTGTCGAGGGTCGTCTTGACGGCGTCGACGATCGCGTTGACCGGCTCCTCGATCGCCTTGCGGACTTCGGCCGCGGAGATGACGACGGTCTTCGGCAGCCCGGAGACCAGGTCCCGGCCGCGGATTTCGGTGTGCTCGTCGGAGTCGAGGTCGTACGCCGAACCGACCGTGATCTTGATCTGCTCGGCCGTGCGCTCACCCAGCAGGAGGGAGTACTCCTTCTTGATGTGCTGGATGATCGCGTTGTCCAGTTCGTCGCCCGCGACACGGATGGACTGGGCGGTGACGATGCCGCCGAGGGAGATGACCGCGACCTCCGTGGTGCCGCCGCCGATGTCGACCACCATGTTGCCCGTGGCCTCGTGGACCGGCAGGCCGGAGCCGATGGCCGCGGCCATGGGTTCCTCGATGATGTGCACCTGGCGGGCGCCGGCCTGGGACGACGCCTCGATGACGGCGCGGCGCTCGACGCCCGTGATGCCCGAGGGCACGCAGACGACGACCCGCGGACGAGCCAGATACCGCCGCTTGTGGATCTTCAGGATGAAGTAGCGGAGCATCCGCTCGGTGATCTCGAAGTCGGCGATCACGCCGTCCTTCAGCGGACGAACGGCAACGATGTTGCCGGGCGTGCGCCCGATCATCTTCTTTGCTTCGGCACCGACCGCGAGGATGCCACCGGTGTTGGTGTTGATCGCGACGACGGACGGCTCGTTGAGTACGATCCCGCGACCCCTGACGTACACCAGCGTGTTGGCGGTCCCGAGGTCGACAGCCATGTCACGGCCGATGAACGACATTGAGTTCCCCATCAGGATTCGTCTGGCCTTCCCACTGGCTTTTGAGGGCTTTTCAGGTAGGCAAAGGTGGGTGCTGTGACGTGAAGGCTTCCATCGTAGACGCGCCTTCGCGAACACTGCGGGAGGGTCTCCGCCATTGTCAGCAGATGCTGTGCGGGTTCGCTTGTGGAGACGGGCGTTTGGGGACCATCGTTCCCTCGATCGCCACGCATATGCCAGAAAAGTCCGGGAGCCGGTGGCTCCCAGACTTCCCTCGCCGTTTCAACTCAGGCGCGACCCGGGAAGAAGATCTTCACCTCGCGCTCGGCGGACTCCTCCGAGTCGGAGGCGTGAATCAGGTTCTCCCGGACGATGACGCCGTAGTCGCCGCGGATGGAGCCGGGGGCCGCGGCGATCGGGTCGGTCGGGCCGGCGAGCGCCCGCAGCCCCTCGATGACCCGCTCGCCCTCGACGATCATCGCCACGACAGGGCCGGAGGCCATGAACTCCACCAGCGGCTCGTAGAAGGGCTTGCCCTTGTGCTCGCCGTAGTGCTGCTCCAGCGTGTCCTGGTCCAGGGTGCGCAGTTCCAGCGCGGTGATCGTCCAGCCCGCCTTGCGCTCGATGCGGCTGATGATCTCGCCGGTCAGGCCGCGACGGACGGCGTCGGGCTTGAGGAGGACGAGGGTGCGCTGGCTCACGACGGGCTCCTTATGCATCAAGGTTGTGCGGGAAGACGAGATTACCCGGCGTGTCGGGGCGCCTGTTACGCAGCGTCAGGTGTGGAGGAGCCGGCCTCGGCCGCGAATCTCGCCTTCGCCTCGTCCACCTTCCGCCCGTAGTGCACGGACGCCCACCACAGGGCCGCGAAGACCAAGCCCAGGAAGAACATCATCGGCACGGCGAAGCCCGACGCGATGAGCGCGATCTGCAACGCCCAGCCGAGCGCGACCCCGCCCGGGCGTGTCACCAGGCCGCACAGCACCAGGCACAGGAACATCGCGACACCGCAGACCGTCCACACGGTCGTCATGGACAGGTCGGGGTCCTTCATGGCGACCAGACCGGCGAAGCCGATGATGAAGAACTCGCCGATCAGGGTCGAAGAACAGAGCGTACGCACGGGATCTCAGCCCCTCCCCAGGAGCAGTCGGGCCTCGCCGACGGTGATGACGGAACCGGTGACGAGCACTCCGCCGCCCGCGAACTCGCCTTCCTCCTCGGCCAGCGTGATCGCGGCCTCCAGCGCGTCGGGCAGCCGCGGCTCGACCTGGACGCGCTCCTCGCCGAACACCTCGACGGCGATGCCGGCCAGCTCGTCGGCGTCCATCGCGCGGTGACTGGAGTTCTGCGTGACCACGACTTCGGCGAACACCGGCTCGAAGGCCTCCAGCAGCCCCCGCACGTTCTTGTCGCCGCTCGCGCCGACGACACCGATGAGTCGGCTGAACTGGAAGGCCTCACCGACCGCCTCGGCCGCCGCCCGGGCGCCCGCCGGGTTGTGGGCGGCGTCGAGCACGACGGTCGGGGAACGCCGCACGACCTCCAGCCGCCCCGGCGAGGCGACGGCCGCGAACGCCTTGCGGACCGTGTCCAGGTCCAGCGGATCGGGCCGCTGCGCACCGACGCCGAAGAACGCCTCGACGGCGGCGAGCGCGACGGCCGCGTTGTGCGCTTGGTGGGCGCCGTGCAGCGGCAGGTACACCTCGGTGTACTCGCCGCCGAGCCCGCGCAGCGTCAGCAGCTGCCCGCCGACGGCCACCTGCCGGTCCACGACACCGAACTCCAGCCCCTCCCGGGCCACGGTCGCGTCCACCTCGACGGCCTTCTTCAGCAGCACCTGCGCCGCGTCGACCGGCTGCTGCGCCAGGATGACGGTCGCACCCTGCTTGACGATGCCGGCCTTCTCCGCCGCGATCTCCGCGTGCGTGGTGCCGAGCCGGTCGGTGTGGTCGAGGTCTATGGGCGTGACGACGGCGACGTCGCCGTCGATCACGTTCGTGGCGTCCCAGGAGCCGCCCATGCCGACCTCGACGACGGCGACGTCGGCGGGCGCGTCGGCGAACGCCGCGTACGCCATGCCCGTGAGCACCTCGAAGAAGGACAGCCGGTAGTCCTGCTGCGCGTCGACCATCTCGATGTACGGCTTGATGTCCTGGTACGTCTCGATGAACCGCTCGGCGGAGATCGGGGCGCCGTCCAGGCTGATGCGCTCGGTGATCGACTGCACGTGCGGCGAGGTGTAGCGGCCGGTCCGCAGCTCGAAGGCGCCGAGGAGGGCCTCGATCATGCGGGCCGTGGAGGTCTTGCCGTTGGTCCCGGTGATGTGGATCGACGGGTACGACCGCTGCGGGTCCCCCAGCACGTCCATCAGCGCGGCGATCCGGCTGACCGAGGGCTCCAGCTTGGTCTCGCCCCAGCGCGTGGCGAGCTCCGCCTCGACCTCGCGCAGGGCCTTGTCGACCTCGGGGTCGGCGGGGCGGGTCGGGATGTCGGCGTCGGGCGGGCCGCCCTGGGTGCGCAGGGTTCGGCTGCCGGCTTCGATGACCGCGAGGTCGGGGTCGCGGGTGGTCTCCTCCGCGATGATCTCGTCGAAGGTGTTGAGGGGGTCGGGCTGGTCGTCGGCGCTGTGGTCTGGAGGGAGCTCGCTCACGGGGCCAGTCTACGGAGCGGCAGTGACATTGCTCGGGGGTGGTTTGCGTCGTGGTGTCTGTGCGGGTCGTCTGTGGCTTGTCGCGCAGTTCCCCGCGCCCCTGAACTGCGTAAAGACCCCGGCGCTGACAAGCACCGGGGCCTTTGCGACCGTAGGAACCCTTACGCCTGCGGCAGCCGCTCCAGCTGCGCCTGGATCCGGGCGATGTCCTCCTCCGCCTTGGCGAGGCGGGTGCGGATCTTCTCCACGACGTGGTCCGGGGCCTTCGCCAGGAACGCCTCGTTGCCGAGCTTGGCGCCCGCCTGCGCCTTCTCCTTCTCCGCCGCCGCGAGGTCCTTCGCGAGGCGCTTGCGCTCCGCCGCCACGTCGATCGTGCCGGAGAGGTCGAGGGCGACCTCGGCGCCGGCGACCGGGAGGGTCGCCGTGGCCGTGAAGGCGTCGCCCTCCGGCTGGAGCCGGAGCAGCTGGCGGATGGCCGCCTCGTGCGTCGCGAACGGCGTGCCGTCCAGGGTCAGCCGGGCCGGGACCCGCTGGCCTGGCTGGAGGCCCTGGTCGGCGCGGAAGCGGCGGACCTCGGTGATGACCGACTGCAGGCTCTCGATCTCGCGCTCGGCGTCGGCGTCCCGGAAGCCACTGTCCTTCGGCCAGTCGGCGATGACGACGGACTCGCCGCCGGTCAGCGTCGTCCACAGCGTCTCCGTCACGAACGGGACGACCGGGTGCAGCAGCTTCAGCGTGACGTCGAGGACCTCGCCGAGGACGCGCTTGCTGACCTCGGCCGCCTCGCCGCCCGCCTGGAACGTCGTCTTGGACAGCTCGACGTACCAGTCGAAGACCTCGTCCCACGCGAAGTGGAACAGGGAGTCGGACAGCTTCGCGAACTGGTAGTCGTCGTAGAACGCGTCGACTTCGGCGACGACCGTGTTCAGGCGGGAGAGGATCCAGCGGTCCGTCGACGACATCGCCGACGGCTCCGGCAGCGGGCCGTCCACCGTCGCGCCGTTCATCATCGCGAAGCGCGTCGCGTTCCAGATCTTGTTGGCGAAGTTGCGGGAGCCCTGGACCCAGTCCTCGCCGATCGGCACGTCGACGCCCGGGTTCGCGCCACGGGCCAGAGTGAACCTGAGCGCGTCCGAACCGTACTTGTCCATCCAGTCCAGCGGGTTGACCGCGTTGCCGAAGGACTTCGACATCTTCTTGCCGAACTGGTCGCGGACCATGCCGTGCAGGGCGATGGTGTGGAACGGCGGGGTGCCGTCCATCGCGTACAGGCCGAACATCATCATCCGGGCGACCCAGAAGAAGAGGATGTCGTAGCCGGTGACCAGGACCGAGTTCGGGTAGAACTTCGCGAGCGACTCGGTCTGTTCGGGCCAGCCGAGCGTGGAGAACGGCCACAGGCCGGAGGAGAACCAGGTGTCGAGGACGTCGGTGTCCTGACGCCAGCCCTCGCCGCTCGGCGGCTCCTCGTCGGGGCCGACGCAGACGACCTCGCCGTTCGGGCCGTACCAGACCGGGATGCGGTGGCCCCACCACAACTGCCGCGAGATGCACCAGTCGTGGAGGTTGTCGACCCAGTCGAAGTAGCGCTTCTCCATCTCCTGCGGATGGATCTTGACGCGCCCGTCGCGGACGGCGTCGCCGGCGGCCTTCGCCAGCGGGCCGACCTTGACCCACCACTGCATGGACAGCCGGGGCTCGATGGTGGTCTTGCAGCGCGAGCAGTGGCCGACCGAGTGGACGTACGGCCGCTTCTCGGCGACGATCCGGCCCTCGGCGCGCAGCGCGGCGACGATCGCCGAGCGGGCCTCCAGCCGGTCCAGGCCCTGGAAGGGGCCGTGGGCGGTGATCACGGCATGCTCGTCCATGATCGTCAAGGCCGGGAGGTCGTGGCGCTGACCGATCTCGAAGTCGTTCGGGTCGTGCGCCGGGGTGACCTTGACGGCACCCGTGCCGAACTCGGGGTCGACGTGCTCGTCGGCGACGACCGGGATGGAGCGGTCGGTCAGCGGCAGCTTGACCAGCTTGCCGATCAGGTGCTTGTACCGCTCGTCCTCGGGGTGAACGGCGACGGCCGTGTCACCGAGCATCGTCTCGGCGCGGGTCGTGGCGACGACGATGGTGTCGTCCCCGTCGCCGTACTTCATGGAGACGAGCTCGCCGTCGTCGTCCTGGTACTCCACCTCGATGTCCGAGATGGCGGTCAGACAGCGCGGACACCAGTTGATGATGCGCTCGGCGCGGTAGATCAGCTCGTCGTCGTAGAGCCGCTTGAAGATGGTCTGGACGGCCTGGGAGAGGCCCTCGTCCATGGTGAAGCGCTCACGCGACCAGGCGACGCCGTCACCGAGGCGCCGCATCTGTCCGCTGATCTGCCCGCCGGACTCGCCCTTCCACTGCCAGACCCGCTCGACGAAGGCCTCACGGCCCAGGTCGTGCCGGGACTTGCCCTCCTTGGCGAGCTCCCGCTCGACGACGTTCTGCGTGGCGATACCGGCGTGGTCCATGCCGGGCTGCCACAGCGTCTCGCACCCCTGCATCCGCTTACGGCGGGTCAGGGCGTCGATGAGGGTGTGCTCGAAGGCGTGCCCCAGGTGGAGCGAGCCCGTGACGTTCGGCGGCGGGATGACGATCGTGTACGGCGGCTTGTCGCTCTTCTCGTCCGCCTCGAAGTAACCCCGCTCTACCCAGCGCTCGTACAGCGGCCCCTCCACGTCGGCCGGCGCGTACTGGGTCGGCAGGTCGGTGCTGGGCGCTGGTGGCTGCTGCTGAGCGTTCTCGGTCACGGGGGTCAGTTTAGAGGTGTCACTACCCCGTCCCGAAACGCGTTTCCTTTGTAACGGTGAGGGGCCCGCTGCCATGCACACGGCGGGTCTGCGCCAGGATGTCTCGAACGCATCAGCATCTGGAGGGGAACCCAGAACATGAGCTACAACCAGCCGGGCCCGTACGGCGGGCAGCCCCAGCAGCCCGGACCGTACGGCCAGCCGGGACCGTACGGCCAGCCGCCGCAGGCCCCCCAGCCCGGCTACGGCTACCCCCAGCAGGCCCCTCCGCCCCAGCCCGGCTACGGCTACCCGCAGCAGCCCCCGCAGGGCGTCCCGCCCCAGCCGAACCCCTACGGCCAGCAGCCCCCGTACGGCCAACAGCCGCCCTACGGCCAGGCCCCGTACGGCGTGCCCCAGCCCCCGGCCCCGGGCGGCGGCAAGAAGAAGACGGGCATCGTCATCGGCGCGGTCGCGGTGGTCGCGGCCATCGGTGTGGGGGCGTACTTCGTGATCGGTGGGGGTGGTGGCGGCCTGGAGGACGACGGGCCGCACAAGCTCACGACGCCGGCGACGGTGCTCAGCGACTACAAGCGCACCACGCAGGACGGGGCGACCGTCGGCGCCAACTCGACGTCGGAGCTGGAGAAGAGCGGCGTCAAGAACGCCAAGTCCGCGGCGGGCCTCTACAACACGGTCGACCTGAGCGACTACGACCCCGACGACCCGGCGTCCGCGGCGAAGATGGCGACGGCCAAGACCCTTTCGGTGGCCGGTGCCTACGGTGAGATCTCCGACCCGGAGGCGACTCTGGACCTGTTCTTCGCCAACTTCAAGAAGTCGGCCGAGAAGGAGTCCGCCACCGGGTCCGGCAAGCCGGAGCTGGTCGGCGAGCCCGAGGCGGCGGACCTCGACGGCGCGGTCATGAAGTGCCAGTCGGTCAAGGGGCCGGACCGGAAGACCGGGAAAGAGAAGACCAACTGGTTCTGCGCGTGGGCCGACTACAGCACGATCGCCATCGTGTCGCCGGGTGACGCGGCGCAGGGCGTCACCAAGGACGTGGCGATCGACCTCACCACCAAGGTCCGCGGGGAAGTCCGCGTCAAGGCCTGACCACCGGCAACGACGAAGGCGCCCGGCAACTGTGCTGGGCGCCTTCGCGTGCGGTGAGTGACTAGGCCGTCTTCTGCTCCCCAGGCCCCCGCCCCCGCGCATCCCGCGGAATCAGCGTCGGGTTCACGTTCGACTGGACGACGTCCGCCGTGATGACGACCCGGGCCACGTCCTTGCGGGACGGGACCTCGTACATCACACCCTGGAGGACCTCCTCCATGATGGCGCGCAGGCCGCGCGCGCCGGTCTGGCGCAGGATGGCCTGGTCGGCGATGGCTTCGAGGGCCTCGCGCTCGAAGTCCAGCTCCACGCCGTCGAGTTCGAAGAGGCGCTCGTACTGCTTGACGAGCGCGTTGCGCGGCTCGATGAGGATCTGGAGCAGGGCCTCGCGGTCGAGGTTGTGGACCGAGGTGATGACCGGGAGGCGGCCGATGAACTCGGGGATCATGCCGAACTTGACCAGGTCCTCCGGCATGACCTCCTGGAACTGGTCCTTGGACTCCATCTCGCGCTTGGAGCGGATCTGCGCGCCGAAGCCGATGCCCTTGGCGCCGGCCCGGGACTCGATGATCTTCTCCAGTCCGGCGAAGGCACCGCCCACGATGAACAGCACGTTCGTCGTGTCGATCTGGATGAACTCCTGGTGGGGGTGTTTACGGCCGCCCTGCGGCGGGACCGAGGCCGTGGTGCCCTCCAGGATCTTCAGCAGGGCCTGCTGGACGCCCTCGCCCGAGACGTCGCGCGTGATCGAGGGGTTTTCACTTTTCCTCGCGACCTTGTCGATCTCGTCGATGTAGATGATCCCGGTCTCGGCCTTCTTGACGTCGTAGTCGGCGGCCTGGATCAGCTTGAGCAGGATGTTCTCGACGTCCTCGCCGACGTAGCCGGCCTCCGTCAGGGCCGTGGCGTCGGCGATCGCGAAGGGGACGTTCAGCATCCGCGCGAGGGTCTGCGCGAGGAGGGTCTTGCCGGAGCCCGTGGGGCCGAGGAGGAGGATGTTGGACTTCGCCAACTCGATGGCGTCGTCGCGGCCGTTCGCCCCGCCGTTCTCACCGGCCTGGACCCGCTTGTAGTGGTTGTACACCGCGACGGAGAGGGCCTTCTTGGCGGCCTCCTGGCCGACCACGTACCCCTCGAGGAACTCGTAGATCTCGCGGGGCTTCGGGAGTTCCTCCCAGCGGACCTCGCTGGTCTCCGCCAGCTCCTCCTCGATGATCTCGTTGCAGAGGTCGATGCACTCGTCGCAGATGTACACACCGGGCCCTGCGATGAGCTTCTTGACCTGCTTCTGGCTCTTGCCGCAGAACGAGCACTTGAGCAGATCGCCGCCGTCACCGATGCGTGCCACGGTGTGCTTCCCCTTCGCCTGGGAGACTCCTGGACGTCGACGTCCAGCGGACTCCTGGTGCTGCCTTATGTCCGACGGTACCTTGCCGGGCCCCTCGTTCGGGCCCCCCTTGGCGCGGTTCGCTTTGACGTGGACCGTGCCAAACCGTGCCAAGGGGCGGCAGACGATACAGCCTGTCGCCTCAGCGCAGGCTCGAGTTGTCCAACTTCCGGGTGGTGATGACCTGGTCGATCAGGCCGTAGCTCAGCGCGTCCTCGGCCGTGAGGATCTTGTCGCGCTCGATGTCCTCGCGGATCTTCTCGATCGTCTGCGTGGAGTGCTTGGCCAGCATCTCCTCCAGCTGCGAGCGCATCCGGAGGATCTCGTTGGCGGCGATCTCCAGGTCGGACACCTGGCCGCGGCCGGTCTCGCTGTAGGGCTGGTGGATCAGCACGCGCGCGTTCGGCAGGGCCATGCGCTTGCCCGGCGTACCGGCGGCCAGCAGGACGGCGGCGGCGGAGGCCGCCTGGCCCATGCAGACCGTCTGGATGTCCGGCTTCACGTACTGCATCGTGTCGTAGATCGCCGTGAGCGCCGTGAAGGAGCCGCCCGGGCTGTTGATGTAGACCGAGATGTCACGGTCGGGGTCCATCGACTCCAGGCACAGCAGCTGCGCCATGACGTCGTTGGCGGAGGCGTCGTCGATCTGGACGCCGAGGAAGATCACGCGCTCCTCGAAGAGCTTCGCGTACGGGTCGTACTCGCGGATGCCCTGGGAGGTGCGCTCGACGAAGCGCGGGATGACGTAGCGGGACTCGGCCTGCGGGCCGGTGTAGCGGCCCTGCGAGGCGCTCATGTCCTGCACGGCGTGCGTACGGTCGTAGATCCCGCTGCCGGGGAACTGGTTCACGGTGTCTCCTGAAGAGGGCTGAGGCGGTCGGCTGGGGCTGTCTGGGGTCGCTGGGGCCCGGGAGGGCTCCGTAGGCCTCACGGGGCGCCACAGGCCCCGTGGGGACCTCTCAGGCCCCGGTGCCGCCGCCGCCCGGCATACCGGCGGCCGTGGGCATGACGTCGTCGATGAGGCCGTACTCCTTGGCCTCGAACGCGTCGAACCAGCGGTCGCGGTCCGAGTCGCGGGTGATCTGCTCGACCGACTGGCCCGTGTGCTGGGCGGTGAGCTCGGCCATGCGCTTCTTGGTGTGCAGCAGCCGCTCGGCGTGGATCTTGATGTCCGAGGCCGAGCCGGCCAGGCCGGCGGAGGGCTGGTGGATGAGGATCTCGGCGTTCGGCAGCGCGAAGCGCTTGCCGGGGGTGCCCGCGCTGAGCAGGAACTGTCCCATCGAGGCCGCGAGGCCCATGGCGATCGTCACCACGTCGTTCTTGATGTACTGCATGGTGTCGTAGATCGCCATGCCGGCCGTGATCGAACCGCCGGGGCTGTTGATGTACAGGTAGATGTCCTTGTCCGGTTCGGCGGCAAGGAGCAGCAGCTGTGCGGTGATCTTGTTCGCGATGTCGTCGTCGACCGGCTGGCCGAGGAAGATGATCCGCTCGTTGAGCAGCCGGTTGTAGACCTGGTCGCCGAGGCCACCACCGATGGAAGGCTCGCCGGCGGCTGAAGGCATCAGATTCGTCACGTATCCACCTGCTCGTCTTACGACGGCGCCGGGCCGTCTTCACGTGTTCCCTGCGGGGCGGGAGCCGTATCGGAGGCTCCACTGCCCTGGTATTCATGGACCCTAACGCGCGGGTCCCTTCGGGGAATCCCGGAGATGGGAGTGTTCGCCGGGGGCGTAGCGACTGGGGGCCGGTAACGCGACGGGCCCCGAGAGGCACTGTGTGTCTCGGGGCCCGTCCTTACGGCGTTTCGAAGTGCCCGGGGGCTCAGCCCTCGGTCTTCTCCTCGGCCTTCTCCTCGGCGGGCTCGGCCGGGGCCTCAGCGGCCGGGGTCTCCTCGGCGGAGGCCTCGGTGGTGTCCTCGTCCTCTTCGTCGTCGAGGTCGATGATCTCGCCGTTGGTGTCCTTGACCGTGGCCTTCTCGACCACGACGGCCAGGGCCTTGCCGCGGGCGACCTCGCCGACCAGGAGCGGGACCTGGCCGCCCTCGACGACGGCCTGGGCGAACTGGTCGGGGGACATGCCGGAGGAGGCGGCGCGCCGCATGAGGTGCTCGGTGAGCTCCTCCTGGTTGACGTTGAGCTTCTCCTGCTTGACGAGCTCGTCGAGCACGAACTGGGTCTTGATGCCCTTGACCGCGGCCTCGCGGGTCTCGGTCTCGAACTCCTCCTCGCTCTTGCCCTGGATCTCCAGGTACTTCGCGAGGTCGAGACCCATCTGGCCGAGCTGGTGGTGCTCGAGGTTGTGCTTACGCGTGTTGACCTCGTCCTCGAGCAGCTTCTCGGGGACCGGGACCTCGACCAGCTCGAGCAGCTTCTCCAGGACGCGCTCCTGGGCCTGCGTGGCCTGGTCGTACTGCTTCATGTTCTCGAGGCGCTTGCGGCTGTCGGCGCGCAGCTCCTCGATGGTGTCGAACTCGGAGGCGAGCTGCGCGAACTCGTCGTCCAGCTCGGGCAGTTCGCGCTTGGCGACCTGGGTGACCTTGACGGTGACCTCGGCCTCCTTGCCGGCGGCGGAGCCGCCCTTGAGCTCGGAGGTGAAGGTGGCCTCGCCACCGGCCTCCAGGCCCTTCACGGCGTCGTCGATGCCGTCCAGCAGCTCGCCGGAGCCGATGGTGTAGGACACACCGTCGGCGACGCCGTCCTCGAGGACCTCACCGTCGACCTTGGCCTCCAGGTCGATCGTCACGACGTCGCCGTCCTCGGCGGCACGCTCGACCGGGGCGGTGGAGGCGAAGCGCTCGCGGAGCTCCTCGACCGCCTTGTCGACGTCCTCCTCGGTGACCTCGACGGCGTCGACCTCGACCTCGATGCCGGAGTAGTCCGGGATCTCGATCGCGGGGCGGATGTCGACCTCGGCGGTGAAGTTCAGCGTCTCGCCGTCCTTCAGCTCCGTGATGTCGACCTCGGGCTGGCCCAGGGGGCTCAGCTCGGCCTCGTTGACCGCGTCGGTGTAGAACTTCGGAAGCGCGTCGTTGACGGCCTCCTCCAGCACCGCACCGCGGCCGAACCGCTGGTCGATGACCCGGGCCGGGACCTTGCCCTTACGGAAGCCCTTCACCGTGACCTGCTGGTTGATCTTCTTGTACGCCGCGTCGAGGCTGTCCTTGAGCTCCTCGAAGGGCACCTCGACAGTGAGCCGAACCCGAGTCGGGTTCAGGGTCTCCACGGCGCTCTTCACGGTTCGGTCTCCTTGTGGCTGACTTCTTGGGTTCTGCCGGTGCCAGAGCGGCCCGGCGGATTTCGCCGCCCGGAGGACTTCAGACGCTGAGACATACGGGCGTGCAGCTTGCATAGTAACGGCAGCGACTACACCGCCCAAAAGGCGATCACGTAAGTGATCAGGCGACGATCACGCGAGGTGACCGGGTGGCTGGTCGGGGTGGCGGGATTTGAACCCACGGCCTTCCGCTCCCAAAGCGGACGCGCTACCAAGCTGCGCCACACCCCGTCTGGTGCGACACGTAGGGTACATGCCGCCGGGCGGTCCGGCCGCCGCATTTCCACAGGGCCTGCGCCGCGTCGGCACACGGCGGGAATGCGGTGTGCGACGGACGGGGCCGACCCGCTACGATGCCTTCAGTGCCGCGGTCGCCCGACCTGCGGCGCATGCTGTGCGGGCGTAGCTCAATGGTAGAGCCCTAGTCTTCCAAACTAGCTACGCGGGTTCGATTCCCGTCGCCCGCTCCATACGGCTCAGGGCCAGGTCTGAGGATCATTCCTCCGCCTGGCCCTGATCGTTTCCGGGGGTTGTGTTCAGTCCGGCGTGTCCCCCTCGTGTCCATCCGGCTCCTGATCTTGCTTTCGCTCGGGCTTCCGGCCCAACGGGCAGGTCCACAGACTGCCCGACGCGCCCTACGCCGCCCGCGCTGTCAGCCCACCAACACCAGCCCCAGCACCGCGCAAATGACTCCCATGATCCCGAACCAGATCCTCATGCGGTCGGGGCTCTTCCAGGGCGTCCCCCATCGGGTCCTCCGCGTAGCCACTACGTCCGCCCAATCCCATACCCGTAGGGCCACGTTGCGGTAGTCGCAGGCCAGCACGATCAATCCGCTACCCACGAGCAGTTCGAGCACCCCTCGAAGGATCAACGCCGCTCCCTTCCCACGCCCCCGCGACCAGCGTCGCCGTCGCGGAATTGTCGCAGGCGTCTGACAAGCGAGGTTCTCCTCTCCCCGGGCCTTCGGCGTTCGTGTGTCAGGTCGGTTCGCGGCCGGGATCATCACTGCCTCGCCGGCGTTCGACCGGTCGGGCGACGTCGGCCTCATCCGGCGGGCGGGTCGCGTACGTCGACCGTGTAGACCGAGCGGTCGCCGTACGGGACGTACAGGGCGTCGCCGACCAGGGTGAGGGGGGCGCCGGAGGCTTTGTCGGTCGGGCCGCTGTCGTCGCGGCCGGGGCGGGTCTCCTCGACCTTGCCGGTGTGGGCGTTCAGGGCGGGGCCCGAGGCGCGCCCTGATCCGTCGGGGGGCTTCGCCTGGGCTGCCCAGGGCTTCCAGCCGTCGGGGAGGTCGGCCGCGCGGTGGGCGAGGGGGTGCGGTCGTCGCCGTCGCGGGTGAGGACGACGGTGGCGACCACCACGGCGAGTACGGCGGCCAGGGCGGCGGAGACGAGCAGCAGGCGGCGTCGGCTGGGGCTGCGGGGGCGCGCGGCCTCGGGTGTCGGCGTCGGCGTCGGCGTCCCGGCAGGTTCGCGCGGCTTCTGCTCGGCGCGTGCCGCGTCCGGCCATGCCGTTCCGGCGGGCTCGGTCGGTCGGGTGCCCGGTCCCGGTCGCAGGGGGCGTGGTGAGCCGGCGGGGGCTCGGGCTGTCGAAGGGGCCGCGGCGGGTGGCGGCGTAGGCGAGGACCGAGCCGAGGGAGAAGATGTCGGCGGCCGGGCCGACGTCCTGGGGGACGCGAGCTGTTCCGGGGACATGAAGGGCGGCGTGCCCATGACGCGGCCGGTCTGGGTGAGGACCTCCGAGGCGGCGAACTCGGCGGCGCGGGAGATGCCGAAGTCGATGACGCGGGGGCCGTTCTCGGCGAGCATCACGTTGGACGGCTTCAGGTCGCGGTGGACGACTCCGGCGCGGTGCATGTCGCGCAGCGCCTCGGCGAGGTCGCGCAGGCGGGGCAGTGGGAGCGGGCCGTGCTCGCGGACGTGGGTGCCGAGGTCCGCGCCCGGCATGTAGAGCGTGGCCGTCCAGGGGCGCGGCGCGTCGGCGTCCGCGTCCACGACAGGGGCCGTGGAGGCCCCGCTGACCTGGCGGGCGGCGGCCACCTCGCGGCGGTGGGGGTCCCCCCTGCTCGAGCGAAGCCGAGAGCTTGGGGGAGGGCACGGAACTCGTCGTCGTCGGTGTACTGGCCGTGCACCACCTTGATCGCGAGCGGCCGGCCGGAGGCCTAGCGGGCCAGGTAGACCCCACCCATGCCGCCGGAGCCGAGGCGGTCCTCGATGCGGTAGCCACCCACCTCGGCCGGGTCGGAGTCGCGCAGCGCCACCCCCGTACGTTCCCCCCGTCACGCACTCGGGCAGGAGCGCATCCGCACACTCCTCGGACCGGCGCTACCGGCCGGTCAGAAGCTGATGGAGTTGATCGTCTCCGCTATCGAGTTGAGGAACCGCTGGATGGACGGGGCCATGCCGGTCGAGGCGAGGAAGAAGCCGAAGAGGATCGCCACGATCGCTGGGCCTGCCTTGATGGATCCCCCTCTCAGCAACACCACAAGGATGATCGCCAACAGCAGCACCACAGACAGTGAAATGGCCACAACTGATCACACCCTCGGTCGGTCCGCTCTCCCGGCCCGGGGACGCGACCTCGCGCACCCCGCCAGAACCATCGTGCCACCAACCCGGCCGGGCTATGCGGTCCGTGACGCATCGACCACCTCACTCGTGTCCGGACGCGTGTGCGCCGCCGGGGAGCGGGGGCCGAACGGCAGGGACTCGTACGGCAATTCGAAGTGCCACCCGCACAGGGAATTCGACCACATCGTTTCCGTGTCCACACAACGCGTTCGCAGCTAATTCGAATTGCCCCCGCAGGCTCCTCAACAACCCTGCGGGCAGGCTTCGAAGAGGTGCGGAAGCAGACATTCCGCCGGAGTCGCCCGCTGGTCTTATGGGGCGCTTAGTCCGGAAGTATCACGACAAGCAGGGCGGGTGTGATGAGCGCAATCCGCCGTCGGACGATGTGTTGGCCGTCACTCCGACAGTGACGTCAACCACTCGAAATCCGGGGTACCCACAGCGAATAGCCAGGATTCACATCCGGCGTTTTACGAAAAGCCGCGGGGAACGCTAGGGTGCCTCAGATGTTCCACGCTGCCTCGTCCCCCGCAAGCGCAGCGAGGTCCCGGATCGTCTCCCCGAGTTCCTGGTGGGAGGGTCTGTGACGAACTCGCTGCGACCGAACGGCGACCGCAGGGCGCCACTTCCCCCGGCACAGTCGCCGGCCGACGGAGTGCCGAGCCCGCGCTCGCCGCAGAGCCCGCAGAAGAAGCAGAACGGCAAGCAGCGCGACGCGTTCTTCGACAACGCCAAGTACCTGGCGATCGTGCTGGTGGCCATGGGCCACGCCTGGGAGCCGCTCAAGGGCGACAGCCGGATCCTCGAGGCCGCGTACCAGGTCGTGTACGCGTTCCACATGCCGGCGTTCATCATCATCTCCGGCTACTTCTCGCGCAGTTTCGACATGCGGCCCGACCGGCTCAAGCGTCTGATCACCGGCGTGGCCGTGCCGTACATCGTCTTCGAGACGGCCTACCCCCTCTTCAAGCGGTGGATCGACAACGACCCGCACCAGGAGATCAGCCTCCTCGACCCCTGGTACCTGACCTGGTTCCTGTGCGCGCTGTTCGTCTGGCGGCTGACCACCCCCATCTGGAAGATGGTGCGCTGGCCGCTGCCGCTCGCGCTCGGCCTCGCCATGCTGGCGACCGTCACCCCGGAGATCGGTGACGACCTGGACCTGCAGCGCGTCCTGCAGTTCCTGCCCTTCTTCGTGCTGGGCCTGGTGATGAAGCCCGAGCACTTCCACATGGTGCGCCGCCGTTCGGTACGGATCGCCGCGGTGCCCGTGTTCGCGGTCGCGCTCGCCTTCAGCTGGTGGGCGGTGCCGCGCATGAACACCGCGTGGTTCTACCACCGGGACGCCGCGCAGGAGCTGGGCGCGCCGTGGTGGACCGGTCCGGTCATGGTCCTCGCGATGTTCGGCTGCTCCCTGGTGCTGACCGCCTGCTTCTTCGCCTGGGTGCCGCGCCGCCACATGTGGTTCACCGCGCTCGGCGCCGGCACGCTCTACGGCTACCTGCTGCACGGCTTCCTGGTGAAGGCCGGCGACTACCAGGGCTGGTTCGAGCCGACGTGGATGCACCAGCCGCTCGGTGAGATCGCCGTGACCCTCGCCGCCGCCGCCGTCGTGACGGTGCTGTGCACCAAGCCGGTGCAGCGGGTCTTCCGGTTCGCGATGGAGCCGAAGATGGAATGGGCCTTCAAGCGGGACGCGGCCGAGCTCGCCCGTGAGCGCCAGGGCGCCGAGCGGCGCGAGCGCGAGCGCGAGAAGGTCAACGCCTGACGCCCGTACCCGGGTTCATCCGACGAGACCGAGAAGTGCGCGCATCCGCGCGTACTTCTCGGTCAGTCGTTTGCGGGTGGTCTCGTCGAGGGCCGCGAGGCGTGCCGGGTCCGCGTTGTGCGCCAGGTCCGCCTCCTTCACCAGCAGCGCGCCGGGCGTGGCGAGGATGCGCGCGGCGTACGCCTCGGGCGGTTCCCCCGCCCGCTTGGTGACCGCGCGGACGATGTCCTTGGTACGGCTGCTCAGCGCGGCCTCACGCAGCCACTGGGGCGACAGCGCCTCGTCCTCGACGGCGTCGTGCAGCCAGGCCGCCGCGATCTGCTCCTCGTCGCCGCCCCGTGCCCGTACGCCCTGCGCGACGGCCTGGAGATGCTCGGCGTAGGGCCGTCCGGCCTTGTCGGTCTGGCCGGCGTGGGCGGCGCGGGCGGTGGCCTCGACCTGGGCCAGGGTCAGCGGGGTGCGGGGTGTCTCGGTCACGGCTCCAGTGTGCCCCTGGGGAGGACCGCACCTCAGCGGATGGCGGCCGCTGTCGGGCCTTCCCGGCAGATCAGCAGCAGCGCCCGGTCGTCGTTGACGTCCTTGGCCACGGCCTCGATGAGGTGCCAGGCGGCGCCGTGGAAGCCGCCGGCCACATAGCGGTCGGCCTCGCCGGTGAGGCGGTCGATGCCCTCGACGATGTCGCGCTCGGAGGTCTCCACCAGGCCGTCCGTGAACAGCATCAGCACGTCGCCCGGGCGGAGCGAGCCCTTCACCGGGTCGAACTGGGCACCGTCGTACACGCCGAGGAGCGGGCCTTCCGCCGCCTTCTCCTCCCAGCGGCCGCTGCCCGCGCTGAGCTGGAGGCCCGGCGGGTGGCCGGCGGAGTAGAGCTCGTAGTCGCCGGAGTCCAGGTCGAGGACCAGATGGATGGAGGTCGCGAAGCCCTCGTCCCAGTCCTGGCGGAGCAGATAGCCGTTCGCGGCCGGGAGGAAGGCGTGCGGCGGGAGGGAGCCGAGGAGCCCGCCGAACGCGCCGGACAGGAGCAGCGCGCGGGAGCCGGCGTCCATGCCCTTGCCGGAGACGTCGGTGAGGACGACCTCCAGCGTGCGGCCGCCGTTGGTGCGCGCGGCCACCACGAAGTCGCCCGAGAAGGACTGGCCGCCCGCCGGGCGCAGCGCCATCTCGCGGTGCCAGCCGGCCGGCAGGCCGGGCAGCTTGCTCTGCACCCGGATGCGTTCGCGCAGGTCGAACAGCATGGTGCCGCCGCGCCGCCAGGGCACACCGACCCGACTGCGGAACTGGGCCAGCAGCAGCCCGAAGGAACCGCAGGCCGCGACCACGAGCACCACGCCCGGGGTGACCCTGGACGGACCCTCCGTGTAGGGGCCCAGCTGCACCGACTCCACGATCAGCGCCGTGGCCGCCGCCGCGTACAGACCGAGCAGGCTCGCCGGGCGCAGCAGCAGACCGCCCACGACGACCGGCAGGACCAGCGCGGCCGGCGAGAACCACACCGAGTTGGCAAGCGTCGCCGCCGCGATCAGCGGGACGGTCAGGAGCAGGCCGGCCAGGGCGATCCAGTCCGAGCCGTCACCGCGGAAGTAGTCCACGGCGGCTCGGCGCACGCCGACGCGGACCCGGTGCCACTGCTTCTTCAACCGGGCCGTGAACGTCTCGGCTTCCGCGCGCCGCTCTCGTCCTGCTGCCATTAGTTCGGGACCCTATCCATCGGACCGGCCGCTTGGCACGGGAGGTCCTACTTGTCCCCCGTCCGAGCGCCGACTTCACAGTGAACTTACGGTGCGCGGCCCGCCGTCACCCCGGCGAAATTCCCTCGCTCGTCCCGAGTTGCCCTGGTAGGCATGCGCCATGGCAACTGACGCGACCGGCTCCGCGGCGACCCTGCGGGTCCTTCGGCAGGACGACTGGGACAAGTGGTACGACACCCTCATCCGCGGCTTCGGCGGGGTGCCGGAGCCCGCCGAGGAGCGGGAGTTGTGGAACGTGCTGACCGAGCACGACCGTTCACTCGGTGCCTGGGACGGGGACGACTGCGTGGGGACGGCCGGGGCGTTCCGCTTCCGGCTCACCGTGCCCGGCGGGGCCTTGGTGCCGGCCGCGGGCGTCACGATGGTGAGCGTTGCGGCCACGCACCGCCGGCGCGGCGTCCTGACGTCGATGATGCGGCGCCAGCTGGACGACGTCCGCGCCTGGGGTGAGCCGCTGGCCGTGCTCACGGCTTCCGAGCCGGCGATCTACGGCCGGTTCGGATACGGCGAGGCCACCTTCCAGTTGAACGCCGAGATCGACACGAGCCGGGTGCGGCTGTCGTCGCTGCCGGCGGGTACGGACGACGTGCGTCTGCGATACGCCGTTCCCGCCGATGTCGTCGATGTGTGCGAGGCGGTGTACGCGCGGCTGGTGCCGTCGCGGCCGGGGATGCTGGCGCGGCAGCCCGGCTGGGAGCGGCTCGGGGTGCTCGATCCGGAGAGCGAGCGGGGCGGGGCGTCGCCGCTTCAGTGCGTCCTCGCCGAGCGGGACGGGGAGACTGTCGGGTACGCGCGGTACCGCGTCAAGCCCGGCTGGGAGCCCGCCGGGCCCAACGGCACGGTGATTGTGGAGAACTCCACCGCGCTGGATCCCGCGGCGGACGCGGCGATGCTGCGGTACCTGTTCGGCATCGACCTGACGTCGACGCTGGTGATGCGGGGGCGGCCGGTCGACGACGCGTGGCAGTACATGGTGTCCGACATACGGCGGTGTCAGCCGCGGTTGCGGGATTCGCTGTACGTACGGCCGGTGGAGGTCGGGGCCGCGTTGCAGGCGCGGGCGTATCAGACGCCGGTGGACGTGGTGTTCGAGGTGGAGGACGCGTTCTGTCCCTGGAACGCCGGGCGTTGGCGGCTCAGCGGGGATGCGAAGGGGGCGTCCTGTGAGCGTACGGCGGATGCGGCGGATGTCGCCTTGTCCGTACGGGAGTTGGGGGCGGCGTATCTCGGTGGGGTGAGCCTCGGGGCGTTGGGGGCGGCGGGGCGTGTGCGGGAGTTGCGGCGGGGGGCGTTGGCGGAGGTCTCGTTGGGGTTCGGGGCCGGTGCGGTGGCGCCGTGGTTGCCGCACAGTTTCTGAGTGCGGAGCTGTTTTTCAGGGGCGTTGGCAGGTCGGGCACCAGAAGAGGTTGCGGGCGGCGAGATCGGCGGTGCGGATCTCGCCGCCACAGATGTGGCAGGGCTGGTTGGCCCTGCGGTAGACGTACACCTCGCCGCCGTGGTCGTCCACCCGGGGTGGGCGGCCCATCGCCTCCGGGGTGTGTTCCGGGCGGACCGTGTCGATGCGGTTGTTGCGGACGCCCTCGTGCATGAGCTCGGCCAGGTCGGTCCAGATCGAGTGCCACTCGGACGGGGTGATGTCCTTGCCGGGGCGGTACGGGTCGATGCGGTGCCGGAAGAGGACTTCCGCGCGGTAGACGTTTCCCACGCCGGCGATGACCTTCTGGTCCATGAGGAGGGCGGCGATGGTCGTACGGCTGCGGGAGACGCGGCGGTATGCGGTGTCCGGGGCGGCGTCGTCGCGGAGGGGGTCGGGGCCGAGGCGGTCGTGTATCGCCTGCTTCTCCGGGGGTGTGATGAGGGCGCAGGTGGTGGGGCCGCGGAGGTCCACGTAGGTGGTGTCGTTCGCGAGGCGGAGGCGGACGGTGTCGGTGGGTTCAGGCGCGGGGGTGGGGCCGAAGGTGACCTTGCCGAAGAGGCCGAGGTGGATGTGGATCCAGTCGGTGGCGTGGAAGCCGAGGAAGAGGTGTTTGCCGTGGGCTTCCGTGTGGGTGAGTTCCGTGCCGGTGAGGAGGGTGGCGGCGTCGGTGAACTTGCCCTGGGGGCTGGTTACCTGGGGGGTTGTGCCGAGGAAGGCGGTGGCGTAGTCGAGGGCCAGTCGGTGGATGGTGTGGCCTTCCGGCACGGGTTTCTCCTGTGATCGTCGCCTTTGTTCAGAGGGTGGCCTCGCTCCGGGGCCCTGGAGCGGTTCCTCGAGGGGCCCGAGTCGAAAAGCCACGGGGCTCCGCCCCGGACCCCGGCGGGGACTGCGTCCCCTGCACCCCTCGCGGGGCTCCGCCCCCGCATCCCATGAGTTCACCCCTGCACCACATAAGTGGGGCTGCGCGCCCGACTCCGCATCAGGCCCGGATCCGCTGAACGCCCGTGTTGGGCTGGGGCGCCGGATCCTGGCGTTGGGCTCGGGCGCCGGCCCCACAAGGTGGGCTCGGGCGCAGGACCTCCGCCGTGGGCTCAGAGGCTGAGCCTCCGCGTCGGGTTCGTACGCTGAACCCACCCCACGGAGAGCTCGGGCACAGAATCCCCCGCATCGGGATCTGACGCTGAACCCCGCGGTGGGCTCGGACGCAGAACCCCCGCATCACACTCACACGCTGAACCCCACGGTGAGCTCAGGCACAGAACCCCGCATCACACTCACACGCTGAACCCCACGGTGGGCTCGGCTCTCTCTCCCCCCACGCTGGGCTCGGACACTATCCCCCAACGTCGGGTTCGGCCCTTGGCCCCCGCGTCGGGCTCGGCGCTGCCCCCCCACGTCGGGCTCGGCACTGGCTCAGCGTCGGGCTCGGCGCTGCCCCCCACGTCGGGCTCGGCACTGGCTCAGCGTCGGGCTCGGCCCTGACCTCCACATGAGGTTCGGACCCTGACCCCCACAGAGGCTCGGACCCTGCCCCCACATGAGGCTCGGATGCTGAACCTCGCGTCCGGCCCCTGGAGTTGCGCACCAGGCTCGGACACTGGGGCCGCGACGGTGGCCGGCCCCAGTACCCGCGGGCACCTCGAACCTCGGGCCCCCTCCCCCGCTCGGCACAACCACCTGACCTCAGCGGTTCAGGCAGGGGCCCCGTGCAGGGCGAGGCCCGGGGACTTACGGCTGAGGGTGGTGAGGTGGGATGGGAGGGAGGTCGCCTGTTGACTCGTACGCGTCGAGCATGTCGATTCGGCGGACGTGACGTTCGTCACCGGAGAACGGCGTGTTGAGGAACGTCTCGACGAAGGCCGTCGCCTCGGCCTGCGAGTGCATGCGCGCGCCCACGGCGACGACGTTGGCGTTGTTGTGCTGGCGACCGAGGGCCGCCGTCTCCTCGCTCCAGGCGAGGGCCGCGCGGACGCCCTTGACCTTGTTCGCGGCGATCTGCTCGCCGTTGCCGGAGCCGCCGATGACGATGCCGAGGGCGTCGGGGTCCGCGGCCGTCTGCTCCGCGGCGCGGAGGCAGAAGGGCGGGTAGTCGTCCAAGGCGTCGTAGATGTGCGGGCCGCAGTCGACGGGGTCGTGACCCGCCGCCTTCAGCCACTCGACGAGGTGGTTCTTGAGTTCGTAGCCCGCATGGTCCGAGCCGAGGTACACGCGCATGGGACGAGTGTGACACGGGTGTTTCGGGGAAGGCGCGCGGGGTGGCGCTCATGGAAACGTGAGGCGAATGTGAGCCGCGTTATAGAAGCTCAGGAAAACCTCAAGTAACAATCTGGATTCAGAGGTTCATCTCACCGTTCACCTCCGATTCACTGGACCTGCTCGTACACCGCTCGTACGAGCCCCTGTACACCGTCATGCCGCGACACACCCCCCGTTCGTACGGCTCAGGCGGTTCGTACGGAAGAAAGCTCCCCGGCGCAAAGGAAATCCGTTCCATGACCTCGCAGCCGACTCTCAAGACGACAGGAAGCGAACGCGGCGGCCCCGGAGAACCCGGTGGCAGCCCCGGGCTCCAGGCCGGGCTCAAGAACCGGCATCTGTCGATGATCGCCATCGGTGGTGTCATCGGGGCGGGCCTGTTCGTCGGGTCCAGCTCCGGTATCGCCACCGCCGGGCCCGGCATCCTGCTGTCGTACGCCCTCGTCGGCACGCTCGTCGTGCTGGTGATGCGGATGCTCGGTGAGATGTCGGCCGCCAATCCGACCTCGGGTTCCTTCTCCGCGCACGCCGACCGGGCGCTCGGGCCCTGGGCCGGTTTCTCCATCGGCTGGCTGTACTGGTTCTTCTGGGTGGTCGTGCTGGCGGTCGAGGCGACCGCCGGCGCCGTGATCCTGGAGGGGTGGATCCCGGCCGTGCCGCAGTGGGCCTGGGCCCTGATCGTGATGGTGGTGCTCACCGCCACCAACCTCGTCTCCGTCGGCTCGTACGGCGAGTTCGAGTTCTGGTTCGCCGGGATCAAGGTGGTCGCGATCGCCGCGTTCATCGTCATCGGCGGGCTCGCCGTGTTCGGCGTGCTGCCCGGCGTCGACAGCGAACAGGCCGGGCTGAGCAACCTCACCGAGCACGGCGGCTTCCTGCCCCACGGCGCCGGGGCGATCCTCACCGGTGTGCTGCTCGTCGTCTTCTCCTTCATGGGCAGCGAGATCGCCACCCTGGCCGCCGGTGAGTCCGAGAACCCGCAGCAGGCCGTGACCAAGGCCACCAACAGCATCATCTGGCGAGTCGCCGTCTTCTACCTCGGCTCGATCTTCGTCGTGGTGTCCCTGCTGCCGTGGGACAGCAAGTCCATCACCGACGACGGCTCCTACGTCGCCGCGCTCGACTCCCTCGGCATTCCGCACGCCGGTCAGATCATGAACTTCATCGTGCTGACCTCGGTGCTGTCCTGTCTCAACTCCGGCCTGTACACCGCCTCCCGCATGGCCTTCTCGCTCGGCCAGCGCGGCGACGCGCCGAAGTCCTTCGCCCGCACGACCGCCAACGGCGTGCCGCGGACGGCGATCCTCGCGTCCGTCGCGTTCGGATTCCTCGCCGTCTTCTTCAACTACAAGTTCCCGGACTCCGTCTTCCTCTTCCTCGTGAACTCCAGTGGCGCGGTCGCCCTGTTCGTGTGGCTGGTGATCTGCTTCTCCCAGCTGCGGATGCGGAAGATCATCCAGGCCGAGGCGCCGGAGAAGCTCGTCGTGAAGATGTGGCTGTACCCGTACCTGACCTGGGCGACGGCCGCGCTGATCGTGTTCATCCTCGGTTACATGCTCACCGACACCGAACACGACGGACGCCAGACCATCGTGCTGTCGCTGATCGTCGCGGCGCTCGTCCTCGTCGTCGCCTTCGTGAAGGAGAGGGTCGGTGGGGGTCGGCGGGCCGCCGCCGCTGACGCCGCGCAGGCACAGACCCAGGCACAGGACGACAGCCGGGACGAGGTCTCGGCCGGCTGACCCTTTCGGCGCTTGCCGTTCGTGGTGAACGGGGGCCCGCGGTGCGCGTTCCGCCAGTACGCGCACCGCGGGCCCTTTTTTCGTTGCCGTCTACAGCACCGTGAAGCTGGCCTTGACCTTCTCGTACGTGCGGAGGGCTTCCGGTTCGATGCCGGAGTCGTACCAGGTGTTGATCTGGTACGACTTGCCGTCCACGTTGAAGCCGAGCAGGCGGGCGTGCCAGTGGACGCCCCGCAGCGTGAACGTGTACTCCCAGACCACCGCCGGGTGGCCGCGGAACGTCGTCTCCGCCAGGCGGATCTTGCGGTAGTCCTGGCCCTGGTGGGCGTTGCGCTCCGAGGTCTGCCAGGTCTCCAGCAGGTCGCCGCGGGCCAGGGACGACTTGCCGACAAGTTCCTGCGTGCCGTCCGGGGAGGTGTAGTGCACCTCCGCTCCCGTCTTCACGTCCCGCCGCCAGCCCTCCGGTGTCGCCCAGGCGAATCCTCCGGCCTCCCGGTGCGCGCCGGGCGGCAGGATCTGCGGCCTGGCTGTGCCTTCGACGGTGGCTGGGGGCGTGGAGTCGGGGGTGGGGTCAGTGGTGGTGCCTTCAGCGGGTGGTGCGGAGGCCGAGGCGCCCGCGCGGGGGGTGTCGTCGCCCGGTGAGCCGGAGGACGTCGCCAGCAGGATTACCACCACGGCGCCGACCGTCGCGACCGTGGCCGCCGCGGCGGCGAGCATCGTACGGCGGTGGCCGGCTCGGGGGCGGGCGGTGGCCGGTGTGGCGGGGCCGGGGGGTTCGCCCGGCGGCATGGGGGTGGGTGCCGGGGTGGGGCGGGGACGGCCCTCCGTTGCCGCCTGTGCCCGGGTGAGCGAGACGGGGCTCGGGCGGTGGGTGGCAGTGGTGGTGCTGACGGCGGGGTTTGGAGAACTGGCCGCGTTCGGTTGTGTCGTCCGTGCGGTGGGTGTGGTGATGGGGGCGGGTTCGCGGGGGTCCTTTGGGCTGGGTGGCCGGGGTGGTGGCGGCGTCGGCGGCGTCGGCGGCGTCAGGGCCGATGTCCGCGGCTCCGGCTCCGGTTCCGGGGCGGGTTGTTCGTCCGGCCCGGGTTTCGGGTCCGGCTCGGGTTTCAGCTCAGGCCCGGGTTTCAGGTCAGGCCCGGGTTTCAGGTCAGGCGCGGGTTCGGGCTGCCGGTCCGGCACCGCCACGGGTTCCCGGGCGGGTGCCGCATCCGACACCGGATCCGGCAACTCCCTTGCCCGCTCCAGTCGTTCGAGGAGCACTCCCACCGGCACCGTAGGCGTCGGCGCCGGGTGCGCGACCGGTTCCAAGGCCACTGCCAGCTCCTCCAGCCCCGGGCGGACCGACGGGTCCTTTTCCAGCAGGGACGTCAGGATGTCGCGCAACGGGCCGGAGGCCGCGGGGAGTTCGGGCTCCTCGTACAGGACCGCGTGCGGGGTCGCCAGCGTGGTGTCGCGGGCGAAGGGGGAACGGCCGCCCAGGGCCGCGCAGAGGGTCGCGCCGAGGGACCAGACGTCGGACGGCGGGCCCTGCGGGCGGCCGGAGATGCGCTCGGGGGCCATGTAGTCGGGGGAGCCGACCAGCATGCCGACCATGGTGAGCGCCTTGGCGTCCTGGATCGCGGCGATGCCGAAGTCCGTGAGGACGACACGCCGTTCGGGCCCCGGTCCGGCCGGTCCGCTCCCGTGCTCCACCAGCACGTTGCCCGGCTTGATGTCCCGGTGCAGTACCCCCCGCGCATGGACCTGTCGTAGCGCCGCGACCAGACCGAGCCCGATCCGGGCCGTATCACCGGGGCCCAGTGGGCCATCCTCGGCGATGATCCGTTCGAGGGAGCGGCCCGCGACCAACTCCATGACGATCCACAGGCGTTCGCCTTCGTCGACCACGTCGTAGACGCGTACGACGTTGGGGTGGTCGATCCGGGCCGTGGCCCTGGCCTCGCGCAGGGTGCGTTCGCGGCGGGTCCCGCTGTCCTCCGCGTCGAGGCCGTCGATACGCATTTCCTTGACGGCGACCTGTCGGTCGAGTATTTCGTCGGCGGCTCGCCACACCCGCCCCATTCCCCCCTGGCCGATACTTTCGACCAGCCGATAGCGCCCCGTCACCAATATCCCTGGAACACCGCCGATGTTCGCATTCCCCGGCAATCCGCTGCACCCCCTCCACGACGCCGCGACCGACTCAAGTGAAACACAATGGTCACACTTCGCGCCGCACCAGGATAGTGCCGGGAAATCTTGTGGTAGCTCTTTCAGTACTGCGAATTCAGGCGCAGTCCAGGACGGTTCAAGGGCAACCCAAGGGCAGTCCGGGGCAGTCCAGGGGGACGCAAGGGGGGCGAACATGAGTTCTCGTCGCACGGCGGCGGTCGCGGGATCGCTGGTAGCGGCATCATTCTCGGCGGTACTGATCCTTTCCGGAACGGCCGGCGCGGAAGGTGAAGGGCCCGCGAGCAGCAAGGGAGGAAAGGCCGTTGACGAGGCGCCGGCGGGGGTGAAGCTGACCACGCTGCTGCCCGAGAAGATCTCGGTCGACAACGGCTCCGAAAAGACAGCGCTTACCGCCACGGTGAAGAACGAGGGAAACAAGGACAGCGGGGAGATCCTGCTTTTGGTCGTCGGTTTCGACGGGCTCACCGTCAAGAACGTCCAGGGGTGTTCCCCGATAGCCGAGAACAATCTGCCGGAGGGTTCGAACAGCGGTTTCAGCTGCCCCGTCGACAATCTCGGGGCCGGCAAGTCGAAGTCGTACGCCGTCGATGCGACGTACGACCTGGCCAAGACCGGGAAGATCTGTCTGCCCGTCCAGGCGAGCGACGGGAAGAAGACGTTCTGGCAGCAGGGCCCGGTGCCGTTCGGCACGACCAATCCGTCGCCGGACGCACCGGCGACGCCCCTGCTGCTCGGCACCGACAACGAGCCGGTCTCCCCCGGCAAGCCGGACTCCCCGGGCGGCAAGGAGCTGCCGAAGACCGGGCCGGCGCGCGATCTGCTGCCGTTGGGCGCGGCGGGCGCGTCGCTGCTCGCGGCGGGCGTGGCCGGGATGTGGTGGTCGCAGCGGCGGCAGGAGGGCTGAACCGGCCTTCCGCGCCATGACACACGAGAGGCTCCCCGGGCCTGAGGGAAGGTGTGCCCGGGGAGCCTCTGGTGCGGAACGACGGGTCAGCGCTTGTCGGCGAACTTCCATGCCGTCGGCAGCGCCCCCATTGCCAGAGCCGCCTTCAGGGCGTCACCGATCAGGAACGGCGTGAGGCCGGCCGCGATCGCGGCGGTGGCGGACATGCCGGTGGCGAGGGCCAGGTAGGGCACGCCGACGGCGTAGATGATCGCCTCGCCCACCAGCATCGTGCCCGCCATGCGCAGCATCGAGCGGTCGGCGCCGCGGCGGGCCAGGGCGCCCACCACCGTGGAGGCGAGGATCATGCCGAGGATGTAGCCGAAGGAGGGGGCGACGCCGGAGGTGCCGTCGCTGAACCACGGCATACCGGCGAGTCCCGCCACGGCGTACAGCGCCAGCGAGAGGAAGCCGCGGCCGGCGCCGAGGGCGGTACCGACGAGCAGTGCGGCGAAGGTCTGGCCGGTCACCGGCACCGGGGAGCCGGGCACGGGCAAGGCGATCTGCGCGGCGAGGCCGGTGAGCGCGGCTCCGCCGAGCACGAGGGCCGCGTCCCGGACACGGGAGGCGGGCAGCAGGTCGGCGAGGACCTGCCCAGTGCGGGCGGGTGTGGCGGCAGCGGTACTCATGGGGACTCCGCGAGAGTGAGGGCCGGTCGGGACACGGTGACGCTATCCCAGCGTGCTCGCCCGGTTCACCGTCAGCGCTCGACAAAGGCGAGATCGCGCGGTTGGTTGGCTTTTGACAAAGGGTGGGGGGCACACCGGGCGCGGAGTGGTGCCGGTCACGGAGGTGGCGAGGCTTCGATCACGTGGCGGGTGCGGCGGCGAACTGTAGGGTTTCGCCAAATCGCCTCCTGGACGGGTGTCAACCCTCCGCTTCCGGTCACTCACAGCATGCGTTCCGGCAGTCCGCATGATGGACAACCCTCCCCGCCGGGCGGAGGGACCGCCCAGACTGGCGGCGTTTTTGCCCTCTGCCGCCTCTCACGCATTGGACGAGCCGCGCCCATGCCCAGCACCACCACCGGGACGCCGCCCAGCACGGACGACGTCTCCCTCTCTCATGGTCTGAAGCAACGCCACCTGTCGATGATCGCCCTCGGCGGGGTGATCGGCGCCGGGCTGTTCGTCGGCTCCGGCGCGGGCATCGCCGCCGCCGGTCCGTCGATCGTGGTCGCCTACGCCCTCTCCGGTCTCCTCGTGATGCTGGTGATGCGGATGCTCGGCGAGATGTCGGCCGCGTATCCGTCGTCGGGTTCGTTCTCGGCGCACGCCGAGCGGGCGATCGGCCCCTGGGCGGGCTTCACAGCGGGCTGGTCCTTCTGGGTCCTGCTCTGCACGGCCGTCGGTCTGGAGGGCATCGGTGCCGCGAAGATCGTCAGCGGCTGGCTGCCGGGCACGCCGGAGTGGGCGTGGGTGGCGCTGTTCATGGTCGTCTTCTGCGGCACGAACCTCGCGGCCGTGAAGAACTTCGGCGAGTTCGAGTTCTGGTTCGCGGCCCTGAAGGTCGGCGCGATCACCCTGTTCCTGGCGCTCGGCACCCTGGCGATCCTCGGGATCCTGCCGGGTACGGACTCCCCCGGCGCCTCGCACCTCACCGACTTCCTCCCCAACGGCGGCGAGGGTCTGGTCATCGGCCTGCTCGCCTCGGTCTTCGCCTACGGAGGGCTGGAGACGGTCACCATCGCGGCGGCCGAGTCGGAGAACCCCGTCAAGGGCGTGGCGAGCGCGGTCCGTACGGCGATGTGGCGTATCGCGCTGTTCTACGTCGGTTCGATGGCGGTCATCGTCACGCTGGTGCCCTGGGACTCGAAGGAGGTCGTCGAGAAGGGCCCGTACGTCGCCGCCCTCGACGAACTCGGCATCCCGGGCGCCGGCCAGCTGATGAACGTCGTCGTCCTGGTGGCCCTGCTGTCCGCCATGAACGCCAACATCTACGGCGCCTCGCGCATCGCCTACTCGCTGGTGGATCGCGGCCAGGGCCCGAAGACGCTGGGCCGCGTCTCCGGCGGGGTCCCGCGGATCGCCGTGCTCGCCTCCTCCGTCTTCGGCTTCCTGTGCGTGCTGCTGAGCTACTGGCGGCCGAACGACGTCTTCTCCTGGCTGCTGAACATGATCGGCGCGGTGATCCTGGTCGTCTGGATCTTCATCGCCGTCTCGCAACTGCGCCTGCGGCGACGCCTGGAGCGGGAGACGCCGAAGAAGCTGGTCGTGCGGATGTGGGCCTTCCCGTGGCTGACGTGGGTCGCGCTGGCGGGGATGGCGGGCATCTTCGTCCTGATGGCGCGGGAGCCGGACACGCGGGTGCAGTTGTACTCGACGGGCGGGATGACGCTGTTCCTGGCCGCCGTCGGGTACGCGCGGCAGAAGGCACGCGCCCGGCAGTAGGGACTCCGGCACCGAGGCCCCCGCGACACGCGGGGGCCTTTTTGTGTGCCCAGGGCACCCACCGCCACCTTCCTGCTGCTAACGTGCAGTTGCAAGCTTAGTGCAATAAGAGGTTCGGAGGGTTCCTCGCCATGCCCGTCTACACGCTGCCCGACCTGCCGTACGACTACTCCGCGCTCGCTCCCGTGATCAGCCCCGAGATCATCGAGCTGCACCACGACAAGCACCACGCGGCCTATGTGAAAGGCGCCAACGACACGCTGGAGCAGCTTGCCCAGGCGCGGGACAAGGAGACGTGGGGGTCGATCAACGGGCTGGAGAAGAACCTGGCCTTCCACCTGTCCGGGCACATCCTGCACAGCATCTACTGGCAGAACATGACCGGTCCGAAGGACGGCGGTGGTGAGCCGCTGGCGCAGGACGGCGTGGGTGAGCTCGCGGACGCGATCGCCGAGTCGTTCGGGTCGTTCGCCAACTTCAAGGCGCAGCTGTCCAAGGCATCGGCCACGACCCAGGGCTCGGGCTGGGGCGTGCTGGCCTACGAGCCGCTGAGCGGGCGGCTGATCGTCGAGCAGGTCTACGACCACCAGGGCAACGTCGGCCAGGGCTCGACGCCGATCCTCGTCTTCGACGCCTGGGAGCACGCCTTCTACCTCCAGTACCGGAACCAGAAGGTCGACTTCATCGAGGCGATGTGGCAGGTCGTCAACTGGCAGGACGTGGCCCGCCGTTACGAGGCCGCCAAGTCCCGCGCGGACGTGCTGCTGCTGGCGCCCTGACGGCGGCGTGCCGTCGAGTCGTCCTGCCTCGTGATCGTCTTCTCACCCTTCACGAACGGCAGGCGGAATGAAGGAAGCCCCCGTGAGGACGTGCCTCGCGGGGGCTTTCCGTACGTGCGCTACGGCTTGCGGCCCAGGCCGCCGTGCTGGCCGATCGGTTCCGTGGGAGCGCCCGGCTCGGGGTGCCACAGCGGTACCGAGACCACGCCCGGTTGCACCAGCTCCAGGCCCTCGAAGAAGGCCTCGATCTGCTCGACCGGCCGCAGGAAGTACGGGACCGCACCGGTCTCGTTGTAGGCGTCCTGGGCCTGTTCGTAGGCCGGGTCGGTTCCGCGGGAGCCCTCGTTGAGGGAGAGGTAGCTGCCGGAGGGCAGGCCGGCCAGGAGGCGGCGGACGAGGTCGCGGGCCTCGTCGTAGTCGGCCACGTGGCCCAGGATGCCGCTGAGGATCAGGGCCGTGGGGCGCGTGAGGTCGAGCGTCTTGCCTGCGGCCTCGATGATGCGCTCGGGCTCGTGGAGGTTGATCGGCTCGTACGCCGTCGCGCCCTCGGGCGTGGAGGTGAGCAGGGCGCGGGCGTGAGCGAGGACCAGCGGGTCGTTGTCGACGTAGACGATCCGCGACTCGGGAGCGAGACGCTGGGCCACCTCATGGGTGTTGTCGACGGTCGGCAGTCCGGTACCGACGTCGAGGAACTGCCGTACGCCGGCCTCCTGGACGAGGTGGCGGATGCTGCGGCCGAGGAAGGCGCGGCTGCTGCGGGCGATGGTGACGATGCCGGGGAAGACGGCCGTGTAGGCGTCACCGGCCTCCTCGTCCACCGGGTAGTTGTCCTTGCCGCCCAGCCAGTAGTTCCAGATCCGGGCCGAGTGCGGCACCGAGGTGTCGATCTGCGTCATGGGCTCATAGTGCTACGGCACGTACGTCCCGCACGGCACATTGAGTGAGAGGAGTGCGGCGGAACCGTCGGGGTTCATGCGCAGTTCGCTGATCGCCGCGTTCCGCAACCGCGGGAACACCCTGCGGTACTCCCCGGCCGGGATCGACAGCAGCGTGCACAGCACCAGGCGCAGCAGGGTGTTGTGGGCGACGACGAGGACACGCCCGCCGGGGTGGGCGCCGGCGATACGACGCAGGGCGCCGGCCCCTCGGGCCGCTGCCGCCGTCGGGTCCTCGGCCCCGGGGAAGGGGTGGGCGACGGGGTCGGCACGGAAGGCTGCGGCCCGGTCGGGGACCTCGGCCTCGAACTCGGCGAGCGTACGGCCCTCCACGACTCCGAAGTCGCATTCGGTGAGGTCGGGTTCGCGCCGCGGGACGAGGCCCAGGGCACGGCAGGCGGGCTCGGCGGTGGCGACGGCCCTGGAGAGCGGGGACGTCCAGATCGCGTCGACGGGGTGGGCGGCGGCCCAGCGGCCGAGCGCCTCGGCCTGGGCGCGGCCGGTGTCGGTGAGGCCGATGTCGCTGACGCCGGCGTAGCGGTTCTCGGCGTGCCAGACGGTCTGCCCGTGCCGGGCCAGGAGGAGGGTGGTGGTCGTGGTGGTCATGACTTCCCAGTGTCCAGGTGCAGGCGGGTTCGGGCGTGTGCCGCGACGGGGGCGGGCAGCCAGCCGCGTGTCTCCAGCGCGTCGACGAGGCGGGCGTACGGCTCGGCGAAGCGGGCGGTGCGGTCGGCGCGGGGTTCGAGGACGGTCCGGACGCGGACCATGCGCTCGGCGACGTCGGCGAGGGATCCGGCTCCGGACGCCCCGTAAACCCCGGATGCCCCGTACACGGCCAACGCCGCCATCCCCAGCGCCGGTTCCGTCTGTTCCGGGACGCGGGCCGGGCGGCCGAGGATGTCGGTGCGGAGCTGGTTCCAGTACGAGCTGCGCGCGCCGCCGCCGGTGAAGGTGAGCGGGCCGTCGAGGGGAGCGCCCAGGTGGTGCAGGTAGTCCAGGCACAGGCGTTCCGCCAAGCCGACACCCTGGAGCAGCGCGGCCCACAGACCGGCGTCGCCCTCGGGTTCGCCGAGGACGAGGAGGGCCGCCTCCGGCGCCCGGAACGGGAACCGCTCCCCCGGCGTGACCAGCGGGTACGCCACCGCGCGGGACGGCTCGAACGCCGCCGCCCGCTCGTCCATCGTGGCGGGGTCGGCGTCCGGGAAGTGTGCCGCGAGTGCCCCCGCCCCCACGCTCGACGCCCCGCCGGGCAGCCAGGTGCCGTCGGGGGCGCGGTGGTTGTAGACCACGCCGGTGGGGTCCCGGACGGGGTCGCGGGCGGCTCCCTTCAGGACGAGCGTGGTGCCGAGCACCGAGTTCCAGGAGCCGGGGCGCAGCGCGGCCGAGGCGATCTGGGCCGCGCAGCCGTCCGTCATGCCGGCGAGCACCGGGGTGCCGGCGGGAATGCCGGTGGCGTCGGCGGCGTCCGCGCAGACCTCGCCGAGGTGCGTGCCCGGGCGTACGACGTCGGGCAACAGGCGGTCCGGGACACCGAGTTGGGACAGGGCGGCTTCCGGCCAGGCCTCCGCGTGCAGGTCGTAGCCGGTCTTGAGGGCGTGACTGGAGTCGGCCGGGGGCGGTTCGCCGGTGAGACGGGTGATGACCTGGTCGGGCTGGTGAGCGAGCCGAAGGCCGGGGCCGTACTCCCCCACCAGCCACAGCGCCTTCGGCAGCGCCCAGGTGTCCTGGACGGCGAGCCCCGCCTCCCGGGCCCGCGCGGCCTGCGCCGCCGCGCGGCCGTCGTCGTACATCAGCGCGGGGCTCACCGGGCGGCCCGAGCCGTCCGTCAGCAGGACCGTGCCGGACGTGCCGCACACCGCGAGGCCGCCGACCGGCACGCCGGGCGCGGAGCCGAGTGCCGTCCGGGACGCCGTGCACAGCGCCGACCACCACTGCTTTGGGTCCTGCTCGTGCCGCACCCCGTCCCGCCGCCCGGTCAGCGGGGCCGAGCCGCTGCCGAGGACCCTGCCGTCGGCGGTGACGAGCAGCACGCGGACGCTCTGTGTGCCCAGGTCGATCCCCAGCCAGCCCGCATCCTCGTCCGCCATCCGGAACCTCCCACGACGTCGCAGCCGGATCTGTGAACTTCTCACTGTGCCCCGATATTTTCCCGTGCGCGAGGGATTGACGCCCAACTTCAGCCGTTCCACCCTCTGTTAACGAGTCGACTCGACGTGTTAACCAGCCCCCACGTGGAGGTACGGATGGACACGCACGTGCACGACCGGCGGCGCTTCCTCGCGCTCGCCGCCGGGGCTGCCGCGGCCCCGCTGCTCACGGCCTGCGGCACCGGTTTCGGCGGGGGCGACAGCAAGAGCGACGGGTCCGCCGCCGACGACGTCACCGGCTCCTTCGACTGGAAGCGGGAGAAGGGCACCACCGTCAAGGCGCTGCTCAACAAGCACCCGTACACCGACGCGCTCATCGCCGACCTGAAGTCCTTCACCGCGAAGACCGGCATCAAGGTCGAGTACGACGTCTTCCCGGAGGACAACTACTTCGACAAGCTCACCGTGGACCTGTCCAGCGGGCGTGCCTCCTACGACGTCTTCATGCTCGGCGCGTACATGGTGTGGCAGTACGGGCCGCCGGGCTGGCTGGAGGACCTCGGGCCCTGGATGCGCAACTCCTCGGCGACGGGCGCCGAGTGGGACCAGGCGGACTTCTTCCCGAACCTGCTCCAGGCCGACCAGTGGTCGCTGAAGGCGGGCGCGCCGCTGGGCCAGGGCGGGCAGTACGCGCTGCCGTGGGGCTGGGAGACCAACGTCGTCGCCTACAACACTGAGGTGTTCGGGAAGCTGGGGCTGAAGCCGGCTGAGACCTTCGACGAGCTGGCCGAACTCGCCGGGACCATCAAGCGGAAGGCGCCCGGCGCCGGCTTCGACGGGATGTACGGGATCGCCGTACGCGGGTCCAGGAGCTGGGCCACCATCCACCCGGGCTTCATGACGATGTACGCCCGCAACGGGCTGAAGGACTTCACGGTCGACGGCGGGAAGCTCACACCCGCCATGAACAGCCCCGAGGCCGTCGCGTTCACCGAGGACTGGGCGCGCATGGTCAAGCGGGGCGGGCCGCCGTCCTGGACGTCGTACACCTGGTACCAGTGCTCCAGCGACCTCGGCGCGAAGAAGGCCGGGATGCTGTTCGACGCCGACACGGCCGCCTACTTCCAGGCGGTGAAGGGCGCCGGCCCCGCCTCCGGGAAGATCGCCTTCCACCCGGGGCCCAAAGGGCCGGACGGGTCGCTCGCCACCAACATGTGGATCTGGTCGCTCGGCATGAATGCCAAGAGCAAGAAGAAGAGCGCCAGTTGGCTGTTCCTGCAGTGGGCCACCGGCAAGGAGCACCTGCGCAAGGGCGCGATCACGCACAACCACATCGACCCGGTGCGCAAGTCGGTCGCCGAGGACGCCGCGTACAAGGACAAGATGCGGCACCTGCCGGGCTTCCTGGAGACCTTCGAGACGGTCGTCGACCAGACGAAGATCCAGTTCACCCCGCAGGCGCAGTTCTTCGACGCGACGACCAGCTGGGCGGCGGCCCTCCAGGAGATCTACGGCGGCAAGGGCGCGCAGTCGGTCCTCGACGGGCTGGCGGACGACCTCGCCGGCAAGGTGGGTTAGCCGATGGGGTGGCGGCTCACCCTGCGCCCGTACGTCCTGATCGTGCCCGCACTGCTGCTGACCTGCGGGATCCTCTACCCGTTCGGGCTCGGCCTGTACTACACGCTGTTCGACTTCTCGGCGAGCAAACCGCAGCCGGACATGGTGCGGCTGGAGAACTACACGACCGTCTTCACGCAGGAGGCCTTCTGGAACTCGGCGTGGGTGACGGTGCTGTACGCGGTCGGGGCGGCCCTCGTCGAGACCGTGCTCGGGGTGGCCGTCGCCCTGCTGCTGCACCGCTCGACCCTGGTGGGCCGTGTGCTGGAGAAGATCCTGATCCTGCCGCTGATGATCGCCCCGGTGATCGCGGCGATCATCTGGAAGCTGATGCTCCAGCCGTCCGTGGGGGTCGTCAACTACCTGCTGCGGCCCTTCGGTCTGGGCGGGGTGCAGTGGACGGACACCCCTACGGGTGCCCTCCTGTCGTCGATCGCCGTGGACGTGTGGGTGTACACGCCATTCGTGGCGATCCTCGCCCTGGCCGGTCTGCGGTCGCTGCCCACCTCCCCTTTCGAGGCGGCGGCCGTGGACGGCGCGGGGTGGTGGTACACCTTCCGGCGGCTGACCCTGCCGATGCTGTGGCCGTACGTGCTGGTGGCGGTGATCTTCCGGTTCATGGACTCGCTGAAGGTGTTCGACATCATCTACGCCCTGACGGAGGGCGGGCCCGGTGACTCGACCGTCGTCCTCCAGATCCGGGCGTATCTGGAGGCGATCCGCTTCCAGCGCTACTCCTTCGGGATCAGCTACACGATCGTGCTGTGGGCCGTGGTGTATCTGGCCGCGATGGTGCTGGTGAAGCACCTGGGGAAGATCCAGCGGCGGGCCGCGGAGGTGACCACGTGAAGAAGCGTGTGCTGGGCTGGCTCGCGGACGCAGCCCTCGTCCTCTACTTCGTCTTCGCGCTGTTCCCGATCGCCTGGATGGTGATCCTCTCCCTGAAACCCGCCGACCAGCTCTTCAGCACGTACTTCTCCTTCTCTCCGACGCTGGACGGCTACCGGACGGTCCTCGGCGACAGCGAGGGCATCCCGTTCGTGCGGTTCTTCGTCAACAGCCTGGTGGTGTCGGTGGGGGCGGTGGTGCTGTCGCTGGTGGTGGGGCTGCCGGCGGCGTACGCCTCGGCGCGGTGGCGGTTCAAGGGCTCGGAGAACCTGATGTTCACGCTGCTGTCGTTCCGCTTCGCGCCCGAACTGACCGTGATCATCCCGCTGTTCGTGCTGTACCAGAAGCTCGGGCTGTTCGACACGTACGTCGGCATGGTGTGGGTGCTGCAACTCGTCACCCTGCCGCTGATCGTGTGGATCATGCGGTCCTACTTCGCCGACCTCACGCCCGAGCTGGAGCAGGCGGCCCTGCTGGACGGCTACACCCGCAAGCAGGCGTTCTTCAAGGTGGCGCTGCCGCTGGTCAAGCCGGGCATCGCGGCCGTGTCGCTGCTGGCCTTCATCTTCGCCTGGAACAACTTCGTCTTCCCGCTGATCCTCACCTCCAACGAGGCCCAGACGGTGACCGTGGGCGCGCTGTCCTTCCTCGGCGGGGACCGGCCCAAGTACAACCTGACGGCCGCCGCCGCGCTGGTGTCCGTCGTCCCGCCGCTGCTGCTGGCGCTGACGATCCAGCGGTATCTGGTGCGGGGACTGTCGTTCGGGGCGGTGAAGTCGTGATCAGGCTGAACGGGATACGGAAGACGTACGGGAAGACCGTCGCGCTCGACGAGCTGGAACTGGAGGTGCGGGGGGGCGAGTTCTTCTGCCTGCTGGGCCCGTCGGGCGCGGGCAAGACGACCACTTTGAAGACCGTCGCCGGGCTCGAACAGCCCGACTCCGGCACGGTCGTGCTCGACGGCGAGGACATGCGGGGAGTCGAGCCCTACGACCGGGGTGTGGCGATGTGCTTCGAGAGCTACGCCCTCTACCCGCACCGCTCGGCCTACGACAACCTCGCCTCGCCGCTGCGCTCGCCCCGGCACCGGCTGCCCGCCGCCGAGGCCCGGCAGCGGATCGGCGCGATCGCCGAACTGCTGGGGATCTCGGGGCTGCTGGACCGGCCGGTGGGCCAGCTGTCCAACGGGCAGCGGCAGCGCGTCGCCCTGGGCCGGGTGCTGGTCCGCCCCGCCCGGGCCTTCCTCCTCGACGAGCCGCTCTCCCACCTCGACGCCAAACTCCGTCAGCAGATGCGGGCGGAGCTGAAGGCCATCGGGGCCGTGCAGCACACCACCACGCTGTACGTCACCCACGACTCCGTCGAGGCGCTGGCGCTCGGCGACCGGATCGGGGTCATCCGGCAGGGGCGGATCGTGCAGACGGGCACGCGGGAGGAGATCTGGTACCGGCCGCACGACACGGAGGTCGCGCGGGCCTTCGGACGGCCACGGATCAATCTGCTGCCGGGGGTGGTGACGGAGAGCGGCGTGCGGTCGGACGGCGGGGTGGAGCTGCCGGTCCGGGCGCAGGCCCCGGCCGGCAGCGAGGTCCTGGTCGGGCTGCGGCCCCGGGACATCGCCCTGCACGGCGAGGGGCACGAGCTCACCGGGACCGTGTACGTCACCGAGGTGCTCGGCCGGTCCGTCGAGGTCACCGTCCGGCTCGGGACCGGGGAGCAGCGGGTGTCGCTGGTGGCCCCCCGGGCGGACGCGGCGCGCCTTCGTCCGGACGATCCGGTACGGCTCGTGGTCCGGCCTGAGAACCTGCTGCTGTTCGAGGCCGACCGGCCGGAGCGATGGGGACGACGGATAGAGACACAGCGATGAGCAGCAGCAGTGGTGGACAGCAGGGGCCGGCGGCGCGGCAGGCCGCCATGGCCGAGCGGGTGCTGGCCGACGGCTCGGCGACGGCGGCGGAACTCGCCGAGCGGTTCGGGGTGAGTCTGATGACCATCCACCGGGATCTCGACGAGCTCGAACGGCAGGGCATCGTACGGAAGTTCCGGGGCGGGGTGACCGCGCAGCCGTCGGGGGTCTTCGAGTCGAACGTGCAGTACCGGCTGAAGACGATGCGGGCCGAGAAGGCCGCCGTGGCCGACCGTGCGCTGCGGATGGTGGAGCCCGGCATGGCGATCCTGCTGGACGACTCCACGTCCACCCTGGAGATAGCCCGGCGCCTGCGCACGGGCGAGGTCACGCCGCTGACGGTCGTCACCAACTTCCTGGAGGCGATCAACCTGCTGGCCGACCAGCGGGGCATCCACCTGATGGCGCTCGGCGGCGACTACGACCCGCTGCACTCCTCCTTCCTGGGGGTGTCCTGCGTGGAGGCGGTCGAGCAGTTGCGGGTGGACGTGTGCTTCGCCTCGACGTCGGCGGTGCACGGGGGTTACGCCTATCACCAGGAACAGCACATCGTGTCCGTGAAGCGGGCGATGCTCGACGCGGCCGCGCGGAACGTCCTGCTGATCGACCACACCAAGCTCGGCCGGGTCGCCCTGCACCGGGTCGTCCCGCTGTCCCGCTTCGACACGCTCCTCGTGGACGACGGGGCGTCGGCGGAGGCGCTGCGGGATCTGGACGAGCACAAGGTCCGTTACGAGGTTTGCGCGACGAAGGGCGGCCATGACGGGACTGGAGCTACGTGAACTCCGTAAGACATATCGGTCGCGGGGGCGGCCGGCGGTGGACGCCGTACGCGGGATGGACCTGAGCCTGGGGTCCGGGGAGCTGCTCGGGCTGCTCGGTCCCTCCGGCTGCGGCAAGTCGACGACGCTGCGCATGATCGCCGGTCTTGAGCCGGTGACCGGCGGGGACATCCTGGTCGGCGGGGCGTCGGTGGTCGAACGGCCCGCGCAGCAGCGCAACATCGGGGTCGCGTTCGAGAACTACGCGCTGTATCCGCCGCTGTCGGTGGCGGAGAACCTGGCGTTCGGGCTGAAGGCCCGCCGCAAGGCCGCCCGCGGTGACGTCGACCGCAAGGTGAAGGAGATCGCCGAGCGGGTCGGCCTGACCGACCTCCTCGACGCCCGCCCGGCCGGCCTGTCCAGCGGCCAGAAGCAGCGCGTGTCGCTGGCCCGGGCCCTGATCCGCGAACCGGACGTGCTGCTCCTCGACGAGCCGCTCTCCCACCTGGACGCGGCCCAGCGCGACACCACCCGCCGTGAACTCAAGCGCATCCAGAAGGACCTGGGCCACACCACGATCCTGGTCACCCACGACCAGGAGGAGGCCCTCTCCCTCGCCGACCGGATCGCCGTGATGAAGGACGGCGTCATCCAGCAGCTCGGCACCCCCTACGAGATCTACGACAGCCCGGCCAACGTGTTCGTCGCGGACTTCGTCGGCGAGCCCGCGATCGCACTGCTGCCCGGCATCGCCGACGGCGACGGCCACGCCCGCCTCTCCGACTCGGTGCGGATCGCGCTGCCCGTGCCGGTGGACCCGGGGCGGGAAGTCGTGGTGGGGATCCGCCCGGAGGACGTCCGGCTCACCGCCGAGGACGGCCTGCCCGCCCGGGTCGTCGCCCATGAGCCGTTGCTGGAGTCGGGCATCGCGACCGTCGCCCTCGACGGGGTCGAACGGCACCTGGTGGTCCTCACCGACCCCGAGGTGCGGCTCGCCCACGACGAGCGGGTCCGGGTCGCCGCCGACCGCCGGCACACCCATGTCTTCGACGCCGAGACAGGAGACTCCCTGCAATGACCTCCGGAAACAGCGTGCGTGTGGTGGCCGCCGGTGACCACTTCGTCCTGCCGTCACTGATCACGCGGGCGGTGGAGCACGAGGTGGGGCGGGCGGACGTCAGGGAACTGAGGCTCGGCTGGCCGCTGGAGCCGTTCGGGCCGGTCGCCGAGGTGCAGGAGGCCAGTGACGCCGAGGACGAGATGATCGAGGCGCTGGCCGGGGCGGAGGTGCTGGTCACACAGATGGGGCCGGTCACCGAACGGGTCCTCGCGGCCTGCCCGGATCTGAAGCTGGTCGTGGTCTGCCGGGGCGGACCGGTCAACGTCAACCTGGACGCGGCGAAGCAGCGTGACGTGCGGGTGTGCTTCGCGCCCGGCCGCAACGCCGCCGCCACCGCCGAGTTCACCGTCGGCATGATGCTGGCCGCCCTGCGCCGTATCCCCCAGGCCCACGACCCGCTGGCCCGGCAGGGCAGTTGGGAGGGCGCGACGTACTACACCTACGAGCAGAGCGGTCTGGAGCTGGAGGACCTGCCTGTCGGGCTGGTCGGATACGGGGCCGTCGGCAGCCGGGTGGCGCGGGTGCTGTGCGCGTTCGGGGCGCGGGTGATGGTGTACGACCCGTATGTGCACGGCGAGATCCACGGGCTGCGCGTGACCTCGCTGGACGAACTCCTGCGCCGCTCCCAGGTGATCACCCTGCACGCCCGGCTCACTCCCGAGACCCGGGGTCTGATCGGCGCCCGGGAGCTGGGGCTGCTGCCTTCCGGCGCGGTGGTGGTGAACGTGGCCCGGGGCCCGCTGCTGGACGAGGGCGCGCTGTGCGACGCGCTGGAGAGCGGGCAGGTGTCGGCGGCGGCGCTCGACACGTACGAGCGGGAGCCGCTGCCTGCTCAGTCGCGGCTTCTCGGGCTGGGCGACCGCGTCGTGCTGACCCCGCATCTGGGTGGCGCGTCGCGCGCGGTGGCGGAGAAGGCGGCGCGTATCGCCGCCGAAGAGGTGGGCCGCTGGGTGCGCGGCGAGCCGCTCGCGCACTGCCTGACCTGAGGACCTGGAGGAGAGCCGCATGTACGTCGGTATCGATGTGGGCACGTCCATGGTCAAGGCGGCGGCCTTCGACGACACGGGCCGGGAACTGGCCGTGTCCGCCCGGCCGGTGGACCTGACACTGCACGGCGGGTTCGTCGAGCAGGACATGGAGGAGGTGTACGGGGCGGTCGTCGCCGTGCTCGACGAGATCACCGGACGGGTCCCGGGGCCGGTCGAGCTCGCCGGGCTCACCGGGCAGGGCGACGGGGTGTGGCTGGTCGACGGCGAGGGCAGGCCCGTGCGGCCGGCGGCCTCCTGGATGGACGGGCGGGCGCACGAACTGGTCGACCGGTGGCTGGCCGACGGTACGTTCGAGACGGTGTTCCGGCGCACGGGCAGCGCGATGTTCCCGGGCTGTCCGGGGCCGCTGCTGGCCTGGCTGGACAGCAACGAACCGAAGGCGCTGGACGCCGCGAAGGCCGCCCTGTACTGCAAGGACATGGTGTTCCAGCGGCTGACGGGGGCGGGCCCGGCGACGGATGTGTCGGACGCCTCGATGCCCTTCCTGGACCCGCGCACCCGGACGTACGACAACCGGGTCGTGGAGCTGCTGGGGCTCACGCACCGGCGCGGGTTGCTCGCCCCGGTGAGCGACCCGGTCGCCACGGCCGAGGCGCTGGGCGAGGGCCTGCCGTCGGGCACGCGGATCGCCAACGGCCCGTACGATCTGCCGGCCTGTGCGCTGGGCGCCGGGGTGACGGCCCCCGGGGACGGTCTGCTGATCGTCGGGACCTGTCTGGCCAGCCTGGTCGCCACGACCGAGCTGGACCTGACGGGCGAACCGGCCGGCCTGTACATCTCCACCGACCGGCCCGGGTACTGGCTGCGCGCCATGCCCGCGATGGTCGGCACGGCGGCCCTGGACTGGGTGCTGTCGACGACGGGCGTGCGGCACGACGAGGTGGACGCCCTGCTGGCAAAGACCCCGCCGGGCGCGAACGGCGTCCGGGTGCTGCCGTACTTCGCGCCCTCCGGCGAACGCGCCCCCTTCGTCGAGCCACGGCTGCGCGCCGAACTCACGGGTGTCTGTCTGGAGTCCACCCGGGGTGATCTGGTCCGCGCCACCTGCGAGGGCATCGGCTATGCCGCCCGGCACTGCCTGGAGGCGGCGGGCCTCACAGGGGCTCTGGCCGTCTGCGGCGGCGGCACCCGCAGCCCCGCCTGGATGCGGCTGCTCGCCGATGTGCTCGGGCGGCCCCTGCGGGTCGTCGAGGGCGAGGTGGGCGCGCGGGGCGCGGTCCTCGCGGCGGCCGAGCGGTACGGGGTGCCGCTGGACGCGCGGGTGTGGACGCGGCCTGCGCAGGTCGTCGAGCCGGACCGGGGCCGGGCCGCGTACTACACGAAGGGGTACGAGGAGCACCTGGTGCGGCTTGCCGAGGCACGGGCCGGGGCAAGGACCTGAACATCCGGATGGCGAAAGGGAACTGGATGCACCTGAGACGCCGATCTCTCCTGCTCGCGGCGGCCGCCTCCCCGGCGGCCGCGACCGTGCCCGCGCTCGCGGGAGCCGCGCACGCGGCCCCTGCCGACGGGCCGTTGGTCATCGGACACCGCGGCGCGGCCGGCTGGCGCCCCGAGCACACGGCCGCCTCGTACACGTACGCCGTGCAGACGGGCGCCGACTGGATCGAACCGGACCTGGTGCCGACGAAGGACCATGTGCTGGTGGTCCGGCACGAGAACGAGATCTCCCAGACCACCGACGTGGCCCGCCGCCCGGAGTTCGCGGACCGCCGCACGACGAAGACGGTCGACGGCCGGTCCGTGACCGGATGGTTCACGGAGGACTTCACCCTCGCCGAGCTGAAGACGCTGCGGGCGGTGGAGCGGCTGCCGCAGGTCCGCAACCGCAACACGGTGTTCGACGGGCGCGAGGAGGTCATGACCTTCCAGGAGGTCGTGGACCTGGCGAGGAAGCTGTCGAAGGCGCACGGCCGGACGATCGCAGTCTTCCCGGAGACCAAGCATCCGACGTACTTCCGGTCCATCGGCCTGCCGCTGGAGCCGAAACTGGCGGCCGCGATCCGCCTGGGCCGGCTGGGCAGGCGCGAGTGCGTCGTGCAGTCCTTCGAGCCGACGAGCCTGAAGCGCATGACGGGCCTGGGGGTACCGCTGTGGCAGGCCCTGGGGACGACGGGCGGGCCGTACGACCTGCCCACGACGACCTACCGGGAGATGATGACCCCGGCCGGGCTGGCGGACATCGCGCAGTACGCGGACTGGATCGGCCCGGACAAGTCGTCGCTGGTCGGCACGTCGCTCCTCGCGGACGCCCACGCGGCGGGCCTGCGCGTGGGGCCGTACACCTTCCGCTCGGAGAACCAGTTCCTTCCGGCGGAGTTCCGGCGCGGCGCCGGAAGCACCGATTTCGGGGACGCGTTCGCCGAGTACGCGCTGTACTACCGCTGGGGAGTCGACGCGGTGGTGACCGACTTCCCCGACCTGGCGGTGATGGCGAGGAGGGGCTGATGTTCTTCAAGGACAAGCACTGCCCGACCTGTGGCGGCAGCGGAACGCAGGTCTTCACGCCGCTCGAGCCCGAGGAGAGAAAGGCGCTCGGGACGCACCGCACGGACCTGTGGCGCTGTACCGCTCCGGGCTGCCGGTGGTACCAGCCCTGGGGCCATCAGGCCGGCGGGGGCCGGCTCCCGGAGGACATGCAGAACCCGGGAGCCGACGCCTCGGTGTGACCCCTACAGGTTGGAGAAGTCCGGGCCCTTGGTGCGGGTGCGCTTGATCTCGTAGAAGCCCGGCACCGAGGCCACGGCGAGGGTGCCGTCCCAGAGGCGGGCGGCCTCCTCGCCCTTCGGGGCCGGGGTGACGACCGGGCCGAAGAAGGCGAGCTGCTCGCCGTCGGCGCCGGGCACGGCGATGACCGGGGTGCCGACCTCCTGGCCGACCTTGTCGATGCCCTCCTTGTGGGAGGCGCGCAGCTCGGGCTCGTAACGGGTGGCGTCCCAGTGCTCCATGAGGGACTCGGGCAGGCCGACGTCCTTCAGGGCGGCGGCGACCGTCTCCTTCTCCGAGCCCTCGCCCTGGTTGTGGATGCGGGTGCCGAGCGCGGTGTAGAGGTCGCCCAGCACCTCGGCGCCGTGCTCCTGCTGTGCCGCTATGACGATCCGGACGGGACCCCACGCCTTGGTCTCGAGCAGCTCGCGGTACTCCTCGGGCAGCTCGTCGAGCTTGTCCTCGTTGAGCACGGCAAGGCTCATGACGTGCCAGCGGACCTCGATGTCCCTGACCTTCTCCACCTCCAGCACCCAGCGGGAGGTCATCCAGGCCCAGGGGCACAGCGGGTCGAACCAGAAGTCGACGGGCGTCTTGTCCGACATGTCTCTCCTCATGAGGAAACCGTTTCTCCGGGAACGCCAATGCCCGCCCCTGTCATTCCCGGCTGCCCCGCGTCAGGGGCACATGGCAGGATCGGTGCTGTTCAGCCGTATCCGACGACGCTTGAGGAGTTCCGCCCGTGCCCGGTGAGAATCTGTCCCGCGACGAGGCCCGGGAGCGGGCCGCCCTGATCGGCGTCGACGGGTACGAGGTGTCCCTCGACCTGCGGTCCGCGGTCGGCGAGGACGACACCGAAGGGCCCCGCACGTTCCGGTCCGTCACGACCGTCCGGTTCCGCTGCAACGAGCCCGGGGCGAGCAGCTTCGCCGACCTGATCGCGCCGAGTGTGACGGCCGTCTCACTCAACGGCCGGGATCTGGACCCCGGCGAGGTCTTCGACGGCTCGCGGATCACGCTGGAGGACCTGGCCGCCGACAACGAGCTGGTCGTCGACGCGCGATGCGCCTACTCCCGCACCGGCGAGGGGCTGCACCGCTTCGTCGACCCCGAGGACGGCGAGGTGTACCTGTACACGCAGTACGAGCCGGCCGACTCCCGCCGGGTCTTCGCGAACTTCGAGCAGCCCGACCTCAAGGCCCCCTTCCGCTTCGAGGTGCGGGCTCCGGAGGGCTGGACGGTGTGGAGCAACGGCGTGGGCGAACAGGCCGACGGGGTCTGGCGGTTCGCCGAGACCAAGCCGATCTCGACGTACATCACCTGTGTGGTTGCGGGCCCCTACCACTACGTGACGGACAGCTACTCCCGTACGTATCCGGACGGCACGACGCTGGAGATCCCCCTCGGCGCGCTGTGCCGCAAGGGCCTCGCGCCCTACTTCGACTCCGAGGACGTCTTCCTGGTCACCAAGCAGGGCCTGGACTTCTTCCACGACCACTTCGACTACCCGTACCCGTTCGGGAAGTACGACCAGGCGTTCGTGCCCGAGTACAACCTGGGCGCGATGGAGAACCCGGGCCTGGTGACGTTCCGGGAGGAGTACATCTTCCGGGGCAAGGTGACGCAGGCGTCCTACGAGGGCCGGGCCAACGTCGTCCTGCACGAGATGGCGCACATGTGGTTCGGCGACCTGGTCACCATGGAGTGGTGGGACGACCTGTGGCTGAAGGAGTCGTTCGCGGACTTCATGGGCGAGTTCTCGCTGGTCGGCGCGACCCGCTTCGTCAACGGCTGGGTCACCTTCGCCAACCGCCGCAAGTCGTGGGCCTACCGGGCCGACCAGCTGCCCTCCACGCACCCGATCACGGCCGACATCCGCGACCTCCAGGACGCCAAGCTGAACTTCGACGGCATCACCTACGCCAAGGGCGCGTCGGTGCTGAAGCAGCTCGTGGCGTACGTCGGCCAGGACGCGTTCCTGGAGGGCGCCCGGCGCTACTTCAAGCGGCACGCGTACGGCAACACGCGCCTCGGTGACCTGCTGTCGGTGCTGGAGGAGACCAGCGGCCGGGACATGAGCGCGTGGGCGCGGTCCTGGCTCCAGACGGCCGGGGTGAACTCGCTGACCCCGCAGCTGCTGCTGGACCCGCGGGGCCGCGTCGACGAGCTGGCCGTGGTGCAGGAGGCGGCCGAGTCGCATCCGGAACTGCGCCCGCACCGGGTGGCGGTGGGCCTGTACCGGGTGACGGACGGCGGGACGGTCGAGCGGTACGCGCGCGCCGAGGCGGACGTCGACGGCGCGCGCACGGTCGTGGCGGAACTGTCCGGCGCCGAGGCGCCCGATCTGGTCCTGGTCAACGACGACGACCTGACGTACTGCAAGATCCGCTTCGACGAGACCTCGCTGGCGACGCTGCGCGAGCACCTGGGGTCGGTGACCGACCCGCTGGCGCGCGCCCTGTGCTGGTCGGCGCTGTGGAACATGACGCGGGACGCGCTGCTCCCGGCGAGGGACTTCGTGGACCTGGTGCTGCGGTTCGCGGGGAGCGAGTCCGAGATCGGCGTGCTGCAGATGCTGCACGCGTGGGCCGAGTCGGCCCTCACGCACTACACGGCGCCCGCCCGCCGGGAGACGACCGCCCGCCTCCTCGCCGAGGGCGCGCGGCGCGAGCTGTACGCGGCCGAGGCCGGCAGCGAGCACCAGCTCGCGTGGGCGCGTTTCTTCGCCCGGACGGCCACCGCCGACGCCGACTTCGAGCTGCTGAGCGACCTGCTGGCGGGCACGGCGTCGATCGAGGGCCTCGACCTGGACCAGGAGCTGCGGTGGGTGTTCCTGGAGCCGCTGGCCGCGCACGGGGTGGTGGACGAGAAGGCGCTGGCCGAGGAGCTGGCCCGGGACGACACGGCCTCCGGCAAGCGCCACCAGGTGCGCTGCCTGGCCGCCCGTCCGTCAAAGGCGGTCAAGGCGCAGGCGTGGGCGCAGGTCGTGGAGTCCGACGCGCTGTCCAACGCCATGATCGAGGCGACCATCGCGGGCTTCTCCCAGGGCTCGCAGCGGGAGTTGCTCGCGCCGTACGCGCAGAAGTACTTCGCGGCGATCGAGCGGGTGTGGGCCGAGCGGTCGATCCAGATCGGGATGCATGTGGTGCAGGGCATGTTCCCCTCGCTCCAGCAGTCCCGGGAGACCCTCGACGCCACGGACGCATGGCTGGAGGCCCACCGGGAGGCGGCCCCGGCCCTGCGCCGGCTGGTGCTGGAGGCCCGGGACGATCTGGCGCGGGCGCTGCGGGGGCAAGAGCGCGACGCGGCCTCTGACCAGTAGCTTTGGCCTGAGATTTGGGCGTTCGGCCATCGTTACGAGATGCGTGCCCCGCAAGCCGTAACCCTGGCCCACACCCGAACGGACCAGGGACTTTCGGCATCCGAACACCCGTCCTTTAGGGCTGGGTTGTCCGTATTTGTCGACGGGCCTGTAACAACGGTTAAAGAGCGGTCGGAGCGCGGGAAATTGCGGGTCATGACCCACAACACCCCGCTCTCCCACCGCCCCCTGCACGACGTGTCCGGCCGCGGCAGGCTCCGCGTCATGACGGTCGCGCAGCTCCGCTCGCACGGCGTGACGACGTCCGAGACGAACGAGCAGTGCCGCCCCGGCGGACCCTGGCAGCAGCTCCTGCCGGGCGTCGTCCTGCTGCACCCGGGCCCGCCGACCAGCGAGGAGCGGCTGCACGCGGTGCTGATGTACGCGGCGCGGGAGCGCGGCACGGGTGTCCCCGCCCAGCCCCGCGCGGGCGAGGGACACGCCCCCGCCTACCCGGATGCGATGATCACCGGCCTGGCCGCCCTGACGCTGCACGGCTTCTCCTCCACTCCCCCGCTGCCGGCCCTGGACGCGATCGACGTCCTGGTCCCGCGGCTGCGCCGGCTGCGCTCGACGGGCTGTGCGCGCATCGTCCGCAGTGCGGCGCTGCCGGCCCCCGAGCAGGTCACGGGCCTGTCGGTGGCCCCGGTCGCCCGCGCGCTGGCCGACGCGGTGGCCGAGCTCGCGGACGCCGGCGTCGTGCGCCGGCTGATGACGGAGGCGGTGCGCGGCGCCCACTGTGAGCCGGCGGCGGTGGTGCGGGAGCTGAACCAGGCGCGGCTGCTGAGCCGTCCGCACGTGGTGGCCGCCGTGGAGTCCCTGCTGGCCGAGGGCCGGGTGATCGCGGAGGACCGCCTGTACCGGATGGTGCGCGAGTACGACCTGCCCGACCCGGTCTGGAACGTGGACCTGCGCCTGCCCGGCGGCCCCTACCTCGGAGGTCTGGACGCGTACTGGCCCGCCCACGCGGTGGCGCTGGAGCTGGACACACGGGCGCCCCGGCAGGACGACGACGCCCTGTGGTCCGAGTACGCCCGCAAGCGCGAGCACCTGGAGCGCCTCGGTATCACGGTCGTCCACATCACACCCAGGAAGCTCCGCGACTGTCCGGAACAGCAGGCGACGGTGGTCCGCACGGCCCTGATGGCCTCGGCCGACCGCGAACCGGCCGCGTACGTCGTGGTATTGCCCCGGTAGTGACGGACCGGGGGCAGGGCCAGGAGGGGAGGGGCCGCCGGGTTCTCCGGGCCCCTCCTCGTGGGCTACTTGCCGCAGAACTCCGCCTCGACGATCGCGTCGCTGTCGCCCGACCAGTCGCCGTTGAAGTTGAGAGCGAGCGAGTGGCGGCCGTCGGCGGTGGTGAGGGCCCTGGAGTGCGAGCCGTGGAGGTCGCCGCCGTGGCCCCAGACGGTGATGCCGCAGCTCAGCGCGTAGGACCTCAGGCCCAGGCCGTAGGCCTCGTCCGGCTTCGTCGGGACGGTGGTCTTCATCTCCTTCAGCTGCCGCGGCGGGAGCACCTTGCCGCGCAGCAGCGCCGAGAAGAAGCGGTTCAGGTCGGCCGAGTCGGAGATCATCTCGCCCGAGTAGGCGAAGGAGGGGCTGAACTCCGTGACGTCGTAGGCCGGACCGTCCGGGGTCCTCGCCAGCTTGCTGTAGGCGCGGCTGCTGGGCTGGGGGACGGTGGTCCGGGTGCGCGGGACGGACGTGGCCGTCAGCCCCAGCGGTTCGATGACGCGGTCTTCGACCGCCTCCCCGTACGGGCGGCCCGTGATCTTCTCGATCACCATCGCGGCCAGGATGTAGTTGGTGTTGGAGTACTTCCACGAGGTGCCCGGCTCGAAGTCCCGCCGGTTGGTCATGGCCATCGCGACCAGGTCCCGGGGCGTCGTCGTGTCGAAGCGGTGCCGGAAGAAGCCCTCCTTGAGCATGTACGTCCGCTGGAAGGTCTCGTCGGCCAGCAGGTCGAAGACGCCGCTGGTGTGGTTGAGCAACTGGCGGATGGTGATGCGGCTGCCGTCGTGGTCGTTGCCGTGCACCACGCCCGGCAGCCACTTCTCCACGGTGTCGTCGAGCGAGAGCTCGCCCTCGGCCGCCAGTTGCAGGACGACGGTGGCGATGAACGTCTTCGACGCGCTGCCGATGCGGTAGTGATCCCGCGTCGAACGTGGCTCGCCCGTCTTGAGGTTTCCGACGCCGGCCGTGGCCGCCCACACCCCGTGTCCCCGCTGCACTCTCACGGTCACGCCCGGCACGCCCTCGGCGACCGCGGCCCGCACCGCCTGCCGGGTCGCGTCGTGGCCGCCGGTGGGCGGGGCCGCGACCGCGGGGCCCGCCAGGGCCGCCGACAGTGCCACGGCCGTCGCCGCCGTCAGGATCGTGCCTACGCGTCTGTTCATGTCCCCTGCCCCCGTCACGTCGAGTGGTGTCAGGGGGTGGGACCCGAGCCGCCGGGCCGGAGTTGACCGGCCCGGGCGTGGTCGGGCGGGATTCAGCCCTTCTTCAGCACCAGCTCGGTGTTGCGGTCCTCCGGGTCGCCGCCGAGGGTCGTGCTCGCGCCGGGGGCGTTGAGGGACAGCTCGCGGTAGAGGGCCGCGAGGCCGGTCTGGGAGAGGTCGGAGAAGTCCGTGCGGTGCGGGGCCGAGGACTCCACCAGCGTGGTGAACAGGGAGACCGTGCCGTCCTTGTTGTCGGTCAGCTCGATGATCCGGGCGAGCTGGGGGTAGTCGACGTGGGAGGCCGTGGAGATCTCCCAGAAGGAGCCGCCGCCGGACATCGAGTGCGGGGTGATGACGTTCTTGTGGATGTGGCCGTTCACCCAGGCGAGCACGTTGCGGTGGCCGCCGAGGAGGGCGAGGACCTCCTGGCCGTTGTGCCGGCGCTCGTTGGGGCGGGCCGGGTCGATGCGGGTGTTCGTCATCGTCTTGCTGGTGTGATGGCTGAAGATCACCGCGTAGGAGTCCTTGTTCTCCCGCAGTGTCCGGTCGAGCCACTTCAGCTGGGCCGTGCCGAGCGAGCCCTCGTAGTGGCCGCCGGCGTCGGTGGTGTCCAGGCTGATGCCGATGACGTCGTCGGAGACGCGGAAGGCGTAGTACTGGGTGCCCGTGTCGAGGTTGGCGGAGGAGTAGCCGTGGCCGGCCGGGCCGATGCCGCGGTAGGCCGGGTCCAGGTGCGCCTGGATGTACTCGGTGGGGGTGAAGGGGGCGCGGCTCTCGTCGGGGGTGACCGAGCGCGTGGCCCGGGCGTGGGTCTTGAGGAAGTCGTGGTAGTGGACGCCCTCGGGGTCCCGGGCCTTCTTGATGAGGGTCAGCAGCCGCTGCGCCTCGGCGGCGGACACGTTCATCAGCTTCTTGCCGCCGACGGCGAGTTCGGTGAGGTAGGAGTCGCCGTGCGAGGCGTAGCAGCCCATCGGCATGGAGTCGTGGTTGCCGACCGTGGAGTACCAGGGCAGGTTGAGGCCGGGGCTTCGCACCTCGCGGATCGCGGCCTTGAGGAAGCCGTCGAGGTGCGGGAAGCCGGCCTGCTTGTCGGTGTCGCGGACCGGGGCTTCCGGCTGCCAGTAGAGCTTGAGGCTGCTGTTCTGGACGCCCTCGTAGCGGCGCGGGTCACCGGTGTTGGGCGTGATGCGCCCGCCGCTCATGATCTTCAGGAACCACTCCAGCTCGGACTTGGCGTTGTTGTCCGTGTTGTCGCCGGTGGTCATGGCGAAGTGCAGCGGGGTGCCGGTGACGGGGGCGCCGCGCAGCGCGTTGATCCGCTCCACCAGCGCGATCGCGCCCTGCACGGTCAGCGCCTCGTGCGGCCGCCAGGCGTGCACGTCGGCCGAGCGCAGGTACTCCAGGCGCAGCGGGTGCTGGGCGTCGATGATGTGCAGGTCGGTGAGCTGGACGAACGCCGCGAGCGCGGTCCGGCGCCCGGCGCGGCCGGACTTGGGCGCGGCCAGGTCGGAGCGCACGACCCGCCGCCAGCCGGGTCCGTCGCCCAGACGCCGGTAGCCGGAGCCGCGCGGGGTGGCCACGGACGCCACGGTCGTGCCCTTGGTGTACGGGGCCAGCGGCGCTGCCGGCGCCTGGCGCGAGGAGGCGGCGACGGCCTCGGTGGTCTCCTTGGCGGTGGCGGCCTGGCTGTCGCTGGGCCGCAGGGCGTAACCGACGCCGGCGGACAGGGCGACCGCTCCGGTGGCGGCGAGGACGGAACGACGGTGGATGCCCTGGCCGGAGCCGGCGACTGAGCGTGTGCGCGACATGCGCTTCTCTCCCCGAGTGCGAACGCGTCGGCAGTGGTCGCGGGATGTCCAACACGCGAACATCCCGCTCGTACTGGATCGTTGGCACTGGGAATGACCTGCGCGTAAACGGTGTGGCAACGCGCAGCGCCGATCACCGTACGTGGATCTTGGACTACCCTGCGCGTCGCCGGTCGCACCTGGAACGGCCGGGAGTCGGTCACGCGGTGTTCATCTTCCGGGGTAGTGCACCTATTCCACCTCCTCCATGAGGCCGGCGAGCCGTCCGGTGGCCGGCCGCTCCCGCCACAGGCGCAGTGCTATGTCGACCATCCCGACCCGGACCAGTCCGGGCACCGCGTCCAGGTCCTGCCAGGCCGCCAGGTCGGTGGAGCCGCCCACCTCGTTGCGCAGTTCGCCGCCGATGATGCGGCCCTCGTAGACGAAGCGGACCGCGTGATGGTCGACGGCGCGTCCGAGGCCTTCGCGGAGGGTGTGGCGGGAGGAGTTCACGCCGAGCAGTCCGGTGACCTCGATGTGGTACCCGGTCTCCTCCTCGACCTCCCGCCGCACGGTGTCGTAGGGGTCCTCGCCGTGCTCCATGCCGCCGCCGGGCATGACCCACTCGGGGGTGCCGTCGGGAGCCGGGGAGCGGGCGAGCAGGATCTGTCCGTCACGGACGCATACGGCGTAGGCCGCCACCCTCAACTTCTGTCGCACTCCGGGACGTTAACCGATTTCGCCGCCTTCGGGACTCATGCCCGCAAAACGCATCGCGGGTTTTCCCCATACATCCATTTCGATTCGGTCAACCCTCCCCAAAGAACCTCCCCTTACGTAAAGCTGTGCGATCGTCCGGGCCTGCGTTCCGGACGGTCGCGACCAGGGCCGATCGGTCCCGGTCGCTCCCGCTCGTTCCTTTACCTACAAGGGATGCCGATGACCAACACCCCCCAGCGCGACCCGATATCGGCCCGCAGACGCGTGGCGCGCATCGCCGTGGCCGCCGGTCTCGTCGCCGCGCTCTCCGCGGCCGGGCCGGTCCCCCTGGCCTTCGCCGCCGACGAGCCGGGCGCGTCCGCCCCGGCCGACGCCGACGTCAAGTCCGCGCACGACAAGCTCGGTTCGGGCGACGCGGACCTGCTCGCGGAGGCCAAGGCCGACGGCGACAAGACCGTCACCATGATGATCGCCACCGCGCCCGGGCAGACCGAGCAGGTCGCCGGTCAGCTGGACGCGGTCAAGGGCGGCTCGGTGGGCCGGGCCGACGACAAGCTGGGCTACGTCCGCGCCACCGTCCCGACGTCCCGGGCGGACTCGGCCATCGCCGCCGCCGCCAAGCTCTCCTCCGTGCACGGCATCGACCTGCGCGAGGAGATCCCGCTGGACGACCCGACGCCGGCTGCGGACGCCGTCAAGGGCGCCGAGGCCGCCGCGGGGACGTACCCGGCGCCGGGGAGGATGACCCCCGCGGAGAACCCGTACAACCCGTCCTTCGAGACGGGCGCGGTCGACTTCGTCGAGGACCACCCGAAGGCGGACGGCCGCGGCATCACCATCGGCATCCTGGACTCCGGCGTCGACCTGGGCCACCCGGCGCTCCAGAAGACCACGACCGGCGAGCGGAAGATCGTCGACTGGGTGACGGCGACGGACCCGGTCGTCGACAGCGACAACACCTGGCGCCGGATGGACACCTCCGTCTCGGGCCCCACGTTCACGCACGACGGCAGGACCTGGACGGCGCCTTCGGGCTCGTACCGGGTGAACACCTTCAAGGAGTCGTACACCACCGGCGGTGACGCCGCGGGTGACGCCAACCGCGACGGCGACACCACGGACTCCTGGGGCGTGCTGTACGACCCGGCCGCCGGCACGGTCCGGGTCGACCTGAACAACAACAACGACTTCGGTGACGACACCGCGATGAAGCCGTACAAGGACGGCTTCCAGATCGGGTACTTCGGCACCGACGACCCGAAGACCGACATCGCCGAGCGGCAGCCGTTCGTCGTCGAGATCCGCAAGGACGTCGTCCACAACGGCACCGGCGCGAAGGCCGACTTCGTCAACATCGGCGTCATCGAGTCCGAGCACGGCACGCACGTCGCCGGCATCACCGCCGCGAACGGCCTGTTCGGCGGCAAGATGGACGGCGCGGCTCCGGGCGCCAAGCTCGTCTCCTCGCGCGCCTGCACCTGGTCCGGCGGCTGCACCAACGTGGCGCTGACCGAGGGCATGATCGACCTCGTCACCAAGCGCGGCGTCGACATCGTCAACATGTCCATCGGCGGCCTGCCGGCGCTGAACGACGGCAACAACGCGCGCGCCGAGCTGTACACGCGCCTGATCGACACCTACGGCGTCCAGCTGGTGATCTCCGCGGGCAACTCCGGCCCCGGCACCAACACCATCGGCGACCCGGCCCTGGCCGACAAGGTCATCTCGGTCGGCGCGTCCGTCTCCAAGGAGACCTGGGCCGCCAACTACGGCTCGGTCGTGGAGAAGAAGTACGCGCTGATGCCGTTCTCCTCGCGCGGCCCGCGTGAGGACGGCGGCTTCACCCCGACCCTGGTCGCCCCGGGTGCCGCGATCAACACCATCCAGACCTGGATGCCGGGTGCTCCGGTCGCCGAGGCGGGCTACTCCCTGCCGGCCGGCTACGGCATGCTCCAGGGCACCTCGATGGCCTCCCCGCAGGCCGCCGGCGCCGCCGCGCTGCTGCTGTCGGCCGCGAAGCAGAAGAAGATCGACCTCACGCCGGCGACCCTGCGCACGGCCCTCACCTCGACCGCCGACCACATCAAGGGTGTGCAGGCGTACGAGGAGGGCGCGGGCCTGATGAACATCGAGGACGCCTGGGACTCGATCCGCGACGGCGCCACCTCGCACGCCTACACGGTCAAGGCGCCGGTCGACACCGCGATGGACGACAAGCTCAAGACGCCCGGCTACGGCACGGGTCTGTACGACCGTGAGGGCGGCCTGAAGGCCGGCCAGAAGAAGACGTACGAGATCACCGTCACCCGTACGTCCGGCGCCGACAAGGCGATCCGGCACGAGCTGCACTTCGAGAACAACGCGGGCGGCACGTTCCGGATCGTCGGCTCCGACGAGGTGAAGCTGCCGCTGAACAAGCCGGTCACCGTCAAGGTCCAGGCCGCGCCGAAGTCCGCGGGCATCAAGAGCGCGATCCTGGAGGTCGACGACCCGAAGACCGAGGGCATCGACAAGCAGGTCCTGAACACGGTCGTGGTCGCGGCGCCGCTGAAGTCCACGTTCTCCGCGTCCGGTTCGGTGCAGCGCAACAGCTCGCGGCACTACTACGTCACCGTGCCCGAGGGCGCGAAGACGCTCGAGGTCGCGATGAGCGGGCTGCAGGACAAGAGCCAGACCCGGTTCATCTCCATCCACCCGTTCGGCGTCCCGGCCGACCCGACGTCGACGGTCAACTGCTACCCGAACTACTCGAACCCGGCCAACACCTGCCGCCCGGACCTGCGTTCCTACGCGGACCCGAAGCCCGGCGTGTGGGAGATCGAGGTCGAGTCGCGCCGTACGTCGCCGCTGCTCGACAACCCGTACAAGCTGGACGTCGCCGTGCTCGGCGCGGCCTTCGAGCCGGAGACCGTGACCGTGCCCGAGGCGAAGGTCGGCACACCGGCCGCCGCCTCCTGGAAGGTGACGAACGGCTTCGCCGCGATCGACGGCAAACTGGTGGGCGGTTCGCTCGGCTCGTCGAAGACGATCCGTCCGTCGATCAAGCAGAACGAGATGCAGACCACCACGGTCGAGGTGCCCGCAGGCGCGAAGTCGCTGGACGTCGCCATCGGCCGCGTCTCGGACGCCGCCGCCGACCTGGACCTCCTGGTCTACGACGCCGCCGGCAAGCTGGCGGGCAGCTCCACGGACGGCGACTCGGAGGAGTCGGTCTCCGTGCCCTCCCCGGCGGCCGGCAAGTACACCGTCCAGGTCGTCGGCTACTCGGTGCCGGCCGGCACGACCGAGTACGACTACCGGGACGTGTTCTTCGCTCCCTCCCTCGGCAGCATCACCGTCGAAGGGACGGCGCCGGTGAAGCTCGGCACGGGCGACTCGGCGACGTTCTCGGGCAGCGTCACCGCCGCGGCGGCAGCGCCCGAGGGGCGTGAGTTCTTCGGCCAGGTCCAGCTGGTCAACGCGCGCGGGACGGCCGCGGGCGTGGGCAGCGTGAAGATCGAGAAGGTCCTGCCGTAGCGGTTCGACGACATCAGGAGGGCGGGCGTCCGGACGGACGCCCGCCCTCGGCGTTTGTGCTCACTCGCAGGGAAGGGTTCCCGACGCGGGCAGGGCGGCGGTGATCCAGGCCCGTTCGGAGGCGATCTCCTTCTCCCCGACGCTCCACAGGTCCGGCTGGGCCTGCCCGCGCGTGATCCCGACGAGCACGCGGTCGCCCGGCCGCGCCCGGGGTCCGACGCCCTCCTCCCTGGGGAAGACGATCCGGTCCTGGCCCTTGGCGGGCTTGTAGTAGCGGTCCACGTCGAGGGTGACGCGGTCCTGGCCGGTGCCGGGGACCGGTTCGACCTCGGCGACGGTGCCCTCGGCCACGAGCCGGGCGCAGGCGAGGTACCCGGCGTGGCCGAGCCCGGATTCCTGGTCGCCGTGCCGCCGACCGGCCGCGCTGTCGGCGGCCGAGCTGCCCGCTGTGTCCTCCCCCGACCCGTAACCGCTCTGCACGACGAGCCAGCCCATACCCACCACAGCGCCGGCGGCCACGGCCGCGGCGAGCCCCCGCAGTGCCACGACCAGGGGCCGAGGACGGCTACGCCGCCCAGCCAGGGAGACCACACCGGCCCCGGCTCCCCCTTCCTGCCCGGACCGCGACGCTGCCTCCTGGGACTCCACCGCCGGCTCGATACCGGCTGCCCCTGCCTCCGCCCCGGGGTCGTGCGCCAGCGTCTCCCCGATCAGCAGCAGCTGTTGCCGCAGCAGTGTCACGTCCGCGGCGGCCGCTCGGTGGGCTGCCATGAAGGACCCGTCCCGCCTGGCCCCCTCCGGCAGCGGTTCGTCGATGAGCGCTGCCATCAGCGCGTCCAGGCCGTCGTAGTCGGCGTCGCGCCGGTCGTCGTCGTTCCGGGCGGGCATGTCACACCACCTCGTCCTCGTGCAGGCGGGCGCGCAGGGCCCGTACCGCCGTGTGCAGCCTGCTCTTGACCGTGCCCTCCGGGACGCCGAGCTGCTCGGCGATGGACCGGACCGGCAGGTCGGCGTAGAAGCGCAGCACGACGACCTGCCGCTGGGCGTCGGGCAGTGCGTCCAGGCCCTGGGCGACGGCGACGGACAGCACGCTGGTGTCCTCGCCGGAGGGGTGCTCCAGCTGTCGCAGGGCGGCCAGCCGCTCCCCGAGGCGCTCCTGGCGGCGCTTGGCCCGGTGCCAGTCCATGGCGAGGTTGGAGGCGACGACCGCCGCCCACGCCGATACGTCCCGCGGTGCCTCCCGGCCGCTCGCGGCCCGCTCCAGCAGCCGCAGGCGGACCTGCTGTACCCCGTCCGGCAGGTCCGCCTGCGGCACTCCGCCCAGTGCGAGCACCGCCCGCACCCGGCGCTCCTGTGCCGCGTCCAGCGGATCGTCGCCGGTACCGGCGTGCGCCTCCCGGCCGCGCCGGGCCCTTCCGCGCAGCAGCACAAGCCACCCCCCTCACCGTGTTTCTCCTACGACGCCGGCACCGCCCGGAACGTTCGGTCCTTTTTCCAGCGGGGCGACAGAGGCGTACGTCACACTCCCGTGTGGCCGAGAGCAACAGGGGCAGGCGACCTTGCGGCGTATGCCCCCCGGCGAACGAATTTCTCCAGCTCAGCGGGGGCGGGCGCCGGATGTCCGCAACCATGGAACGGGACCCGTCGTCCCACTCCCCGGGCAGACCGGGGAAAGAAGTGGACAGGCGGGCCGTGGTCGGCCGCATGATGGAAAAGCCTCGGCCAAGCAACGAGCACGTGAAGAGACGCAGGAGAGGGAGTCACCGTGAGGGTCGGAATCGTCGGAGCCACCGGACAGGTGGGCACGGTCATGCGCAGGATCCTCAAGGAACGGAACTTCCCGATCACGGAGCTGCGTCTGTTCGCCTCGGCCCGCTCGGCGGGCTCTCAGCTGGACGGCGTGACGGTGGAGGACGCGGCGACCGCCGACTACACCGGCCTGGACATCGTGCTGTTCTCCGCGGGCGGTGCCACGTCCAAGGCGCTGGCCGAGAAGGTCGCCTCCCAGGGCGCCGTGGTGATCGACAACTCCTCCGCGTGGCGCAAGCACCCGGAGGTCCCGCTGGTCGTCTCCGAGGTGAACCCGCACGCGATCGCGAACCGCCCCAAGGGGATCATCGCCAACCCGAACTGCACGACGATGGCCGCGATGCCGGTGCTCCGTCCGCTGCACGCGGAGGCGGGTCTGGAAGCCCTGGTCGTCGCCACGTACCAGGCGGTCTCCGGCTCCGGCCTCGCGGGCGTCGCCGAGCTGCACGGCCAGACGCAGAAGGTCGTCGCCGAAGCGGACCAGCTCACGCACGACGGCGAAGCGGTCGACTTCCCCGAGCCGGGCGTCTACAAGCGCCCCATCGCCTTCAACGTGCTGCCGCTGGCGGGTTCGATCGTCGACGACGGTCTGAACGAGACCGACGAGGAGCAGAAGCTCCGCAACGAGTCCCGCAAGATCCTGGAGATCCCCGGGCTGAAGGTCTCCGGCACCTGCGTGCGCGTCCCGGTCTTCTCCGGCCACTCCCTCCAGGTCAACGCCCGTTTCGCCCGCCCGATCTCCCCGGAGCGTGCGACGGAGCTGCTGAAGGACGCCCCGGGCGTCGAGCTCTCCGACATCCCCACCCCGCTCCAGGCCGCCGGCAAGGACCCGTCCTACGTCGGCCGCATCCGCCGCGACGAGACGGTGGACAACGGCCTGGCCCTGTTCGTCTCCAACGACAACCTCCGCAAGGGCGCCGCGCTGAACGCGGTCCAGATCGCGGAACTGGTGGCGGCCGAGCTGAAGGGCTAGGGGGCGTCAAAGTCCCTGCGCACCTCGTAGAGGAAACACCCGTACTCGACGGCCCGGACGTGGACGAGCGCCACGGCCGGGTCGTCGAACGCTTCTGTGAGGGCCTGCTCGAAGGCGTCCGACTCCTCGACCAGCCGACCGCCCACGATGCGGCCCTCGGCGGAGTAGCGGCGGACCGTGCGGTGGGCGTTGGTGAAGGGGAGGCCGGCGTCGGTGTCCGGGCCCGCGCACTCCTCGGCGTGGATGAAGACCGGGCCCTGTTCGTCGTAGGCGCCGGGATCGACGCCCCTGTCGGCCGCCCAGCGGCGCAGTGGGGCGTAGGAGACCAGGGCGATCCGTTCGCCCGGCTCGCTGTGGCGCAGGCAGCAGCGGAGCGGGGAGCCGCCCTCGGGGTCGGTGAAGGGGGCCGGTGCGCAGCCCGCGTCGTCGGCCGTGCGCAGGTTCTTCAGGGTGTGCGGGTCGATGGGGCGCGGCGGGTACGTCGTCGTCATGTTCATCAGGTTTGCTCGCCGGGGCCCTGCGGACCGGCGGGATCCGGACGTCGTGTTGCCCCTGCCCCCGGCCGCCCGGCCCGTACGGCCACCGGCAGGGCCAGGAGCGCCAGGCCGCCGCCCACGCAGAGCACGGCCGTCGGGCCCAGTGCGTCGGCCGCGCGGCCCCCGGTGAACGCGCCCAGCGCGATGCCCGTGTTGAAGACACCCGCGAAGAGCGCCGACCCCGCCTCGCGGGCCCTCGGCGCGGCGGCCGACAGCCAGCTCTGGGTGGCCACCGAGACGCCCCCGTAGACCAGGCCCCAGACGACGAGCAGCAGCGTCGAGGCGGCCAGTGAGCCCGCCGCCGGGATCAGCAGCGGGACGACCGTGCCCAGCCCGGCCGCGATGACCAGCAGGGCCCGGCGTGGGTCGCGGGCCGCCAGCCATCCGCCCGCGAAGGTGCCGGCGACTCCGGCCACGCCGTAGTAGAGGAGCAGGGCGCTGATCGTTCCCGCGCCCAGGCCGGGGACGCGTTCCAGGACCGGGCGGACGTAGGTGTACGCCGCGAAGTGGCCGGTGACCAGCAGCGCTGTCGCCAGCAGGCCGCGGGACACCCCCGGCGTGCGCAGCAGGGCCGGGAACGTGCCGAGCCTGACGGGGCGTTCGGGCGGCAGCGGCGGCAGGGCGAGGGCCAGTGCTGCGGCCACGGCCGTCGCGAGGACGGCCGTCGCGGCGAACGCCCAGCGCCAGCCCGCGAGTGACCCGAGGAAGGTGCCGGCCGGGACGCCCAGCACCGAGGCCACCGCTATCCCGCTGAAGATCAGCGCGGTCGCCCGGCCCGCCCGGTCCGGCGGCAGCAGTCGTGTCCCCAGCCCGGCCGCGATCGCCCACACCCCGCCGATGCACACCCCGACCAGGGCGCGCGCGAGCAGCAGGACGGCGATGTGCGGGGCCAGGGCGGACAGCACGTTGGCGGCCGCGAGCAGGAGCAGCAGCGCGCACAGCACCGTGCGCCGGTCGGCGCGGCGGGCCGCGACCGGCAGCAGCGGTGCGCTCGCCGCGGCGACCAGGCCGGGCAGGGTGACGGCGAGCCCGGCGGTGCCTGCGCAGACGTGCAGGCCGGAGCCGAGCGAGGTGAGCAGGCCGACCGGGAGCATCTCGGTGGTGACGACGGAGAAGGTGGCGAGGGCCAGCGCCAGGACAGCGGGCCAGGGGCGCGCCGGCCCGCCCGTGCCGGTCTCCGCGGCGGTGGTCATGGAGGTCGTGGAGGGCATGCCTCCACCCTTTGGCGCGGCCCGCCCGGGAACAACGGCGAAGCCCTCACCCTTGCATGAGCGTCACTGATCGATCGGAATCGAGGGGGAAACCGCCGTGGCGGGGCTGGAGTTGCGTGAGCTGGAGTGCTTCCTGGTGCTGTCCGAGGAGCTGCACTTCGGCCGGACCGGGGAGCGGCTGTACGTCTCGCAGAGCCGGGTGAGCCAGTTGCTGAGCTCGCTGGAGCGCCGGGTGGGCGGCCGTCTGGTGCACCGCACCAGCCGCCGCGTCGCCCTGACGCCGCTCGGCGAGCGGTTCGTGCAGCGGCTGCGTCCGGCGTACGGCGGGCTGCGGGAGGCCGTGGACGACGCGCGGGCCGCCGCCCGGGGTGTCGAGGGCGCCCTGCGGATCGGTTTTCAGGGGACGGCGGACACCGGGCTGACGGCGGCGGTGCGGGACTTCCGGTCCGCGCACCCGGAGTGCGAGACGGACGTGGTGGAGATTCCGCTCGCCGATCCCTTCGGCGCCGTGCGCGAGGGCGCGGTGGACGCGGCGGTCGTCCTGCTTCCCGTCGAGGAGCCGGACCTGGTGCTGGGCCCGGTCTTCTCCGAGCGGCCCCAGACGGTCGCGGTCGGCCGGGACCACCCTTTCGCGTCCCTCGCGAAGGTGACCGCGGCTCAGGTGGCGGCGGCCCCGCTGGTCACGACCGCTCCCCCGGCCCCCGCCTACTGGCGGGCCGCCCACGCCCCGTCCACCGTGCCCGGCCCGGCGGTGACCACCCTCCAGGAGGGCCTGACCCAGGTCGCCGCGGGCCGCGCGGGCATGCTGCTGTGCCGGCCCACGGCCGTGTACCACCGGCGCGAGGACGTGGTGTTCGTACCGGTGGAGGGCGTTCCCGAGTCGGCTCTCGGCCTCGTGTGGCACCGGGACGGGGAGACGGCGGCGGTACGGGAGTTCGCGCGGACCCTCGCCGGGTGAGGGGTATCCCTAGGAGATCCCCAGGTCGTCGCCTCGTGCGAAGCTGCCGTGGAAAGATGGCGCAACCCACCCATACCGAGGAGATGACCGCGTGCCTGGCACAAACCTGACCCGCGAGGAGGCGCAGCAGCGGGCGAAGCTGCTCGCCGTTGACTCGTACGAGATCGAACTCGACCTCTCCGGCGCGCAGGAGGGCGGCACCTACCGGTCCGTGACCACGGTGCGCTTCGACGTCGCGGAGAACGGGGCGGAGTCGTTCATCGACCTGGTGGCCCCGGCCGTGCACGAGGTGACCCTCAACGGGGACTCCCTCGACCCCGCCGAGGTCTTCGCGGACTCCCGGATCGCCCTGCGCGGCCTGCTGGAGGGCCGCAACATCCTCCGGGTGGTCGCCGACTGCGCGTACACCAACACCGGTGAGGGCCTGCACCGTTTCGTCGACCCGGTCGACGACCAGGCCTATCTCTACACCCAGTTCGAGGTGCCGGACGCCCGCCGGGTGTTCGCGAGCTTCGAGCAGCCGGACCTGAAGGCGACCTTCCAGTTCACCGTGAGGGCGCCGGAGGGCTGGACCGTCATCTCCAACTCGCCCACCCCCGAACCCCAGGACAGCGTCTGGGTCTTCGAGCCGACGCCGCGCATCTCGACGTACATCACGGCGCTCATCGTCGGCCCGTACCACTCGGTGCACAGCGTGTACGAGAAGGACGGCCAGTCCGTCCCGCTCGGTATCTACTGCCGCCCCTCGCTCGCCGAGTACCTCGACTCGGACGCCATCTTCGAGGTGACCCGGCAGGGCTTCGAGTGGTTCCAGGAGAAGTTCGACTACGCGTACCCGTTCAAGAAGTACGACCAGCTGTTCGTGCCGGAGTTCAACGCGGGCGCGATGGAGAACGCGGGCGCGGTGACCATCCGCGACCAGTACGTGTTCCGGTCGAAGGTGACGGACGCGGCGTACGAGGTGCGCGCGGAGACCATCCTGCACGAGCTGGCCCACATGTGGTTCGGCGACCTGGTCACCATGGAGTGGTGGAACGACCTGTGGCTGAACGAGTCGTTCGCCACGTACACCTCCATCGCCTGCCAGGCGCACGCGCCCGGGAGCCGGTGGCCGCACGCGTGGACCACCTTCGCCAACTCCATGAAGACCTGGGCCTACCGGCAGGACCAGCTGCCGTCCACGCACCCGATCATGGCCGAGATCCGGGACCTGGACGACGTCCTGGTCAACTTCGACGGCATCACGTACGCCAAGGGCGCCAGCGTCCTGAAGCAGCTCGTCGCCTATGTCGGCATGGACGAGTTCTTCCGGGGCGTGCAGGCCTACTTCAAGCGCCACGCCTACGGCAACACGCGCCTGTCGGACCTGCTGGGCGCCCTGGAGGAGACCTCCGGCCGCGATCTGAAGACGTGGTCGGAGAAGTGGCTCCAGGCGGCCGGGATCAACATCCTGCGCCCGGAGATCGAGACGGACGCGAACGGTGTCGTCACCTCCTTCGCCATCCGCCAGGAGGCCCCGGCGCTGCCCGCAGGCGCGAAGGGCGAGCCGATGCTGCGCCCGCACCGGATCGCCGTCGGCCTGTACGAACTCGACGACGACAGCGGCAAGCTGGTCCGGGACGAGCGGATCGAGCTGGACGTGGACGGCGAGCTGACGCCCGTACCGCAGCTGGTGGGCAAGCGCCGCCCGGCCGTGGTCCTGCTCAACGACGACGACCTGTCCTACGCGAAGGTCCGCCTGGACGAGAAGTCCCTGGCCTTCGTCACGGAACACCTCGGCGACTTCGAGTCCTCCCTGCCCCGCGCCCTGTGCTGGGCGTCGGCCTGGGACATGACCCGCGACGCCGAGCTGGCGGCCCGCGACTACCTCTCGCTGGTGCTGTCCGGCATCGGCAAGGAGTCCGACATCGGCCTCGTGCAGTCGCTGCAGCGCCAGGTGAAGCTGGCGGTCGACCTGTACGCCGACCCGGCCGCCCGCGAGGCGCTGCTGGCCCGCTGGACCGACGCGACGCTGGCCCATCTGCGGGCGGCGGCGCCGGGCAGCGACCACCAGCTGGCGTGGGCGCGCGCGTTCGCCGCGACGGCGCGCACGCCCGAGCAGCTTGACCTGCTGGACGCCCTGCTGGAGGGTTCGCAGACGATCGAGGGCCTGGTCGTCGACACGGAGCTGCGCTGGGCGTTCGTGGAGCGGCTCGCGGCGGTCGGCCGGTTCGACGAGACGGAGATCGCGGGCGAGTACGACCGTGACCGTACGGCCGCCGGTGAGCGGCACGCCGCCACGGCCCGCGCGGCCCGGCCGACCCCGGAGGCCAAGGCGGAGGCGTGGGCGTCGGTCGTCGACTCCGACAAGCTGCCGAACGCCGTGCAGGAGGCGGTCATCGCCGGCTTCGTCCAGACCGACCAGCGCGACCTGCTCGCCCCTTACGCGGACCGCTACTTCGAGGTGGTCAAGGACATCTGGGAGTCCCGCTCCCACGAGATGGCCCAGCAGATCGCCGTCGGCCTCTACCCGACGGTCCAGGTCTCCCAGGAGACCCTGGACAAGACGGACGCCTGGCTGACCTCCGCCGAGCCGAACGCGGCCCTGCGGCGGCTGGTCTCGGAGTCCCGAGCCGGCGTGGAGCGAGCGCTGCGGGCCCAGCGGGCGGACGCGGCGGCGCAGTAGTCGACCGTACGGCGACGAGGGGCGCCCGGCGCAGTGCCGGGCGCCCCTCGGTTCTTGTCAACCGACCTTGACGAGCGTGACCTTCGAATCCTTTGGGGCAGGCTTTTCAGAGGAACTGAACGTTCGCGTACCGGCAGGCCCCTTGCCCCGCGGTCCGATCTGCCCCGCCACCGTCGCCCCGAACGCCAGCGCCATGCCCGCCAGCTGCACCGGCGTCAGCGCCTGGCCGAGCGCCGCCCAGCCGACGACGGCCGCGGTCAGCGGGGAGAGCGGGCCGAGGAAGGTGACCTGGGTGGCGGTGAGGCGGCCGATGCCGCGGAACCACAGCCAGTACGCGACCGCCGTGTTCGCCAGGGCGAGGTAGAGGTAGCCGCCGACCGCCCGGCCGTCCAGCGCGGGCGGCGCGCCCTCGACGAGGACGGCCAGGGGCGCGATGAGCAGGCCGCCCGCGGTCAGCTGCCAGCCGGTGAGGGCCAGCGGGCCGACGCCCTCGGGGCGCCCCCACCGCTTGGTGAGCACGGTGCCGGTGGACATGGAAGCGGTGGAGGCGAGGGCCGCCAGCACGCCCAGCGCGTCCAGAGCCCCGGCCGCCTGGAGCACGACCAGACTGACACCGAAAGCGGCCGCGATCCCGGTGAGCAGCGTGCGCGGCGACGGCCGCTGCCCCAGCAGCAGGGCCGAGAGGCCGACCACGAACAGCGGGCCGACCGAGCCGACGACCGCCGCCATGCCGCCGGGCAGCCGGTACGCGGAGAGGAACAGCAGCGGGAAGAAGGCGCCGATGTTCAGTGCGCCGAGCACCGCCGACTTCCACCACCAGGCGCCGCGCGGGCTCACCCGGGCGAGGGTCAGCAGGAGCAGGCCGGCGGGCAGGGCGCGCATGAGGCCCGTGAACAGGGGGCGGTCGGGCGGGAGGAACTCGGTGGTGACGGCGTAGGTGGTACCCCAGGAGACGGGGGCGAGGGCGGTGAGGGCGGTGAGCGTGGCACGGTGCGCGGCCAGGGGACGCATGGGTCGCACCCTTCGGAGTAGGTCAGTGGAAAGTAGCTTAGCGCTAAGCAACTTTCCGTCAAGCCACTTTCTTGCGGGTGACCCAGAGCGGTCGGATACTCCTGTCATGAGCGAACGCCCCGAGCAGCGCAAGGACCCCGTCGACGCGATCATCGACCAGTGGGGGACCGTGCGGCCCGACCTCGACACCACCGCCATGGAGGTCTTCGGCCGCATCTACCGGCTCTCACGCGCTATGGGCGACCGGACGGAGAAGGCGTACGCGCAGTTCGGGATCGGCCGCGGGGAGTTCGACGTCCTGGCGACCCTGCGTCGCGCCGGCGAGCCCCACACGCTCTCGCCCCGGCAGCTCTCCGCGACGCTGATGCTGACGACCGGAGGCATGACGGGGCGCCTGGACAAGCTGGAGCGCGCCGGCCTGCTGCGCCGCTCCCCCGATCCGCACGACCGGCGCGGCCTGCACGTCACGCTCACCGACAAGGGCCTGGAGCTGATCGACGAGGCGGTCGGCGCCGGACTCGCGGTCCAGACGGAGGCACTGTCCGGCCTGGACGCCGAGCAGGCCGGTCAACTGGCTGAGCTGCTCAGGGAGTTGCTCCGGACGACGGAGGGCCGGCAGGACTGAGCCGGCCTCCGACGCGTTCGCCGGTGACCTGACGGGCCGGTGCCGGCACCGGCCCGCCGAGGTGCTGCCCCACGGGGCGGCGACTACCCCACGTGGGCGGCGACGGCCGCCTCGATCGCCCGGGTGTCCGCCGCGTCGGCCGCCCACGCCGCGTACCCGTCGGGCCGCACCAACACGGTCGTACGGCGATCGCTCGCCCAGCGCTCGACGGCCAGCAGGTCCTCACGGCCGGGCCCGGCCCTGTACGGCTCCGGGGTGATCAGCACGAACCGGCCGCCCCGCATCGCCTCGTGGAGGCGAGCGTCCCCGGCCAGGGCGACGTCCGGGACGCGGCGGCCGGTGAAGCGGTGGGAGCCGCGGGGGGCGGGGTAGCGGTAGCCGATGCCGGTGACCTGGGCGAGGGCCTTGCGGCGGGCCGGGCCGACGGTGCCGAGGAAGGCGGCGAAGGCGGCGCGCAGGGCGATCGTCCAGGGCCGCCGGGCCATGGCGGCACGCACGATGCCGCCACTGCTGCGCAGCACCGTCCTGCCGATGGGGTGACGTTCGGCCTGGTAGGTGTCGAGGAGCGCGTCGGCCGCGTGCCCCTTGAGGACGGCGGCCAGCTTCCAGCTCAGGTTGGCCGCGTCCTGGAGGCCGGTGTTCATGCCCTGGGCGCCGGCCGGGGTGTGGACGTGCGCGGCGTCCCCGGCGAGGAAGACGCGGCCGACACGGTAGGCGGGCGCCTGCCGCTCGTCGCTGTGGAAGCGGGACATCCAGCGGGGGTCGTGCATGCCGAAGTCACGACCGAGGGCGCGCCGGGTGGTCTCCCTGATCTCGTCGAGTCCGACCGGCGCGTCGTCGGGGCGCTCGCGGCCGCGGTCCCAGCAGACGACGCGGTGGTAGCCGTCGCCGAAGGGGACGAGGAAGGCGAAGGCGTCGCCGACGGCGTCGAAGGTGAGCAGTTCCCCGGGTTCCTCGGTCACCCGTACGTCCGCGAGCATGACGGAGCGGATCACCGAACGGCCGGGGAACGGCAGCCCGATCGCGTTCCGCACCGTGCTGCGCATCCCGTCGGCGCCGACGACGTACGCCGCGCGCAGCGCCTCCGAGCCGCCGCCGGGCCCGCGGAGCTCGACCGTCACTCCCTCCGCGTCCTGCGTCAGCCCGGTCACCTCGGTCTCGTACCGGAACTGCGCCCCGGCCTCCAGCGCCCGCCGCCCCAGGGCCTTCTCCACCTCGTACTGCGGAAGGACGAGGAGGTGGTTGAAGCGGGAGGGCAGCGTGGAGAGGTCGAGGCTGAGGCGGCCGTAGAGGCGGAACCGGCCGAGCCGCCGGCCGACGGCCTCCAGTTCGTCGGCCAGCCCTCGGGCGTCGAACTGCTCCAGCGTGCGGGCGTGCAGGACGAACGCGCGGGAGAGGTTGCTGATCCCGCGCGGGCGCTTCTCGACGACGGTGACGGGGACGCCGGCGGTGGCCAGGTCACCGGCCAGGAGCAGGCCGGTGGGGCCGGAACCGACGACGATCACGGTACGGGTGGTCTCGCTCATCAGGGCCTCCCTGTAGGCCAACACGTGTTGGTCGGCGACCGTTGGTCAACACGCGTTTGCCAACAGACGTTGACCAACGGTCGTTGACCAAAGTAGAACCGCAGACCCACTTCGTCAACGCTTGTGGGCCTACATGTGTTGGCATACGCTCGTTGGCATGCCCGACAGCAAGCGCACCACCCCCTCCAGGCGCTCGGACACCACCCGCGCCGCCATCCTCGACGCCGCCCGCGAGCGTTTCGCCGCCGACGGCTACGAGCGCGCCACCATCCGCACCATCGCGCGGGACGCGGGCATCGACCCGTCCATGGTGATGCGGTACTACGGCAGCAAGGAGGGCCTGTTCGCGGCCGCCGTCGCCGTCGATCTGAAGCTGCCCGACCTGGGCCCGCTGCCCCGGGACGAGGTCGGGTCCGCCCTCGTGACCCACTTCCTCGACATGTGGGAGGAGAACGAGGTGCTCACGGCCCTGCTGCGGGTCGGTGCCACCAACCAGGCCGGGGCCGAGCGCATGCAGGGCATTTTCCGGGACCAGCTGCTTCCGGTCGCCCGCCAGGTGTGCCCCGACCCCGAGCAGATCCCGGTGCGGGCCGTGCTCACCGCCACGCAGCTGCTCGGGATGGCGCTCACCCGGTACGTCCTGCGCCTGCCGCCGGCCGTGGCGCTCAGCCGCCAGGAGATCGTGGCGTGGCTGGCGCCCACGGTCCAGCGCTATCTGACGGCACCGAACCCCTGACAGCCCGCCCACCGGGAGCCCCGCCCACCGCGAAAAGCCGAGGGCACCGCCCCGGTCGTCGCACGGCGGCATGCGCGTGCGTACGACGGGGGACAGCGCCCTCGGAAAAGGTGCGTGACGGACTCGGAGGGAGCCCTGGTCAGGCCTTGGCGTCGACCTTCGCGTCGGCCTTGGTCCTGATGTTGGAGCTGGTCGGGTCCTTCTGCTTGTGCGACTTGTCCCCGACCATCACCAGACCGTGGATGACCAGGTACAGCACGATCGGGGCCACGACGAAGAGGCCCAGCGTCTCGATGACGCTCAGGCCCGGACCGGGGTCGTCACCGTCGTCGCGCATGAGCGCGGAGGCAGGCGACGACATGAGCAGCATCATCAGCGTCGTACCGGCGGCCAGGGCGCCGGCGCGCAGGGCGTTCTTCTTGTCCACGGTGCCAAAAGTATCCAACGCCGGTAGGCGCCGCGCGCCCGGGGTGCCGTAAGAGGCGTCCTCAGCCGCCCGACGCGTCGGGCGGCTGCCGCAGAACCTCGATGAGGGCGTGCAGCCGGGGCGAGGCGGCCAGGTCCTCCAAGGTCACGGGACGGCCCGCCGCGTCCGCGATCGGCAGCCGCCAGTTCGGGTACTGGTCCCACGTCCCCGGGAGGTTCTGCGGGCGGCGGTCGCCCACTCCGTCCGGGAGCCAGACGCCGACCATGCGGGCCGGGGTGCGCAGCAGGAAGCGGTGGACGGCCTGGATCTCGGCCTCCTCCGATGAGGTGTCGGTGCCGCCCGTGCCGTTCAGCAGGCCGAGGTGGGTGAGCAGGGCCAGCCACTCGGCGGTGTCGGCGGCGGCCTCGGCGCGTTCCTCCTCCAGCGGGCGGGTCAGCAGGCCCAGGCTGTCGCGGAGCTCGACGTGCTCGCCGGTGAGGCGGGCGGCCGTGGAGGGCAGGTCGTGGGTGGTGGCGGTGGCCAGGCAGTCGGCGCGCCAGCGGTCGGGGGGCAGCGGGCGGCCGTCGCCCTCCCAGTCGCGTTCGAACCACAGCACAGACGTGCCGAGCACCCCGCGCTCACGCAGCGCCTCGCGCACGCCGGGCTCGACGGTGCCCAGGTCCTCGCCGATCACCAGCGCCCCGGCCCGGGAGGCCTCCAGGACGAGGACGGCGAGCATGGCCTCGGCGTCGTAGCGGACGTACGTGCCCTCGGTCGGTGGCCGGTCGTGCGGCACCCACCACAGACGGAACAGGCCCATGACGTGGTCGATGCGCAGGGCTCCGGCGTAGCGGAACAGGGCGCGCAGCAGCTCGCGGAAGGGGGCGTAGCCCGACTCGGCCAGGCGGTCGGGGCGCCAGGGCGGCAGGCCCCAGTCCTGGCCGCGGGCGTTGAAGGCGTCCGGCGGGGCGCCCACCGACATGCCGGCGGCGAAGTACTCCTGCTGGGCCCAGGCGTCGGCGCCGCCGGGGTGGACGCCGACCGCGAGGTCGTGCACGATCCCGACCGGCATCCCGGCCTCGCGCCCGGCGCGCTGCGCGGCGGTCAGCTGGCTGTCGGTGAGCCAGGCGAGCCGGGACCAGAAGTCCACTCGGCCCATCAGTCCGCCCCGGGCCCGAGCGGTCTCGGCCGAGCGCGGGTCGCGCAGGCCGGTCGGCCAGCGGTGCCAGTCCGAGCCGTGCACCTCGGCGAGCGCGCACCAGGTGGCGTGGTCCTCCAGGGCCTGGCCCTGCTCGGCGAGGAAGTCACAGTAGGCGGCGCGTCTGCCGGGGCCGAGCGGCACCTCGCACAGCAGCTCGAGCGCCTCCCGCTTGAGCTCCCACACGGCGTCCCGGTCGATCAGCGCGCCGTCCTCCAGCACCGCCTCGCGCAGCCGGCCGGATCTCTCCAGCAGCGCGCGCAGCCGCTCGCGGTCCTCGACGTAGGCGTACTCGGGGACGTCCTCGATCCGCAGGTGCACCGGGTCGGGGAAGCGGCGGGAGGAGGGGCGGTACGGGGAGGGGTCGGTGGGGGCACCGGGCACGGCCGCGTGCAGCGGGTTGACCTGGACGAAGCCGGCGCCGAGCGACCGTCCGGCCCAGCCGGCCAGCTCGGCGAGGTCGCCCAGGTCGCCCATGCCCCAGGAACGGCGGGACAGCAGGGAGTAGAGCTGGACGAGGAGTCCGCAGGAGCGTCCGGTGGTGGTGGGCAGGCGGGCCGGGGCGATGACCAGGTGGGCGGTGGCAGTGCGGCCGTCGGGGACGGTGGCGGTCAGCCGGTGGACACCGGGTGGGAGGTGCTCGGCCGAGGCGCGCCTCTCGCCCTGCTCGGTCTCGATGAGCAGCCGGCTTCCCTCGGGGAGCGCGGCCAGGGCGGCCGGGGGGCTGGTGCCCCAGCCGACCACCGTGGGCGGCAGCAGCCTGGCGCCCAGGTGCCGCTCCCGGGCGGCGAGCGCGGCGCGGACGGCGCCGGGCGTGCTCGCGTCCACGCCGAGAGCGGCCAGGGTGATGGTGACCGCGGCGGCCGGGGCCGCGACCGTACGGTCCGGGGACGGGCTGTACGAGGTGGCGACGCCGTGCAGTTCGGCGAGGCGGGACAGGTCCTCGGAAGGCGGTTCGGCCGGCCGGGGTGCGGTCATCTAGGACCTCGTGAAGTCCGGGACGAAGGCGGAGGGTTCGCTGGTCAGGGGGGCGGATTCGGCGAGCGGCGGCTCGCTGGTGAGGGGCTCGGCGTCGGGCAGCGGCGGCTCGCTGGTCAGCGGGGGCTCGGCGCAGGTGCTCTCGGAGCTGAAGATGCAGTAGTGAGGGTCTTCGTAGCGGGGGTCGTCATAGTGGGGGTCGAGGTCGGCGGACGTGTCCGCCACGGGTTTGGACTGGACCGGGAGCGGAAGGAAAGTCATCGCAGCCACGGGGGCCTCCTTGGGTACGGCATTCAACGGGTCACCGCAGCCCTACCCAGTCGACGCGATGGCAGACACCCCAGGCCGAACATCGTGCTTCTGCTCACATTCCGCTTCCTTCCACTCCTTCCAGATTCCGGCAATTCCGTCACAACGGCCACTCTCTTTGACACCTTCACCGGGCAGGTGGTGGGCTCGTTCTGCCGGTCGAACACACCTGGAGGGGGCCTGTGGGACTGCGGCGTGGGAAGCGGGCGGCGGCTCTCGCCGTCGCCGTCGTCGCCGGAACCCTCGGCACCCCGCCCGCCGCGGTGGCGGCTCCGCCCGTCCCGGGCGCGACCGCGACACCAGCCCCCGACACCGCCGAGCCGGACCTCTCCGTCTGGCCGCGCCCCCAGTCCCTGCGCGCGAACGGCGCACCGGTCGCGGTCACCGACGAGGTCGCCCTGATCAGCGACCCGACGGCCGACCGCTACTCCGTCGAGGCCCTGCGCGACCTGCTACGACAGGCCGGGGCCCGTCGCATCACGGACTCCGCCGCACCCGGAGCGCTGGTCGTGCGCGTGCGGACGGAGCCCGTCCGCCGGGACGACCGCCGCGCCCTCCCCTCCGGGGGATACGAGCTGTCCGTGGGCAGGGGCGGCGTCCTGCTCACCGGAGCCGGCGAGGACGGCCTGTTCCACGCGGTCCAGACGCTGCGGCAGCTCGTGCGACCAGGGTCCCCCCTGTTCGAGCGCAGCCGAGAACCTGGGGGAAGCACGATCGCCGCCGCCGTCGTGCGCGACTGGCCCGGCACCGCCGTGCGCGGCATCACCGAGGGCTTCTACGGCACCGCGTGGACGCACCGGCAGCGGCTGGGGCAGCTCGACTTCATGGGGCGCACCAAGCAGAACCGTTACCTGTACGCCCCCGGTGACGACCTGTACCGGCAGGCGCGCTGGCGTGAGCCGTACCCGGCGGGGCAGCGCGCCGAGTTCCGGGAGCTGGCCGAGCGGGCGCGCCGCAACCACGTCACGCTCGGCTGGGCGGTGGCCCCGGGCCAGGCGATGTGCTTCGCGTCGGACGCCGACGTGCGCGCGCTGACGCGCAAGCTCGACGCGATGTGGGCGCTGGGCTTTCGGGCCTTCCAGTTGCAGTTCCAGGACGTCAGCTACAGCGAGTGGCACTGCGACGCGGACGCCGAGCGGTTCGGCTCCGGCCCGCGGGCGGCCGCGCGGGCGCAGGCCCGGGTGGCGAACGCGGTGGCCCGGCACCTGGCGGACCGGCACCCCGGAGCCGCCGGCCTGTCGCTGATGCCGACCGAGTACTACGAGGACGGCACGACCGACTACCGGCAGGCCCTGGCGAGCACGCTGGACACGGCTGTCGAGGTGGCGTGGACGGGCGTCGGGGTGGTGCCGCGCACCATCACGGGCGGTGAACTGGCCGACGCTCGGCAGACGTTCCGGCATCCGCTGGTCACGATGGACAACTACCCGGTCAACGACTACGACCCCGGCCGTCTCTTCCTCGGCCCCTACCGGGGCCGCGAGCCGGCCGTCGCCACCGGCTCGGCCGCCCTGCTCGCCAACGCGATGCAGCAGCCCGAGGCGTCCCGCATCCCGCTGTTCACCGCCGCCGACTACGCCTGGAACCCGCGCGCCTACCGCCCCGGGGAGTCCTGGCGCGCCGCGATCGCCGACCTCGCGGGCGGGGACCGGCGCCGCGAGGAGGCCCTGGCCGCGCTCGCCGGGAACGACGCGTCGTCGGTCCTCGGCGAGGAGGAGTCGGCGTACCTGCGCCCGCTGACCGAGGCGTACTGGCGGGCCCGTACGGCGGGTGGCGCCGAGGAACGCGGTCCCGGGACGGACGGTGACGCCGCGCGGCGGCTGCGCGAGGCGTTCACCGTGCTGCGCGAGCTGCCCCGGCGGCTGACGGGCACCGCCCTCGCCCCGGAGGTCGCCCCCTGGTCGGAGCAGCTGGCGCGCTACGGCGAGGCGGGCACGGCCGCGCTCGACATGCTGGACGCGCAGCGCGCCGGGGACGCGGCGGCGGCCTGGACGGCGTACCGCCGACTCGGCGCGCTGCGGGCCCGGCCGGCACCGGTCAAGGTCGGCACGGACGTCCTGGACCCCTTCCTGGGGCGGGCGCAGAAGGCGTACGCGGCCTGGTCGGGCATCGACCACGAGCCGCCCCCCAGCCCCGGCGAGCCGGGCGACGGCCGCACCCTGCGCCTTTCGCACCCGCGGTCCCTGACGGCCGTGACGGCTCTTACCGACCCCGGCACCGAGGGCGGCGTCGAGGTGCACGTACCGGGCCGGGGCTGGTGGCAGGCCGGCCGGCTGGCCGCTTCGGGCGCGACCGAGGTGCGGGCCGGGCAGCGGGTGGACGCCGTGCGGGTCACCGGTCCCGCGTCCTCCCGCGTGCGTCACCTGGTCCCGTGGTTCGCGGACTCCCCCGCCGCCTCTGTGGAGCTGACGCGCGACCGCGTGGACGCCGAGACCGGCAGGACGCGGCGGCTGACGGCCGGGCTGGGCTCGCTGCGCCCCGCCGACGCCCGCGGCAGGCTCACCGTCGAGGCACCCGAGGGCGTACGGGTGCGGGTGCCCAGGACCGAACTGACCGTGCCGCGCGGCACGCGGGTGGAGGTCCCGGTCGAGGTGACCGTGGAGCGCGGTTCGCCGAAACGGACCTACGACATCCGGCTGGGGTTCGCGGGAGCGACCCGCACACTCACCGTCCGGGCCTTCCCGCCCACCGGCGGACCCGACCTGGCCCGCACCGGCACCGCGCGTTCCTCGGGCGACGAGACGCCCGACTTCCCCGCGTCGGCGGCGAACGACGGCGACCCGGACACGCGCTGGTCGTCCCCGGCGGACGACGGCGCCTGGTGGCAGGTCGAGCTGCCCCGCCCGGTGCGGCTCGGGCAGGTCGAGCTGCGCTGGCAGGACGCCCACCCCTCGGCGTACCGCGTCCAGGTCTCGCCGGACGGCCGCCGCTGGCGCACTGCGGCCGCGGTACGGGACGGCCGGGGCGGCCACGAGAGCGTCCGCATGGACGAGCGCGACGTGCGCTTCGTACGAGTGCAGGGCGAGAAGCGGGCCACGCCGTACGGGTACTCGCTGTGGTCGGTGGAGACGTACGCCGTCACGGACTGAACCTGTCGAAGGTTCGGCGACGGCCTTCTCCGGCCTTCTCCGGCCTTCTCCGGCCTTCTTCGATGCCTGCTATTCACTCAGTACATATACTCAGTGCATAATGATCGGCATGAGCACCCGCCACATCCTGCTGGGCCTGCTCGCCACGGGGCCGAGCCACGGCTACGACCTCAAGCGACGCCACGACGAGCGCTTCCCGCGGGCCCGACCGCTGGCCTACGGGCAGGTCTACACGACCCTCCAGCGCCTCGTCCGGGACGGCCTCGCCGCGATCGAGGGCACCGACTCGGACGGCGGCCCGGAGCGGACGACGTACCGCGCCACGGACGAGGGGACGCGCGAACTGTCCCGGTGGGCCGGGCAGATCACGCCGCCCGCGCCCTTCGTGGCGAACGAGATCTTCGCCAAGGTCGTGGTCGCGATCCTCTCGGGCGGCGACCCGGCCGCGTATCTGAGCGCCCAGCGCGCCGCCCACATGGAGCGGATGCGGGAGCTCACCGCGGTCAAGGCCGCCAAGGGCGCGGACCTCGCGACCGTGCTCTCGGCGGACTACGCCCTCAACCACCTCGACGCCGACCTCCGCTGGATGAGCACCACGGCGGCCCGGCTCACCACCCTGACCGCGGAGGTCGACGCAGCATGAGCAGACCCGTGCCTCTTCTCTCGGCGAGCGGCCTCACCAAAACGCACGGCAGGACCCCCGCACTGCGCGGGGCCTCGGTCGACCTGCACGCCGGCGAGATCCTCGCCGTGACCGGCGCGAGCGGCAGCGGGAAGTCGACGCTGCTGCACTGCCTGGCCGGGATCGTCCGGCCCGACGAGGGCTCGGTGTCGTACGACGGCCGGCGGCTGAAGGACCTGTCCGAGAAGCGGCTGAGCGAGCTGCGGCGGACCGAGTTCGGCGTGGTGTTCCAGTTCGGTCAGCTCATCCCCGAGCTGACGGCCCTGGACAACGTCGCCCTGCCGCTGCTGCTGGCCGGCACCGACCGCGCGCGGGCCAGGGCCCTGGCCGGTGAGTGGCTGGAGCGGTTCGGCGTGCGCGGACAGGAGGATCTGCGGCCGGGCGAGATGAGCGGCGGCCAGGCCCAGCGGACCGCACTGGCCCGGGCCCTGGTCACCGGCCCGAAGGTGGTCTTCGCCGACGAGCCGACGGGGGCCCTGGACTCGCTCTCCGGCGAGCAGGTCATGACGGCCCTGGTCCACACGGCCCGCGAGTCGGGCACGGCGGTCCTGCTGATCACCCACGACGCCCAGGTGGCGGCGTACGCGGACCGGGAGGTCCAGCTCCGGGACGGCGCCGTGGCGCCGCTGGGGGTGACGGCATGAACTCCCTGCGTTCCGACCTGCGCCTCGCCTGGGAACTCACCCGTGGTTCCGATCGAGGCGAGTGGTGGCGGGTCGCACTCACGGCGACGGGCGCCGCGCTCGCGACGGGGTTCGCGCTGGCCGCCGTCGCCCTGGCCGCGCTGCGGGGCAGCTACCGGGTACCCGTGGCCGCGGGCCTGCTGGACGAGCCCGGCACGCGGTCCGGCGTGATCGTCGGGCTGCTGCTCCTGCTCGTGCCCGTGCTGGGGTTCCTCGGCCAGTGCGCCCGGATAGGCGCCGTGCACCGCGACCGGCGGCTGGCCGGACTGCGGCTGGCCGGGGCGACGCCCTGGCAGGTGCGGCGGATCGCCGCGCTGGAGACCGGGCTGGCCTGTCTGCTGGGCTCGGCGCCCGCCACCGCCTTGTCGGTGCTGGTCCTGCTGCGCCAGTGGGACCGGCCGACCGCCCTGGCCTGGGTGGGGATCGCCCTGGTCGCCGTCGCCGTACCGGTGCTGGGCGCGGCGGCGGGCGCACTGGCGCTGCGCCGGGTCGTGGCCTCCCCGCTCGGCTGGGTGCGCCGGGTCGGGCCGCGGGGCGGACGGGGGCCCGGGCTGCTGTTCCTGGCCGGGGTCCTGCTCGTCGCGGTGCTGGCGCTGCTGGCCGTGGCCACCACGTCCACGGCCGCCCACAACCGGCCGTACGGCGGGCCGCCGCTGATGATGACGGGCGTGGTCCTCGCGGTCGGCGCGGGCGCGGTGTGGCTCTCCGGGGCCACCGCGAAGGCGACCGGGCGGATCCTCGCGCACCGGGCCCGGTCGGCGGCGACACTGATCGCGGCGGAACGACTGCGCGACGACCCCTGGTCGGCCGCCCGCACGCATGCGGCGGTGCTGCTGGTGACGCTCGTCGGGACCGGCTTCATGGGCATCCGGCAGGTGCTGAGCGACGTGGTGCACGCCTCACCGAGCCTGTACAGGTCCGCGTCCTACTACACCACCGGCCTCGACCTCACCGGCGCCGCCGTCGTCGTCGCCCTCGCGATCACCCTGTCCGGCCTCGCCGTCGGCACCGCCGAGTCCCTGGCCACCCGCCGCCGGGGCCTGGCCGCGCAGGCCGCCGCCGGGGTGCCGCACACGGTGCTCGGCCGGGCCCTGCTGCTGGAGACCGCGCTGCCGCTCGCCCCCGCCGTACTGCTCGCGGGCCTCGGCGGGACGGCCATCGGCGTGTGGTACGCCCTGCTCCTCAACCGCCCGGTGCCCTGGGCGATCGCCCTGGTGCCCGTCGCCGTCTACACCGCCTGCCTGCTGGCCGCGGCCACCTCACTGCCCCTGCTGCGCCGCTCGGTACGCCCGGGGGAGCTGCGGTACGCGTAGGCGCCCCGGCACATGAGGGGCCGGCCCGGGGGAACGGGGGTTCCCCGGGCCGGTCGGCCGGCCGCACGCGGTCAGGCTGAAGGGCACGCGGCAATACGAAGGCCCGGATCCTCGTCAGGCGGAAATGCCGTCGATCCGGGCCAATGCGTCGTCCGCGCCGTACGGCTGCAAGTACGGCAGCCAGCGCGGATCCCTATGACCGGTCCCGATGATGCGCCAGGCCAGGCCGGTGGGCGGGGCGGGTTTGTGGCGCAGCCGCCAGCCGATCTCGAAGAGGTGCCGGTCGGCCTTGACGTGATTGCAGCGGCGGCAGGACGCCACCACGTTGTCCCAGACGTGCTTGCCCCCGCGGCTGCGCGGGATGACGTGGTCGACGCTGGTTGCGACGCCACCGCAGTACATGCACCGGCCCCCGTCACGGGCGAACAGCGCCCGGCGGGTCAGAGGAACGGGCCCCCGATAGGGAACCCGGACGAATCGCTTGAGCCGGACCACGCTGGGTGCGGGGACTGTGACGGTCGCGCTGTGCAGATAGGCGCCGGACTCCTCGAGGCATACGGCCTTGTTCTCGAGGACGAGGACGAGCGCGCGACGGAGCGGTACGACACCTAGCGGCTCGTACGACGCGTTGAGGACCAGGACGTGCGGCACGGATGCCTCCTTGGACGCCGGCGGCGCGTGGCTCGCGCCGGGACGATTCGTAGCCAGTCTCCCCTCATGCCTGGTGAAAGCGCCACCATGTCCCCGTAACGGGCTGGGAGTGTTTTCGACCACACCTGATTCATCCCCCGGATCATGGCCGGTTCAAGCCCAGGTGAGCACAGTCTCTCCTTCACGCATCCTGCGGAAGCACACACAATGCCCCGTTAGTGTGGTGGTTCTGCCCCCGCGGTGACCCAGTCGTGACCTCGACCTCCCTGAACCGCCGCACCGGGGCAGACCGCTGTGCTTGGAGGTACCTGCCGTGTCCCTGTCCGCTGTCCTGCTCGCCGCCGGCCCGTCGCCGTCGCCGACCCCCTCGGATACGGAGACTCCGAGAGTGCCCTCGCTCCAGGACGCCCAGGAGAGCGCGACGAACGCCGCAGGCTGGGTCGAGCAGAACTGGTCGACGTGGCTCGCGATCAGCCTGAGGGTCCTGCTCATCGTGGTGATAGCGGCGGTGCTGAGGGTCGTCGTCCGGCGGGCGATCACCAAGCTGATAGACCGCATGAACCGAACCGGCCAATCCGTGGACGGCTCCGGGCTCGGCGGGCTGCTGGTCAACGTCGAACGCCGCCGCCAGCGCTCGCAGGCGATCGGCTCGGTGCTGCGCTCGGTGGCGTCGTTCCTGATCATGGGCACGGCCGCGCTGATGGTCCTGGGCACCTTCCAGATCAACCTGGCCCCGCTGCTGGCCTCGGCCGGTGTCGCCGGCGTGGCGATCGGCTTCGGCGCCCGCAACCTCGTCACGGACTTCCTCTCCGGCGTCTTCATGATCCTTGAGGACCAGTACGGCGTCGGCGACACGATCGACGCGGGCGTCGCCTCGGGCGAGGTGATCGAGGTGGGCCTGCGGGTGACCAAACTGCGCGGCGACGGCGGCGAGATCTGGTACGTCCGCAACGGCGAGGTCAAGCGCATCGGCAACCTCTCCCAGGGTTGGTCCACGGCCAACGTCGACGTCACGGTCCACTCCGGCGAGGACCTGGACAAGGTGAAGGCGACCCTGGACGAGGTCGCCGAGAAGATGAGCGCCGAGGAGCCCTGGAACGAGCTGCTCTGGGGCCCGATCGAGGTCCTCGGCCTGGACAGCGTCCTGCTGGACTCCATGGTCGTGCGCGTCTCGGCCAAGACCATGCCCGGCAAGTCCCTGACCGTGGAGCGCGAGCTGCGCTGGCGCATCAAGCGGGCCTTCGACGCGGCGGACATCCGCATCGTCGGCGGGGCCACCGCCCCGATGGAGGAAGCGCCCGCCGACCCGACGGCGGGGATGGCGCCCCCGTCGGTGTACGCGAACTCGGCGTCCCCGCAGTCGGCGGCGGCGTCCCCGCTCACGCCCGCCGCACCGCCGCCGACGAGCACCACGAAGTAGCCGTCACCAAGAGGGCGGCTGAACGGTCGCCACCAAGAGGGCGGCACCCGGACTTCGGGTGCCGCCCTCTTGGCTTGCCCGGGTGACGACTGCGTGGCCTGAACCGTCCCCTAATTGACGCCCGCGCGGCGCCGGGCTTACCTTCCTTACTATCGATAGGAAACTTTCCTAATAATGATCGAGGTCGTCCGATGGACTTCCCCGCGGGACCGCTGAGAAGCTGAGCAGCCGAAGGGCAGGTGTGGACACGCATGGCAGGAACCGCCGGCACGCCGGGCACCCCGCGCGTCCTGCGCGCCATGAACGACCGGGCCGCCCTGGACCTGCTGCTGGAGCACGGGCAGCTGTCCCGCACCCGGATCGGCAAGCTCACCGGCCTGTCCAAGCCGACCGCCTCCCAGCTCCTGGCCCGCCTGGAGGCCGCGGGCCTCGTCCTGGCCACCGGCACCACCGAAGGCCGCCCGGGCCCGAACGCCCAGCTGTACGAGGTCAACCCGGCGGCCGGTCACGCCGCCGGACTCGACGTCACCCCCCAGCGGATCCTCGCCGCGGTCGCCGACATCACCGGCCGCACGGTCGGCCGCCACGAACTGCCCACCCCCGGCAGACGCACCGGCACCCCCGTCGTCCAGCAGGTCACCGACGCCCTGGACGGCGCGGTGAAGGCGGCGGGTCTCGCCCGGGACGACATCCACCGGCTCGTCATCGGCACACCCGGCGCCTTCGACCACACGACCGGCCGTCTGCGCTACGCCTCCCACCTCCCCGGCTGGCACTCCCCCACCCTGCTGGACGAGCTCGCGGCCGCCCTGCCGATGCCGTTCGAGTACGAGAACGACGTCAACCTGGTCGCCCTCGCCGAACAGCGCCTCGGCGCGGCCCGGGACCACACGGACTTCGTGCTGCTGTGGAACCAGGAGGGCCTGGGCGCCGCCCTGGTCCTGGGCGGTCGGCTGCACCGCGGCTGGACCGGCGGCGCCGGCGAGGTCGGCTTCCTGCCGGTGCCGGGCACACCCCTGGTCCGCCAGGTCACCAAGGCCAACAGCGGCGGATACCAGGAGCTGGCCGGTTCCCAGGCCGTCCCGAGGCTGGCCCGTGAACTGGGCATCGAGGACATCCCCGCGGGCCCGTACGCCGAGGCCGCCGCACACCTGGTGGCCCGGGCCGCGGAGAGCGACGACAAACCGCACCGCCGCCTCCTCCAGACCTACGCGACCCGGCTGGCCACCGGCCTGGCCTCCCTCGTCTCGGTGCTCGACCCCGAGCTCGTCGTACTGAGCGGCGCGGCCCTCACCTCGGGCGGCGAGACGCTGCGCGCCCTCGTCCAGGCCGAGCTGGAGGAACTGGCCGCGTCCCGCCCACGCCTGGTCGTGGGCGACGTCCGTGAACACCCCGTGCTGCGCGGCGCACTGGAGAGCGCGCTCGCGACCACGCGCGACGAGGCCTTCGACACCTCGCGCTGACGCCCAACCCCCGTTTCCCACGCCGTTCCCCCGTGCCCCAGGGAGGCCCACCATGCCCGGAAGGGGGGATGGGGCGCAGGGGCGACTGCGGGCGTACTTCGGGGTGTGATCGGGGTGTGATCGGGGCGCGAGAGAAGCCCGCCCATGAGACCGGCCGGGGCCGTGCCGGACAACGGCCGTGGACGGACGCGGGCACCAGAACACGCGAGGGCGCATACTAGGGGCAATGACAAAGCCTGCTGCACCTAAGCGCCATCTGCCCACCAGCCCCTTCAAGGCCCCGGTCATCCCGGCCCCGAAGCACTTCTCCGTGGGCGACCAGGTCACACACGACATGTACGGCCTCGGCCGGGTCATCAGCATCGAGGACGGGATCGCGGTCCTCGTGGATTTCGGCTCGGCTCAGAAGCGGATCCTGAGCCCGTACGCCAAGATGACCAAGCTCTAGCACCGCTGTGCCCGGTCACGGCACACCAGGCCCCGCCCGGGGCTTGGCACCACAAGGAGACCTCTCATCGATCTGACCTCGCTCTTCTCCGCCCCGGAAGGGGCACCCCGCTCCACCGCCACGGCATCACCGCCTCCGGCCACGAACCCCTTCCAGGCCCCGGACTTCGGAGACGACGACGGCGCGACAGCGCCCGAACCACTCAACAGCGACCGCCACTGACGACAAAACCCCAGCTCAAAGCGGACTGCTACATGCCACGAGAGGGCATGAAAATGCCCCTCACCCGCGATGGTGCCGGGACTGGTCAGAGGTTCGCAGTAATGGCCCGGAAGACGGCCGGGGTCACCCGTTCTTTGACGATCTCGTCGAAGGCGGCGCTGTCCTCTTCCGCGCCCTCGAAGTCGATGTAGTTGAAGCCCACGCCGTTGCTCTGGAACATGAGCGGGCCTTTGCGGCAGACGACGGTCGGTATCTCGTTCTTCGACCTCGCATGGGAGTAGCACTCATCGGCTCCGAACGTCTTGGCGTCCGTTTCCAGGACGACCGCCCGTCGCTGATGCGCGGCTTTGGACTCGGCGACGTACCGGGTGAGCAGTTTCGAGTCGGCCACTGCGAGGATCGCAACATCGAAGGAGCCCCAGCCTTCGATGTGCCCCTTGTACCCGCCGTTCTGCGGCAGCTCGAACGAGTAGTCACACTTGCCGTCGGAGGCGAGCCCGGCGCCCGCCTTCCCGCCGAGGGCGCCCTCCTCAGAGAGCTTGACCCAGTCCGACTCCCGGCTGAACTTCGCCGCCTGCGGCAGTATCGCCTTGATCTCGGCGTCGGTGACAAACGAGCAGGCGTCCGGCCAGCGCGCCGGATTGAGCACGGTGCCGGCGGGCACGTTGATGACGGTTTTCTCCTGTCCGGGTGCCGCGTTCCGGACAGTGATCTCGGCTCCGCAAGCGGTCAGCGCGAGGCACGCCAACACCGTCACCACGCCCACCCGAGTCCACCGTGCGTCCTTCGCACGCCTTCCCTGAGCCATCAGCCCCCCTCTCGATCACCAAGCCGCCTGTCCCCGGACACGGGAGGCCAGGCGGTAGCGAGGTCATGCTTGCATGACGGCACGAACTGATCGAGCCCGTGCCCGACGACATGCGGCGCGAGGACGGGCACCGCGCCTTCGGCCTCATGGAACTTGCCGTACGCGGACCCTGGCGCGGACGGGGTGTCGCACGGCGTCTGCACGAGACCCTGCTCGACGGCATCGGGGCCGAACGGATGCTGCTCCGTGGGAGGGCCCGGACCTCTATGACGTCATGCTGCTCGACCTGCGCTCATGACGCCAGGCACAAGCGATCGCGCGTTGCCGCTGCCAGACAGCCCGGCCGGTGTGTCGTCTACCCGGTCCGTGGGCGTATCGAAGTCCCGCCCCACGTAACCTCTTCCCGTGCCAGCCTCCCGCCTGCATCGCGTCGCCGTCCTTGTGCTCGAGGGGGCCAAGCCGCTCGATGTCGGAATTCCCGCGCAGGTTTTCACGACCCGCGCGAGCATGCCGTACGAGGTGCGGGTGTGCGGGGCGACATCCGGTCTCGTGACCGGTGGCGACGGCCTCGCGTACTACGTCGCCCACGGCCTCGACGCGCTTGCGTGGGCCGACATCGTCTTCGTCCCCGGCTACCGGTTCCCGGACCGCGACGACCCGCCGCAGGCCGTCGTCGGGGCACTGATCGACGCCCACGACCGCGGCGCGCGGCTCGCCGCCATCTCGACGGGCGCCTTCGCGCTCGCCGCCACGGGCCTGCTCGACGGCAGGCGCGCCACGACGCACTGGCACTACACGCGGGCACTCGTGGCCAGGCATCCGCTCGTCCAGGTCGACGAGAACGTGCTGTTCGTCGACGAGGGCAGCGTGCTCACCTCGGCCGGCGCCGCCTCCGGCATCGACCTGTGCCTGCACATCCTGCGCGGCGACCTCGGAGTGGCCGCGTCCAACCACGCGGCCCGGCGTCTGGTTGCGGCCCCCTACCGCAGCGGCGGCCAGGCCCAGTACGTGCCGCGCAGTGTCCCAGAACCGCTCGGCGAGCGGTTCGCCGCCACCCGAGAGTGGGCGCTGCACCGGCTCGGCGAGCCCCTCACCCTCGACATACTGGCGCGGCAGGCGGGGGTCTCGCCGCGCACGTTCTCCCGGCGCTTCGTCGAGGAGACCGGCTACACGCCGATGCAGTGGGTGATGCGCGCCCGCATCGACCTGGCCCGCGAACTGCTCGAGCGCTCGCAGCGCAGCGTCGAGCAGATCGCCGACGACGTCGGGCTCGGCACCGGCGCGAACCTGCGCCTGCACTTCCAGCGCGTCCTCGGCACCACACCGAGCGAGTACCGGCGCACCTTCACCCGGGGCGAGTAACCCGCCCGGCACCGCGTGGCGGGATCCTTTTGAACCGTGGCGATCCCGCCGCTGTCAGCGGCGCCGGCCGCGGGCGAGCCTGATGGCGAAGGGAAGGGACATCACTCATGACTCGCATCGCCATCAACGGGTTCGGCCGCATCGGACGCAATGTGCTGCGCGCACTGCTGGAGCGCGACAGCGCCCTGGAGATCGTCGCCGTCAACGACCTGACGGAGCCCGCCACTCTCGCCCGGCTGCTCGCCTACGACAGCACGGCCGGCCGCCTCGGACGCCCGGTGACCGCCGACGGGGACGCCCTCGTCGTCGACGGCCGTCGGATCACGGTGCTGGCCGAGCGCGAACCGGCGCAGCTGCCGTGGGCCGAACTCGGCGTCGACATCGTCCTGGAAGCCACCGGCCGCTTCACCTCGGCCAAGGCCGCCCGGGCCCACCTCGACGCGGGCGCGAAGAAGGTACTCGTCAGCGCGCCGTCGGACGGCGCCGACGTCACGCTCGCGTTCGGGGTCAACACCGACGCCTACGACCCGGCCGTGCACACGATCGTGTCCAACGCCTCCTGCACCACCAACGCGCTCGCGCCGCTGGCCGCGGTCCTCGACGAACTCGCCGGTATCGAGCACGGATTCATGACGACGGTGCACGCCTACACGCAGGAGCAGAACCTGCAGGACGGTCCGCACCGCGACGCCCGTCGCGCCCGGGCCGCCGGCGTCAACATCGTGCCGACCACGACCGGCGCCGCCAAGGCGATCGGCATGGTGCTGCCGAACCTCGACGGCAAGCTGTCGGGCGACTCGATCCGCGTACCGGTGCCGGTGGGCTCGATCGTCGAACTCAACACGACCGTCGCCCGCGACGTGACGCGCGACGACGTGCTGACGGCGTACCGCGCCGCGGCTCAGGGGCCGCTCGCCGGCATCCTCGAGTACTCGGAGGACCCGCTCGTGTCGTCCGACATCGTGGGCAATCCCGCCTCGTCGATCTTCGACTCGGCCCTCACCCGCGTCGACGGCCGCCACGTCAAGGTGGTCGCCTGGTACGACAACGAGTGGGGCTTCTCGAACCGCGTGATCGACACGCTCGAGCTCCTCGCCACCCGCTGACCGGACGCCGGAGGCGTGCCCCGCCTCCGGCGACCGCGCCGGTCAGTACGCAAGAGCCCACGCCTCGCCGTGCTGGCAGACTGCGGACCGTGAAGCAGTCCGCTCGTCTGCCTTTGACCCCGCGTCCCATGCCCCCGCTCCGCGGCGACGAGTCAATCGTCGGCGTCCCGGACGCAACCGTGGTGGACTTCTGGCGGTTCGCCGTGCCGGACCTCCGTATGAACAACACACGCGGCCTGTTCGCCGAGTTTCTTGTCCACCAGGCGGTCGGCTCCCACAAACCTCGTGTGGAATGCTCACCTGAGGGCGGTTACTCGGACTGACGGGCGAAGCCCGTGCCACAACAGCCTCACAGACCGGCCGGAGGCGTCTCCTCGGGGAGCAGGCACCAGGCCATGTGCCCGGCCAGAAACCTCTCCAGCTCGTGTGCGGCCACGGACTCAGACGGCAGATCGTCTGGGCGAGGTTGGTAGAGAGCGTTCAGTTCGTCCCGCAGTTGTGGGTCCAGCGTGGGCGCCTGGTATCCGTCGATCGTGCCTCGCAGAAACAGCCGGTCGAACAGCCGCACTGCTGGGCTGCGCCCCGACTGGGGGCGCTCGGACACGTGCATCTCCTGCCAGGAGCCGACGTAAAGGTAAGCCGCGCCGGCCAGCGCTTCGGTGAGGGCAGGGGTCGGGTCCTTGAGGTTCCAGTAGACCCGCGCATCGGCCTCGGGCAGGGGCTGTGGGATCGCAGCGAGCCACAGGCGGTAGTCGCTCATCGGCACAGCTTGCCACCCGCCGGCCCAGGACGCGGCGGTGGAGGCCGGCTTGCCGCGTACTGCCTCGCCGGACGGCCACGGTCTGCGCATGCATCGTCGCAACGTCCCTTGGCGCCCAGCCAAGCGCGTCGGCACAGGCGTTGGGTTTGAAGCGCGCCCAACTCGTGTGACACGTGGTCAGCTTGGGTCGTGGAGACCATCATCGCCGGCGCCACAGCCGTTCTGGGAACGACTATCGCCGGCTCTCGGCCTGAGACGATGCTCAGGTATTGGCACCTCGGGCCGTTACCTGCCAGCGGTCGATCACCTCGCGGTCTCGGACGACCAGCAGCTCATCGGCGAGATTCACCGGCGTGCATATGTGGTTGGGGACGACAGCGACCAGCGACCCAAGGCGTGGTCCCCGCACCCCTTCCGGAAGCCGGACAACGGCGTGGTGTTCCCACAGCCCGGTGATGGTTCCCTGCGGGAACTGGGGCAGGTAGCCGTGTCCCGTCACCCAAGGCGACCGGTCGGAGCCGAGGACCTTGCTGCCGACATCAAGCACAACGCGGTCAGGAGCGGGAACGCTGATCACCGTCGCCGCGGCGACCAGCGCCAGATCCTCCACACCGCAGGTGCCGATGGCCAACTGGGTGGCGTCATTGAAGACATAGACACCGGGCCTCAACTCGTTCACCTCTCCCGGCTGCCACTGCCCCACCGTCGGAGTCGACCCGCCGCTGACCACGCGGACGTCGATCCCAAGGCCCCGCAGCGCCTGTGCGGCCTCGCCCAGCGTGCGCTCCTCGTCCCGTGCGGCACGCTCGCGCGCCTGCGCGTCGTGCCCGTAGCCGTGTCCCGGGAACGTGAACACGCCGGCAACATCCAGTCCCGCGTCGACGGCAGCCTTCCCGACCTCACCAGCAGCGTGAGGCTGTACTCCCGTGCGATGGCTCCCGCTGTCGACCTCGACGAGAACCTCGACCGGCCGGGCGCTGCCGCGCAGGGCCTCCCCCAGCCGCTGCGCGCCTTCGACCGACTCGACACCGACTCTCAGGGCAACGTCGTCCGCCAACCGGCGCAGCCGCCGCGCCTTGTCGGCATCGAGCCACACGGGGTAAGCGATGAACAGGTCATCCACGCCGACCCGGGCGAATGCCTCGGCCTCGCTGATCGTGGCCACCGACAGCCCGCGCGCGCCGGCTCGAAGCTGACGGTCCGCGATCTGCGCGCATTTGTGGCTCTTGGCGTGCGGGCGCAGGGCGAACCCTCGGGGCCGCGAAGCCTCGGCCATCCGCGAGATGTTCCTGTCCAGAACATCCGGATCGACCACGAGTGCCGGCGTAGCCAGCCCATCGGGCAGCGATATCGCCATCTCTTGCCTCCCGCCACGGAACACGTCGAGATGATCATGGCAGGTCGACGGACCGGGGCGGGCCACGGGGCCATCACCTCAGACCACACGTACCAATCGAGAGGACCTCCAAAGCGCAGGCCGCGCGGAACTTTCTCGGCGCCGCTCTCCGGCCACTCCAGCCTTGATCGACAGGCGCCGAGGCGTCGGCAGCAGCGGAAGGCGGGTGCCCGGACGACGGCCTGAACGGGATGAGCGGACCATCGACGTCGAGGAAGAGAAAGCCGTGCGAGGGCGCCCGAGGTCGGCCAACGGCGACCGACGCCGACAGCCGACTCCCCGCCACTGACCACGAAACCCCAGGTCAGGGCCCCTCGGATATACGCGTTTCCACCCAGGGGTGGCGGTACGGCAAGATGGGGTGTATCTGCCCACTGCCGTATTCAAGCTGCCGGACGGTTTCTCTTGGCTGAGTTCATTTACACCATGCGCAAGGCGCGTAAGGCGCACGGCGACAAGGTGATCCTCGACGACGTGACGACGAGCTTCTACCCGGGAGCGAAGATCGGCGTCGTCGGCCCGAACGGCGCCGGCAAGTCGACCATCCTCAAGATCATGGCCGGGATCGAGCAGCCGTCCAACGGTGACGCCTTCCTCAGCCCCGGCTACACGGTCGGCATCCTGCTCCAGGAGCCCCCGCTGACCGAGGACAAGACCGTCCTGGAGAACGTCCAGGAGGGTGTCGCCGGGATCAAGGGCAAGCTCGACCGGTTCAACGAGATCGCCGAGCAGATGGCGACCGACTACACCGACGAGCTCATGGACGAGATGGGCAAGCTCCAGGAGGACCTCGACCACGCCAACGCGTGGGACCTCGACGCCCAGCTGGAGCAGGCCATGGACGCCCTGGGCTGCCCGCCCGGCGACTGGCCCGTCGTCAACCTGTCCGGCGGTGAGCGCCGCCGCGTCGCGCTGTGCAAGCTGCTGCTGGAGCAGCCCGACCTGCTGCTGCTCGACGAGCCCACCAACCACCTCGACGCAGAGTCCGTGAACTGGCTGGAGCAGCACCTGGCCAAGTACCCGGGCACCGTCGTGGCGGTCACCCACGACCGGTACTTCCTCGACAACGTCGCCCAGTGGATCTGCGAGGTCGACCGCGGCCGCCTCTACCCCTACGAGGGCAACTACTCCAAGTACCTGGAGACCAAGGCCGCCCGCCTCAAGGTCGAGGGCCAGAAGGACGCCAAGCGGCAGAAGCGGCTCAAGGAAGAGCTCGAGTGGGTGCGGTCGAACGCCAAGGGGCGGCAGGCCAAGTCCAAGGCGCGCCTCGCCCGCTACGAGGAGATGGCCGCCGAGGCCGACAAGATGCGGAAGCTGGACTTCGAGGAGATCCAGATCCCGCCGGGCCCGCGCCTGGGCAGCGTCGTCGTCGAGGTCAACAACCTCACCAAGGGCTTCGGCGAGAAGTTGCTCATCGACGACCTCAGCTTCACGCTGCCGCGCAACGGGATCGTCGGCATCATCGGGCCGAACGGCGCCGGCAAGACGACCCTGTTCAAGATGATCCAGGGCATCGAGGAGCCCGACTCCGGAGCGATCAAGGTCGGCGACACCGTCAAGATCTCCTACGTCGACCAGAGCCGCGAGAACATCGACCCGAAGAAGACGCTGTGGGCGGTCGTCTCCGACGAGCTGGACTACATCAATGTGGGCCAGGTCGAGATGCCCTCGCGCGCGTACGTCTCCGCCTTCGGGTTCAAGGGCCCGGACCAGCAGAAGCCGGCTGGCGTGCTCTCCGGCGGTGAGCGCAACCGGCTGAACCTCGCGCTCACCCTCAAGCAGGGCGGCAACCTGCTGCTCCTCGACGAGCCGACCAACGACCTCGACGTCGAGACCCTCAGCAGCCTGGAGAACGCGCTGCTGGAGTTCCCCGGCTGCGCCGTCGTCGTCTCCCACGACCGGTGGTTCCTCGACCGCATCGCCACGCACATCCTCGCCTACGAGGGCGAGTCCAGGTGGTTCTGGTTCGAGGGCAACTTCGAGTCGTACGAGAAGAACAAGATCGAGCGGCTCGGCCCGGACGCCGCGCGTCCGCACCGCGCCACCTACAAGAAGCTGACCCGGGGCTGATCTTGCGGCACATCTACCGCTGCCCGCTGCGCTGGGCGGACATGGACGCGTACGGCCACGTCAACAACGTGGTGTTCCTCCGCTATCTGGAGGAAGCCCGTATCGACTTCCTGTTCCGCCCGGAGAAGGACTTCAAGCAGGGGTCCGTGGTGGCGCGCCATGAGATCGACTACAAGCGGCAGCTGGTCCACCGGCACACCCCCGTGGACATCGAGCTGTGGGTCACGGAGATAAGGGCGGCGTCCTTCACCATCACGTACGAGGTGAAGGACGACGACGTGGTCTACGTCCGGGCCTCGACGGTGATAGTGCCGTTCGACTTCGAGTCGCAGCGCCCGCGCCGGCTCACCCCGGAGGAACGCGAGTTCCTCCGGGAGTACACGGACGACGAGGAGGAGGCCGTCGCCGCATGACGGTGCTCCACCTGGCCGACGAGGGGGAGGCGGCGGATCTCGCGGCCTTCCTCTCCCGGCTGCTCCACTACGACCGTGGGGCCGCGGTGCGCCTGAAGGCGGCGGGCACCGCCCTGGCGGTGTTCGGGCGGCCGCCGTCCTTCGAGGTGCTGGCCGTGCGCGCGGTGCGGCTGGCCAAGCCGTACGAGGACGGGATCGACGTCACGCTGGACGTGACCGTGTCCGCCGGTGAGCTCCTGGAGTCGGTGGACGAGAAGGGCGCCACGGCCGTCGTGCCGGGCGCGGTGACCGGGCCGCCGTGGGCGGGCGTGCTGCCGCCGCGCGGCGGCTGGCGGCCCGAGCCGGGACTGCCGGCTCCCGAGGCGCTGCGGTCCCTCGTGGCCGCCGCCGTCGCCGAGTTCCGGTCCCGTACGCAGGAGTTGCCGACCGAGCGGCGCACGCGGGCCGAGCTGGACCGGATCGGGCGGGACATCTGGTCCCGTACGGTCGGCGACACCCGGCTCCCGGTCCGCGCCGTGCACGCGGCACAGTCGCTCGGGTTCCTGCGGCCCGGGGTGCCTCTGGGGCTGTTCTCGTCGGGCGCGTGGCTCAGGCTGCGCACGCCGTACGGGTCGGTCGCCGTACGGCAGGCCGGGCTCGGGGCGCTGGACGTCAGCGTCCGCTGACGATCGCCACGCCCCTGCGGGTCAGCCCGGGGCGTTCACCATCGACGCCGCCGCGTACGTCATGTAGTTCCACAGCGTCTGCTCGTACTCCTCGGAGAGCCCGAGCTCCTCGACGGCGACCCTCATGTGCTTCAGCCAGGCGTCGTGCGCCGCGCGGTCGACCGTGAAGGGCGCGTGCCGCATCCGCAGGCGCGGGTGGCCGCGGTTGTCGCTGTACGTCGTGGGGCCGCCCCAGTACTGGATGAGGAACAGCGTGAGGCGCTCCTCGGCCGGGCCCAGGTCCTCCTCGGGGTACATGGGCCGCAACAGCGGGTCCTCGGCGACTCCCTCGTAGAAACGGTGGACGAGCCGACGGAAGGTCTCCTCCCCGCCGACCTGCTCGTAGAAGGTCTGCTCCTGAAGCGTGCCGCGCCGAATCTCTTTCACGCCCTCCATGCTCTCAGACGTGGAGACATAGGACTCAAGGCCTAGGACCGGCCCCGGTGCCCTTACTGTGGGGGTATGGGCGGGCATGCTCCCGACAGGGAAACGGACGGTCTCGCCGCCTCCGAGCGGGCGGCACTGGTGCGCCGGATCGACGCGAGCGGGGCCTGGGCCGCCGACCCGGTGTGGCGGGAGGCGTTCGCGGCGGTCCCGCGCCACCTCTTCGTGCCGTACTACTACGTCGGTGTCGCCGGCGGCTACGAACGCCGGTGGGGCGAGAGCCCCGCCCCCGAGGCGCGCGAGCGGTGGCTGCGGGGCGCCTACGAGGACACCCCGCTGGCGACCCGGCTGCGCGACGGCGAACTGCTCTCCTCCAGCAGCCAGCCGTCCCTGATGGCGGACATGCTGGCCGCGCTGCGCGTGGAGGACGGGAACACGGTCCTGGAGATCGGCGCCGGCACCGGCTACAACGCCGCGCTGCTCGCCCACCGGCTGGGCGACGACAAGGTGACCACCGTGGACCTCGACCCGGAGATCACCGAGTCGGCCCGCCGGCACCTGGCCGCGGCCGGGTACCACCCGGTCGTCGTCACCGGCGACGGCGCCCGGGGCGTGCCCGAGCGCGCGCCGTTCGACCGGATCATCGCCACCTGCGCGCTGAGCACCGTGCCGCGCGCCTGGCTCGCCCAGAGCCGCCCCGGTGGCCGGATCCTGATGCCGCTCGCCACCGGCCTGGTCGTGCTCACGGTGCGCGACGCCGACCATGCCGAGGGCCGTTTCCTGCACACGCCCGCCTACTTCGTGCCGCTGCGCGGCGGGAGCCGGCCCGGGGGCGAGCCGCTCCAGCTGGGCGGCGTACCGCGCCGGGCCAGGGAGGACGACCTGTTCCGTTTCCTGCTGGCCCTGACCCGCGGCAGCCTCGACCCGCAGGAGGCGCACGCGCTGTGGGAGCAGGAGGGCATGCCGCAGCGCGAGCGCTACGGCATCACGGTCAGCGGGGACCGGGAGTGGGCCTGGCTGGACGACCCGGAGGGGCCGTACGCCTGGCCCCTCCCGTCCTGACGAGGCTGCCGACCGGGCTCAGCCGCGGCGGATCGTGATCGTCGTCCAGGCGCCCACGTGCACCCGGTCGCCGTCCTGGAGCGGTACGGGGACGAACGGCTGGATCGGCTCCTCCGAGCCGTTGACCGTCGTGCCGTTCGTCGAGTTCTGGTCGACGACCGCCCAGCTGCCGTCGGGCTGCTGTACCAGCACCGCGTGCTGGTGCGAGACGCCCGGGTCCTCAGGCGGCACCGAGAGATCGATGTCGGGGGTGTCGCCGGTGGAGTGCCGGCGGCGGCCGATCGTGATCTGGTTGCCGGTGAGCGTGCGCTGCTGCTCGGGCGAGTACGCGGGCAGGTTCAGGCCCGCGGCCTCGGGGCCGGAGCGCTGCATCATCGCCATGAAGTACTCGCGGTCCGGGCCGATGGTCGCGGTCCAGGTCGCCGGCCCCTGGGGCTGCTGGGGCTGCTGCGGGAAGCCGCCGGGGCCGGGCGGGGCCTGCGTGGCGCCGGGCTGCGGGTAACCGTAGCCGCCGCCCTGACCGCCACCGGGGCCGGGCGGGGCCTGCGTGGCGCCGGGCTGCGGGTAACCGTAGCCGCCGCCCTGACCGCCACCGGGGCCGGGCGGGGCCTGGGTCGCGCCGGGCTGCGGATAGCCATAGCCGCCGGGACCACCAGGGCCACCGGGCGCGCCGGGGCCGGTGGACGACGGCGGGGAGATCACCCAGTCGTCACCGCCGCCGCCGAAGGGCTGACCGCCCTGCTGCGGACGCTGGGTCTCCTGCGGGAACCCGGGCGGAGCCGGCGGGCCGGACTGCTGGTAGCCCTGCGGAGCTCCGCCGGGGCCACCAGGACCACCGGGGCCACCGGGGCCACCGGGGCCACCGGGGCCGGGCGGCGGCGGGACCGGCCGCGAGGGGTCGGCACCGAATCCGGGCGGACCGGGAGGACCACCGGGGCCGCCTGGACCACCGGGGCCGGGACGGCCGCCAGGGCCGGGAGCACCGCCGGGCCCACCGGGGCCGGGACGGCCCGAGGGGTCGCTGCCGAAGGGCGGGATCGGCTCGGCCGGACGGTTGATCTGCGACGGGCGGGAGCCCTGGTACTCGTACGAGTCACCGCCGCCGTACGACGGACCCGACGGGCCGCCCGGACCGGGCTGGCCCGGCGGCTGGAAGCGCACGCCCGGGCCGGGCGCCGGCGGGGGCGGGGGCGGGGCGGCGGGGGTGTACGAAGTCGCCGTGTTCGTCAGGAAGTTCCACCGGCACTCCTCGCAGAACGGTGCGCCGCCCTCACGCGGCGTACGGCACTGCGGGCAGAGCTCCGGCTCGGCGTTCGGTACGGCGGACAGGTGCGGAGGGCGCCCGCCGGGCTGGCCACCGGGGCCGCCGGGAGGCCCACCCGGGCCGCCGGGGGGCGGGAAGCCGTAGCCGCCGCCGGGCGGGGGCGGCGGGGGAGGAGGCGGAGGCACGGCACCCGCCATGCGGTGACCGCAGACCTCGCACCAGTCGTCGGAACCCGACTGGTGTCCGTTCGGGCAGGTCGGCATGTCGGCGCGTCCCTCCTTCGATTCCTTCTAGGTCACTTCTTCACGCGAACAGTCTTGGTGGACCGGGTCTCGAGCGTCATCTCGTCGGCCTCTTCGACCTTCGCCTTCAGTCGCACAGTACCGGTCGCGGCGTCGACCACGTCCACCACCTTCGCAAGCAGTTTCGCAGTATCGGCGTTCCCGGAGGCACTCGCGAGCTGAACGGCCCGGCCCAGTTTGGCCGTTGCTCCGTCCATGTCTCCCGATTTGCGCAGATCGAGCCCTTGCTGGATGACTTGCGCCAGTTCGGCCTGCCCGGTGTAGTGGGCGACTTGGGGGTTGATCGACGTCGAGGCGACCATGTCGTCCGTCCACACGGCACGGACCAGGCCCTGCGCGCCGAGGTTCTGGACGGTGCCGTCGGGCTGCGGAATGACCAGTGAGATCCGGGCCGCCAGCATCTCCTGCCCGATGTTCGCGGCCGGGACCTCGACGCAGACGTGGTAGTCACGGGACTCGTCTCCCCAGGAACCAAGGGGGTAGTCGCCGGCGCGCGGGCCCGCCTCGGTGCGCCGGCCGGTCAGCTCCTCGACCGTGGGCGCGACCTGCTTGACGAACTTCACAGTGGTGTCGACCGGGGTCCACAGCCGCAGGGAGACGTCCGCGACCTCCTTGCCCATCGCCGTCTCCATCATCTGCTTGAAGTCGGCGGCGAGCCCGGCCGGGTCGGCGACGATGTCGGCGGTGCCGAGCAGGGCGGAGGCGATCCCTGTGACTTCTTTCACTTCCCAGTCGGTGCCCACGCCGCGCGCGTCACAGGTGAAGCGCCCCGCGCACGCGTCGAGCGCGGCCTTCAGGTCCTGGGGCGACTCGTGTTCGTTGCGGCCGTCGGTGAGCAGGATGCCGTGCCGGATGGCGACGTCGGCAGAGGAAAGCAGGCGGTCGGCCAGTTTCAGCCAGGTGCCGATGGCCGTGCCGCCGCCCGCGCTGAGCGAGCGCAGTGCCTGTTTGGCCTGCTCGCGGGTGGTGGCGTCGGCGACCGCGAGGCTCCCGCCGCCCGGGTAGACCTCCTTGGCCACGTGCGTCCCGCCGATCACGGCGAAGTGCACGCCGTCGCGCAGGGTGTCGATCGCGGCGGCCGTGGCGTCGCGGGCGTTGCGCATCTTGGTCGCCGGGTAGTCCATCGACCCGGAGCAGTCGACCATGATGGCAACGGCCGCGGACGGGCCCTGGCCGGGCGAGAAGAGGTGGGGCGCCGATACCGCGCTGCCGATCGTGCCGCCGCCGGTCGCCGTCACCGTGACGATGGCGTTGACCTCGCCGGCGCCCTCCGGCAGGTACTCGTTCTGGTAGACGTCCACCGAGAACTGGGGCGCGTTCGACTTCGAGAAATTGGCCATGCCTGCTTCGATCCCCCTCGAAAGCCCCCACCGGAGCGGGGTGATGACGGTAGGCGGACCGGTCCCCTCCGGTCCGCTGAGGCATCCCCGTAACGCGGCCTCAGGCCGATCCTGCCCCCTGGGAGACGGCCGGGAACGGCACGAGGGCCACTGTTACGTTGTCGTGGCCCCCGCCGTCCAGGGCGTGGCCGACGAGCACCCGGGCGCTGTGCAGCGGGTGCGTGGCGGCGTCGAGCGGGACGACCCGGGCCATCTCCTCGGCGGCCTCCGCGTAGTTCCACAGGCCGTCCGTGCAGACCACGACCACGCCCGGCCGGTCGGGCTTGAACGCGGCGGTGTGCGGTTCCAGTTCGTAGGCGTCCGCGCCGAGCCAGCCGGTGATCGCGTGGGCGCGCTCGTCGGCGTAGGCCTCGGCCTCGCTCATCAGGCCCGCGGCGACCATCTGCGCGGCCCATGAGTCGTCCTCGGTGAGCCGGGCGGGGGGTGCGCTCCGGTCGACCGGGACCCAGTAGGCGCGGCTGTCGCCGACCCAGCCGACGATCAGCAGGCCCGAGGTGACCACGGCGCCGACGATGGTGCACGCGGGGGCGTTCTGGTGGGGGGCGTGCTCGCGGGCCGTGGCGGGTTCCGCGGCGAGCGAGTTGACCGCGCGCGAGGCGGCGATGATCGCGTCGTGCATCGCCTGCTGCGGGTGCGTGCCGCGCGGCAGGGCGGCCAGCAGTGCCTCGCTCGCCGCCTTCGACGCCGCCATCGAGGCGTCGTCGGGGCGGGTCGCCGAGGAGACGCCGTCACAGACGATGGCCACGGAGGCGGGTGAGCCGTCCTGCAGCGCGGTGCTGCCGATGGCGAACGCGTCCTCGTTGCGGTGGTGGCGCAGGCCGCGGTCGCTGACCGCGGCCACCGGGCCGGACTCCTGCTCCATGTGGTCCCGTTCGCGCGGCTGGGCGTGGCCGCAGTTCTCGCAGTAGCCGTCGTCGTCCACGCGGCCGGCCCGGCAGGCCACGCAGACCTTGCCGCCGGCGCCCGCGGCCTGGGCCGCCGGGTCGGCGGACACCCGTGGGTCCGGTGCCTGGAGGAGGTACTCGTCGGGCTGCTGTGCCTGGTAGGTCTCGGACTGTGCCGGATATCCGTCGGGTTGTGGTGCGTAGCCGCCGGGCGGCACGGGGTGCCCCTCGGCGCCGCCGGGCGGCACGGGGTGGTCCGCGGCCTGGGGCGGACGGTCGAAGCGGACGCCCGCTGCCGGGGCCGGCGGGGCGCCGGGGGGCGGTGGTGTGTCCGGGGGCAGCGCGGAGCCGCCCGAGTCCGTGCCCTGGTCCGTCGGCAGATGCGCCGCTTGCGATCCGCCCGCGCCGTCCAGGCCGGGGGCGGGCCAGCCCGCACCGGCGGGTGGCACCGACGGCGGCGGCACGGGATACGCACCGGTGGCCGGAACGCCCTGCACGGGCACCGAGCCGTTCATGGTGATGGTCGGGTTGTCCTGAGGCCGTGCCGGCACGGCGGACAGGTCGTATCCGCACGCGCCGCAGAAACGGTCACCCGATTCGAGGGGTTCCTCGCAACTCGGGCAGGCGGACAACTGGGGCATCTGCGACATCAACTACACCCACGTCCGGGGGCGGTAACGATTGGCACGTTCCACCAGGTCGATCCTCTCCTCGCCGCCACGCGCCAGCCGGGCCAGCGTGCGGTACGAGCGTTCCAGGCCGAAACGCAGGCCCCGCTCGTCCAGGCCGCTGCCGAGCAGCGTCCGTCCCCCGGCGGCGGGAGGGGCGGAACCCTGGCCCCCGGAGAGTACCCAGTCCAGCGCGCAGCCGAGGACTTCGGCCGACAACCGCTCGCGCCGCGCCGGGTCCAGACCGTACGCCTCCAGGGCCTCGACCTGCGCCGCGGCGGCCGTGAGGTCCTCCAGGAACGGTACGTCCGAGGCGGTCGCCGTGCGTTGCCGCAACCGCGCCCGGACGGCGGCCACGCGCGCGGCCGTGTAGTGGATGGAGGACTCCGGGACCGACTCCAGCGTCCGTACGGCGCTGCGCCGGTCCCCGGTCGCCAACTGCACGCGGGCCAGCCCGAACGCGGCGCTCACATAGCTCGGGTCGGTCGCCCACACCAGCCGGTAGTACTCGGCGGCGTTGTCGAGCTGGCCCAGCACCTCCGCGCACAGGCCCAGCGCCAGCTTCGGCGCGATCTCGCCCGGGAAGGCGTCGTAGATCGCGTCGAAGGCGAGCGCGGCGCCCTCGTCGTCGCCCGTCACCAGCGAGGCCACGCCCCGGTACCAGACCACCCGCCAGTCGTCGGGCCGCTCCCCCTCCAGTGTGACCAGCGCCTCCAGCGCGGCGGCCGGATCGCCGGTCTCCAGCCAGGCCCGGATCTGCCGCAGTCGCGTCTCGATCGACGGGGCCGGAGCCGCCGCGAGGGCGCCGAGCAGCTCGGCCGAGGCGGAGGTCATCAGGCCCGCCAGGAAGCCGGCGTTGGGGTCGGACGGGTCGACGCGGGGGACGGGGAGGGCGAGGGCGGCGGCGGGAGTGTCAACGGGTTTGACGAGGCTGTGGGGGTTGGGGACGCTCTGCGCGCCACCGTGGGGTTGGGAGGGGACAGCGGGCAGCGCCGCAGCGGTCGCGGAACGGCCCCGTTTCCGCACCACCCTCGCCCCGAGCCGCGACACCTCACCGTCCAGCCTCGGGAACAACTCCGTGTCCGTGACCCGCAGCTCGGGCCCGAACAGCGTGGACAGGGCGGGCCGGGCACGGCCCGTCTGCAGGGAGACGACCTCCCGCAGGACACCGGTCAGCTGCTCGGCCATCTCCTGCGCGGAGGCGAACCGGCGGCCCGGGTCGGGGTCCGTGGCGCGGACCAGGAGGCGGTAGAACGACTCGTACTGCCGGAAGACCTCGATGTTGTCCGGGTCGGGCAGCAAGTCCGCGTAGACGTTCGTGTAGCCCTGGAAGTCGAAGGTCAGGACGGCGAGGGTGCGGGCGACGGTGTAGAGGTCGCTCGCCACCGACGGGCCGGCCTCGGCGACCTCCGGCGCCTGGTACCCGACCGTGCCGTAGATGGCCGACTCCTCGTCGTCCATCCTGCGCACCGCGCCCATGTCGATCAGCTTGAGCTGGTCCTCGGTCTGGATGGCGTTGTCGACCTTGAAGTCGCAGTACAGCAGGTTGCGGCTGTGCAGATGGCCGAGCGCCTCCAGGGCCTCCAGGCCGTAGGCGCAGGCCTGCTCCACCGGCAGCGGGTCGCGCCTGCCCTGCGGTGTGCGGCGGGCGTTGGCGATCTCCTTCAGCGACTTGCCGCCGACGTACTCCATGACGATGTAGCCGTCGAGGGAGCCCGTGCGCTGGTCCAGGTGCTCGACGAAGTTGTAGATCCGCACGATGTTGGCGTGCTCGATCTCCGCCAGGAAGCGCCGCTCGGAGATCGCCGCGGCCATCGCGTCCTGGTCGCCGGTGTCCAGCAGGCCCTTGAGGACCACCCAGCGGTCGGAGACCGCCCGGTCGACGGCCAGGTAGATCCAGCCCAGACCGCCGTGCGCGAGGCAGCCCACCACCTCGTACTGGCCGTGCACGACGTCCCCGGCCTTCAGCTTCGGCACGAACGAGTACGGATGGCCGCACTTGGTGCAGAACCCTTCCGTACGCCCCGGACGGTCGCCGCGCGCCCGGCCCACCTGGGCGCCGCAGTCCGAGCGCGAGCAGAACCGCTTCCGCTCGGGCACCTCGGGGTTGTCCAGGACCATTTCGCGCGGGTCGGGCCGCGGGATCGGCGGGACCTGGACCAGCCCGGCGCCCAGCCGGCCCCGGGACGAGGACCCGGCGGCGGAGCCGGAGCTGCGCACCGACACCGAACGGCCCGTCGCCTTGCCCGACAGGGAGCGCGAGAGGCGACCCGACACCGAGCGGCGGGACTTCGACGACTGGGACGACGTACGGGAACTGCGGCTGCTGGGGCGGGAGCTGCCGCTGCCCCCCGAACCGCGGGAGCCGCCCTTGCCGCCGGCGGTGATGCCGGTGGGGGGTGACCCGACCATGCCGTTCGGGGCGACGACCGGGGCGAGGCCGCAGGTGTCGCAGTACAGTTCGCCGCCGCCCACGTCTTCGTACGTGCCGGTGCAGGTGGGGCGTTGACATGTGCGTGCCTCACTCATGGACTCCCCCTTGTCGCTCATGCGTCCGGCCCCCTCCGGTCGTCCTCGGGCACACCCTGGTCCGGCACCCGCGGGCCGCCGAGCAGTTCCGCGGCGGCCTGCTGGTAGCGCAGCACGGCCTGTTCGGCGGCGCGCAGGTCGCAGGGGGCGCTCCAGAGCATGCGGCGGGCCTTCTCGTACCGCTCCACCAGCAGCGTGTCCTCGGCGAAGCCGTGCCGGGCGACCTTCGCCTTGTACGCGTCGAGACGGCCGCGCAGCTCGGCGCGGACCGCCAGGGGCGCGGTGACCGCGGTCAACGACTCGCGGGCGCGCAGCAGTTCGTCCTCCGCCTTCTGCTCCAGCGACTCCAGGAGCGGGGACAGGCGGTGCCACCGGGCCTGTCTGCGGTACTCCGCGGCCGCCGCCAGCTGCTCCTGCAACGCGGTCGGCGGTCCGCTGACGACCGGCACCTCCGTCGCCGCGATCTTCGCCAGGACCTCGCCGCGAGCGGTGCGCGCCTCGGCGAGCGTACGGTCCGCGCGGCTGAGGACGTCCCGCAGCTTGACGATCCGCTTCTCGGCGTCCTGTCGCACCGTCAGAACCGCGTCGATCTCCCGGCGTACGTCCTCCAGGGCGCGCGCCTCCCGGTCGTACACCGTCGTGTCCGGCCTGCCGCCGCCCGGAGCCGAACTGCCCTCCGCGGGCTGCCAGAACGCCAGCGGGTCCGACACCACCTGCTCGCGCAGCTTCGTGAGCGTGCGGGTGATGCGCTCCAGGTCGTCGCCCGCCGGGTGCTCGCCGGGGCGCACGCCGACCGAGTGCGCGAGCCGGCGGGTGCGCTGGAGCTCGGCCGCCAGCAGATCGATCCGGGCCGGCAGCGCCGACCAGACCGCGTCGGCCGCGACGACCAGGTCCAGGCTCGTCGCGTACAGCTCGTTCATCCGGTCGACGAGGGTGGCGAGCGAGTAGCGTTCGCTGAGCTTGTTCCCTGTGCCGTACAGCGTGGGGGCGTTGGCCGTCGCGGTGGCGCTGCCCGCGACCGTGACCGACTCGCCGTTCAGCAACTCGGTCAGCTCCACCAGGTCCTCGCGGCTGGACCAGCGGCGGCGGGCGCGGATCTCCCGGGCGGTGCGCAAGGCGGCCGTGTACGCGTCGAAGTACGTCCACAGCAGCGTGATCGACGCCTCCGTGGACGTCCAGCGCTCCTGGGTGACGCCGGTGAGCTCGGCGCCCTCCAGGAGTCTGCGGCCCGCGTGGTCCTGGAGGGCGAGGAGCGAGGTCTCGATCGCCTCGTGCTCCGCGCCGAGCCGCGCCAGCGCACGGTCCACCTCGTCCCGGTCCATCACCGGCCCGGTGGATCCCGTGACGCCCATCGATCACCTCTCGCTGCGGTTGTGCCGGTCGGGGGGGCGGTGCAGTTGTCAGGTCGTGCGGAGGTACTGCGGTGCCGGTGGTTCCGACTTCTCCGAATCCTTGCCCAGTGTCGCCGACAGCCATTTGTCGTACGACGGCTGCCAGCCGTTCGCGGTGTCCTTGCGGTAGTCCACCAGGATCTGGTTGACCCGGCGTACCAGATCGTCGGCGTCCTTCTTCATCGCCACGCCGTAGTACTCGGCAGTGAAGGCGTCGCCCTTGAGTTGGACCGTCGGATCCTGTGCCGCCTGGCTCGCGGCGAGCGCGCCGTCGGTGACCACCGCGTCGGCTTCACCTAGCTGGAGCCTGACCAGGCAGTCGAGTTGGTTCGGCACCGTCTTGGAGATGTCGGTGGTGGCGGGGAGTTTGCCGTCCTCCTTGTCCGCCTCCAGCGTGGAGTACGCCGTGGAGCCCGCCGCCGTGCAGATTCTCTTGTCGGCGAGCGTGTCGTCGTAACCCGTGATGGGCGAGGACTTCGGCGCCAGGACCTGCTGTCCCGTCTTGAAGTAGGGCGCGGAGAAGGCGACGTCCGCGATGCGCTCGCAGTTGATCGTCATCGTGCGGACGACCATGTCCACGCGGCCGTCCTTGATCGCCGGGATGCGCTGGTCGGTGGGGATCGCCTTGAACTGGACCGCCTTCGGGTCACCGAGTATGTCCTCGGCGATGCGGTGGACCAGGTCGATGTCGAAGCCCTCGAGCTCCGCGGTCTTGCCGCTGTTGGGGTTGCGGTAGCCCCAGCGGTAGCTGTTCTGGTCGACTCCGACGATCAGCTTGCGCTTCTCGCCCTTGCGGTTCTTGATCGCCTGGATGGTGTCGCCGTCGGCGGAGGAGGGCGACAGCGTCTGCTTCTCCGGGGCCTCGCAGCCCTCTTCGGCCTTCTCGGCCTTGACCCGGGCCGACTGGGCGACGGCCTGGCCGTCCACGGTCCGCGGTCCGGACAGCGGGACGCACAGTGCGAAGACGGCCACCAGGGCGCAGACGACCGCCATCGCGGCCACCCCGCCCCAGCCCTTCAGACTGGCCCGCAGACGTCGTGCTCGCATGGTCGCGCCCCCTTTCACCCGTGTCCCGTTCATCGGTACTCCGACAGCCTGCGGCCGATGCCCAGCACCGCGCCCGCGGCGCCGAGCACCGCGAGGACGGCCGCGCCTGCCGACAGGCCCGTCAGGGCGTCCCGGCCGTCATCGGCCGCGCGCTTGAACTCGGTTTCCTCGTGGGCGAGTGCCGTGCGCAGATTGTCGTCGACGTTGTCGAAGCACTCGCCGGTCGTGTTCTCGGTGCCGATGACCATGTCCAGCGCCTGCTGGTAGTTGCCCTTCTCGTCCTGGTCACGGGCCGCCGTGTGGCGCTCCTTCCACTCCGTCATGTTGCCGACGGCGGCGGTGACGGGGCTTTCGCCCGATGCGTCGTCGGCGAGCTTCCCGGCGGCCGCCAGATGCTTGCCCAGGGCGCTCATGTCCGTGCGGAAGTCGTAGTCGTAGGCGTCGTAGGTCTTTTTGCCGACCTTTTTCGTCTCGGCGCCGCGGGCCACCAGGGTCAGGTTCTCGTTGCCCCTTGCCTTGAGGGAGGCGATACGGGCGTCGTGCAGCACGTTCAGGGAGCGGACGCCGTGGTCGTAGGAGTCGTTCAGGCCCGCGCGGGCGACGCTGTGGCCGACGACCAGCCAGAGGAGGACCACCGTCGCGGTGGCCGTGGCGGCGACCAGGCCGTGGTTCAGGACGCGGTTGGTGCGCTGGTAGTTGCGGTGCTGGGCCCAGGCGAGGGCGGCCAGGGCGGCGATGCCCAGGGCGATGGCGGCCCAGGGGTAGGGCGTGGCGTCCGCGTAGTCGGCGCGCAGGCGCTGGTTCTCCTTCTTGTACAGGTCCTCCGCCGCCGGGAGCATCTGCTGCTGCATCTTCTCGTTGGCGTAGCGGAGGTAGGCGCCGCCGACCGGGAAGCCCTGGCGGTTGTAGGTGCGGGCGCGCTCGATCAGGCCCTTGTACTCCGGGAGGAGTCTGTTGAGCTTGGCGATGGTCGCCGCGGACGGGGAGTCCGGGTCCGAGTTGGCGGCGGCGTTGACGAGTTTCTCCGCGGCCGTGCGGATGTCCTTCTCGTAGCGGTCGCGGGAGGCGGCCGTCTCCTGGCCGCCGGCGAGAAAACCGCTGGAGGCGGCCGTGTTGGCGTCCGCGAGGGAGCGGTAGATGTCGGCCGCGTCCGAACTGAGCGGCTGACTGCTGGTGAGCACGTCGTCGGCGGCGGCCGCGCGGTCGGTCATCTGCCAGGCGGTGACGGCGCCGAAGGCGACGACGAGGAGCGCGAGGAAGGCGCCGATGATACGGAGGCGGCCGGGCTCTGTGGTGGCGGCGGCTCGGAGTTGGTCCAGTCCCTCGGCGAAGGCGGTACGGCGGGGGTGAGTTTCCGCACGGCCGTGAGGCGCTTGGCCCGGCTGCGTCGGTGGCGCCGGTTGGGCCGGTACGGCCGGGAGGGTGGGCAGGCCCGGGCCCGTTGGTGGTGTGCTGCTCGTCGGCAGGTGTGTCACTGTGACCTCCCCCATGGTCATCCGTCGCCGCAAGTATCCCTTCCGGCACTGACATCCGCACCGGCCTTGCCTCGATCTTGATCTGATCGCAGCGCGAGGCACCACCCCTTGCCCGGAAACACGTCGGGGGGATCGGTTCGGTTCCCGCCGGGGAAACGCGCGGCTACTCCACGTAGCGGCGAAACCCCTGCGCCAGCGCCTTGAAGCCGCACGCTTCGTAGAAGCTGTGGACGTACTCGTCGTCCGCTGCCAGCAACTGCACCTTGTAGCAGCCGGCCGACTCCCCCAGTCGCACGGCCGCCGCCATCAGTCGACGCCCGACGCCCCGCCGCTGGAAGCCGCCGGCCACCACCACGTTCTCCACGAACAGGACGGCCCGACCGCCGCGGGTGAGATTCGGCATCACGATGCAGTCCGCCGTTCCCGCCACGGCGCCGTCGGCCTCGGCGACCAGGACGGTCCGCCCCTGCTGCCCGGACATGGCCGCCCAGACGGCGTCTGCCGACGCTTGGGACAACGGCGCATCGTCCGGGTTCAGTTCGCCGTAGAGGGCCAGCAGTGCTGCCAGGTCGGCCTCGGCCGCCGCCCGTACCGTGATCTTCATGGGCTGAGCGTAGGACGAGGGCCTGTCTGGGCAGTGGTCTTCAGGGGAGCACGAGCGTCAGCGTCAGTCCCCCGTCGGTGTCCCCCTGCGGCGCAGCACGATCAGGGTCGTTCCGCCGATCACGACCAGGGCGATGGCGATGCCGGCGATGAGGGAGGTGACTCCGGAGCCGCCGGTTTCGGCGAGGTTGGTGTCCGTGGCCGCGCCGTCCACCGAGGCCGGGCTCGGTTCGCTGAGGGTCTGTGTGGCCGGGCCGGTCTCGCTGCCCTGGATCCGGCAGTCCAGCATGCCGGTGAAGCGCTGGGTGAAGCCGCCCGGGGCGTGGATCGTGAAGTCGTACGCCTGGTCCTCCTGGAGCGGGACCGTCACCGTTCGGGACTCGCCCGCGGCGATGGTGTGCTCAAAGCCCGCCAGTTCGAAGGTGAACGGCTCGTCGCCCTTGTTGGAGGCGATGATGTCCACACCGCCCTCGGCGCAGTTCTTCGCCGCCGACAGTGCCGGGATCGCGCCCTGCTTCGCCCACGTCGCCCCCGCCGTGGCCGACACCGTCGACTCACTGGAACCGGCCAGGATCTGCGTCTGGCTCCGGCTCTCGGAGGCGAAGGCACGGCCGACGGGCACGGTCGTCGAGGCCTGCACGGTCAGTTCTGCCGTGCCGGACGCCGCGTCCTCGGGCACCTCGAAGAACACCTGCCCGCCGTCGGACGTGGACGTGACGGCCTTGCCCTGCTTGTCGACGATCCGGACCCCGCTCGTGGCGGCGTCCGCGGGCGGGCTCACCGTCACGCTGCGGGCGTTGGTGTGCACCGTCACCGGGCCCAGCCGCTCCCCCGGCCGGCCGGAGACCGCCGGCGGGTCGAGGGTGAGCGAGGCCCGGGGCTCGGGCCGGCTGGAGGCGTTCTTCTCCAGGTAGTCCGCGAGCTGCTCGGCCTGCGGGTCGAGGGCGTCGACGGCCACGTCGTCCGAGTACCGCCAGATCGCCACCTGCGTGCCGGCCGCCGCGTCCTGCTCGGTCAGCGCGCCACGGACGCCCGCCTTCCGTGCCAGCGCCGCGAGGTCGTTCACCTGCGGGTAGGAGTTCTGAAGGATCCAGCGGATCCGGCCGGCGTCCTTGTTGGCGCCCAGGGACGTGCCGCTCCAGGGCGTCTCGTGGTACTCGGCGTCCCGCTGCGTCGGGTTGTGCAGGTCGACGCAGTACGTCTGGAGCATGCCGCCGCCCTCGACGGACATCTCGAACAGGCCCGCCGACACCTGCTGGTCCTCGGTGTCGCCGTGTATCACCGCGGTGCCGTACGTCTTGAGCCCGGCTGTCGTCGCCGTCGCCCCGCCCTGACTCCGCGTGGTCTCCTCGGCGGTCGCCTGGCCGGCGCCGGCCAGCACGCCCGCGGCGACGAGCCCGGACACGAGCGTCGCGGCGCCGAGGCGGGCAGCCCCTCGCCTGCGTACGAACACCGCAGAGAACGAAGCAAACACCAAATTCCCCTTCGAGCAGGACCCGTCGATGTGGGGGGTACGGTCCCACCTGCAGAATCAGAAGCCTCGCAGGCCGCAAGAGCCCCGAGAGCCATGCCCGGCATCCTAGGTATGCGGCGGACGCCGCTCGCCGGTGAGACGGTCGGACGAGTGATCCGACTCGGAATCGTTATCGCCAAGACCCCTTGTGAGCAGGGCTTATCGACAAGTCCACCGCGATTTTTCGGTGCGCACTCGTCGATAAGCCGCAGTTCGGGCAGGCGGACGGGTGATTGACGTCACGTCAACATCGCTGGTTCCGGGGGCTGTTGCGAGGTCGCGTCCGTCGGCTCCGGCGAACCACCGGGCGGAGTCTCCCAGTTGGGCTCCGGCTGCGTCGGCGCGGACGCCGTCTCCGGCTTGCCTGCGCGGCGAAACGCCGAGGTGCCCCAGGCCAGGTCGTGACCGATCGCTACCGCGTCGATGTCCGCCGAGGTCCAGCTCTGTCCCTCGCGCACGTCGGTCCGCACCTTCAGCCTGCCCTGGACGATCACGGGCTCGCCCACCGTCAGCGACGCCGCCGCGTTCGTGGCGAGCTGGCGGTTGGCCCACACCGTGAAGAAGTTGGTGTGCCCGTCCGTCCACATGTTCTTCTCGCGGTCCCAGTAGCGGGCGGTCACGGCCATCCGGAACCTCGCCGACGGGCCGGACGCCATCTCCCGGTACACCGGCTGCGTCGCCACCCTGCCGACCGCGCAGACCATCGTCTCGTTCATCGCGAACCCCTCCCTCGCCCGGACGTGCGACACCGGGCCGACATGCGTACGGGCCCGTCCCGTACGGCTGTGTCTGCCAGACTGCCGCCGCCGGGCCGAGCCCGCTGAGCGCCGTGGATCACCGGCCGCCTGTGGACAACGCCGCCACCCGGACGGGTGACGCCGAGTGACATCTGCGGCCCGACATAACCGCCGCGCCCCACTGAGTCACCGTCCCGGCCCCGGCGTCACCTCCCCGCCCTCACCACCCTCCCGTACTGCTCCCGAACCTCCCGATACCGCAGCAGCTCCGCCGCCACCGGATCCAGCACCCGGGCCCTCCCGCACCCGGCAGCCGCCTCCCGCAACCGGCGTTCCGCCTCGAGGCCGTAGCGTCGGGCCGGCCCCCGCGCCGCCATCCGGCAGCTCCACTCGATGAGCGGGCCGCCGATGATGCCGATCACCATCAGCAGCACCGGCACGCCCAGGTTCGGCGACATGACCCCGACGATCTGGCCCAGCAGCCACAGGCCGCCCAGGAACTGCAGGATCGTCATGGACGCCTGGGACAGCACGGCCACCGGCCACCACCCCGGCCGCGGTGGCCGCCCCGTCGGCACTCCCGCGCGCACGCTCAGCTCGTCGAGCGCCTCGGGCAGCCCCTGGGAGCCGCGGACGGCCGCCTCGCGCACCGCCAGCGCCCAGGGCGCGGGCAGGCCGGCCGAGGCCCGGTCGGCCACCGTCCGTACCGCCTGCTCGACCCGCTGCCGGGCAGTGGCCTCCTCATCGGCCTGCGTGCGCGAGGGGAGCCGCCCCGTGGCGGGCTCGCCGCGGTCCTGATACCAGCGCCACAACCGCAGCCAGGGCGTACCGCAGGCGCGGTTGGCGTTGCGCAGCCACGCGCGTTCGGCGGCCTCGCCCGCCGCCGTGGCGCCCACCGCGTCCGCGAGCCGGTCCGCGAACTCCTCCCGGGCCTGTTCGCTGAGCCCGGTCCGGCGCTGCGTGGCGTAGACGGGCCACAGCCGCGCCGCCGCGATGTCCACGTCGGCCGAGACACGGCGGGCCGGCGCCGTGCGCTCCGCGACGAACTGGCCGAGTGCCTCGCGCAGCTCACCGACGCCGTCGCCGGTGAGCGCGGACAGCGCGAGCACGGTCGTACCCGGTTCGCCGTACTCGCCGAGGGCGATGCCGTCCTCGTCGAGCAGCCGCCGCAGATCGTCGAGGACCTGCTCGGCGGCCTCCCCGGGCAGCCGGTCGATCTGGTTGAGGACGACGAACATGACCTCCGCGTGGGCCGCCATCGGCCGCAGATAGCGCTCGTGGAGGACGGCGTCGGCGTACTTCTCCGGGTCGACGACCCAGATGACCGCGTCGACGAGCGCCAGGATGCGGTCCACGTGCTCGCGGTGCTGTACGGCCGCGGAGTCGTGGTCGGGCAGGTCGATGAGGACGAGTCCGCGCAGCTGGGACTCCCCGTCCCCGGTCGGCAGCGGACGCCGGCGCAGCCGGGGCGGGATGCCGAGCCGTTCGATGAGGCTCGCGGCCCCGTCGCTCCAACTGCACGCGATGGGCGCCGCGGTGGTGGGACGGCGTACTCCCGTCTCCGAGATGGCCACCCCGGCGAGCGTGTTGAACAGCTGCGACTTGCCGCTGCCCGTGGCGCCCGCGATGGCGACGACGGTGTGCTGTCCGGAGAGCCTGCGCCGCGCGGACGCCTCGTCGAGCACCCGGCCCGCCTCCGCCAGTGTCCGGCTGTCCAGCCGGGTGCGGGAGAGCCCCACCAGTTCGCGCAGCGCCTCCAGCCGGGAACGCAGCGGCCCGTCGTACACCAGCGGGGACACCGTCGGCGGGGCGGCGGTACGGCTGTCGAGCACGGCGTACTGGTGTGTTGCGGTGGCCTCGTCGACCCGCCGTGCGATGAGCCCGTCGTCCCAGGCGACCGAGGAGTCCGTACAGGGATCCGTACGGGGATCCGTACGGGAGGAGGAGTCGCCGTCCGGCACGCGCGCGTGGGCGTCGTCCGCGCTCTCGCCCCCGGAGACGGTCTCGGGGGCGCTGTCGGAGGCGCTCTGGGAGGCGCTCTCGAGGGTCTCCGCCGATGGGTTCTCGGCGGCTCTCGCCTTGTCCGCGTCGCCCGGCTGGTCGGAGCGCTCGGTGTGGTCCTGGTCAGTGACGGCGGTCACCGGTCACCTCTCCTTCTGCAGTACGGACAGGGCGGCGATGAGTTCGGCCTGGGGCTCCGGGTGGACGTCGAGGGCGTCGAGCGGGGCGAGCCGGCGCTCGCGCTCGGCGTGCAGGGCCCGGTCGACGTGCTCGGTGAGCAGCCGTCCGGCCCGGTCGCGCAGCCGCAGCGCGCCGTGGGCGCCGATCCGCTCGGCGAGCCCCTCCCCGGCCGTCCGTCCCCGGCGGCCGCCCAGCAGGGAGGTGGCGACCAGGGCGGCGACCAGCTCGGGGTCGGGCGCGAGGTTCCGGTCGAGCTCGCGCACCTCGTCCTCGGCGTACTCCTCGAGCTCCCGCCGCCACCGCCGTACGGCGAGACCGATCCGGTGCTCGGCGCTCTCGGCGGCGGGTTCGCGGTCGGCGAGCCCGGGTGCGGCCGCCGCGGGTTCGCGCCGCCAGGCGTCGTCGATGCGCTCGTCGGCGGCGGTGACGGCGCACAGCAGCAGCGTGCTCAGGCTCTCCACGAGCGCGTCGAGGAGTTCGCAGGCGGTGCAGTCCAGGGGGAAGGCGCGCCACCGCTTGAGGGCGTCCCCGGCGAGCACCGTCCCGGCCTGCAACCGGCCCCGCACGCGCGTGTGCTCGCTGTCGTACGCCCCGTCGACGGCGGCGGTGAGCCGCAGTGCGGCGGCGTACTGTGCGGCGGCGGCGCCGGCCAGCTCGGGCATCCGGGACTTGAGGGAGTCGAGGACGCCGTGCGCGGTGCGGGCCATGACCTGCTGCCGGGCCGCCGGGTCCTGGACCTGGTGGACCAGCCAGGTGCGCAGCTGAGCCACGGCGCTGGCCGGCAGGAGCCCGCCGCCCCAGGCCGACTCGGGCAGTTCGGGCACGGTGAACCGCGGCACCTGCCCGAGTCCGGCCTTGGTGAGCAGCGCCCCGTACTGCCGCGACACCTCGGCGACCACCTGGTGGGGCACCCGGTCCAGGACGGTGACGAGGGTGACGTCGTATTCCTTGGCGGTGCGCAGCATGTGCCAGGGCACGGCGTCGGCGTAGCGGGCGGCCGTGGTGACCATGATCCAGATGTCGGCCGCGCAGATGAGCTCGGCGGCCAGGACGCGGTTGTCGGAGACCAGGGAGTCGATGTCGGGGGCGTCGAGGAGGGCGAGGCCGGGCGGCAGCGTCTCGACGGTCTCGATGCGCAACACGCGCGCGGGATTCTCGCCCGGGAGCAGCAGATCGTCCGTGGGGTCCTGCTGGGGTACCCACACGCGGGTGAGATCGGGCAGCACCCGCATGCCGCTGAACCAGTGATGGTCCTCCGGATGGCAGGCCAGCACGGGGGTCCGTGTCGTCGGCCGCAGCACCCCCGCCTCGCTGACCCGCCGTCCCACGAGGGAGTTCACCAGCGTGGACTTCCCGGCTCCCGTGGAGCCCCCCACGACGGCCAGAAGTGGCGCTTCGGGGTCTCTCAGCCGGGGCACCAAGTAGTCGTCGAGCTGGGCGAGCAGTTCGTCGCGTCTGGCACGCGCGCGTGGGGCCCCCGCCAGGGGCAGCGGGAAGCGTGCGGCGGCGACACGGTCGCGCAGGGCGGAGAGTGCGTCGAGCAGCTGAGGCCGTACGTCCAAGGTCACCACATGCGAAGAATGCCCAATTTTAGGGGAATTCTGAAGCATATGAGCATGTCTGCGCGCCGACAGAACACAAGGGACGGAAAGGACTACTGGGACACGGGCACACTCCAGGCATAACGAGTGCACAACACCCGATGCCTCTGACGCCAAAAGCGGTGCACGATTCGTACCTGCCTGCGATTATCAGGACCGCTTCACCGAACCTCCACATCGAGCCACGGAGGCGAAGCAACAGGGACAAGGACGCGGGAGCCCTATCCTTGTCCCCGGCAACGTCACGGATCGGCCCACACCAGGGCACCACGACAGAGGCCACCACACCGGCCCCCGTAGCTCAGTGGATAGAGCAGGCGCCTTCTAAGCGCTTGGCCGCAGGTTCGAGTCCTGCCGGGGGCGCCCCTAGCCTCTCACCTGCGAAAACGCGTGAGAGGCTCTTTCATGTCCGGATGCACATTGCTTCGACAGCAAGCGCCTTGACTGTCCATGATCGTGGACACGTACCCCGACACCGGGAAGGCAGTTCGAGCTGACGGATGCCTGGCTACCGCTCCTCGTCCAGCACCTGGGCGGCCGCGCGCGGGTCCATGAGGTTGGACCACGCCTGTTCGGCCGGGAGCAGGTCCCGCTCTGGCAGGGCGTACTCCGGATACCAGCCCTCAGCCTCGCAGCCGGGGACGTTGCGCAGGATCAGCACGGTCAGGTTCGGCGGTACGGAGCCGGCGATCCGGACGGCGAGGTAGGTCTCGTGGCCGTCGTCCGCACGCACCTGGAGGCCAAGGGTGAAGGTGTCGAACTCGCGTGTGCTCACGGCCGTCGCGCAGCGTGGCGTGCGCCAGGTCCAGCAGAGTTGCCCGCAGGCGACGCACGAAGCGGACACCGGCCTCGGCACGGTACCGGACGTGGTCCTCGCGTGCGGGCAAGAGGTGAGCGGTGTGCGTCGCGGTCTTCAAGCCGTCGGAATGTTCCGCGTTGTAGCGAGCCCGGGCGGCGCGGCCGTCGACCTCCAGGGCTGCATAGAAGTCATCGCCCGAGCCGTCCTCACGCCGACCCGCCGCGACCAGCCACGGCAGGTCGGCGTCCAGCCATACCGCGCCGCGCCACCGCTGCACCTTGACCTTGAACAGCACATGGTCGTCCACCGATCGGATGCGTTCGTGCTTGCCGTCCTCGTCCGCGAACTGCTCGGACGCCTTGGCCAGCACCGGGTGGTCGATCTCGTCCAGCGGCGCCGTGACCGGCGGAACCGCGAGGCCCAGATCCTCACGCAGGCAGCGCAGCGTCGGCCGTGCCGGGCGCAGCGGGCCGAGGCCGCTCACTCCTCGATTCCCCCGACCGCGTCGATCTCCTCCGCAGTCAGTCCGGTCAGCAGCATCAGATCCGATTTCAGCGACCCATCCAGCACACTGAGGGCCTCCACCATCCCGGACCGCAGATCCTCACGGCGCTGCTCCAGATACGCCCGGACCGCCTCGGCCACCAGGTCCTTCTTCGTCAGCCCCAGGAAATGAGCGCCCTGGCTGATCAATTTGTCCGTGGCCGGGTCCACCTTCAGCGGGGACTGGCGCACCGGCTTCGCCGCTGTCGTCATCGTCAACACCTCCATCGCCATAGTACCTAAATACCTCACGCAAGTTGCTTACGGCGTCACCGCTGTCGATGCCCTGGCTCTGGCCGACGGCACGCGCCTTGGCTATCCGAGACGACCATTAAGCAGGCTCCCTGGACACTGGCAGGCAGCGACTCCCCTCATGCGGCCGCCAGCGGTGACAGCAAGCACCTTGACGATTTTCGTTCGCGGGCGACCTGCGAACACGCAGGTGGGCACATCGCTCAGGCCCGCACACCTTCCAAGCGCTTGGCCGCAGGTTCGAGTCCTGCCGGGGGCGCAAGTCTCCGCCCTCCCTTTTGGGAGGGCTTGTGTTGTTTTCAGAGGCGGTTTGTCGGGCTCGGCGGAGCGGCTTCGCGGGTGCGGATGGACCCCTGGTGAGTGCGGCGGCGAGCAGGAGGAAGGGGCGGCTGCGGGCAACCGGCCTGACCTCGCTGGTCCGTTGGCCCTGTGGCCGGGGTGCCGGTGGCCAGGGAGCTCGGAGTGCGAGCGCGTGGGCGGGGATGGTGACGGCGGCGAGGATCGCGCGGGAATCCGGTGTCCCCGCCGAACGCGGGACCTCGTCCTCTCAGCCGTCCTCTCACCGCAAGTCGTGCGCTGCCGCACCGGCTGCGCTCGCCGGCGGTGCCGGACCCGTTGCCTCTCGGTGAAATGCCTGCTCACGAGCGCGCCCCGGGGCCTCGGAGCGGCGTAGAGTGAAGCGAACGGGACTACTTCGCACACCGGCCGCAACGTCGGTGTCCCTCCCGGCGAGCAACAACGCCGACCTCCAGGAGGAGGCCGGGGACAGGTCCGCGTCATGACCCCGACCATCGAACCTACGATCATCAAAGAGCGCCTGCCTTCGGCGTCGGCCAGGCTGTCCCTGGCCCCGGCCGGCTCGGTTCCAGCTCTCCTGGACGGCGCCTGGTGGCCGCGCTCCCGTGATCTCCTCCGGGAGATCCCCACTCTGACGAACGCGCTGGACGCGCGCTGGGGCCGGATCACCCACGTCACCGTGAACCCGGCTCACTGGCCCGTCATCCCGCGCAAGGTCCCCGTCACTGGGCACACGGTGCATGTCGGCTGGTTCGCCGACGAGCAGGACCCGAACAAAGTGATCCTCCTCTCCTACACGGTGGGCCGCCTGGACCTGCTGGTGATCCCTCCGGAGACGGAGCCGGCCGTCGCCGCCCGGCTGATGGCAGCAGCAACCGTTCCAGGAGGTATCCGCACCGCCAGCGGCCTGATGGCCGACGAGGCCATCGGCCACGGCGCGGCGGAGGCTCGGAGCCGGGAAGAGGAATGGGAGACCGACGGCGGAGCCGCGATTGGGATCTTGAGTTCCGCCCTGAGGAGGTGAGGATGTGGAGACAGCCGTCACCGTCGCCGTGATCATCTTCGTGATCATCGCGGGAATGTTCCTGATCCACCGGCTCAACGCACAGCATGACGAAAGGATCAGGGCGTTCCGCTACAGCGATGCGCTACCGGGAATCGGTCGGCGGAACCGTAAGAGCCCGCGTGCGACCGCGCCGAAGGGTCCGCCTGCCGATGCCGCACGCCGTGAGCCTCGAGAGGGGAGCCGCTGATGACGCGGACCTGCTTCCAGCCGGGGCGGGTCTGGGGGGCGACGGCCGTCACACCCATGACACGTCGCCCCTGATGCGCGTCGTCCCGTATGAGCAAGGGGTCACCATGAAGTCACCGGAACCGCCGTCGGCCGGGCACGCGGAGGTTCGTATCGTCGCCGCGGACCCGGAGGCGGCTCGCCATGTCGCGGAGCTCCTCCGCCGTTGTTTCGCCGCCACCGAAGCGCGCAGCTACCCCGCAGGCGCTGACGGCGGAACACGCCTCCACTTCACCGTGGACACCACGCGCATGGCGGAGCCGGTGCGCTCCTGGCTGTTGACCAGTCAGTCCTCCTGGGACGATCACACGCAGACGGACGAAATCTGAGGAGATGCCCCTCAGCGGGGGAAGGTGGATACCGCCCCAGACGTCCGGGTTTCCGTCAGTGCCGGCACGAGAGGCAGGCGACCATGGCGACACTGCACGAGCGGCAGCAGTACCGTGAGGCGATCATGAAGAGCCTGTACGAGGCCATCGAAGGCAATCGCCTCCTCGGCCTCACCGGGGCGCAGCTGCGCGAGACCCTCGCCATGCCCGAGGAGGACCTGGCTGCCGCCTGCACGTACTTGGCGGCCGAGGGACTGATCCAGGTCGACTGGGCGCGAGGAAACACACCCGCGATGGTCACGCTGACGCACAAGGGGATCCAGCTCATGGAGACAGAGGAGAAGGACGGCGACTGACACGGCACGGGCCGCCCTCAGGGCTCCGGCCGGTCACATGACGGGCATTTCCTCCCATATGACTGAAATGACGTCCTGGGCATACCCTGGTGAGTGGGTCCGCGCACTCTCACGTGCAACGACCCGGAAGGGCGGCCCCGGTGTGTATACGCCGGGGCCGTTGCGTCACCGGCCCATGCCACCAAAAAAGATGTGATCCACTCGGCCGATCTCCGCAGGCTGCCCGTTGCGTCGGAAAGTGGTGACCGAAGATGACGGATACCGGACTGCCGAACCAGCCCGAGACCCCCTCGCGCGGGATCATTGGGCGAGCGCGGCGGGACGAGTGCGGGGGTGCCCCACGGAAGCGATCCGGGGTCGCGCGGGCCATACGACAACCGCCGACGGTGTGGTGGCGAAGATCGCCGGGCTGGCGGCCCGGGACGTGCCGGGCGTCCATGTGATGGGCGGCGGGTTCGCCCGTGGCATGGGGGCCATGCGTGAACGTATGCCCGGTGCCGGCGGGAAGTCCGTCACCAGCGGGGTGAAGGTCGAGGTCGGCGAGGTACAGACCGCGGTCGACCTGGAGATCGTCGTCGAGTACGAGCGGCGGCTCGAGTAATCGCTTGCCGGAGCCGAAGCGAGCAAGGAGCGTGCGATGGGTATGGCTGCGCTTGGCCTGTTCACCGGGATGGCGCTGGGTTTCGCCGGACGGTTCGCCGACGGTGAGGGGAACCCGGCGACCTCTTCCACACTCGCGAGCACGGCAACCGGCGATGGTGAGGCCAGCCGCTCCTCGGAGGACGACCGCCGACGGAAGTGAGCCGACGTCCAGGAGCGGTCCGTTCGGCCTCTTCGGGGAGTAGCGTGAATTCATCGGGAGCATTTCGCACACCGGCTTCGATGCCGGTGTCGTTCCCAGTGAGCAACGACACCGGGCAGCTGCGCTCGCGCAGAGGTCCGGAGACGGGTTCGCGCGATGCCCGCGACCATCTCTCCTCCCCCGCTACGGGCCGTTCCCTTCAGGACCCCGACCGCGCGCCTCGCGCTGAAACCCGTGAGTCCGTCACCAGGGCACGTCGAGCTGGACGGCGCCTGGTGGCCGCGGTCACGTGACCTGACGCACGAACTCTCCGCTCTGGCGGACGTGCTGGATCCGCTGTGGGGGCGGATCACCCATATCGCCGTCAACCCGCGCTACTGGCCGACACTCCCGCGCAAGATCTTCGTCAACGGGCACGTGGTGGAGGTCGGTTGGTTCGCGTCGGAGCAGGATCCGCACAAGATCCTGCTGCTGTCTTACACTGCGGGCCGCTGGGACCTCCTGGTGATCCCCCCGGAGACGGGCGCCCCCTCGGCCGCCCGGCTGATGGTCGCCGCGAGCGCGAACACCGGCCCGCCGACGACCGCGACCGCCCTCGTAGCGGCGGAACAGGCCGGCGAAACTTCCTCGTCGTGCGTGACATACAGCCGCACACCGCCGTCGCGGGCCGGCGCCGGGCCGTCCGGCGGGAAGGGGACGTCCCGTCGTAGCCCTGGGGCGACGGGGCGGCGGGGCGGGGTCCGACGGTGTGACCGTCGGGGACGTGGTGGGACTGAGTGGCATACGTGGCTCCTCGGCCTGGATGCGGATGGCGCGGCCGGGGTCACGGGCTGCCCATGTGAGGGAGTCGCGAGGGCGGGGCCGGACCGGACACCGGCATACGAAGTGCCCTCGCTTTCTCCGCCGTACTCCCGCACGCTCCGGGACGAGGCGGGCCGGATCGCGTGGCCACCGCGTTGACAGGGACCGTGGCCGGACGTTGACTGGCAGCACGGTGCAGGGCCATGCCACCCCGGAACACACGGCGAAGCATTCCGCCTTCCCGCCTCGCCCAGACCCCGCGAGAACCCACCTACCCGACGACAGCGAGGCCGGCCATGACCGCTTCACGGGCCCTCAGGAACCAGGCGCAGACGATGAAGGGCAGGATCACGGAAGAACTCGGCCGGGTCACCCGCAACAGGCGACTGCAACGCCGAGGCAGGACCGACCGGGTCTCCGGAAGCCTGAAACAGGCCGCGGAGAAGACCAAGGGCGCCTTCAGGCGTAGCGGAAGCGACCCCCGATGATGTACGACCAGACGCGCGCCCAGCAGCCCTCTGGCCAAACTCCGGGTCCGGCCGGGCGCCGCATCCCGGGCCCGGAGCCGCTGCTCCCGTCGGACGAACAGGACAAGATCGTCCAGTCCCTCCGGCACGCCCTCAACACCTTCGCCGACACTCCGCTCGAGGCGCTGGAAGAGGCCGAGAGCGCCTATGACGAAGCCACCGCCCAGCTCGTGAACGCCCTCGCGGAACGGCGGCGTCTCCTGCGCGCCGGCTGGCAGGACCAGGACCCGGAGGCACAGTCCGACGGACTCCGGCTCGCGCTGAGGCAGTACCGGGAGATCATCCAGCGACTGCTCCACATCTAGGGCCTGTCGTTTGGACCACGCCGCAGACGCGGGGTCTGGCACGCACCGAGCAGAACAGTCGCTTCCCTGCGACCTGATCCAAACGACAGACCCTAGGCGGCCACTTACTCCGCGCCGCAGGGGAGCGCGGAGTAGTGTGGACAATACCGAGGGTATTTCGCACACCGGCTTCCACGCCGGGTCGTTCTCGGCGAACGATGAAACCCGGGCTGCCGCAGAGGCGGCCCGGAGACGGGTCCGCATCATGTCGGCGACCTTGGTTCCATCCCTGCCGCACCTCGAGCCCGTCGCAGCCCCGGCCGCGCGTCTCGCCCTGAAGACCGACGGCACCTCCCGTGGACTCCTGGACGGTGCCTGGTGGCCCCGCTCCCGGGATCTGCTGAGCGAACTGCCGGCACTGACCGACGTGTTGGATCCCTTGTGGGGCCGCATCACCCGCATCGCCGTCAACCCGGAGCACTGGCCGGTCGTCCCCCGCAAGGTTCCCGTGGACGGCCACATCGTCAAGATCGGCTGGTTCACCCGGGAAATCGACCCGCACAAGCTACTGCTGCTCTCTTACGGCACCGGCCGCCTGGACCTGCTGGTCATCCCTCCGGAGACCGGAGCGGCGTCGGCGGCCCGGCTGATGGCTGCCGCGTCCGACTACGACGGCCCGCCGCTGACCGCGAGCGCGCTCATCGCCGCGGACGAGGCCCGGCACGGCGTATCCGCGACCGACGGGCCACTGGACCCGGACGAGGCATGGGAGTACGAGGGCGGCGCCTCCGCGGTGTCCGCGGCCGTTCCGGAGCAGACCGGTCCGCCCAGCCGGACCAGTCGTCTGATCACCGGTATGTGAGGTGGCCGCCATGAACGCCTTCCTGACAGCCGCTGCCTTCGTGGTTCTCATCGCAGCGGGCCCGACCACTTCGTCACCGCCCAGATGATGCGTCTGGACATCACCACGGGCCACCTGCAGTGGGTCAACGCGGGCCACCCCGCACCGCTGCTGATCCGTGACCACAAGGTCGTCCGTCAACTCGGAGGCCCGACCACCTTGCCCGTCGGCTTCGGCGGTGAAGAGCCCCGGATCAGCCAGCAGAGGCTCCAACGCGGCGACCGAGTGCTGTGCTTCACCGACGGCCTGATCGAGGAGTACGAGCGGTGGTGCGCTCACTCTCCCACGCCCTGAAGCAGCAACGGGGAGGCCGCACCACCGACGACGCGACCCTCTTCCTGATCGAATGGCGAGGGGGCGCCGCCGACCACCTCGTGCTCCTGGAGTGAGTCGACAACCGCACGACCGGCTCCGTCATGCGAGCCACCTCCTGCGGCGGTGCACGGGGTGCCGTACTCGGACGGCCGTCATGAGTGCTTTCCGTCCAACTGCTGTTGCGATGCCTCGGACATGCGCGAGCCACCACGTCTTTCGCACCGTCCATATCCTGGGATTGGGCTGCTTCGGACCGTCCGTCACACGACGCGAGGACTACGCTGCTGTGTAGACGTCCCAGACCCCGGCGGCATGCTGTTGCTGAACACAGATGGCTGCGGGGTGCGGACTCTTCGTCCGTCACCCGGCGCTTCCCTGGAGGGAACCGGGTGGGTCCTCTGTCCTGCTGGACAGGCTGTCGGACCGGCCGCGGCTCTGCCTCCGCCGAACGTACGCCCCTGCCGGGAACCGAGGCGTCATGCCCCTCTCACAGCTCACCGTCCACCGCCATGACCAAAGGAAACAGGCGCTGATCACCCTGTCCGGTGAGATCGACCTCGAATCCGCGCCGTTGGTGCGCGAGTCCCTGGAGCGGTGCCTGCGGGACGGTATCCGCACCATCGACGTCGACCTCACCGCCGTCACCTTCTGCGACTGCAGCGGACTCAACGCGTTCCTCCACGCTGCGCAGCAGACCACCGTGCCCGGTGGGACCCTGCGACTGCACCATCCGCCGACGACACTGGCTCGGATTCTCGACCTGGCCGACTGCGGGTTCCTGCTCCTCGGCCTTCCGCCCGGCCACCTGCCACCTCTCGGCGACACTCCGGCCGCGCCCCGGCCAGCCCCGCCGCACCGGTCTGTCCCGCCTGCGCCTGTTCTCTCGGGCGATGTGCGATGACGGCCGAACGGCGAGGGCAGTCATGGAAGCCAGGGGACGGCGAGCCGTCCGCCGTGGCTCCGGCGCGGTTGCGTCGGCTGAGCCGTTGGCTGGTGGAGGGCCTGCGTGAGGATCTGGTGGCTCTGTATGCGGAGTCCCGCGCAACGCCGCCGGGTGATCCATACCGCCGTCCCAGCCGCCAGAACTTCCTGAACCGTCTCACCGTGGACATGCGCCGACCGGGATTCGCCATGGTGATCGCCGAGACGGACAGCGTGATGGGATGCGCCTTCGGATTCCCGGTACGCGGCGACGGCTCCTGGTGGCTCGGCTTCGCCGGAGCGATGCCGCGCAGCATCGAGCAACTCACTGTCTCCGGCAACGTCTTCGCGTTCGCCGACATCCTGATCCGGCCGCACCCGCAGGAGCGGGAACTCGTCCGTCGTATGCAGAAGCGGCTGCTGAGCGACCATCAGGCATCGCTCGGCGCCACCCTGGTGGACCGGGCCGATCGCCAGGCCCTCGCCGCGCTCCGCTCCTGGGGGTGGCTGGACATCGGAGAGCTTCGCAGGCCGGCGGGCGCCACCACGTTCCGCGCGCTGGTACTTCCCTTCGGGGAGCGCACAACGGCGAGGCTGAAGGGCCTTGTCACGATGCCCGGAGGCGGTGGCCCCCGTGGGGTCTGACGGGCGGTCGACCCGCATTCGGATGCTGGTGGCCGAGCAGGCGGTCCGACGAGGTGCCCGGGTGAGTGTGGTGGACGTATGCACCGCGGCCGTGGCCGCGCTGCCGGTCGGCGGGGCCGGGCTGTCGGCGATGTCCAAGGCCGCGGCGAGCCATCCGCTGTGCAGCACCGACGACATCAGCGAGCAACTGGAAGAGCTCCAGCTCACGCTGGGCGAGGGACCCTGCGTGGACGCCTTTGTCCGCGGCTCGGCCGTCCTGACACCCGATCTGCGCACCACTGAACTACAGGATCACTGGGCCGTGTTCGCCGACGCGGCCCTGGAAGCCGGAGCCCGTGCGGTGTTCTCGCTCCCCCTGCAGAAGGGGGCGATCAGCCCGGGAGTTCTGGACCTGTACGCCAGCGTTCCGACCGTACTGGACGCGGAGGAACTGGCCGACGCACTGGCGTTCGCCGATCTCGCGACGCTGCTCCTGCTCGACACGAGGATCGACGAGGCGGGCGCGCCGACCGACGAGCCGACCGGCGGGCCGATGCCGGACCACGGCTTCGAGGACCTTGGCGCATACCGAGCGGAGATCGACCAGGCCAGCGGGATGCTCACGGTTCAGCTCGGAGTCGGCATCGAAGAAGCCTTCGTCCGGCTCCGCGCCTATGCCTATGTGCAGGGACGCCGGCTCGCGGACGTGGCCGCCGACGTGGTGGCCCGACGGCTTCGTTTCCCCCCGGACGGGGAGCCGTATCAGGACGAGGAGGAAACCTGACGCATCGGTGCCGGCCGAGGAACGTGCCGTACTTCCCGCCCCTTCGGGCAGGGACTAGTCTCAATCGAGGGTGACCACGATGGATCAACAGCTTCTGGCCAAGACCTTCGTCGAGTTGGCCGACAATCTGGTCGCCGACTTCGACCTCATCGACTTCCTGCGCCTGCTGACCGACCGCTGCGTCAGCATGCTCGACGTGAGCGCCGCCGGGGTGCTGCTCGCCGACCGGGACGGCAAACTCCGCGTCATGGCCGCCTCCGACGAACAGGTGCGCCTGCTGGAGCTCTTCCAGCTCCAGAACGACGAAGGCCCCTGCCTCGAGTGCTTCCGCACCGGTGTACCGGTGATCGTCGCCGACCTCGGTACGGCGACCGCCCGCTGGCCGCGCTTCGCGGTGGCGGCTCGGCGCGGCGGGTTCGGGGCGGTCCAGGCCCTGCCGATGCGTTTGCGGGACGAGACCGTCGGCGCCCTGAACCTCTTCCGCACCGCCCCCGGCCCCTTCGACCGGGCCGCCACACCTGTCGCCCAGGCCCTGGCCGACGTCGCCACCATCAGCCTGCTGCAACAACGCACCGCTCAGCGCAGCACGGTGCTCAACGAACAGCTGCAGACGGCGCTGAACAGCCGGGTACTGATCGAGCAGGCCAAGGGGAAGCTGGCCGAACGCCAGGACATCGACATGGAGCAGGCGTTCACCGCGCTGCGCGGCTACGCCCGCGCCCACAACCGGCGCCTGGCCGATGTGGCCCGCGCCCTCATCGACAGTTCCGAACCCCTCACCGGCCTGGGGTCCTGACCCACGCCTTGCCGGAGCCCGTTACTGCTCTGTGCCGAAGGCGATTGCGTGGATGTATAGGGGTGAGCCCACAGCTCCCGGTGCCGTCCGCCGGGTGCCCATGCCGTCACCTCCGGTCCGCCGCGTGGAGGCGCCCGAGTGCTCGGCGAAGCTCCCGCTGTATCGGTTCCGGGAGTCTCCGGTCCTTCGTCGTGGCGATCAGGGCCGCGGCCACGTCCCGGAGCTTGATGTTGCAGTGCTGCGACACGTCCACCAGCAGGTCCCAGGCCCTTTCGCTGGAACACGGCGCCAGGGCCATCACCATGCCGCGTGCCTGGTCGATGGCCTCACGGCTCGCCAGCGCCCGGCCCAACTGCTCGTTTATGGCACGCAGTTCGACGACCTCGGCCAGCAACGCCGCGTCCCCCTCAGAGGGCACAGTCCTCAACAGCCGCTGTTCTTCAGGGGGCGGGGTCATTTGGTGCATGGTCCGTATCTCATAGGGCGGTCATCCCGTCCGTGGGTGATCAGCGGCGCGCCAGTTGCCGTTCGCCGGCCGCACCGGGCTTGTAGGGCAGTCCGGTAGTGGACGATGCCGGGTGGGCAGTCCGGTGCGTACCGTGGCCATGGCCGGCTCATCGGTGGTGGTGTCCACATAGCCCGCCTCCAGGACACCGATCTTGTGCGACCCGGTGTCGACGACATCGCGGTTGCGCCATTCTCGGACGTCGGCCGCGCGAATCATGACCTCTCCCTACCTGGACGACACGCCTGGTTCTCGTGAGTCGCGCCGCTGGTTCTCCGCGTGAAATCGCCGCAGCGCACGCTGTATCCGCACCGGGAGCGACTTGCCCGCCCAGGCGGCCACCGGGACCCCGGCCGCCTCCGAACGCAACCCGTGGCTACCCGGCCACTTCACGGATCACCTGCGGTGTTCGCGATCCCGACGGTCCTCGCGCCGCCAGCGCGCCCGGTTCTGACGGCTGTAGCGGCGGTCCCAGCGTTCCTGGCGATTCCGTCGCTCCTGGTAGTCCCGGTAGTCCCCGAGATCGGAACTGCCGCTGCGGCTCCGGCCGCCGCCACGATCGCGGCCGTGTCGGATGGCGGCATAGACCAACACCGCCGCGGCCACCCACCAGATGGGACTGAGGAAGCCGAAGCCGAAAAGGACCGCGATGAGGATGAGGAGCAGGACGAACACGGTGGGCCTCCCCGGGAGCGGGACACAGCATCGATACCGGGGACTGGGGCCTCACCCCACAGCGTAGTCCTGTCCAAGGGCTGCGGATAGCGTGCGACGTAAACGCGTCCTGCCGGGCATGAATGGCTGCCCGTCACGACGGCGATGTCCGGACGGCCCACAATGGGCCGCCACCCAGGAGCAGTTCGTCGAATCACCACAGCAGTCCGTCACCGAGGCAGCTATCGCAGCATGCCCACAGCAGCCCTCGACCAGAGCGGGCCCGAGGAAACCCGGAAGGCCTGCTGGCCCTCCTCTACGAAGATCTCGGCGATGGTCCGTCCCTGCTCGACGACGATGTCCTCGCCGGTGTCCCGGAAGCCGGCCCCGAGCCGCTCGGCCGGCAGCTGCCCGACCGTGGACTTGCCCGCGCCCATCGGCCCCACCAGCACGACCACCGGCACGGCACTCACCGGATCGTCAGAGTGTCGAGGTAGGACCGCACGTTGCGGGTGGTCTCGGCCACACTGTCTCCGCCGAACTTCTCCGCCACCGCGTCCGCCAGCACCAGCGCCACCATCGCCTCCGCGACGATCCCCGCCGCCGGCACCGCGCACACGTCCGAGCGCTGGTGGTGGGCGGCCGCCGGCTCGCCCGTGGTGACATCCACCGTCTTCAGCGCCCGCGGCACCGTCGCGATCGGCTTCATCGCCGCCCGCACCCGCAGCAGCTCACCCGTGGACAGCCCGCCCTCGGTGCCGCCGGAACGGCCGGACGTCCGCCGGATGCCCTCGGCGGTCGCGACGATCTCGTCGTGCGCCTCGGAGCCGGGAACGCGTGCCAGGCCGAAGCCGTCGCCGACCTCGACTCCCTTGATCGCCTGGATGCCCATCAGCGCGGCGGCCAGGCGGGCGTCCAGGCGGCGGTCCCAGTGCACGTGCGAACCGAGACCGACCGGCAACCCGTACCCCAGCACCTCGACCACGCCGCCGAGGGTGTCGCCGTCCTTGTGCGCCTGGTCGACCTCCGCGACCATCGCCTTCGACGCGTCCGCGTCCAGGCACCGCAGCGGATCGGCGTCCAGCTTCTCCACGTCCGCGGGCGTCGGGTACACGCCGTACGGCGCCTTCGCCGCCGCCAGCTCCACCACATGCGAGACGACCTCGATGCCCGCCGTCTCCTTCAGGTACGACCGCGCCACCGCACCCAGCGCCACCCGGGCCGCCGTCTCCCGCGCGGAGGCCCGCTCCAGGATCGGACGAGCCTCCCGGAAGCCGTACTTCTGCATACCCGCGAGGTCGGCGTGACCGGGGCGCGGGCGGGTCAACGGCGCATTGCGGGCCAGACCCGCCAGCACCTCCGCATCCACCGGGTCGGCCGCCATGACCTGTTCCCACTTGGGCCACTCGGTGTTGCCCACCATGATCGCGAGCGGGGAGCCGAGACTGAGGCCGTGCCGCACACCGCCGAGGAAGGTGACCTCGTCGCGCTCGAACTTCATCCGCGCACCACGGCCGTAGCCCAACCGCCGCCTCGCCAGGTGGTCCGCCACCATCTCCGTGGTGACCGGCACACCGGCCGGAAGGCCCTCCAGCGTCGCCACGAGAGCGGGACCGTGGGACTCCCCCGCGGTCAGCCAGCGCAACCTGCTCAACGGTGCTCCTCGATCAACTCGCCTGCCGGAATGGGGCATCTGAGCGACAGATAGGAGGGGCAGCGATCCTGGATCCGTCCGCCGGCGGCCGAACCGATCCTCACCGTCCCCAACCTCCGAGTGGGAAGTGCTCCCAGGCGTAACGAGTTCGGCAACTGCGAGACCTGCCCGTCGATCGGGCACGTGAACTGCAGCGCCTCCACGTCCCGCGTGGCGGGTTCGGGCGCACGGGTGTGGCGCCCGGCGAAGGCGAGGCGGAACAGCGGTGCGAGGCGCAAAATGTGGCCGCCGTTGCAAACCACGGGCTTGACCACGTGGAATGCCGCCAGCAACTCCACCGACCGCTCGATGGACGGCACCGATCGGTGCAGTCGGCGGGCAAGATACTCAACGGTGACGTCGGCTTGTTCCGCCCTGCCCATCTCGTTCACCACTTCCCGGGCGCTGGTCGGCAGCCGTTCGACGGACTCGGCGAGGTACTGGCGCATGTCGAGATGCGGGCTGCTCAGCTCCTCCAAGCGCTGGTGGCCGTCTTCCAGCCGGGCGGCGAAGTCCGCGAGGCTGCGGTCGGGCCAGACGGCGATCCGGCTTCCCACGGCGTGGATGGCCGTGGGCAGGCCTTCGCATCTGGACACGATGGCAGCCGCCGCTGCCGGCTCTCGCGCCGTCCTTTCCTCGCCGACCACTTGTGCCAGCAGCCGCCTCCCCTCGGCTTCGGGCATCGGCTCCAGTTCGACGGACGTCACCGAGCCGGGCAGGCCGGCCATCCGGCAGCGCGAGGTGACGATCACCGCGTTTCCCGAACCCGCCGGCAGCAAGGGCAGGATCTGGTCCTCGTCGGCTGCGTCATCGAGCAGCAGGAGGAAGCGCCGTCCGGCCGCCCAGCCCCGGAACATACGCGCGCGGTCGTCAGTGCGCTCCGGCAACGAACGCTTGTCGTACCCGGCGGCGACGAGTAGTCCGTTGAGCGCCTCGGCGGGGTGCTGTGCCGTTCCGTCCTCCGTGTGCAAGCGAGCCTTCAACTGCCCGTCGGGGAAGTGCGCACGCAGCCGATGCGCCACCTGCAGTGCCACTTCGGTCTTCCCCACGCCGGGCCCGCCGGTCACCGTCACGATCCGCACGTGCGAGTCGGCTCCGGTGCCCCGCGCGGCACGTTCGACCCGCTCCAGTTCGTTGCGACGCCCGACGAAGACACCGATGGCCGCGGGCAACTGGAACGGAGGGCTTGAGCCGACAGCCGGCTCCGCAGCCCTGTCCTGTGGCCGCGCGGGTATCCGTTCGTCGCGTCCGGCCAGTACCAAGCGCTGGAGTTCCTGCAAGCGCTCGGAGGGCTCCAGCCCCAATTGCTCGGTCATGGCCCTGCGCAGCCGGGCGTAGGCGGACAGGGCTTCGTCGCGCTGTCCGCAGCGCTTCGCCGCCGTCATCAGCTGGGCACAGAACTCCTCGTGCACAGGGTGGCGATAGGTCAGCTCCCTGATCTCTTCCAGGAGCGACTGGTGCCTGCCCTGGGCGAGGTCCGCCGCGATGCGCTGTTCGAGTGCTCTTATCCTGAGGTCCTCCAGCCTCGTGGCCTCGGCGGCCAGGACCGGCCCCGTCTCCACGTCCTCCAGTGCCGCTCCGCGCCACAGCTCCAGGCCGCGGCGCAACGCCATGGCGCCCTCGTTCGCCTGACCGCGAGCGAGTGCCTCCCGCCCCTCCCACAACCGCTCCTGGAAGTCCCGCAGGTCCAACTGGCCGCCCTCCAGCCGGAGTCGGTATCCGTGCGAATGGGTCTCCACCAGATCCCCGTTCAGACGAGCGCTGCCTTCGCCGCTCAGGGCCTTGCGTAACTGATAGATGTACGTCTGGACGGTCTTGCGTGCCCTTTTGGGCGGCCGTTCGCCCCACAGCTCGTCGATCAGCAGGTCCATGGGGACGACACGGTCCGCATGAGTGAGCAGCACTGCGAGAACCCGGCGAGCCATGGGCGCACTGGGCGTCCGCAACTCCCCGTTCACGCGTATCTCCATTGGTCCCAGCAGGGAAAAATGCAGCATCACAACGTCCTTACCGGTCATTGACTTCGGTTTGCATGACGGTGGCGGACGGCGGGCGGATGCCCGCGGCGAGCCAGGCCGTCGACGACGGACCGCTACGTCAACATGATCAGATCGTGATCGACACGCCGGTTCACGAAGGTGCTCGCAGGTGGCGGCGCCCAAGAGGCTCACCAAGGACTCGGGGCGCGACTTCTGTGGTTCTGTGCCGCCTGGTGCCCACGTGGTGACCGGCTCTCACCCTGACACGGGAATCCCCCCGCGCTCGTCGGCGCGGGTCGTGGTGGAGGCGGGTCGAGGAGTGGTGCGCCCGCCCTGCGGTGGAGCGTTGCGACACCGAGTGCGGTGGTCCCCCGCGATGGCGTACACAGGCGTATCACCCGTGGATACACGAAGCACTTGACGTCTCCCCCGACCTGCGCGGCCACACTTGGCTCCACCCAACGTCGAACAAGCAGCATGTTCACGTACGGCGCCCCATCTCGTGATCACGGACACGCCGAGTGTCCGGAAAGGCGCGTGATGTGGCCGGGCGGCCACCTGTGAACAGATCGAGCCCATGACCGGTTTCCCTCCCCCGTCGACATCGACTTCGGCCCGCAGGCTCGCCCACGGCTCGTGGGCAAGCCTGCGGTATCCGTCCTGTCGGATCAGTTCCCGCTACCGAGCGACAAGACGTGCCGGAAGACGCCGCGCGGATCCCACTCGGCCTTGATCGCGCGCAGGCGTGGGGCGTTGTCCTTGTAGTACAGGCTCTCCCAGGAGACGCCCGAGGCGTTCCACTCGGGGTCTGCCATGTCGGCGTCCGGGAAGTTGATGTAGCAGCCGTCGTGTTCGTCTCCCGGTGCCGGAACGCCGCCGCTCTTGGCGTACAGATCGCGGAAGAGGCGGCGCATCCAGTCCACGTTGGTCCCGTCGAGCTCCGCGTCCTGCCAGGTGTTCATGAAGAACGCCTGGATGACGGAGCCGCGCTGGGCGGAGGCGGTGGCGTCGCCGGCCACCGAGTTGATCCGGCCCCCGTAGGACTGCAGTGCCACCAGGCTGCTGTCGTTGCCGTGGTCGGCGCTGTCGAGGTAGTCGTAGAGCGTGTCGATCTGCTCGTCGGCGTAACCGCGGCGCAGGAACGCCGACTTGACCTTCTGCCGGCCGACCTCCGCGTCCTGGGACTGGGCGAGGGCCTTCTTGGCCTCGAGCCAGGGCAGGACCTCGGTGGGCAGTACGACCGGGAAGTCGCCGAGACCGGCGGTGAGTTCCGTGACGTAGTCGCTCAACAGCCTCTCGGCGTCCGGGCGGGTGGCGTCCACATGGGCGAAGGCCACGGCCCCCATGCCGGGGTCGCCCTCACGCGGCCTGCCGAGCAGGACGAGGCCGGAGAAGAGGGAGGTGTACGGGGAGTCCGGCGAGCTGTTGTTCTCGTGCCAGCGGCCGAAGTTGCCGACCAGGGTGCGCAGGGCCGCCCGGTCCAGCGACTCCCGGTTGAACAGGACGGTGCCCGTCAGCACGGAGGCCGGGGGCTGGGGCAGGGCCTCGCGGGGATCGTCCCCCGTGACACCCGGGGAACGGAACCAGTAGCGGGTGATGACGCCGAAGTTGCCACCGCCACCACCGGTGTGGGCCCACCACAGGTCGTGGTGCGGGTCCTCGGGGTCGCGGGTGGCCACGACCGCGCGGACGTCGCCGGCGGCGTCGACCACGACGACCTCCACGGCCAGCAGATGGTCGGCCGCGAGGCCCTCGCTGCGGCTCAGGGAGCCGAAGCCGCCGCCGACCACGTGACCGCCGAGTCCGACGGTCGCGCTGTCGCCCGCGGGGAGGGCCACGCCCCAGCCTTCGTACAGGGTCCGGTACAGGTCCGCCATCCGGACGCCGGGTTCGACGGCGAACGCCCCCCGCTCGGAGTCGAAGGACACCTCGCGCATCTCGCCCAGGTCGATGACCACCTGCACGGCCGGGTCACCGACCACGTTCTCGTAGCCGTGACCGCCGCTGCGCACGGCGATCCTCTTCCCGTCCCGGACCGCGTCGCGCACCAGGCTCACGACCTGCTCGGTGGTGGTGACGACGTGGAACTCCTCCGGCCTGGCCCTGAAACGCTTGTTGATACCGCGTACGGACAGGTCCTGGAAAGCCTCGTCGCCGGGACGGGTCACGCCCACGGGTAGGGCGGTGTTCTCGGTCATGCCGTTCCTTACGTCGTGGTTGACAAGGAAGATCGAAAGAGGGGAGCCCGTCCCCCGCGCGCGGGGGATTCATCACGGAGGACGGGCCGTTCGGCGGACGGCGGGCGAGCCCGTCGCCTTACTCGGCGGAGACGGCCGCGGTGCGGCGGGCCCCGCCCACCACAAGCACCGTCAGGATGGCGAGGACGGCGCCGATCCACAGCACGCTCGTGGTGGCGATGCCGTCGACGGCGAAGCCGCCGAAGAGCGCGCCGAGCGCGATGGACAGGTTGAACGTGGAGACGTACAGCGAGGAAGCGGCCTCGGTCGCGTCCGGTGCGGCGTCGAGAATCCAGGTCTGGAAGGTGACGGGCACCGCGCCGTAGCCCAGGCCCCACAGGATCAGGAGGGCGCCCGCGGTGACGGTGCCCGTGTCGACGAGCGCGAGAAGCACCATGGCGAGGGTCAGGACCAGGGAGACGGCCACGACGGTCTGCCGCAGCCGCTTGCCGATGAGCGCTCCGGCGATGAAGTTCCCGCAGATGCCGGCGACGCCGAAGGTGAGCAGCAACGCGCCGATCATGCTGTCGTCGATCCCGTCGTCCTGGAGGATGGGCCGGACGAACGTGTAGGCCAGGAAGTGGCCGGTGATCACGAGGAACGTGATGGCGATCCCGGCTCGTACACCCGCGTTGCCCTTGAAGACCTTCGGCAGGTCCTTGAACGTGATGGTCTGCTCGGCCGGCACCTTCGGCATCAGGAAGACCATGCAGGCCAGGGAGATCAGTCCGAGGATGCCCACGGCGGCGAACGCGGTACGCCAGTTGCTGAGATCACCGATGATCGTCCCCGCGGGGACGCCCAGGACGGACGCGGTCTCCACGCCGCCGAAGATGACGGCGGTGGCCCGCGGGACATGCTTCTCCGGCACCAGTCGCAGCGCTATGCCGCCGGCGATGGACCAAAAGCCGCCGACGCTGATGCCGATCAGGAAACGGGCGGCCAGGACGACCGCGAAGCTGGTCGCGAAGGCGGAGGCCAGGTTGGCCGCGCCCACCAGGCCGATCAGGACCGCCAGCACGATACGGCGGTCGATGCGACCGGTGGCCACGGTGACCACGGGCGCCGAGACGGCGGCGACCAGACCGGGCACGGTCACCATCAGTCCCGCGGTGCCCTCGGAGACGTCCAGGGCGGAGCCGACCGGGGTGAGCAGACCCACGGGCAGGAGTTCGGAGGTCATCAGGGAGAAGATGCCCAGGGTCACCGCCAGGACGGCGAGCCAGCCCTTGACGGGCGAACGGCCGGTGGTGGCTGACACCGGTGTGTCGACGGTGGTCACGGCTTCATCAGCCCTTCGTCAGGAATGGGTCCATGGCATGCCACGGGCGGTGGCCCCGGTGGGTGTGCCACCGCCCGTGACGCGGAACTGTCGGTTACTCGGTGCCGGGGGTCTTGCGCGTGGTGACGTTCATCCGGTTCCACGCGTTGACGGTGAAGATGAGCGCGATGAGCTGGGCGAGCTCCTTGTCCTCGAAGTGCTTCGCGGCCTCGTTGTAGACCTCGTCCGACACGCCCTGGGGCAGGAGGGTGACGGCCTCGGTCAGCGCCAGAGCGGCCCGCTCCTTTTCGGTGTAGAGGCTCGACTCCTCCCAGGCGGAGAGCTGGTAGATCCGCTCTTCCGTCTCGCCGGCCTTGCGGGCGTCGGAGGTGTGGTAGTCGATGCAGTACGCACAGTGGTTGATCTGGGAGGCGCGGATCTGCACCAGCTCCAGAAGGACCGGGTCGAGCCCCTCGCGGGCGGCGGTGTCGAGCGCCAGGACGGCCTTGAAGACCTTGGGGGCGACGGTGGAGAAGTTCATGCGCTGAGGCACCTGAAAGGTTGTCATGCCTCAAAGTTAAGAGGGGAAACGGCCCAAGGTATGGTGCATTTCCATGGCAGAAACATGGGTCAATGTTCCGGAGCCCCAGACCGCCGAAGCCGAACCGGGTCCGGCCGCGGGAACCGACCTTCACCTGGAACTATCCGGGGAGGGAAGCCTGCGCAGCCAGCTCATGCACGCCCTGCGGGAGGCCATCCGCTCCGGCCGGCTCACCCCCGGTACCCGGCTGCCTCCCTACCGCAGCCTCGCCCATGATCTGGGCATCGCCCGCAACACCGTCGCCGACGCCTACGCCGAACTCGTCGAGGAGGGCTGGCTCTCCTCCCGTCAGGGCTCCGGCACCCAGGTCGCCCAGCGCGCCACACCGTTCCATCCGCACCAGGCGCGGCGCCCGCAGCGCCGGACCCGCCGCCGCATCCTGCACGACCTGATGCCCAGCTCGCCCGACGCGGCCGCCTTCCCGCGTGCCGCATGGCTGACCTCCGCGCGCCGGGCCATCGCCGCGGCCCCCAACGACGCCTTCGGCGTGGGTGATCCGCGCGGCAGGGCGGAGCTCCGCGAGACGCTCACGGAGTATCTGGCGCGCGCCAGGGGTGTGCGCGCCGATCCGGACCGGATCGTGCTCTGCTCCGGCTTCGCCCACGCGCTGCGGCTGCTGGGCGGCGTGCTGAAAGGCGCCGTCGCGGTGGAGTCCTACGGATTGGACTTCCACCGAAGCCTGCTCGAAAGCGAGGGGATGCGCACCGTCCCGCTGACGGTCGACTCGCACGGGGCCCGGATCGACGAACTGCCGGGCACCGGCGCCAAGGCCGTCCTGCTGACGCCCGCGCACCAGTTCCCCACCGGCGGCCCGCTGCATCCCGAACGCCGGGCGGCGGTCATCGACTGGGCCCGCTCCTTCGGCGGGCTTCTCGTGGAGGACGACTACGACGGCGAGTTCCGCTACGACCGGCAGCCGGTCGGCGCGGTACAGGGCCTCGACCCCGACCGGGTCGTCTACATCGGCTCGATCAGCAAGAGCCTGTCACCGGCGCTGCGGCTCGGCTGGATGGTGCTGCCGGGATGGCTCGTCGACGACGTCCTCGCCGCCAAGGGGCCCCGGGAGATGTGGTCGGGCGTCGTCGACCAGCTCACGCTGGCCGACTTCATCGCCTGCGGCGCCTACGACCGGCACCTGCGCCGCATGCGACAGCACTACCGGCGCCGCCGCGACCTGCTGGCGAGCACGCTCGCCGAACGCGCCCCGCACATCAGGGTCAGCGGCATCGCGGCCGGGCTCCACGCCGTACTGGAACTGCCCGGGAACACCGAGGAGGCAGCGCTGCGCGCGGCGCGGCGGCAGGGACTGGCCCTGGACGGGCTGCGCCCCTACCGCCACCCCGACAGCACGATGCCACCGCGCGACGGCCTGGTCATCGGCTACGGCACGCCCCCGGACCATGCCTTCGCGGCGGCCCTGGACGCGTTGTGCCTGGCACTGCCCGATCAGCCGCAGGGCGACCGGTGACAGACACGTGACGGGCCGGCACGGAAGGGAGCCTGGTCCGGGGACGCGGCCGTGACGGCGCCCCGGGTCCGAACGGGCAGCGCCGTTGCGGACCCGGGGCGACGGGGGCCGTCGTCAGGCGCCGCCTGCTCGTCGGCTCGCTGGGACGTCGTGGACGCGCGCGTCTCAGCGGGCGCCCGGGATGAGCTGGAAGCCGAGTTCGGCCTCCAGCCGGTCCAGGTCTCCGGCGTGACCATGGGCGGCGATGTGGCCGTCCGGGCGGATCAGGTAGTAGCCGGGTCGACGGCAGATCCCCTGCCGCTCGGCCGCCCCGGATCCCCGCCACAGCACCCGCAGTTGCGGCCACCGGGCCGCGATGTGCCCCGTCTCGGTGACCCATCGGGCGTCCTCGGCGGGTGGCCGCAGCAGCAGCGTCCACGCCGTCGGGTCCGCGTCCGGGCCTGCCGTGCCGAGCGCCAGGGCCGCTTCGCGCGGGAACACGGCGCCCGGCCCCGGTGCCCCCGGAAGCCGGCCACGCATCCGGCAGCGCCGGCTGGACGGATGCTGGGTGTCCCGCTCGGGGGCGTAGGCGAGCCGCCGTCCGGCCATGACCGGCGCGTACAGCCGGGCCGCGGCACTGGAGCGATCCAGCAGCGTGAACGCCGTGTCGCGGACGGCCGCGCGCCGTGGTGTGCGCGCGGTCAGGGCACGGGTGTGCAGATCGGTGTCCCGGACGATACGCCGGGTGGCCTCGGTACGCTCCGTGCCGTAGGTGTCCAGCAAGGAGACCGGGGAGCGGCCCTGGAGCACGGCGGCCAGCTTCCAGGCGATGTTCTGGGCGTCCTGCAGACCGTTGTTCATGCCCTGCCCGCCCGCCGGGCTGTGAATGTGCGCGGCGTCCCCGGCCAGGAAGACCCTGCCGCGCCGGAATTCGCCGGCCCGGCGCGCGTGCACCCGGAAGACGGTCTCCCAGACCGGCTGCGTGATCCGCACCCCTCGGGGGCCGTACGTGTCGATGATCTCCTGCATGCCCTCGCGGGACAGGGTGCCGCCGCCGGGCATGAGGGACAGGAAGCGGAACACTCCGCCTGGCTGGGGCACGACCACCAGGGTTCCGCTGAGGCTCTGGTAGTAGGCGATCTCGTCCGGTGGGAGATGGCCGTCGATGTGCGTGTCGATCAGGGCGAACGCCATCTCGTACGTGGTGCCCTCGAAGCCGATGCCCAGCTGGCCCCGCACCGCGCTGCCGGCACCGTCGGCGCCGATGACGAACGGCACGCGGAACCGTTCCACCGCCCCGTCGCCGTGCTCCAGGACGGCGGTGACGGTGCCACCGGGCTCGATCCTCCCGGAGAAGTCCACGCCGTCCAGGCACAGCAGCCGTACCCCGCGTTCGACCTTCCCGCCCAACGCGTGCAGGCGCTCGGTCAGGATCCGCTCCGTCTCGTACTGCGGGAGCTGCCGGGCCGCCAGATCCTCGGTGAACGTCAGGGACGCGACCGGTCTGCGGTCCGAGAAGTAACGGAACGCGTGGACGGGGACGGACAAGCGCCGCACCTCCTCACCCACGCCCAGGTCCGTGAGAATGTCCCGCACCCGCGGCCACAGCGACAGGGCTTTGGGCACCTTGGTGGGCTCCAGTGCGCGGTCGACGATCCTGACGCGGACGCCGCGGCGCAGCAGCTCGCACGCGGCGAGCAGTCCGGTGGGGCCGCCTCCGACGATCAGAACGTCGGCGTCGCCGGCAGTCACCTGTGTTCCTCCTCCCTGCCGCCGGCCGTACGTGCTCAGGCCGACTGTTCGGCGGCGCGGCGGCGCAGCCGGGCCGCGAGCTCGATCCGCTGCACCTTCATCGTGGCGGTGCGCGGCAGCTCCGAGAGCTTCATCTGAACGGGGTCCGCCAACTGCGGCCACTCCACGGTGGCCTTGTCCCAACGCGCCCGGTCCAGCGGCAGGTCGTCACGGGTGCACAGCACCGGTACGGCCTCCTGGTCCGGCCCGGGGACGACCACCAGCTCGGTCAGCTCGTCCAGTCGGCTCAGCACCGTGTCCTCGATTTCCAGGGTGGAGGCGATGCCCGGGATGGAGTCCACCTCGCGGTCCAGCAGGTGCAGGCAGCCCTCCTCGGTGCGGTACCCGAGGTCCATGCCGCGCCACCAGCCGCCGTGCACCTGGGCGTCGTAGCGCTCGCGCTCACCGAGGTACCCCAGCGCCCGGCCGGCGGCCTGCACGTCGATGTAGCCGGGGTTCTCCCGGGTCACCTCCTTGCCGTTGCGGCTCACCAGCTTGAACTTGGTGTCGCCCGGGAAGGCGTAGCCCTGGCAACGGCCGTCGGCGCCCAGTGCCGTCCTGCGGGTGAAGCCGCGGCCGACCAGCGGACCGGTCTCGCTCTGCCCGTAGATCTGGTAGAAGAGCGGCGAGCTGCGCTCGGTGGCGTGCAGCAGTTTGTGCATGGTGCTCGGGTGGATGGCGTCGAACGTGGTGCTGAAGTACTTCACGTTGGCCAGCGGCTTGAGGGGGTGGTCGGCCAGTACCTCCCACTCCATGAAGGAGTTGGGGTGGGACTCGATGAAGCCCGGACGGGTCTCCGCCCACAACTCGGCCGCCTTCTGCGGGTCCGCGTCGTTCATGATGACCATCCGGTTGCCCCTGGGGAGCAGCACGGCCAGCGCCAGCGGCATCCGCGAGTGCACGTACGACACGTGCATCGCCACGGTCTCCCGCTCGCGGATCATGTCGAAGAGCTTGGCCTGCGGACGGTAACGGCCGTGCAGGGTACGGGCCGAGTGGACCACCAGCTTGGGCAGACCCGTCGTGCCGGACGTGTGCGTCATGAGCGCCGGCAGGTCCGGGTGCGCCACGACGGGCTCCTGCCGGGGCGCACCGGCGAGGTCCGCCAGCGACACGGTGCCGGGACGCGATCCGTCAACGATGATCACCTTGCTGGTGATCTCGTCCAGCGGGGCGTCGGCGAAGGGGCCGTCCCACTTCGCCGTGTCGGTGATGAGGTACGGGCCGCCCAGCCGCCTGAGCAGCGCGACGACGCTTTCCGCATCCAGTGCGGGCGAGAGCTGCACCGGAACCGCGCCGATTCGGGAAACGGCGCAGGAAAGGATGTTGATGTCGAATCCGTTGGATTTGTGGATGGCGACGTGTTCGCTGCGGCGTATGCCCGCCGCGTACAGCCGGGCCGCCATGTCATCGATGTGCTCGGCCAGCTGGGCGAAGGTCATCTGCCGCCCGGATTCCGGGAGCAGCTCCAGGTCATGGTCGAGGATGATGAGCTGGTCGCCGTGTTCGGCTGCGGCCCGCTCGGCCACGAGGCCCATGTAGAGACCCTTGTCGCTGGCCTGGACAGGAAGCATAGGTGTAGCCCCTCAGGTCGTTTTCCGAAGCAGCAGTCGAGGTACTGGAAAGACATTTTCAGGAAATGCGGACGGGAAAAGAAGACCGCTTCTCCTTATCCGTCACATCGCCGCCGAAGATTCCTTTTCCGTCAGGTCGCCGGCGCCCAGGAAACCGGCCAGCAGCGAGCCGGTGATACGGATCCCCTCCTGGGTGAGCACCGATTCCGAGTGGAACTGCACGGACGCGAAGTGCGGACCGCGCAGGGCGTGCACCTCGCCGGTCTCCGCATCGCGGCTCACCTCGATCACGCCGACCCCGGCACACTCCCGCTTGTCGTCGGCGCTGCGGGCGGCGAAGGTGTTGTAGAAGCCGACGCGTTCCCGGGCGCCGAACAGATCGATCTCCCGCTGCGTGCCCTGGTTGGGAACCGGCCGGCGGACGAGCGGGAAGCCCAGCTCGCACGACAGCACCTGATGGCTGAGGCAGACCGCGAGGAACGGCCGCCGCTCGTCGAGCAGCCGGCGGACCGCATCGCGCAGGTGTGCGATCTTGGGGTGCGAGGTGTCGCGCGGGTCGCCGGGGCCGGGCCCCATGACGACCAGGTCGTACCCGTCGAAGGAGTAGGGATCGTCGAAGCGGCGGACCGTCACGGAAAGGCCCATCGCCCGCAGCTGATGACCGATCATCGAGGTGAAGGTGTCCTCGGCGTCCACGACCAGCACCCGCCACCCGGACAGCGCGGGCTCGGGCCGGGACCGCGCCGCCTCGTCGGCCAGCCAGAACTCGGCGATCTTGTCGTTGCGGCGGTCCAGCGCCGACCGTACGTCGGGATGGTCCGCGAAGCGGGTGGCCCCGTCCGTGCGCAGGGCGTCGATCAGCCCCGAGGCCTTCGCGCGGGTCTCGGCGACCTCCGACGCCGGGTCGGAGTGACGCACCAGCGTGGCGCCGACCCCGATCCGCACCCGGCCGTCGGCGTCGATGTCGGCGGTGCGGATGAGAATGGCCGAGTCCAGCTCCCGGGCGCCGTGCTCGTCCCGGCCGATGAGTGCGACCACGCCGCTGTAGTAGCCGCGCCCCTCGGGCTCGTAGCGGCTGATGACCCGGGCCGCGCTCTCGAGCGGACTGCCGGTCACGGTCGGGGCGAACATGGTCTCGCGCAGGATCTCCCGGGGGTCGCGCGCGGTGCGGCCCTCGATGAAGTACTCGGTGTGCGCGAGTCGTGCCATCTCCTTCAGGTACGGGCCGGTGACCCGTCCGCCGCCCTCGCAGATCCGCGCCATCATCTTGAGTTCTTCGTCGACGACCATGTAGAGCTCGTCGGCCTCCTTGCGGTCCGCGAGGAAGGCCATCACCTCCGGCAGGGTCGGGCCCGTGGCGGGGTAGCGGTACGTGCCGCTGATGGGGTTCATCACGGCCGTTCCCCCACGGACACTGATGTGCCGCTCCGGGGTGGCGCCGACGAACGTGCGGTCCCCGGTGTGGATGACGAAGGTCCAGTACCCGCCCGACTCCTGTTCCAGCAGCCGCCGGAAGAGGGTGAGCGCGCTGCGGGGGCCGTAGTCGGTGATCTGGGTGATGAACGACCGCTTGATGACGAAGTTGGCGCCCACCCCCTGGCCGATCTCGTCGGTGATGACGCGGCGCACCACGTCGGCGTACGCCTCGTCGTCCACGTCGAACCGGCCGCCGTTCAGCCGGATCGGCCGGTCGCCGATCCGGCTCACCGCCTCGGTGAGCGACACCTTCTCCTGCTCGGCGACCCTGAGCGCGATCAGCGGGGATCCGTCGTCGGGGGCGGCGAAGCCTCGCTCGGCGATCTGCCGGTAGGGCATGACGACCAGGGTGTCGTGCCGGCCCGAAGGCCCGGCCGGGGCGTCGGCCGCCTTGGACAGCGGCACATCGGCGAGTGCGGTCGGCGTGGACACCTCACCGACCAGGACGTCCACCACACCGGGCCCGGCCGCCTCGGGACGGTACAGCACGGCGAACGGCCGCGGCTGCGGCCCGAGGATCTCGGAGAGCAGATCGGAAGCCTGCGGTGCCCTGCTGGAGCCGGTCATACGAATGTCTCCTTGGCGGTGGTGAGCACGGCGCAACGCCGGGCGGCGTACTCCAGAGCCATCCGGTGGTCGTCGTGGGAGAAGTCGGCGACGGCGTCGGCGACCAGGAAGGTCTCGATGTCGTGGCTGAAGGACTCGACGGTCGTGGCCAGTACGCCGATGTGCGCGTACACGCCGCAGACGACGAGCTGGTCCCGCCCGTGGGCGCGCATGCGGGCGAGCAGGTCGGTGTTGAAGAAGGCGCTGTAACGCCACTTGGTGAGGATCCAGTCGCCCGGCCGCGGGGCGATCGGTTCGACGACCTCCCGGTCGGCGGGGGCTGTCCGCATGCCCGGCCCCCAGAAGTCCTTCAGCAGGCCCCGCTGCGCCTGCGTCATGCCGCCGGGCTGGGCCGTGTAGGCCACCGGCACGTCCAGTTCGGCGCACCGCTCCCGCAGCATCGTGGCGTTGTCCACCAGTTGGGTGCGCAGCGGGGCGGGCAGGGGGGCCAGGAAGTAGCGCTGCATGTCGTGGACGAGCAGCACCGCGCGCGCCGGGTCGACGGCCCACTGGGCGGTGTTGGCGGGCAGTTCCCCGGCTGTCGGCATCGGGTAGGGCTCGATGGTCGGGATACCGGCCATGGCGTCCTCTCGGTGATCCGGTGGTGATCTGGTGGTGTCGCGGTCAGCTGCCCAGAGAGGCGCCGCCGTCGACGGTGAGGCTGTGCAGCGTGATGTGCGACGCCTGGCCGGAGAGCAGGAAGGCGACGGCGTCGGCGATGTCGGCCGGCTGAGCGATCTTCGCCAGGGGAATGCCGACTTTGAACGCCTCCGGCCGGCCGTCGATCGTGTTGCGCGGGCCCGACTCGTCGTCCCACATGGAGCTCAGCATCGGCGTGTCGGTGGATCCCGGCGCCACGACGTTGCAGCGGATGCCGTACCGGGCGACCTCCAGGCCGAGGCTCTTGGTGAACATCGTCGCCGCGGCCTTGGAGGCGGCGTAGGCGGCCATCTCCGTCCGTGGTGTTCCGGCCGCGTTGGACGCGACGGTGACGACGCTGCCGCGTCTGCGCTGCTTCATGCGTCGCACGACGGCACGCGAGAAGTGGAAGACGCCGGTCGCGTTCACCGCGAACGTGGCGTTCCAGTCGTCGTCGGTGAGGCCGACGGCCTCACCGAGGCGCAGCACGCCCGCGGCGTTGACGAGGTGCTCCACAGGGCCGAGGTCCCGTTCGACCGCCGCCACCGTGCGCTCCACGTCGTCGCTGCGCGTGACGTCCGCGGGGTAGGCGGTGATCTCCAGCCCTTCCGCGGTGAGCTTGCCGACCACCTGGTCGAGCAGTTCCGCGTCCCGGTCGACGGCGGCCACGACGGCCCCGCGTTCCGCCAGCGCGCTGACCACGGCGCTGCCGATGCCTCCGGCCGCGCCGGTAACGAGGGCGATGGTGTTGTCCATGTCTTCCCGAGCCTCCATGCATGCAGTGCGGACAGTGCTGTGCGACCGGTCCCGCCGGTGCGGTCACCGGGGCTTGGGGCTACGGTCACAGGCTCCAGGCCGAGACCACGGAGACGGCCTGGCCCGGATTGAGCCGCGGGTCGCAGAAGGTGGTGTAGTGCGATCCGGCGCAGTCGGTGGCGGACTCGTCCGCGACGCACTCGGTGACAGCGTGGGGGGTGGTCTCCAGGTGGAGGCCCCCGGCGATGCCGCCCGCGGACGTCACGGCACGGTGGAACGCCACGACCTCGCGCTCGACGGTCTCCACGAATCGGGTCTTGACGCCGTCACGGGTCTTGACGGTGTTGCCGTGCATGGGGTCGGTCAGCCAGATCGCGGGATGCCCCGCCTCCCGGACCGCCGTCACCAGGGGCGGCAGGGCGTCGGCGACGGCGTCGGCGCCCATGCGGGCGATCAGGGTGAGCCGGCCGGGTTCGCGGTGCGGGTCGAGCCGTTCGCACAGGGCGAGCAGTTCGTCGACCGCCATCCGCGGCCCCACCTTGCTGGCGACCGGGTTGTCCACCTCGGCGAGCAGCGCGACGTGCGCGCCGTCCACCTGCCGGGTGCGTTCGCCGACCCACGGCCAGTGCGTGGACGTCAGCAGCAACCGGCCGCCCTCGTCGCGGCGCAGCATGGGCACCTCGTAGTCGAGGAGCAGCGCCTCATGGCTCGTCCACACCGGCGGGTCGATGCCGAAGCGGGCGGATCCGCCGGGCTGCCAGCCCAGGTGTCCCATCACATCGCGGGCGGACATGTATCCGGTGAGCAGCCGCAGCGGGTCCGGGCGCCTGCTGTCCGGGTCCGGTTCGGGGCTGTTGACCATGTGACCGCGGTAGACGGGCAGTTCGACGCCGTCGACCATCTCGGTCGGCTGCGAGCGCGGCTTGGCGTACTGGCCGGCGATCCGGCCCACCCGCAGCACGGGCTTGCGGGTGATCAGCCGCATGGCCCCGGCCAGCAGATCAAGGACGGCGGCCTTGCGGGCCACGTGCTCGGCGGTGCACTCGGCCGGGTCCTCAGCGCAGTCGCCGGCCTGGATCACATGGGCCTGGCCCGCGGCGACCTGGGCGAGCAGCGACTTGAACCGGCGTATGTCGTCGCCGGCCACCAGCGGACTGCGGGCGGCCAGCTCCTTCCTGACCCGCTCGACTTGCGAGGGGTCCTCCCAGTCCGGCTGATGCAGCGCGGCTTTCAGCCGGATGTCGAGCAGGGTGTTCTCCACGGTGCCTCCGAGAAGACGGGCACGGCCGACCGTGCGGGGCGCGCCGTGCGATGGGGGGTGGGCCTGCGGAGGCCCACCGACTCGTGAGGGAGGAACGGACCCGGCGTGGGCCGGGCGTGGCCGGGCGGCGACGAACGCGGCCGCCCGGCTGCGCACAGTCCCGGGCGAGAGCTCGCAGCGCCCCCGCCGAGGCCCTCCCGCACGCGTCGGGTCAGGCGGTCTGCAGTCCCCGGCGGAGCGCCGCGGTGATCTCCACGGTGCGGCGGGCCTGGTACTCGATGGCCGCCAGATTGTCCTCGTCGACGTTGGCGGCAGTGTTGCGCGAGACGCTGCTCACGCCGTACGGGTTGCCGTTGGTGGGGGCCAGCTGGATCGGGTCGGCGACGCCGGGCGGGACGATGATCGCGCCCCAGTGGTAGAAGGCGTTGTTGAGGGCCAGGATCGTGCTCTCCTGGCCACCGTGCAGCGTCGCGGTGGACGTGAAGGAGGACATCACCTTGTTGACCAGTCCACGCCGTGAATGCAGCGGCAGGGTCAGGTCGATGAACTGCTTGAGCGAGGCGGCGGGCAGTCCGTAGCGCCCGGGCGTACCCCAGAGCACCGCGTCGGCCCACTCCAGATCCTCCAGGGCGGCCTCGGGGATGTCCTGGACGGACTCCAGGTGCTCGGCCCACACCCTGTTCCAGCTGTCGTTGCCCGGGACGATGGTCTCGGACGTCAGTTCGGCAGTCCTGCGCAGCCGTACTTCAGCGCCCGCCTTCTCGGCCGCCGCGGCGGCCGCGACGGCGAGCTTGTGCACGTTTCCCTGAGAGGAGTAGTAGATGACGGCGACGTTGGTCATGTTCAGGGATCCCTCTCGGCGATCGGCTCGGATGGCCCCGATCCTGTGCGGGAGCGCACCCCGCGGCCAACGTCCGCCGGGACCATCCGTCAACTGGGCGGACCAGTCCGTCAGGTCCGCCTCCCGGGTCCGTCAGGTCCGCCCCGGTGTGGGGCCGCGACCTGACGGAACCTTTCCCTGACGCCTCGCCACCGCCGTCGCGGGGCCGGCCGGATGCGCCGGGGCCCAGGTGAGCGCGGATGTCGGCGGCCGGAGGTGCCGGCGGCCTTCCGGTCAGCCGACGCCGCTCAGCAGCGGCGGTTGCGCCCTGTCGCTGAGCATGGCGACGGCATGGGCGACGGAGGCGAGCGTGGCATGGCGGTGCCATCCGGTGAACGACCGTCCCGAGAAGTCCCGGATGCCGACCCGGTCGGCGACCTCGGTGAGGTCCCGCTCCACCCGGCGGGCGAGAGCGGCCAGTCGGAGCAGTTCACCGACGCTCAGCGACGTCAGGTCGGTCAGCCACAGCTCCGCGGGCCAGTGACCGCGTTGCGCCACCCCCATCAGCAGCAGCGTGTCGTCGGACCGCCCCGTCCGGCGTGCGGTGGAGGACAGGCCGACCCGAATGGTGACCACCGTTCTGGGCGACAAGAGTTCCTCGCCCGGCCGCCGCATGTGCCAGACCATCGACATGATCTGCTCCGCCGTCATGCTGACGCCCCGCCGCGGGAACGCGGGTTCCTCCACCGTCAGCCGCAGGGTGCCGCCGACCCGCAGCATCATCGGGGTGTGCGCGGCACGCAAGCGCCCGACGACCGCGGCCACGTCCGTCTCCTGGGCATCCATCACCACCGGCCTGAGCGGCAGGCGGGAGTTCTTGATCAGTTCCTGGTACGCCTTGACCGAGCACTGGCCCAGGCTCTCGGGAATCTCGCTCTCGGGTATGGATGCCTGACGGCGCTGACGCCGGTCCGCCAGCCATCTGTGGGTCAGCTGGAGCCGCCAGTTCAGCGGGCTGCTCCAGTCCGGCGCGGCGCCCCACACACCCACCGCCTGCTGTGCGTTGACCACCTGCCCGAGCGCCGGCACGAAGCGCCGTTCCACGCCCACGGACGTCTCCCCGGCCTTGGGAATGATCAAGGGATGGACGACGTACGCCTGAGGCTGCGCGACGCGCTCCACGTGCTGTGCCAGGGCCCGGCGCACCGGTGCCCAGTCCCAGGTGGAGCTGACGATGAAGTGGTGGAGGCTCTGCTCGGTGGCGTCGCCGCCGAAGAGTGCTGCGATGTTGCGAATGGACTTACGCCCGTTGGCCTCGAGCAGACCCCGCAGATAGGTCATGCCCTTGGTGCGCTGATCGCGGCGAGGCATCGAGGAGAACAGCACCGGACCCAGTTCCGACAGCAGTGCGTCGTGAGTTCTGATGCGCGGTGGGTTTCCCGTCGTGGCCTGTCCCGATTCTTCGAGGATGGTGCGGTCGCCGTGATCAAGCTGCAGGATCGTGCGTGACATGCGGTTCCCCCTCGGCCGATTGCGGCCCTTTCAGGCCTGGCGGTGCGCTCCGCAGGAGGGGCCGGGGCAAGGATCCGGCCGCCTCCCGCGTCACTGGAGCCTCACACGCGACGGCCAAGAGGGAACCAAAGAACGGCAAATGCCTAGGCAGACGGCACGATCAACCTATTCCAAGGTTCAAGTTCGCGATGCGGTGGTGAAGGGTATCCGCCAGCGGGATCGCGCCGTGCGGTGAGCCGGATGGCGCGGAACAGCCCCTGCCCGTCACACGGCTGTCGGCCGAGGGCTCCCAGGGGGCGGGTCGAACCGGCGCAGGGGATCGCGTCACACCGCGGACCCACCGCTCTCACCAGGGCAGGCGCGGTGACGTGCGGTCACGAAGGGGAAGGCGGCCAGCGCCGGCACCGCCGACGCCCCGCGTGCGGACAGCGCCACGCCCGAGCGTGGCGTGGCGCGCCGTTCACATGGACTGGGTCCCGGCCAGCAGGAGGTCCGCAGGGCTGTTGAGTTCGCGGCCGAGAAGGGTGCGGAGCACCGCGTAGCCGCTGGTGTCGCCGGCCAGGACCCCGCCGAGCAGGGTGCGGCAGTCCGAGGCGAGGACCAGCTTGCCGTACGTGCCGGCGGCGCGGTCCTCGCGGACGAACTCCACGGCGCCCTCGGTCCTGGCGTGGATGTCGCCGAAGCCGGCCACGTCCACGCCGAGGAGCTTGAGTTTGGCCGACATGTCCGCCCCGGGGAAAGCGGCGGAGGGGGAACCCAGCAGCTGACGCGCGACCGCCTCCGCCATCCGGTATCCGGGTGCGGCGAGGCCGTAACAGCGGCCCAGTACCGCGGCGCACTCCCCCACGGCCCAGATCCGCTCGTCGGCCGTACGGCAGTGCTGGTCCACGAGGACGCCGCCGCGTTCGGCGCGTTCGAGCCGGGCGGACTCGGCCAGTTCGTCACGGGGACGCACACCGGCGGCGAACACCACGGCCCGGGCGGGCAGAGCGGTGCCGTCCGACAGCGTCACCCCGCGCACCCGGCCGTCGGGGCCCTCGTCGAGCGAGGCGACACCGCGGCCGCAGTGCACGCTCACTCCGAGCTCGCCCACGAGCCGGGCGAGGACCCGACCGCCTCCCTCGTCGACCTGAAGCGGCATCAGGTGCGGTGCCATCTCGACGACGTGGGGCCGCATCCCGAGCAGCCGAAGGGCCTGTGCGGCCTCCAGGCCCAGCAGGCCGCCGCCGATGACGACACCGGGTTCGCCCGGCGCCGCGGCGGCCCGGAGCGCGTCGAGGTCCTCGATCGTGCGGTAGGTGAAGCAGCCGGGAAGGTCCCGGCCGGGGACGGGGGGCACGAACGGACGCGATCCGGTGGCCAGGACGAGCGCGTCGTAGCCGAGGAGCGTGCCGTCGGCGCACGTCACGGTGCGGGCGGCGCGGTCGACGGAGGTCACCCTCGTGCTCAGCCGCAGGTCGACCAGCGGGTCGGTGAGCAGGCCGGGAGTGGCGAGGGTGAGGTCGGCGGCGGTTGTGCCGTCGAGGTACGAGGACAGGGAGACGCGATCGTAGGCGGGGCGTGGTTCCTCCGCCACGACCACGATCCGCCACCGGCCCGACCGGTCACCGGACCGGACCTCCTCGACGAGCCGGTTCCCGGCCATTCCGTGCCCGACGACCACCAGGACGCGTGTCATGCGGCGGGTTTCCCTTCACGGCTGTGCGGCCCTTTCACAGACCTGGCGGACGAGGGCTGTGCAGCTGCCGCAGCCGGTGGTGGCGCGGGTCGCGGCAGCGATCGCGGGAAGGTCGTGCGCACCTCGCCGCCATGCCTGTTCGAGGGCCTTCTTGGTGACGTTGTTGCACTGGCACACCACCGCGGTGTCCGGCAGTTCCGCCGAGCTCGCGTACTCGCCGCCCGTGCCCAGCAGCAGGGCGAGCCGGTCGGCGGGCACCGGGCGGTCCGCCGCGTACAGCTGGCCGACGGCGGCGACGGCCCGGGGCAGGCCCACCAGGACGGCGGCGTGCACGCGGCCGTCGCGCAGCACCAGCCGCCCGTAGCGACCACGGGCCGGGTCGGACAACACGATCTGCTCGTCGTCGCCCGGGGCGCTCAGTGTGCCCGGCGGTCCGGCGACGGCGACGGCGAGTCCGGGCAACCGGGGCCGGACGACGTGCCGCGAGGGTCGCCGGCGGCCGTCTCCGCCGGTGAGGGTCCGGGCCAGGGCGTCCGCCTGGTCCCAGGCGGACGCCAGTGTGCCGTGGCAGCCAGGCTGCTCGGCGCAGTCGCCCAGGGCGTACACGTGCGGATCGCAGGTGCGCATCCGGTCGTCCACGACCACGCCGTGCCGCACGGCCAGTCCGGCGTCGCGGGCGAGCGCGGTGTCGGGTCTGCCGCCGGTGCACATCAGCAGGGTCCCGGCGGCCAGCAGCCGGCCGTCGTCGAGGGCCACCTTGCCGGGCTCCACGCCGAAGACGCGGCGCCCGGTCTCCGGCACCACGCCGCAATCCCGGAGCGCGGCCGTCAGCAGGGCTCCGGCGCGTTCGTCGAGGAGGCGGTGCATCGGGTGGGCGCCGGGGTGGACGAGCGTGACGTCGTGTCCGGCGCGGCCGAGCGCGTACGCGGCCTCGACGCCGCGCAGCCCGCCGCCGGCCACGACGACGGGCCCCTTGTCCACCGGGCGGGCGTCGGCAAGGGTGTACGGCGCGCGGATCTCGGGGGCGAACGTGCCGTCGGCACCGGGCAGTTCGGGCACGGTGGCCCGGGAACCGGTGGCGAGCACCAGGACGTCGTAGGGGTGCTCCGCCCCGTCGTCGGTCCGCACCAGTCGGCGCCGCAGGTCCGCCTCGGTGGCCCGGACGCCGGTGTGGACCCGTACGTCCGGCGGGAGCGGCGCGAGCGCCAGACCCGCGGCGGGCAGGGTGCCGTCGAGGACGGAGACGAGCAGGGCCCGGTTGTAGGCGGGCCGTGGTTCGGCGCCGACCACCGTGACGGGGCCGCGGTGCCCGTGGTGGCGCAGGCGCTGGATCAGACGGTGGGCGGCGGGGCCGTGGCCGATGACGGTGACCGCGGTCATGTCGTCGGCTCCCGCCAGGGCTCGATGCGCACGGCGCTCACCTTGAACTCGGGCATGCCGCTGACCGGGTCGAGGGCCGGGCCGGTCAGCAGGTTGGCCCGGCCGGCGCCCGGGAAGTGGAACGGCAGGAAGACGGTGTCGGTGCGCAGGGTCCGCACCAGGCGCACCCGGGCGATCGTGCTGCCGCGGGCCGAGGTGACCCGGGCCAGGCCGCCCTCGCCGAGGCCGTACCGGGCGGCGGTGTCGGGGTGGACCTCGACGTGCGCCTCGGGCGCCGCGGCCACGAGTTCGGGTACGCGGCGGGTCTGCGCTCCGGACTGGTACTGGGCCAGCACCCGGCCCGTCGTGGCGAGGAGGGGGTAGTCGGTGCCGGGTGTCTCGGCGGGGTCGCGGTGTTCCACGGGAGCGAAACGCGCCCGGCCGTCGGGGTGGGCGAACCGGTCGAGGAACAGCCGGGGCGTTCCCGGGTGGTCGCCGCCGGGCACGTCGGGACAGGGCCAGTACAGTGCCTCGCCCGCGTCGAGCCGTTCGTAGGTGATGCCGGCGTAGTCGGCACGGCCGCCGCCGGAGGCACGGCGCAGCTCGTCGAAGACGGCGCGCGGCGAGACGGGGAAGCGGTGGGCCGGCTGGCCCAGCCGGACCGCGAGGCCGTGCAGCACCTCGAGGTCGGTGCGGACACCGTCGGGCGGGGCGAGCACGGGCCGACGGCGCAGGACGCGCCCTTCGAGGCTGGTCGTCGTGCCCTCTTCCTCGGCCCACTGGGCCACCGGCAGGACGACGTCGGCGAGTTCGGTGGTCTCGGACGGCACCAGGTCGGCCACCACGAGCAGGTCGAGTGCGGCCAGACGGCGTGCCACGTGGGCGGCGTGGGGCGCGGACACGACCGGGTTGGAGCCGAATACCAGCATCGCCCGTGGCCCGCCGGGGGTGCCGAGGGCATCCAGGAGCTGGTACGCGCCGGGGCCGGGGCCGGGCAGGGACGCCGGGTCGACGCCCCACACGCCGGCGACGTGAGCGCGCGCCTCAGGGTCGCTGATCATGCGGTATCCGGGCAGCTGGTCGGCTTTCTGGCCGTGTTCGCGGCCGCCCTGGCCGTTGCCCTGGCCGGTGAGGCAGCCGTACCCGCTGCCCGCCCTGCCGGGCAGGCCCAGGGCCAGCGCCAGGTTGATGAACGCGGCCGCGGTGTCGGTGCCCTTGCTGTGCTGCTCCACGCCGCGGCCGGTGAGGAGGTAACGCCGATCGGCCTCGGCGAGCATGCGTACGGCCGCGCGCTGGTCGTCGACGGGAACGCCGGTGATCTGCTCGACGCGCTCGGGCCACCAGGCGACGGCGTACTCCCAGGCGGCCTCGAATCCCGTGGTGCGGGTGTCGAGGTACTCCTTGTCCAGGTGGCCGTCGGTCACGGCGAGGTGCAGCAGGCCCAGGGCGAGCGCGAGGTCCGTGCCGGGGGCGGGCTGGAGGTGCAGCGCCGCCTGTTCGGCGGTGCGGGTACGGCGCGGGTCGATGACGACGAGCCGGGGACGGGTCAGATGGCGCATCAACGGGGGCATGGTCTCCGCCGGGTTGGCCCCGGCCAGCATGACGACATCGGCGCCCGAGAGGTCGGTGACGGGGAACGGCAGTCCGCGGTCGATGCCGAACGCCGCGTTGCCGGCGGCCGCGGCCGACGACATGCAGAAGCGGCCGTTGTAGTCGATCCGGCTGGTGCCGAGCGCGACCCGGGCGAACTTCCCCAGGGCGTACGCCTTCTCGTTGGTCAGTCCGCCGCCGCCGAACACCGCGACGGCGTCGGGGCCGTGCTCCGCACGCAGCCGCTGCAGGCGCCGGGCGATCAGGTCCAGGGCCTCGTCCCAGCCGGCCGGGGCGAGTTCGCCACCGGCTCCGCGCACCAGGGGGGTGCGCAGCCGGTCGGGAGCGGTGATCAGGACGGGGGCCGTCCAGCCCTTCTGGCACAGTCCGCCCTGGTTCACCGGGAAGTCGGGCGACGGCTCGACCTCGACCGCCTGGCCGCTGCGGTGCAGCCGGGTGCCGCACTGCAGGGCGCAGTAGGCGCAGTGCGTGCCGACGCTGACCGTGAGGCCCTGCGCGCGGTCACCGGACATGGGAGGTACGGGGTCGGGACGGACCGGGAGCGGTGCGCTGGGTGCGGTCCCGGCGCAGGTAGACCTTGACGAGAACCAGCGCGCACAGGGCGTAGAAGGTGAGGAAGCAGAGGAAGGCGGTCTCGGCGCTGCCGCCCGCTGACTGGTACGAGGCGCGGAAGGCGAGGTTGATGGCGACGCCGCCGAGCGCGCCGACCGCACCCGCGATGCCGATGACCGCGCCGGAGACACGCCGTGCGCGGGCGAAGGCCGGCGGTGCGTCGGCGCCGGAGGTGATGGCGTCCTCCGCTTCCCGGGCGAACACGGCGGGGATCATCTTGTACGTCGAGCCGTTGCCGATGCCGCTGAGGACGAACAGTGCGGTGAAGCCGGCGACGAACAGGCCGAAGGAGCCGGCGTGCGACGCGATGAGCAGGACGACGGTCCCCGCGGCGAGGCCGAGGAAGTTCCACAGGGTGACGCGGGCGCCGCCCCACCGGTCGGCCATCCTGCCTCCGACGGGCCGGCTGAGGGAACCGAGCAGCGGGCCGAGGAAGGTGACGGAGGTGGCCTCGAGCGGGGTGGACCCGAACTGGTTCTGCAGGACGAGGCCGAAGGCGAAGCCGTAGCCGATGAACGAGCCGAAGGTGCCGATGTACAGGGCGGATATCCACCAGGTGTGGGGGCTCGCGGCGGCCTCGCGCAGGGCGCCCGGTTCGGCGCGTACGGCGTCGACGTTGTCCATCTTCAGCGCCGCCAGCAGGGACACGATCACGATGAGCGGCAGGTAGACACCGGCCACGTACGAGGGGTGGGTGTCACCGGCCGTGGCGATGACCAGCAGGCCCAGCAGCTGGATGACCGCGACGCCGAGATTGCCGCCGCCGGCGTTCAGGCCGAGGGCCCAGCCCTGGTGCCGCTGTGGGTAGAAGATGGTGATGTTGGTCATGGAGGAGGCGAAGTTGGCGCCTCCCAGTCCGGCCGTGGCGCCGATCAGCAGGAACACCCACAGAGGTGTTCCGGGGCGCTGGACGAAGACGAACGCGAGAAGCGCCGGCACGAGCAGCACGGCGGAGGAGAACACCGTCCAGTTGCGGCCGCCGAAGCGGGTCACGGCGTGGCTGTACGGCAGCCGCAGCACCGCGCCGACCAGCGTGGGGGTCACCACCAGCAGGAACTTCTCGTCGGGGGCGAAGCCCAGGCCGATCTCCGGCGACATGAACAGGACGAGTACCGACCACAGGCTCCACACGGAGAAGCCGACGTGCTCGGAGAGGACGGACATCAGCAGGTTGCGGCGGGCGATCTTCTTGCCTGAGCGTTCCCAGAACTCCTCGTTCTCCGGGTCCCAGCCCTGGATCCACCGCCCGGAGGCAGGCTGTCGGGTCGTCATGTCTGATCGGTCTCCTGTGTCTGCGCGGCGTGCCGGGCGGAGCGGCGCTGATCCGCCCGGCACGCCCCGTAGGGGTCAGCGGCGCGGTGCCCGCCTCCACGAGGTCCGGTGCGGCGCCGGTGCGGCGGGCCGGATCGCACAGGTCGGCCGGTTCCGCCGCGCTCAGGCGTCTTGACAGCTCGGCCGAGACCGCGAGGACCTCGGCCGGTTCCTGTCCGGTGCGTAAGGCGGCAGTGGCGGCCTCGTCGAGCGGCTGCTCGGCGGCCGCCTGGCCGATCCGGGGGGGCCGGTACGGCCGTGATCCGCTCGGAAGACGACGAGGCTGCCGGTGAGGCCGAGGTCGTCGCGCATGCCGTCAGGGCTGGTCTGCAGGCCGTGGGCCGGTTCGACGCGGGTGTGCGCGGCTTCGCCGGCGAGTCGGAGGCATACGCGCAGAAGGACCGGCCTGCGGGCTCCGGCGTCCGGGTTTCCCGACGCCGGAGCCCGGACGGGCGGCCCGACGGCCGCCACGCCGTGCGGGCGCCGTGTTACGTCGCCGGCTCCTGCGTGAGCAGCCGAGCCAGCTCAAGCCGTTTGATCTTGGTGGTGGCGGTCTGCGGCAGGTCCTCCAGCCGCCACTGGACGGGGTCCGCCATCGGCGGCAGCCCGGCCACGGCCGACTGCCAGGCGACCTGGTCCAGCGGCTTGTTGTCCCGCGTGCACACCACGGGCACCGGGATGCCGTCCTGGCCGGGAACGATGATGACCTCGACGAGTTCCGGCACCCGGGTGAAGAGCTTGTCCTCGATCTCGAGGGTGCTCTGGATGCCGGGGATCTCGTCGACCTCGCGGTCGAGCAGGTGCAGGCAGCCGCGCTTGGTGCGGTAACCGACGTCGCCCATGCGCCACCAGCCGTCGTTGACCTGCTTCTCCCAGCGGTGGTGCTCGCCGAGGTAGGTGACGATGCGGCCGTCGCTTCTGACCTCGATGAAGCCGGGGTTCTCCTTGGTGGGCGGCTTGCCGTCACGGCTGACGACGCGCACCCCGGTCATGCCGGGGAACGGCATGCCGACGCAGCGTCCGTTGAAGTCGGCGCCGTCCTTCAGGCAGTAGGTGCGCCCGGCGATCGGGCCCACCTCGCTCTGCCCGTAGGCCTGCGCGAACCGGCGGCCCTTGCGGCGGGAAGCCTGGAGCAGGCGGTTGACGGTGCGGGGGTGAATGGCGTCGAAGGTACTGGAGAAGTACTTCACGTTGGCCAGCGGGCCGCGCGGGTCGTCCGCCAGTACTTCCCAGCGCAGGAACGTGTTGGGGTGGGCCTCGATGAATCCCGGCGGCACCTGGGCGAACAGGTCGGCGACGGTCCTGGGGTCGTCGTCCCTGAGGATGATCAGCGGGTGGCCCTGCATGATGGAGATCGGCATGGCGGTGAACATCCGCGAGTGCACGAACGACACGTGCACCGCGATCGGTTCGCTGCGGCGGACGGCGGTGGCCACCACGGTCGCCTGCGGGCGGTAGCGGGCCTGGAAGCTCTTGCCGGTGTGCACGGCCAGCTTCGGGATGCCCGTGGTGCCGGAGGTGTGCGTGATGAGCGTCGGGTGGTCGACGGGCATGGTGACCGCCGCCACCCGCGGGGCTCCGGCCAGGTCGGCGAAGGGCGTGGCGCCCGGGTACTCCCCGGAGGTGACCAGCACCTGCCGGGAGATCTCCAGCACCTCGGCGGGCAGCGAGTTCTCCAGCTTGCTCTGGTCGGTCACCAGGAAGGGCCGCCCGACCCGGCGCAGCAGTACGGCGACCGTCTCGCCGTCCAGCTTCGGCGACAGCAGCACGGGAATGGCGCCGACCCGGGCGACCGCGCAGGCGAGCAGGGAGATGTCGAAGCCGTCGCTCTTGTGCACGACGACGTGGTCGCCCGGGCGGACCTGCACCGACCACAGCCGGGAGGCGAAGTCGTCGATCAGGCCGGCCAGCTCCGTCAGCGTCGCGCGACGGCCCAACTGGGGGGCGATGTCGAGATCGTGATCGAGGATCACGAAGCTCGCCGGATGCCGGGCCGCCGCGCGGTCGAACAACGTGCCCAGGCGAATTCCCTTGTTTCCTATGCGCTGGAGAAACATCTACCCGCTCTCTCGTCCATGAATGCGGTTTCCCGCACTACCGACCAGCCAAGGAAGAAGTGGAGCTACTGCTTTTCGATGACGTCCTTGATCCGGTCAAGGGTCTCGTCGAGGTCCTGCTCGAGCTTCGCGGTCCAGTCGGTGATGAACTTCTCGCACTCCGACTCGTTCATGTCTTTGACGATCTTGTGAATTCCGGCGGTCGGCTTGCCCATGCGGAAATGATGGGTGAGAACGCTGCCGTCGCCGTCGGCCTCGATGTCGAAACCCCAGATGCTCTCCTGGTCCTCACGGGCGTGCGTGAGCATCATCCACTGGAAGGTCCGGCCCGGTTCCGCCGCGACGACCCTGGCCTCCGTGTGCCAGGTGCCGCGAATCAGCGGAGCCCAGGCCACCACGTCCTCGCTGCGCAGGTTCTCGCCGCGGAAGATCGCGCCGACCGTGGACGGCTCACCGGACACCCACTCGCCGCCCCTGCACTCCGGGCTCCATTCGACCTGGCGCGGCAGGTCGCTCACGACCGCGTAAACCTCTTCGGGACGCGCTGAAATACGCTTGCCGGCGCGCAGTTCGAACAGCGGGGACTTTTCAAGGATTGTGTTGGCCATGACTGAGATCCTGCCGACCGCGGTGCGCCGGGGTCAACCATTGCCGCCCTGATCCGTCAGGTCCCAGAAATACCGGTAAAGGTGACGGAGAACCAACGGGAAAACCCGCCAATGACCCTCCTGGCAGAGACGTCGAGAGACACCAGAAGACACATTGGCGGGTGCACCCGCGCTTTCGTGTGTTTCGTTCACGAGTTTCGGCGCGCCGCCCGGGGACCCGTTCGGCCACCGGCGACCTCACCGGGCCGGATCGGCGACCCGCAGCACCAGCTTTCCGTGGACCTTGCTCTCCTCGAGCATGCGGTGGGCCTTGGCCGCCTTGCTCAGTGGCAGTACCTCCGTGGCACGCGGGCGCAGCAGGCCGTCGGCCATCAGCCGGCCGATGTGGGTGGCGGCCTCGGCCAGTTCGTCGGCGCGGGCGTGGGAGATGGCGAAGCCGTGCACCGATCGGTCCTGCAGGTACAGCGGTCCGGCCGGCAGTACGGGCCGGGTCCGCAGGCCGGCCAGGATCACGACGCGTCCCCGCGGCGCGAGGAGGTTCATCGCCGTCTCGAGGTCGTTGCGACCGGACGTGTCGATGTACAGGTCGACTCCGCCCGGTGCGGCCTCCCCGATCCACCAGGACGCCTCGGGGTCCCGGTAGTCGATCACATTCCGGGCGCCGAGAGCGCGGCAGTAGTCCGCGTCCCGCGCCGAGGCGACGGCGACCACCCGGGCACCGGCCTGAGCGGCCATCACCACGGCGGCACTGCCGACGTTTCCCGCGGCGCCGAGAATGAGGACGGTCTCCCCGGCCCGCACCCGCCCGTGGGTGAACAGCGCGAGGTAGGCCGTCGACGCCGGATGGGAGAGCGCGACCGCGTCCACCGCGTCGACGCCGTCCGGCAGGCGGTACAGCCGGTCGGCCGGCACCACGACCCGCTCGGCGGCGGCACCCTGGCGGCCCGCGTGCCCGAGGCTGCTGCACCACACGCGGTCCCCGGCGCGGAAGCCGGGTGCGCCGGGCCCGGCCGCCACGACCGTGCCCACCAGGTCACGTCCGATGACGAAGGGCAAGGACATCGGCGTCCGCCAGGCCCCTGAACGTACGAAGGTGTCCACGTGGTTGACGGCGGTCACCTCGACGTCGACGAGCACATCGCCGGGGCCGGGCTGGGGAGGGGGCAGTTCACCGACCTGGATGAGATCCGGCGAACCGAGCTCTTCGATGTAGGCGGCAAGCATGGTCTGGATTCTTCTCCAGGCGGGCGCCTTCGCCCACGCCCCGGCGGCTCACCGCTCAGGTTCCGTCACATCGGCGCCCCTGGTCCGTCAAGTCGCCGCCGATGTCTCCCCGTGACCGGCCGCCCTTGACCGCTCCTTGGCCGGTCCTTGGCCGGTTCTTGGCCACAGGCTCCGAGCCTGAGGCGGCAGCCCGCCCCCGGCGGCGCCGCACCCGCACCGCCGCCGGCGAACCGGCGGCATGACCGCGATCCGGAAAATGGGATTCCATTTTCCGGGCCGCCGATCTCGCATGCAACTTTTCGCGGTTTTTGTTTCACTGTCCGATCGACGCGTGAACACAAGGCGTGTTGACGTAGAAAGAACGAGGGGGCGGAGTTGTGGATTCGATACCTCCGGGGAGATTGCTGCAGAATTCGCGGGACGGTCATGTCGACGTTCGCGACCATCTGAAAGGCTTCGGCGGGCTGCACGGCGGACTGGCGCTCGCGCTGGTGACCTCGGCCATGCGGCAGCATGCCGAAGGGCGTGAACTGGTCAGTGTGACGGGCCGGTTCGGCCGCGCCATCGACGCTCCGTTCCGGATCGACACCGCCCTGACGCACGCCGGGCGGTCCAGCTCGATCGTGTCCGGGCGCGCCGAGTCGGAGCGCGGTCCGCTGCTCGACTCCTGGGCGGTCTTCGCCGCGGCGGCCGGCGACGCCTCGTGGCCGACGGTGCGGCAACCGATGCCCGAGGTGCCGAGTCCCAAGGAATGCGACGTGTTCGCGATTCCGAAGGAATTCGTGCCGATCTCGACGAGCATGGAGATTCGCCCGGTGGGTTCGGCACGTCCTTATGGGGGTGGGAACCGGGCCGAACTGGTGGCATGGGTCCGCCTCCTGGAGGACGACATTCCGCCGGACGCCGTGCGCTTTGTCTTTCTGATGGACGCGCTGGCTCCGTCGTACGCGGCCGTGCTCTCGACACTGGCACTGGTGCCGACCGTGGAGATCACGGTGCGGCCCGGGGCGGGGCTGGCGCAGGCGTCGTCGCCATGGCTTCTCCTGCGGGCGACGACACAGCAGGCCGCCGCCTCCGGATGGTCCTCGGAATCGATCGACGCCTGGGATCCGGACGGGACCCACCTGGGCTCCGCCCAGCAGTTGCGCATGGTCCGCGGCGGCTGACCCCGGCCCGCCGCCGTCCTTCGTGAGCGATGAGACCCCGAGCAGAAAGGCCACTTCCGTGCTGGAACCATCCGCAAGCCCGCCTGACGGACTCTCGCTGCCGGAGATCCTCACGGCCCGGGCGGAGGCGCACCCGGACGCACTGGCCTTCCGGTTTCTGCCGGACGGTACGACGGATCACCCGGTGGACTGGACGTACCGGGACGTTGAACTGAGGTCACGGGCGGTCGCCCGGGAGCTCTCCCGGCGCGGGATCGAGGACAGCCGTGTGGTCCTGGCGCTCGACCCCGGACTCGACTACGTGGCCGCCCTGTTCGGCATCCTGCGGGCCGGCTGCACCGCGGTGCCCTCGTTCCCGCCTTTCGGACGCCGGGCGATGGCGCGCTTTTTGTCCATCATGGTGGACTGCGAGCCTCGGGCGGTGCTGACCGACGGCCGGTTCGCACCGCAGGTGGAAGCGTTCGAGGCGCAGTACCCCAAGGGCACCCCGAAGGCCCAGTGGATCTTCCCCGACGAGGCCCTCTTCGAGGGGGACGGCGCCGAGGTGCCGCCGAGGCTCGCGGACCCGGCGCTCCTCCAGTACAGCTCGGGTTCGACCGGTGAGCCCAAGGGCATCGTGCTGACTCACGAGAACCTGGTCAGCAACTGCCGGGTGCTGGAGGCCCACGCGGGCATGGAGCCCGACCGCGTCGGCTGCTCCTGGCTGCCGCCGTACCACGACATGGGCCTGATGGGCACCATCATGCTGGCCGTCCACGGAGGCTGGCCGCTGGTCATGATGTCGCCGGTGCACTTCGTGCAGGACCCGTACCGCTGGCTGGCGGCACTGACCGAGTACCGGGTGACGATCACGGTCGGTCCCAACTTCGCCTTCGACCTGTGTACGTCCTCGATCCCCGACGAGGCGCTCGACTCTCTCGATCTGTCCTCGCTGCGCCAGGTGTTCTGCGGAAGCGAACCGGTGTCCGCGCCGACGCTGGAGCGGTTCCGGGAGCGGTTCGCACGCTGCGGCTACGACGCGGCGTCGCTCATCCCCTGCTACGGCCTGGCCGAGGCGACCCTGTTCGTGACGGGCAAGCCGGCCAAGAGCGACGCCGCCCGGCTGGAGCGGTTGGACAAGGCGGCGCTCGGGACCGGGACGGCCGTGCGGGTCGAAGCCGGTGACACCTCCGGCGTCGAGGTGGTCGGCTGCGGTGTGTCCGCGGTGGGCCACGAGGTGCTGGTGGTCGACCCGCAGACGGCCGAGGTGCTGCCGGACGGCCGGGTCGGCGAGGTGTGGGTAGCGGGCCCGAACGTGGCCGGCGGCTACTGGCGGCGGCCGGAGCTGAGCGCCGCGGCCTTCGGCGCCCGGCCTGCCGGAGCGGCGCAGGCGGGCCCCGGCTTCCTGCGCACCGGCGACCTGGGGTTCGTACTCGACGGTGAGCTGTTCGTGACCGGGCGGCTGAAGGACGTGATCGTCATCAGCGGCCGGAATCTCTATCCGCAGGACATCGAGGCCTCGGTGGAGCGCTGCGACGGCGCGCTGCGCCGGTGCGCCGTGTTCTCCGTGTCCGGGGACGAGGCGGGCGGATCGGACGAAGAGCAGGTGGTCGTCGTCGCCGAGTACCGCGGTACGTCCGGCCAGTTCGCCGCGCAGGAGGAGTCGTTGCGCGCCGCGGTGACCGCGGCGGTCACCGCCGACCACGGAGTGCGGCCCGCCGAGTTGTACTTCGGTCCTCCCGGCACGGTGTTGATGACCACCAGCGGCAAGGTCCGCCGCAAGGCGACCAAGACCGCTTTCCTGGAGGGCACCCTGAAGCGTTTCACGGTGCCGGCCGGCAGCGGGTCAGCGCGATGACGGGCCGGGACGGAACGATACGGGCCGGCGATCGACCGGCCGTCGGAGCCGATGCGGTGCCGCAGGACGGTGAGATCGATGTCGCGGCCCGGAGGCTGGCGTATGTGACCGTGGGAGTCCCGACACTGGGCACCGTCGCGGCGGTGCTGTTCGCGCTGCGGTACGGGTTCGGCTGGGTGGACTTCGGGCTGCTCGCCGGTATGTACGTGATCACCTCACTCGGGGTCGAGGGCGGTTTCCACCGCTACTTCTCCCACCGCTCGTTCTCCGCGAGGCCCGTGGTGACCTCGCTGTGGGGGATCGCGGGCAGCATGGCCGCACAGGGTCCGGTGCTGTTCTGGGTGGCCACCCACCGGCAGCACCACGCCTTCACCGACCGCGACGGCGACCCCCACTCGCCGAGGCCGCTGGGCAACGACCGGTGGGCCCGGTTGCGCGGGCTGTGGCACGGGCATGTGGGCTGGCTGTTCAAGGTGCGCCGGCAGAACTGGGCCAAGCGTGTCCCCGACCTGGTGCGCGATCCGCTGGTGATGCGGCTGAACCAGTACTACTTCGTGTGGGTCCTGCTCGGCCTCGCGCTTCCCACGCTGCTCGGCTGGCTGCTGACGGGAACCATGCGCGGCGCGGTGGGCGGCCTCCTGTGGGGCGGCCTGGTGCGGATCTTCCTTCTCGACCACGTGACCTGGGCCGTCAACTCCATCGGTCACACGCTGGGGGACCGGCCCTATCCCACCCGGGACGGCAGCCGGAACGTGCCGCCGCTGGCGCCCTTGTCGGTCGGCGGTTCCTGGCACAACAACCACCACGCCCGTCCCTCGCTCGCGCACAACCGGCACGGGTTCTGGCAGTTCGACCCGACCGGAACCGTCATACGCGTCATGGACACGCTCGGCCTGGTGTCCGACGTGCGCTACCCGGATCGAAAGACCGCGAGAGGAAAAGGAGTCGCCTGATGTCCACGGCCTCGGCCCATTCAGCGGCGTTGGCGCATGCCATCGTCCGCTTGGACCCGATCAGCCTGCGCACCAAACGGTTCTCCGCACTGACCACGATGATCCTGCCGCTGATCGGTACCGCGGCGGCGGCGTACTTCCTGGCGACCGGCAACTTCACCGCGACCGACATCTGGCTGTTCGCCGCGATGTACTTCGTGCACATGTTCGGCATCACGGTGGGCTTCCACCGCTACCTCGCCCACAAGGCGTTTCGTACCGGCCCGGTGTTCGAGGCGATCATGATGATCACTGCCTCGATGGGTGCCCAGGGACCCGTGATGTGGTGGGTCACCACGCACCGCCGGCACCACCGCTTCAGCGATCAGGAGGGCGACCCGCACTCGCCGAACCTGCACGGACGCACCTTCAAGCAGCGCCTGCACGGCCTGTGGTACGCGCACATGCCGTGGATGCTCAGCCCCGAGAACTCGAAGTGGTCGGTGTTCGCGCCGGACGTCCTGCGCAACCGCCGGCTGATGTACTACCACCGCACCTACGCGATCTGGGTGATCAGCGGTGTGATCCTCCCGGGCCTGATCGGCTTCGCCGTCGAGGGAACGGCGATGTCCGCCCTCACCGGTGTCGTCTTCGGTGGCCTGGCGCGGATCTTCCTGGCCAACCAGGCGGCCTGGATGGTCGGTTCCGTCTGCCACGCGATAGGCGGCCGCCCGTTCGACAACGAGGACCGCAGCGCCAACAACTGGGCGGTCGCGATCCTCACCTTCGGTGAGGGCCTGCAGAACAACCACCACGCCTTCCCCGGTTCCTACCGGCACGGCGTGAGCTGGCTGGAGCCGGACCTGAGCGGATGGCTGCTCGCCGGACTGAAAAAGGTCGGCCTGGTCTGGGACCTGCGCGAGCCGACCAAGGAGCAGATCCAGAAGAAGCGTGAGCAGGCGCTCGCCATGGCGGCCGCCGGCTCCACCAAAGGGACGGAGTGACCGAGCGTGTTCAAGAAGAAGGTTGCCAAGCCGAGCGGCCCCCTGACGCAGGCCGCGCTGCGCGACTGGCTGGTGGCGTATCTGGCCGACCACCTCAAGGTCACCAAGGACCAGATCGACACCTCGCTCACCTTCGAGTCGTACGGCCTCGACTCCCGGGTCGCGGTCCAGGTCTCCGGCGCACTGGAGAAGGTCGTCGAACGACGGCTCTCCCCGGGACTGCTCTACGAGTACCAGACCATCGATGATCTGTGCGGCTACCTGGCCAAGGAGCTCCGGCTTCCGGACCAGGCCGCCTAGGAGGGCCGACATGGGTGCGTTCGACTTCCCCACCGCGCCTGACGCGCAGTTCGAGGAATTCCTCGCCCGGTCCGCGGCGATCGAGGGCGAGCGGCTGGCCGCCGCCGTCCCCAAGAGCTACTTCGAGCCGCGGGTCTGGCGCGGGTTACTCGGGTTCGCGGTCAGCTGGCTGCTGTACGGCGGCGCCGTCGTCGGTGTCGCCTTCGTCCCGCACTGGACGCTCTACCTGCCGCTGTGGATCGTGGCAGGTCTGGGCGGCTGGGGCCTGCACTGCATAGCGCACGACGCGGGGCACGGCTCCTTCTCCCGCAACAGGCGTCTGAACACCGTCATCGGACATCTGTCACTGCTGCCGCTGGCCTACCCGTTCCACTCCTGGCGGCATGTGCACAACATGCACCACTCCAGCACCAATCACCTGGAGTTGGACACCGACTGGCGCCCCCTGCCGGCCGGCGTGTACCGGCGGATGCCACTGCGACAGAAGCTCGTCTACCTGTCGACCAGGACCTGGGCGTTCTGGGGCGGCACCATCAACTACTGGGTGGAGTCCGCCTTCCGGCCGGGCTTCTACCCGAAGGCGGCGCACCGCCGTGACGTGAAGCGCTCCATCGCCTTCGTCCTTGCGATGGGGTTGCCGTACTTCGGTGCGCTCGCCTACTTCACCGGATGGCAGGGAGTGCTGCTGTACTTCGTGGCGCCGTGGCTGGCCACCCACGCCTGGTTCAGCGCCACGACGCTGATGCACCACAGCGCCAGCGACATCCCCTACCTGACGGCCGAGCACTGGACGCGCAACGCCAGCCGCCTCCTGGTCACGACGGATTACGTCTACCCGAAGTGGCTCCTCTTCCTCACCCACAACATCTCGATCCACACGGCCCACCACGTGGCGCCGGTGATCCCCTTCTACAACCTGCCCAAGGCACAGCAGGCGCTGAAGGAGAAGTACCCCGGGATGGTGCGCGAAGAGGTGTTCTCATTCCGCCAGATGTGGGACATCGTCCGCCATCTGCACTTCTACGACACCGAGTCGGGCTTCTACAGCGACCGCTCGGGCAGCAAGGTGCCGCCCGAGGGGGCAGCCGGTTCGAAGTTCGCCGAGGCCGGACGGTGACCGGACGCCGAGCCGTGCGCAGGGTGGTCCACGGTGCGCTGAGCGCCATCGCGCCGGGCGCGGCAGCGCGCTGGGCGACCGATGTGTTCAGCGACACCCGCAGGCTGGGCCTGCGGCCCGACAACGTGCTGCCGCTGGGCGCGCGGCGGTTCGCGGTGGACGGCTCCCCGGACATCTCCGGAGGGTACGTCTGGGGTGAGCCCGGTGACGGGCGCCCGACGGCACTGTTGGTGCACGGCTGGGCGTCCGACAGCAGCAGCATGCATTCCTTCGTCGGACCGATGCGGCACCTGGGCTTCACCGTCGCCGCGTTCGACGCACCGGCGCACGGAGTGTGGCCGGGGTCCCAGGCGACCATGACCCAGTACTCCGGGGCGGTCGCGGCCGTGCTGGGCACCCTGGGCAATGTGAGCGTGATCATCGCCCACTCGCTGGGCTCGATCGCGGCGATCAGCGGGGCCGCCCTGCGCGGGGCCGAGCTGGACGCCCTGGTGGTCATCGCGCCCACCTGCACGCTGAGCGGAGTGCTCGACAGGTGGGACGGCGCCGGGCTGCGCCTGGGACCCGACACGGTGCGGCGCGTCTACGCCGAGCTGCACCGGCGCAACGGCGTGCCCGTCAGCCACTGGGACGCCGTCGCACGCGGCGAGGGTCTGGACTGCCCGGTGCTCGCCGTCCATGACCCGGCCGACGCGGTGGTGCCGTACTCCGATGCCGAGGTGATCGCCCGGGAGCTGCCCGGGGCCCGGCTGGAGGCCGCCCCGGACGTCGGCCACATCGGCATCCTCAGCTCCCCGCGGGTCCAGGCCGGCGTCTCGGCGTTCGTCGCCGGACACACCGCCCGCGACGCGCCCGTGGGCCCGTGATCCGCAGTCAGCAGTCCGCAGTCCGCACCGGCCCAGGAGACGCGTCCGCCTCCGGGCGGGTGCCCGGTAGCAGAGAAGTAAGTGATCCCATGAACGACCTGAGTGTCCGGACCGCCAAGCGAGCGTGGATGTGTCTGCTGTGCGGCTGGGTCTATTACGAGGAACTGGGGCTGCCGGAGGACGGGATACCGCCCGGCACCCGCTGGGAGGACATCCCCGACGACTGGGAGTGCCCCGAATGCGGCGCGGCCAAGGCCGACTTCGTGATGGAACAGCTGTGATCAGCACCGCCCGTTGACCAGTGACCGATGAACCACCGGGAGCAGAAGTGACCGAGTCTCAGACCTTGGCCGAACCGCTGGACGTGATGATCCGGCTGCTGTCGCCCGAGGGCAAGCAGAACCCGTACCCGCTCTACGAGGAATTGCGCGCCCACGGCGGCCTGGTGCGGCTGGGTGAGACGCATCTGCTCGCCGTCGGCCACGAGCAGTGCGCTCGGGCACTGCGCCACCCCGGCCTGCTCCAGACCGATGCGGCCATGCAGGACCTGCGCATGCCCGGCTGGCGCGAGCACTCCTCCTGGGTGTGGCTCACCAAGAACATGCTGTTCAGCAACGAGCCCGATCACGAGCGGATGCGCCGGTTCTTCTCCAGCGCCTTCTCCGCCCACAGCGTCGCCGCCTTCGCCCCGATGGTGGAGCGTCTGGCCGACGAGGCGGTGCGGCACCTGGAGAGGCTGACGGCCGACGGCGGCAGCGTGGACCTGGTGGAGGAGTTCACCTACCGGTTCCCGATCGCCGTCCTCGGTGAGCTGCTGTCCCTGCCCCAGGAGGACCTGCCCGGACTGCACCCTGTCATCGCGGCCATCACCACCTCCATGGACCCCGTCAGCGACCTCGGCCGGCTCCAGCCGGCGGACGCCGCGATGGACCGGCTCGCCGAGTACGTCACCGAACTCGTCGCCCTGCGCCGCGCGGAGCCCGGTCCGGACCTGACGAGCGCCTTCATCCGCGCCCGCGACGCCGGCAGCGACCTGACCGAGGAAGACCTCATAGCCAACCTCATGGCCGTGATCGTGGCCGGCAGCGAGGCGCCGCAGGACCTGCTCGGAAACGCCGTCCGCATCGCCGTGGAGAACCCCGAGTACGCCGAACGCATCAGGCGGGAGCCCGAGTTCGTCTCCCGGTTCCTGGAGGAGGTGCTCCGCTTCGATCCGCCGGTGCACGCCCTGAACCGGGTCGCCGGGCAGGACCTGGAGTTCTTCGGCGAGAAGATCACCCGGGGCAGCGCGGTGACCCTGCTCATCGCCGCGGGCAACCGCGACCCCGAGCGCTTCGCCGAACCCGACCGTTTCGACCCCGACCGGGAGGGCAACAAGCAGCTGACGTTCAGCGCCGGCGCGCACTACTGCCTGGGCGCGGCCCTGGCCAGGCTGTCCGCCGAGACCGTACTGCCCCGCCTGCTGCGCCGCTTCCCGAAGCTCGCCATCGTCGGCCTGCCCGGATTCCGCGACCAGATCGTCCAACGCGGCCACGACCGCCTGCCGGCCACCCTCGGCTGAGGCCCGGGAGAAGAATCTCATGTCCACAGCTGTTCCCCTGCGGGCCGCCAGGTTCGGTGTGGTCCTCGGCGTGGTGTCGGCGGGCGTGGCGATGTCCAACCTGGACGTGTTCATCGTCAATGTCGCCCTCCCCGACGTGGGCGCCCACTACAACGGCGCGTCCCTCGCCTCGCTGTCCTGGATCCTCAACGCCTACGCCGTCGTCTACGCGGCCTCGCTGATCCCGGCAGGCGGGCTCGCGGATCGCATCGGGCCACGCCGCGCCTATCTGGCGGGGCTCGCGGTCTTCGTCCTCGCCTCCGTGGCGTGCGCACTGGCGCCCACCGTGTGGACCCTGGTCGCCGCCCGGATCGTGCAGGCGGTCGGCGCCGGCCTGCTCATCCCTTCGTCGCTGGGCATCCTGCTCATCGCGGCGCCGCCGGAGCGCCGCCTTGGGGCGGTCCGCACCTGGAGCGCCATCAGCGGGCTCGCCGCCGCCTTCGGACCTCTCGCCGGCGGTCTGCTCACCGAGCTGGACTGGCGCTGGATCTTCCTGGTCAACGTGCCGATCGGGGTGGCGGCCTGGGCGGTGGGCCTGCGCGCCGTGCCCGCCACACCGGCCCGCACCGCGAGCGCTCGCGCGGACGTGCTCGGCGCCGCTGCGCTCACCGGTGGGATCGCGCTGCTGTCCCTGGCCGTGGTCCGCAGCGAGGACTGGGGCTGGGCCTCGAGCCCGGTGCTCGGCTGCCTGGCGGGCTCAGCCCTGGCACTGGTGTTCTTCGTCGTACGTTGCGCACGTCACCCGTCCCCGGTGCTGCCGCTGAGCCTGCTGCGGCTTCCCGCGATGCCCTTCGCGACCCTGGCCAACCTGGTCTTCGCGGTGGCCTTCGCGATGATGCTGCTGTCCGCCGTGCTGTGGTCGCAGGACGTCTGGCACTGGTCCCCGCTCGCCACCGGACTGGCCATCGCCCCGGGGCCGTTGATGGTGCCGATCCTCGCGATCGGCGCCGGCCCGTTCACCCGGCGGTACGGAGCCGGCGCGGTCTCGGCGTTCGGGTGCGTGGTGTTCGCCCTCGGCATCGGCTGGTGGACGCTGGTCCTGGACACCCGCCCCGAGTACGTCACGGGGCTGCTGCCCGGCATGCTGCTCACCGGCATCGGCGTCGGACTGACCGTGCCCACCCTGGTCGGCGCAGCCGTCTCGGCGCTGCCGCCGACCAGCTTCTCCACCGGCTCCGCAGTGGTCACCATGGCCCGCCAGGTCGGCTCGGTACTGGGCGTCGCCGTCCTGGTCGCGGTGCTCGGCAACTCCCACGGCGCGGACCGGATCACGGCGTTCGACCACGGCTGGTGGCTGACCCTCGCCCTCGGCCTGGTCGCGGCGGTGCTCTGCCTCGCCATTCCCCGCCCCTCGCCCGCGAAGGAGAAGCAGTGATCACGGTGTCCCCCGCGGTGTGGGGGTCCTGTCCGCCGGGACGGCGGCGCGCGGTGGTGATCGTGGAGGAGCCGTACGCCGGGCTCGTCCGTGTCGAGCCGACCGGGCGCCACGCCGAACAGCGCGTGATCGCCGCCGGACCGGGCCGTTCCCTGACCGGCCTGCTCACCGAGGCGGGCCCGGACGCTGACGTCCTGGTGCTGGCCGCCGACGAGGCGTTGCTGACGGCAGCCCCCGAGGCCGTCACCCCCCGGCGCACGGTGGCCGCGGCCCACCTGGGTACCGGAGCGGACCGGATCCACCGGATCCGTCGCGTGCTGCGCTGCCTGGCGCAGCAGCGTCCCGCGGAGTCGGCGCGCCGTGAGGAGCGGCTGTCGCGGGCCCTGCAACTCTCCGGTTCCCTGACGCTCACCGAATCGCTGGCCGGTTCCAGGGCACGGCTGCAGCGCGCCGAAGACGCGGGCGGCACGGAACCGTTCACCCCGGGAAAGGTGCACGCGATCCCGCCCACCTGGCTCGCCCTGGACACCGCCCTGTCGCTCGGCACGCCGACCGGAGCGGTGACGGTCAAGGGCCACCCCGTCGTCGGCGGCGACCGGGTGGGCCGCAGGGCGGTGTACGACCGCCTGACGCCGCTGGTGCGCTATCCGCTGGTGCTCGACGTCCGGGACGGCCGGGCCACTCCGGTCAAGGCCGTCGAGGCCGGTTCCGACCTCGCGGCCGCCACCCTCGAAAGGCTTTTCGAGATCGACCCAGGCATGAGCGCCGTCACGGCGGTGGCGTTCGGGTCCCACGACTCGACCCCGAGGCCGCCGTACGGCACCAGGACAGGTGGTCGCCCGGCCGCCGAGCCCGTCATCCACCTACTGCTCGGCGGCTTTCACACCCGGTTCCAGCTGGCCCTGCCCTGCGTCACCACCACGGTGCGACCGGCGTCCGGCGGGCCCGTACTGGAGGGTCCGGCACCGCGGACGGGCCGCATCTGGCGGCAGCCGCCGGCGGCCAGGCGGATGCTCCGCACCCCACCCCGGAACCTGCCTGCCGGGCGGCCCGCCGCCGGACGCCATCCGGCACGGACGCCATGAGACAGGCAGAGCTACACAACTGTTCGACATCTATCCCGTGTTGACGGATCAATCACGATATGGAGGTGCTCCCATGGGCACTCTGTCAGGCAAGGTCGCTCTGGTGACGGGCGCGAGCAAGGGCATCGGACGGGCCATCGCCGAGCGGCTGGCGGCGGACGGGGCCCGGGTGGGCGTCCACTACAACAGCAGCGAGGCCGCGGCCAAGGAGGTCGTGACCGCGATCGAGGCGGAGGGCGGCCAGGCGTTCCTCGTCCGGGCGGAGCTCGGAGTGGACGGCGATGCGACCGCCCTGTGGGCGGAGTTCGACAAAGTCGCCGACGGGCTCGACATCCTGGTCAACAACGCCGGTGCGGGGCTGCTCGCCCCCATCGGCAATGTGGAGGAAGCCGACTTCGACAAGCTGGTCGCAGTCAATGTCAAGTCCTTGTTCTTCGTCATCCAGCAGGGTCTGGACCGGCTGCGTGACGGCGGCCGGATCATCAACGTCTCCAGCGCGACCACCCGTATCGCCATGCCCAACGTGGTGGCCTACTCGATGACCAAGGGCGCGATGAACACCCTGACGCTCACGCTGGCGGAGGCCTTGGCCCCGCGCGGCATCACGGTCAACGCCGTTGCCCCGGGAATCATCGACACGGACTTCAACCCGTGGCTGGCCCACCCGCAGATGCGGGCGCTGGCCGAGAGCTGGTCCGCCTTCGGCCGCACCGGTACCCCGGCGGACGTGGCCGGTGTGGCGGGCTTCCTCGCCTCCCCCGCCGGCGGCTGGGTCTCCGGTCAGGTGATCGACGTCAGCGGCGCCTCGTCGCTCGGCAACGGCCCGGCCCCCAAGGGCTGAGCCCTCTCTTCTGCTCATGGACGACGGGCCCCGGGGCAGGCTGGGGCCCGTCGTCACACCCACGCATCTCCAGGAGTTCGTCCATGCCGATCATCAACCGAAGACGCCTGATACAGGGGGCAGCCGCCTCCGTGACCGCGCTGGCCGGCAGTACGGCGCTCCCGGGCGCGGACCCGGCCGCCGCGGCGGCGTCCGGGTCCGCGCCCGGAGCGACGGTGACCCCCACCGACCCGCGCTACCCGTTGCTCACCACCGGCAACAACCAGCGGTTCGTCGCGGCGCCCGACTACATCAAGATGATCAGGTCGGCGTCGGACGCCGCCTCGGCCGTGCAGGCGGCGTTCAGCGCGGGCAAGCGGGTGTCGGTCCGCAGCGGCGGCCACTGCTTCACCGACTTCGTCTGCAATCCGGAGGTCGAGGTCATCCTCGACTGCTCCGAGATGACCTCGGTGGGCTACGACGACACCAAGCGGGCGTTCTTCGTCGAGCCGGGCGCCCGCCTGCAGCATGTCTACGAAGCGCTCTACAAGGGCTGGGGCGTCACCCTTCCCGGCGGTGTCTGCTACGGAGTCGGTGCGGGCGGTCACATCGCCGGCGGCGGGTACGGTCTCCTCTCCCGCCGGAACGGCCTGATCGCGGACCACCTGTATGCCGTGGAGGTCGTCACCGTCGACGCCGCGGGGACCACCAGGATCGTCACGGCCACCCGTGAGGCCGACGACCCGGGCCGCGACCTGTGGTGGGCCCACACCGGCGGTGGAGGAGGGAACTTCGGCGTCGTGACCCGTTACTGGCTGCGTTCCCCGAACGCGACGGGCACCGCTGCCCAAGCCCAGCTCGTGTCGCCGCCCTCCCACGTGCTGACGCACATCCAGTCGATTCCCTGGAGTGAACTGGACCAGGCGAAGTTCACCCGGCTGGTGAAGAACTTCGGTGCCTGGTTCGAGGCGAACAGCGCCCCGAACTCGCCGTATCGCCACCTGAGCAGCATTCTCAACGTCTACTCCACCGCCGGCAGTGGCCTCAATCTGGTCACCCAGGTCGATGCCGACATCTCCGGGGCACAGCAGCTGCTGGACAACTATCTGAAGGCGGTCCTCGCCGGCGTCACCACCACACGGGCGCCGGCGCGCAAGCTCCCCTGGCTCCAGGCGACCCAGCTTCTGGGCACCATCAATGCCACGCTCAACGACCCCACGCTGCGCGGGGCCCACAAGTCGGCGTACCTGAGGACCAACTTCACGGATGCGCAACTGGCCGCGCTGTACGCCTCGATGAGCAGGCCCGACTACCGCAACCCACGGGCCATGCTGGTGCTTTTCTCCTTCGGCGGGCAGGTCAACGCCGTCTCTCCCGACGCCACGGCCGTCGCGCAGCGCAGCTCTGTCATCAAGATGCTCTACCAGACGTTCTGGACCCGCTCCGAGGAGGACGCCACCCATCTGGCGTGGCTGCGCAACCTGTACGCCGCGGTCCACTCGGCCACCGGAGGCGTGCCCGGACTCGATGGCCAGACGGACGGCTGTTACATCAATTACCCGGACACCGATATGGCGGATCCTGCGATCAACACCTCCGGTATTCCTTGGCAGACGCTCTACTACAAAGGCAATTACGCACGCCTGCAGAAGGTCAAGAAGAAATACGATCCGTCGAACTACTTCCGCCACTCGATGTCCATCAAGCCGGCGTAAGCCCGAGAAGTCAGCGAGGGTCTCATGGGGGCACGGATAACGTCACCGACCGGCGCCGAGAGCGCGAGGATCCTGGGCGTCGGCGCCTACCGGCCGCAACGCGTCGTCACCAACGAGGAAGCGAGCCGCCACATCGACTCCTCCGACGAGTGGATCCGCTCGCGCACCGGCATCGTCACCAGACACTGGGCCGCTCCGGACGAATCCCTCGCCGACATGGCTCAGGCAGCCGCCGGCAAAGCGCTCGCGACGGCGGGCCTGGCCCCCGAGACCGTCGACTGCGTCATCCTGGCGACCTTCACCCATCTGCGGCAGACGCCCGCGGCGGCGACGGAGATCGCATACCGGATCGGGGCCGTCAACGCGGCCGCGTTCGACATCTCCGCGGGATGCGCCGGCTTCGTCCACGCGGTCGCCCTCGCCGCCGACGCCATCCGCAGCCGCGGCGGGTACGTCGTGGTCGTGGGCGCGGAACGGATGACCGACCTGCTCGATCTCGAGGACCGGTCGACGGCGTTCATCTTCGGGGACGGCGCGGGCGCGGTGGTTCTCGGCCCCTCCACCGAGCCGGGCGTCGGCCCGGTGGTGTGGGGCGCGGACGGATCCGAGTCCGAAGCCATCGCGCAGACCGTCTCCTGGAACGCCCTGCGGGACCGGCCCGGCATGAAGTGGCCCGCTCTGCGCCAGGAGGGGCAGAAGGTCTTCCGCTGGGCGGTCTACGAAATGGCGAAGGTCGGGCGCAGGGCCCTGGACGCGGCGGGCGTCCGGGCCGGCGATCTGGATGCCTTCATCCCGCATCAGGCCAACGCTCGCATCATCGATGCGCTCGCCAGATCACTCGATCTGCCCGACCACGTGGTGGTCGCCAAGGATGTCGTCACCACGGGCAACACCTCGGGCGCGTCCGTGCCGCTGGCCATGGACGCACTCATGAGCACGGGCGCGGTCCGCTCCGGTGGGCTCGCACTGCTGCTCGGTTACGGGGCCGGACTCTCATACGCGTCGACGGTTGTCACCCTGCCCTGATCCGGAAGTCCTTACTCGCCGGAGGCCTTCCCTCCGCCCCCCCGCAGCCCCGATCATGGTCCGTGGAATCGGACCAGGCCGTGGGAGAGGTGTGACGTGCGACTGCGCTGTGCTGTGCTGGACGACTTTCAGAAGGTGGCGGCCGAGGTCGCCGACTGGTCGGTGGTCGCGGACGACGTGGAGGTCGTGTCCTTCGACCGGCACATCGACGGCGAGGACGCCCTGGCCGCGGCCCTGGCCGACTTCGACATCGTGGTCACCCTGCGCGAGCGCGTGCCGTTCCCCGGGTCGCTGATCGCCCGGCTGCCCCGGCTGAAACTGCTCGTCGCCTCCGGCATGCGCAACTCGGTCATCGACTACAAGGCCGCCCAGGCGCACGGCGTCACGGTGTGCGGCACGGCCAGTTCCTCCACCCCGCCGGTCGAACTGACCTGGGCGCTGCTGCTCGGCCTCGCCCGCGGCATCGTCGAGGAGAGCGGCGCCCTGCGCTCCGGCGGCCCCTGGCAGAGCACGGTCGGCGCCGACCTGCACGGTCGGCGCCTCGGGCTGCTCGGCCTGGGGAAGATCGGCAGCCGCGTCGCCCGGGTCGGCCTCGCCTTCGGCATGGAGGTCCACGCCTGGAGCCGGAACCTCACCCGCGAGCGCGCCGACGAGGTCGGCGTGGAACTCGCCCCTTCCAAGGAAGACCTGCTCGCGAACAGCGACTTCGTCTCGGTCCACCTCGCGCTGAGCGACCGCACCCGCGGCCTGCTCGGCCCCGCCGAACTCGCCCTCCTGAAGCCGACCGCGTTCCTGGTCAACACCTCGCGCGCGGCCATCGTCGATCAGGACGCCCTCCTCGCCGCCCTGCACGAGGGCCGGATCGCCGGCGCCGGCGTCGACGTCTTCGACATCGAGCCCCTGCCCGGCGACCACCCGATGCGCACGACCCCGCGCCTGCTCGCCACCCCGCACCTCGGCTACGTCTCCCGGGCCAACTACGCGACGTACTACGGCCAGGCGGTCGAGAACATCCGGGCCTTTCTGGCCGGTTCGCCCGTACGGCTCCTGGCCCCCCGCTGAGGTGTGCCGCCTGGTGACGCCCGGCCGTTCGCGTACCGCGCGTATGCAGCCTCACCCGTACACGGCTCGCACGGACTACGCGTACCGGTAGATCCGGCTCTGGTCCTCCAACTCGTCCGGTGTGACGTCCCACGGCGGCATCCTCTCGTGCCGCGCGACGACTCGGCCGCGTTGTGCGTCCCCTCGGGCGAGCGGCTTCGCGGGGAGATAGCGGGCGCCCGGGTGCCGCCGCTGCCAGCGGAACCAGAGGAGGTCCACAAAGGCGTGGTGCAACCAGAAGACGGGGTCGTTGACCGATGCGCCGCCCACCATGTGGCCGCCGACCCAACGATGGACCCGGTTGTGGGTGCGCCACGAAGTGGGGCCCCGCCCGGGCCCCCACCCCTCCAGCTTGTTGCGGAACCCTTTGGCCGATTTGGAGTTCCAGGGTGACGTGTCGTAGACGGGATCGTTGAGGGCCCCCTCCAGATCCCCGGCCGTGGGCAGCGCGATCGGGTCCCTGGGGCGGCCCAGGTCACGCGTGAGGTACTCCGTGTCGGTGATTCCCACCTTGATCGTCCACACGCCGTGGCGGTAGGCGAAGGGGCCGGACATCACCTGCCGGTCGGAACGCCGCCCGGTGCCGCCGAGCAGGTCTTCGGTCCACGGCAGGGCCGTCGGCGTGCGGTTGCGCGTCCAGTCCCAGTACGGAACGGTCACCGACTCGTCCACGCGGCGCAGCGCGGTCTCCAGGTCCAGCAGGAACCTGCGGTGCCAGGGCAGGAAGGAAGGCGCCATGTGGGCGGCGCGCAGGCCGCCCTCACCGTCGGGCGTGTAGTACTCGATGTGCCTACGCACGAACTCGTCGTACTCACCGCGCCGTTTGAGCTCCAGCAGCGCGTTGACGAGCCGGCGCCGTTCGGACCGGGTGAGTGTGCTGACGTCCTTACGCGTGTACACCACGGCGATGCTCCCCCTCGGCGCCCTTGTTTCCGTCCGCCGTACGGCTGTCCTGCGTGCGACCTCTCCGCTCACCCGGCGTGCCCAGCCGTGCGCCGGGGCCGAGTTCGTCGACGGCGGCGCGCGCGGCGGCGAGCGGGGTCGCGAACGACTGGTAGTGGTCGACCATGCTCATCCAGCTGCCGTCCGCCCGGCGCATCAGATGCAACGGCCGCCCGTCCACGGTGACGTGCCACGCGCTCGGGCCGTCCTGACCGGGCCGCTCGGCGTCGTACCTGACACCGACGATGCGGCGCCCGTGATACGTCTCGTCGAACCGTTCCTCGCCTCCGGCCGGTCCCGGTGCCTTCCCCGCCGATCCCGATGCCCTCGGGGTCGACCCCGAGGCCACCAGGGCCGGGGCGCAAGCCACTGCCAACGCCGATGCGAACAGCCCCCACAGCGCCCGGCGTCGCACCGTGGCCCTGGTGGGGTGGACGGCGGGCGACTTCGCCGCCGGGCGCGCGGCGCCGGCAGCCGCGGGTGTGGCCGTCATGGGCGCCGCGGGGCGCGCTGGTTGTGGCTGCGGTGGTTTGCCGGTTCGCATTGCCTGCCTCTTCCTCGCCCTGAGCGGCGGTCCACGTGACACACGCTCGACGGGCCGATCCCATGCACGGTGGGATCGGCCCGGGGAATACCGCTCAGCTCTGCGCGTGCAGTCCGGGGGCCAGTCGAGCGCTCTCCTGTTCGAGGGCGTTCTTCGCCTCCTTGACGGTGCTGGGCAGGAAACCCTTGTTCTCCGTGTCGAGCACCTCCATCTGGTGGCCCGCCAGCCGCTGGTCGACATGCTCCGTGACCTTGGTGACCTCTCCGGTGAGGCCGGCGGCCTTGACCTTCGGCGCGTCGAGAGCGACAGCGGGAGCGGCGGCACCGGCCACGACCAGGGACCCGACAACGAGGGCGGCAGCCTTCAGAGACTTCATCGTGTTCCTTTCTGCGGCAACTCGAAAGTCACCAGGGGGAATTGCTTCACCGCCTCCAACGAGCCCCGGACTGAGCGGAAACCCCGTACGCAGAAAATTACGGCGGCCCACACGGAAGGTCACCCGAATGAAGGGCATCTCTTATCCGCCTTTCCCATCCTCGCATTAGCGGGGGAAAGACATGGTCCGGCCGTAGAAAAAAGACACGTCGTACCGGCCCGCCGCAGGGCCGGTACGACGTCCGGGCCGTGCCTGCTTCGCCTCAGGCAGACCCGCTCGTACTCAGGAAGGCAGCGGGAGCGGCAGACCAGGCACGGTCGGCAGGTTGCCCAGGATGCCGGAGATGGTGGCCACGAGCCCCTGCGCCAAGGCCTCGATCGCGGGCAGGACGCTGGCCGGGTTGCCGGACGTGACGGCCTTGAGCAGGGCGTCCACGAGTGCCTGCAGGTCCGCCAGCCCCTGCCTCGTGTTGGCGGCCGCCTTCTCGTCGTCACGCAGCGTGGTCCCCGTCGGCGACAGTGACACGGACGCCGGGTTCGTCGACACCGACGGGGCACTCGGCACCACGGGGGCCGCGGGAGTGGCGGGAGCCGTCGAGCTCATCTGGGCGGCGGTGGCGGCCCTGGCGATGGCGGCCTTGGCGGCGTCGCCGAGATTGGCAGCCTCCGCGGCGGAAAGCTGACCGTTTTGGGCCTTGAGCGCTGCGTCCATCAGCTCGGTGACCGGGGGCACCACGGTGCCGATGTGACCCAACTGCTGGACCTGGGCCTGGAGGGTGGCCGCGTCGGCGACGGGGGCCGCCTCGCGAGTGCCCTCGCGCGCCGTGTCGGCAGCCAGGGCGACGGGAGCCGCGACTCCGAGAACGAGGGTGGCGCACAGTGCGGACGACGCGATGCGCCGTGCCGAGAGAGCGGGCATGGAAGTTTCCTTTCGCAGGTGATGCGTGAGGTTCCTGCGTCCACCGTGAAAGCAGCCGCTGCGTTCTGCAACCGGAAGAGCACCGTGAGTAGCGAACCGTTCGCGGAACGGGGGAGCCGTCACTGGCCGGAAGTACCGCCCGGGGCCCGCCGCGACCAGACGGCACACCTGACACAACGTCAGGGCATTTGATTATGTATGCACGTCTTATCCTGTATGTCCTTAATGCCGGTATAGAGTGACGCGTCGAACCAACCGACAAACTGATGTTTCCGTGAAGGAGCAACGCCGGTCATGCGTCACTCCCAAGGTCTCTCCACCACGGCGCGCAGGGCGGTCCGCCTGCCTGACGGCCGGTCGAAGCAGGACGGTCGTCGTCAAGGCTGTCCCGCACGGTGATGGCCGGCCGGCTTTCCGGATCGTCACGCGGCGCCACGCGGCCGGGGGCCTCACCGCGCGTCCTCCACGTCACCCAGCCGGTGGACGGCGGCGTCGCCGGCGTGGTCACGGAACTGGTGCGCACCCAGCGTGCGGCCGGTTTCGACGTCACGGTCGCGTGCCCCGACGGCGGCCTGCGACAGGCGCTGCGGGAACTGGGCGCGGACGTACGGCACTGGCCCGCCACCCGGGCGCCGGGGCCGTCGCTCGCCGGTGAGGTGCTCCGGCTCGCTCGCGTCGTCGAACAGGTGCGGCCCGATGTGCTGCACGCGCACAGCGCCAAGGCCGGACTCGCGGCCCGGCTGGCGGTGCGGGGGCGGATCCCGACGGTGTTCCAGCCGCACGCCTGGTCGTTCGAGGCGGTCGGCGGGGTCACCGCGGCGGTCGCCTCGGCGTGGGAACGGTGGGCGGCGCGCTGGACCACCCGCGTGGTGTGCGTCAGCAAGGCTGAGCGCGCGCGAGGCCAACGTGCCGGTGTGCGCGCCCACTGGCGGGTGATCCCCAACGGCATCGATCCGGTGCGTTTCCACCCCGCCGCCGTCGCCGCCGGACGCCCGGCCCTCGCACCGCTCGCCGAGCTTGATCCGGCCGCCTTGCTGGTGGTCTGCGTGGGGCGGCTGTGCCGGCAGAAAGGGCAGGACGTGCTGCTCGAGGCGTGGCCCTCGGTGTTGCGACGGGTGCCCGGAGCCCGGCTGGCGCTCGTCGGGGACGGGCCGCAGGAGCGGCCGCTACGGCACCGCGCGCCCGAGGGCGTGCTGTTCACCGGGGCCGTCGCCGATGTCGTCCCCTGGTACCAGGCTGCCGACCTGGTGGTGCTGCCGTCCCGTTGGGAAGGCATGGCACTCGCCCCTCTGGAGGCGATGGCGTGCGAGCGTCCCGTGCTGGTCACGGACGTGGCCGGAGCACGCGAGAGTCTGCCGCCCGGTCACACGACGCACTGTCTGGTGCCCCCGGGCCGGCCGGGGCCGCTGGCCGACGCGGTCACCAGGACGCTGCTCGACCCGCCGCTGCGCGAGTCGCTCGGAGCCGAGGGGCGCCGCCACGTATTGGCCGCGCACGACGTGCGGTGCTCGGCCGAGGCGGTCGCGGACCTCTACCGCGAACTGCTCGGCGTCCGGCGCACGGTGGCCCACCGCCCGGAACCCACCGAGTGCAGGGAGTCGATCCGCTCGTGACCGCCGAACGTACCGTCCCTCCCCCTGGTGGCATGCCACCGGAGCGGGGATTCCCGCCCGTCTCCGTCATCCACCCGCGCGGCGCCTCCGGCGGCTTGCGGCTCCCCGCCGGGCGGCGGACCGCCAGGCGGCACACCGCCGGGCTGCCCCTGCTCGCCGCGGACGCTGCCGCCGCGCTCACCGCCACCCCCGTACTCCCGCATCCCCTGGTGATCGCGCCCCTGCTGCTCGCCGTCCTCTGTCTGAACGCCCGGGCGGCCTTGTACCGCCCCGCCGCCGTGCCCGCCGTCCTCGACGAACTCCCCACCGTCTGCGCACGGATCGCGGTGAGCTGGTGCGCGCTCGCGGCCGTGGTCGCGGCGCTCTCCCCCGCACAATCCCTGTCCGTCCGTACGCTGCTGACCGGCTGCGTCCTGCAGTCGGCGGCGAGTTGGACGGGCCGCGGCGCGGTGCACTGGCACCGCCGCCGGACGCTGGCCCGCCACCCGGCCGCGGCCCTCGTCGTCGGCCCGGCCGCCACCGCCCCGCGCGTGGCCGCCGCCTTCCTGCGCCACCCCGGGTGCGGCCTCAGGCCGGTCGGCGTCCTCTCCGACGGCGGGGCCGGCGGCGAGGGGCTGCCGGTGCTCAGCACGGACGAGGAGGCGCAGCGGGCCGTCATCCAGAACAACGTGCGGGCCGTGCTCATCGTGGGCCCCGCAGGCGAACACGCCGCGCTGCTGCGGAGGTTGGCCGAGGCGGGCTGCGTGCTCTGGGAGGTCGACGCGGACCTGCCGGCGCCCGACCGGGCCGGGGGCACGGCGTACGACGAGGCCGGACGCACGCCCTGCCGCCGGTCACAGCGCGAGCGGATCGCGGGCTTCTCCTGCCGTCGCCTGGACGTCGGCCGATGCCCCGACAGCCCCGCCAAGCGGGTCCTCGACGTCCTTGTCTCCGGGATCCTGCTCCTCCTCGCCGGCCCGCTGCTGCTGGTCTGCGCGGTCGTGCTGCGGGTCAGCGACGGGCCCCGGGTCGTCTTCCGTCAGGAGCGCGTCGGCAGGGACGGCCGCCCCTTCACGCTGCTGAAGTTCCGCACCCATCGCCCGGCCGACCCCCGCGAGGCGGCGACCCGCTGGAGCGTGGCGGGTGAGCGGAACATGAGCCGCTTCTGCCGCTTTTTGCGCCGCACCTCGCTCGACGAGCTGCCCCAGCTGTGGAACGTCTTCCGGGGCGACATGACCCTGGTCGGGCCGCGCCCCGAACGGCCGTACTTCGTAGCCGTGTTCAGCCAGACCTACCCCGGTTACGCCGCCCGCCACCGCATGCGGACCGGCCTCACCGGGCTCGCCCAGATCCACGGGCTGCGCGGCGACACCTCCATCGAGGACCGCGCGCGGTTCGACAACGCGTACATCGACGACTGGTCGCTGTGGCAGGACGTCTGCATCCTGCTGCGCACCGCCGCCACGCTGGTCCGGCCCACGGGGAGCTGAACACCGGTGAGCCACGCATACGCCCTGCCCGCCGCGCGCGGGCTGACACCCGTCCTGCCGGTGGTCGCGATGATCGCCCTGCTCGCGCTGCCCGTCGCGCCGGGTGGGGAGGGCGGCGCGACCCCCGCCGACGCCGCCTCCGGTGCCGTCGTACTGTGCTGCGCCGTACGTCTGCTCTACCACCGGCGACGCCCCCTGTCGCCCACCGCCGCCGTGATCCTGGGCCTGCCCGTGGTGGGGATCGCGGTCGCGGCCGCGGGAGCCGAAGTGCCGGGCACGGCGCTCGCGGGCTTCTCGCGCTATCTGCAGATCTTCGTCCTCGTCCCGGCCGCCGTCCTGCTGCTCGTACGGGACCGGCGCGACGTCCGGCTGCTGGCCTGGTCGGTGGTGGCGCTCGCGGTGTGGCAGGGAGCCGTCGGGGTGCACCAGTACGCGACCGGGACCGGCGCCTCGTACATGGGCCGGGAGATCCGCGCCGTCGGCACCTTCGGCCCCGGCGACATCATGGGGATGGCGACCGTGGTCGCCTTCGGGCTGGTGTGCGCGGTGGGGCTGGCGCTGGGCTCCGCACCGGTACGGAGGGGGCACCTCCCTGCTGGAGCGGAGCCGAGGGCTTGGGGGCGGGTGTGTGCCCTGGTGTGCGCGCTGCTGCTGGTGGTGCCGCTGACGGTGTCCTTCAGCCGGGGCGCGTGGATCGCGACGGCCCTCGCCTGTACGGCGCAACTGGTGCTGGCGGGCCTGCGACGTGCGGTCAGGGTGGGCGCGGTCGTGGCCGCCGTCGCCGTGCTCCTCGTCGGCGGGTTCGGTGTCGGCTCGGAGCTGCTCAACGAGAGGCTCAGCAGCATCGGGCAGGTCGCCGACGCTCCCGACCAGTCGGTCTCCGACCGGTACGCCCTGTGGGCGGCAGCCGCCGGCATGTGGCGTGAGCGGCCGCTGACGGGCATCGGCCTCAAGGGCTTCCCCGAGCACCGCGACGGGCACGCCTCGTTGGCGCTGTCGTCGGGCAGCGACACCGAGGGCGCGGGCGCGGCGTACCGGAAGCAGCCGCTGCTGTCACCGCACAGCATGTACCTGCTGGTGCTGGGCGAGCAGGGGCTGATCGGGCTGCTGACGCTGGCGGGGAGCTGGCTGGCGCTGCTGGTGCTGGGGCTGCGCAGGCTGGTGCGGGCCCGGCGAGCGGGGGATCCCGGGCTCGACTGCGCGCTCGTCGCATGGGGCCTGTTGGTCTGGCACCTGGTCAACTTCGCGTACGCCGACATCGGCGGCCCCTCGACCGTGCTCACCGCCGTCTGCCTCGGCCTGTCGGCGTGGTGGGCGCTGGCGGGTCCCGACCCGACCGTCCCCGAGGAGGCCGCGGCACGATGACCGTCACCCCGCCACGGGCCGGGGACGCCACCGTCCCGCTGGCGCGCGCCGGCGCCGAGGGCCCGGAGACCGGGGGCGCCGGGCCCGTCTCGCAGGGTTTCCTCGCCAGGGCCGCCCTCGTCACCGTCGCTCTCTCCCTGGCCGGTGCTCTGCTGGGCCTCGGCCGGGACCAGGTGCTGGCCCACCTCTTCGGAGCGGGGAGCGAGACGGACGCCTTCCTGGTCGCCTGGACCGTGCCGGAGTTCGCGGCGACACTGCTGATCGAGGACGGGCTGGCCTTCGCGCTCGTACCGGCGTTCAGCGCGGTCCTGGCCCGCCGCGCCAGGGACGGCACGGGCGACCCGGTGCGCGCCCTGGTCCGCCGCACGCTGCCCCGCCTGGCGCTGGCGTTCTCCGTGGCGTCGGCGCTGGTCGTCTGGGGGGCGCCGTACCTGGTCCAGCTGCTGGCGCCAGGGCTCCCGGACCCCGGGCTCGCTGTGGACTGCACCCGGCTGACCGGCACCTGCGTCCTGACCTTCGGCCTCGCCGGCTACTGCAGCGCGGCCCTGCGCGCGCACCGCCGGTTCGTCGCGCCCGCGGCCATCTACGTGGCCTACAACGCGGCCATCATCACGGCGATGTTCGCCCTCGGCGAGCGCTGGGGCGTACGGGCGGCGGCTATCGGCGTCGCGGTGGGCGGCGCACTCATGGTCGCCATCCAACTGCCGTCGCTGCTACGGCGGTTGCACCGCACTCCAACGGTTCCGGAGACAGCCGCGGCAGCCGGAGAGGCATCCCGGCACACCATGAACGTCGCCCTCATCGTCACCGTCCTGCTCTTCGCCCTGTGCCGCCAGTCCCAGGTCCTCGTCGAGCGTTTCCTGGCCTCCTCGCTCCCCGCCGGCGCCATCTCGCATCTGAACTACGCCCAGAAGGTGGCCCAGATGCCGATGGTGCTCGCCCTGATGCTGTGCACGGTCACCTTCCCGGTCGTATCGCGGGCGCTGGCCCAGGGCGACACGGAGCGGGCCCGCGACCGCGTCGAGCGCGACCTGAGGGCGGTGTCGTGTTTCGTGCTGCTCGGCACCGCGGCCGTCGTCGCCTGTGCCCCGCAGCTCGTCCACGTCCTGTTCCAGCGCGGCGCGTTCACCGCGCAGGACGCCGCGGCCACCGCCGCCGTCATGCGCGTGTACGCGCTCGGGCTGCTCGGCCACGCCCTGGTGGGCGCGCTCGTCCGGTCGTATTTCGCGGCGGGGCGGCCCACCTGGTACCCGGTGGCCGCGATGACCGCCGGGATCGTCGCCACCTCGTGGATCGGCGCGGTGACGGTCGGCTCGTGGGGCGTCCTGGGGATCACCGCGGCCAACGCGGCCGGCATCACCCTCACCGCCCTGATCCTGCTGTACGGCATGGAGACGCACGGCGTGCCGATCCGCGTCCGGCCGCTGCTGGCCGCGATGGGCAAGCCGCTGCGCGCGGCGGTGGTCGCATGTGGCGTGGGCGGGTTCTGCGCGAGCCTCGTCGACTCCCCCGTCCTCGGGTTCGCCGCCGGCGGCACGGCCGTGACCGTCGTCTTCTTCCTGCTCGCCCGGATGCCGGGCGAGCAGCGCCTCGCATCCGTAGTCCGCACCGTCACCCGGAGGCTTCCGCATGCTCGTTTCCGCTGACCGCGCCCCTTCCGCCGCCCCCGGTCCCGACAGGCCCCGGCGCAGACCGGGCCCGCCCGCCTGGGTGGCGATGTACCACTCCGTCGGCGACTGCTCCGACGACCCGTACCGCGTCACCGTCTCACCCGGCCGCCTGGACCGGCAGCTCGGCTGGCTCCGCCGCCGGGGCCTGCGCGGCGTCGGGGTACACGAGCTGCTCGCCGCGCGCGCCCGGGGAGAGGGACAGGACCTGGTGGGGCTGACCTTCGACGACGGGTACACCGACTTCCTCACGCACGCCCTGCCGCTGCTGCGCCGCCACGCCTGCGGCGCCACCCTGTTCGTGCTGCCGGGCAGGCTGGGCGGCGAGAACACCTGGGACCCGCGCGGTCCGCGCAAGCCCCTGCTGTCGGCGGATGGCATCCGGCACGCCGCCGCCGAGGGCGTCGAGATCGGCTCGCACGGCCTCACGCACGTGGACCTGACCCGGGCCGACGACGCCCTGCTGCGCGCCGAGGTGCGGGACAGCAGAGCAGCGCTCCGCGAGCTGACCGGTGCTCACATCCACGGTTTCTGCTACCCGTACGGACTGGTGGACCGCCGCGCCGTCGACGCCGTACGGGACGCGGGCTACAGCTACGCCTGCGCCACCGACCCCAGTGACCTGTCCGGCCCTCTCGCCATCCCCCGCGTGCACATCGGCGAACGGGACACGGCCTGGCGGCTGCGCCTCAAGCACCTGCTGCGCCGCCACCCCGTCGAGGGAGTGTGAGCCTTGGCCATGCCCGGGCTGAAGGCCCTGCACATCATCACCGGCCTCGGCGTCGGCGGTGCCGAACAGCAACTCCGGCTGCTGCTGCGCCACCTGCCCGCCGACTGCGACGTCGTGACCCTCACCAACCCCGGCCCGGTCGCCGAGGGCCTGACGGCGGACGGTGTCCGCGTCATCCACCTCGGCATGTCCGGCAACCGTGACCTGTCCACCCTGCCCCGGCTGGTCCGCCTGATCCGGTCCGGCCGCTACGACCTCGTACACACCCACCTCTACCGGGCCTGCGTCTACGGCAGGATCGCCGCGCGCCTGGCAGGCGTCCGGGCCGTGGTGGCCACCGAACACTCCCTCGGCGGCACCCAACTGGAGGGCCGCGCCCTGACCGCCGGCGTGCGCGCGCTGTACCTGGCCAGCGAGCGGCTGGGCCACGCCACGGTCGCGGTCTCGCCCACGGTGGCCGACCGGCTCCGGCACTGGGGTGTGCCCGAGCCGCGCATCGAGGTGGTGCCCAACGGCATCGATGTGGCCCGCTTCCGCTTCGACCCGGTCAGCCGCGAGCACACCCGCCACCGTCTCGGACTGCCACAGGACGCGTACGTCGTCGGCGGCATCGGCCGGCTGACCGCGGGCAAGCGGTTCGGCGTCCTGATCGGCGCCCTGACTCGGCTCCCCCGCGATTACCGGCTCCTGCTGGTCGGCGGTGGCCCGGAGGAGAACGTGCTGCGGCGCACCGCCGAGCGGGCCGGGGTGACCGACCGGGTGCTGTTCACCGGCGAACGGCCGTACGACGCCGGCGGTACCCGCGGACTCGATCTGCCGTCGTTGACCTCGGCGATGGACGTGCTCGCCTCGCCGAGCCCGGAGGAGGCCTTCGGCCTCGCCGTCGTGGAGGGCCTGGCTGCGGGGCTGCCGGTGCTGTACGCCTCCTGTCCGGCTGTCGAGGACCTCCCGCCGCGCCTCGCCGCCGGGGCGCGCCGGGTGCGGGGCGGCGCGGACGCGTTCGCCCGCGCCCTGGCCGAGACCCGCGCCCTGACCGAGGCCGGGCGGTCTCGTCCGCCGAGCCGCCCCGTCTCCGCCGCCGCCCGCCACTACTGCATCACGCACACCGCCGCACGGCTCATGGACGTGTACGCGGCCGCCGTCTCCCGCTCGTCACCGTCTCCTCTGGAAGTGGCCCTCTCATGATCTCCACCACCGAATCTCCGGCAACCCAGACACCTCCGGCACCCTCGCCAACCCCGACAGCCCCGGCAGCACCGGCCCGCCGACGCCCCGCGCTGAGGCGCCCGAGAGCGCTGCCGCCGTGGTCCCTGCTCGCGGCCGGCGCCCTCGCCGGTGGCCTGGCCGGCGGCGCCTACGGCACCCTCACGCCGCCCGCGTACTCGGCCACGGCCTACGTCCTCGCCGTACCGACCGCGAAGTCGGACCCGCAGGCGGCGCTCGGCTTCGCCCAGGCGTACGGCCGCGTCGCGACGCAGCTCGCGGTGCTCGGGGACGCCCAGGTGGAGGCGGGCGTGCCGACGCGGACGCTACGCGAGAGCGTGCGGTCGGCGACCTCCCCGGACGCGCCGATGGTCGCCTTGACGGCCACCGCCGCACGCCCCGGTCTCGCCGTCGACATGGCCAACGCGGTCACCCGTGCGCTGACCCGGCACGCCCACCACGCCAAGGACGCCACGCACGTCGAACTCCAGCAGTTCTCCCGGGCCGTCAGGCCCACCGAACCGTCCTCGGCGTCCCCCGTGCTGACCGGCCTGGTGGGCGCGAGCGCGGGCGGCCTGCTGGGCGGCCTCGCGCTGCTGGTCCGCCCGCGCCGCACCGCCGCCGACGGGCACGGACAGCGGTGAGCGCGGCGCTGCAGGCCTGCGCCGGCACCCTGCGGGCCGAACTGTGCACGGACGAGCGGGAGTTCACCGCACTGGGCCCGGCCTGGGAACGGCTGTACCGCAGGTGCGGTGCGGCGACGCCGTTCCAGAGCCACGCCTGGCTGCACTCGTGGTGGACGTCGTACGGCAGGCCCGGCCGGCTGCGGCTGGTGCTGGTGCGCGACGGCGGCGAACTGCGGGCGGTCGCACCGCTGATGCTCCTCGGGCCTGCGCTGCCCCGGCTGGTCCCACTGGGCGGGGCGATCTCCGACTTCGGGGACGTACTGCTCGACGACGAACACGCCGACCGGGCGACGGCCCCACTCGCCGAAGCCCTGTCGGCCGCTGCCCGCACCGCGCTGATCGACTTCCGCGAAGTACGGCCGGGCGGCGCCATCGAGCGCATCTACGACCACTGGCGCGGCCCGCGCCGCCGGGTGCGCGATTCGCTCTGCATGGAGCTGCCCGCCGTACCCCTGGAGGAGCTGACGGCCCAGCTGCCCGTCCCGAAGGCCCGGCGGGCGCGGGCCAAGCTGCGCAAGCTGACCGCGCTGGGCGTGGCGGACCGGACCGTGTCCCCCGACGAGGTGGACGCGGCGCTGGGACGGCTCCTCGCGCTGCACCGGTTGCAGTGGCAGGGCCGCCGGGTGACGCCGGAGCACCTACGGGAGCGGTTCGCCGAGCACCTCGTGCGCGCGATCGGTCCGATGGTGCGCTCCGGCGACGCCATGATCACCGAGTTCCTGCTGGACGGCGAGGTGGTGGCCGTCGACCTGACACTGCTGTCTCCGCACTTGGCGGGCTGCTACCTGTCCGGCGTCCACCCCGTGCTGCGCGAACGGAAGGCGGACATCGCCGTGATGCTCCTGGAGGCCTGCGCCCGGTACACCGCCGATGGCGAGCGCGGCACGCTCAGCCTGCTGCGCGGCAGCGAGCCGTACAAGCGCCAGTGGGCCCCGGAACCCGTCGTCAACCAACGGTTGTTGCTGGCCCGGCGGCGTACCGCCCCGCTGCTGTCGGCGGTCGCCTGCGAGGTCGCCGCACGCAGCCGTGTCAGGGAACTCGTGCTCCGCTGGAAGGAGCAGGGCGGCGGCAGGACCTGAGCCTCCCGCCGCCCCCCTCGGACCGGCGGGGTCACCAGATGCGCGACCACCAGTCGGAGCGGATGCAGACCCTCCCACCGAGCCAGTACTCGACCCAGTCACCCAGGTCCAGCGGCGAGCAGTTCGGGGGCGGCGGAGACACCGGTGCGGGCTGTGGCGTCAGCACAGGCGTCGGCAGCGGGAGCGGCAGGGGCCCGGTGGGGCCGGAGAGCACGGACCGGTACACCTCGGCCGCCTGCGGATTCCGCCGGCACTGCCACACGCCGTGCGGGCAGTAGTCGGTGATCGTGTGGTACAGCGGCTTGTGCTCGTCGATCCAGGCGAGCATGCGCCGCATGTACTCCGCGTTGTCGCCGTTGCGGAACAGGCCCCATTCCGGATACGAAATGGGCTTGCCGTGTTCCTTCGCGAAGTCCACGTGGTCCTGCAGCCCGTACGGCTCGGTCACCTGTCCCTCGAAGGACAGCCCCTGCGGCTGGTCGTACGAGTCCATGCCGATGATGTCGACCGTGGCGTCCCCCGGATAGCACTCCGTCCAGGGAATGGCGTCACGCCCGCGACTCGGCGCGAAGTCGAAGCGGAACTGCTGCCCCGTCACCGAACGCATGGCGGTGACGATCCTGTTCCAGTACGCCTTCCACGCCTCAGGGTCCGGCCCGCACCGATGCGTGTACGTCGTGCCGTTCATCTCCCACCCGAGCACGAGCACGGTGTCCGGCACCCCCAACGCCACGAGCCGTTCGGCCAGACGGCGGTAGTGTCCGTCGAACTCCCCGGCCGCACCCCGCCGCAACAGCGCACGCACCTCGTCATCGGACAGGCCCTCCTCATTGCGCTCCATCATGGGCACGTTGAGGACGAGCATCCGGTCATCCCTCTCCCGACGCCAGGCCGCCCAGACATCGAGGAAGCGGGGCTCGCCCTCGATGTTGCTCCAGAGGTCGCCCGGCAGATAGGTGTGCCCCACCCGCAGTTGGGCCCCGTTGAGCCACCGGCTGAGCCCGGCCATACGGGCCACGCCGAGCGAGTCGTAGTGGAGGTAGGCGCCGAAGGCGGGTTGCGGGGCGAGCGGTAGGGCCGGCACCGGCAGTGCGGGCCGGACGACGGTGGTTGCCGGCACGGCCGCTGTCGGCACAGGAACTGCCGGCACAGGCGTATGGGCGGCCTTCTGGGCCCCGGCGTACACGGCGTGTCCCAGTCCCGGTACCAGGGCGGCCAACGCGAGAAACCCGGCCGCTACGTACAGAGGCCATCTTCCGCGACGCCGTCGCTGAGCGGCCATGGCTGCCCCTTTCTCCGCGCATCGGCAGCCGTTGAACCGCGCGGACTGCCATCTGAATTCGTCGTGCCCCCATCCCTTTCCCCACGGAAGGGTCCGCGGCCTTGGGGACCGGGAAAGCAATCGGGTGCCGGACGCGGCACGTCCGGCACCCGGAGCAGAGCACTACCGACGGGACGCGGCCCGGCCTCGTCGGTACAGGACCACGCCGCTCGTCAGCAGCAGCGCCGCGGCCCCCGAGGCCGCGATGGCCTCCTTACCGAGGCCGGTCTCGGGGAGGTGGGGCGGTTCCGCCGGTGGTGAGGCGGGCGGCTTCACCGAGGGCTCAGGGTGCCGGGTGGTCGGTGGTGACCACGTGGGCGGCTCCTTGGCCGGCGGAGCGGTGGTGGGAGGCGACGATGTGGGTGGCTTCGTCGCCGGCGGCCTGTGGGTGGGCGGCGGGGACGTGGGCGGCTTCGCCGGCGGCGTGGTGGGAGGCTTCGTGGACGGTGTGTCGCCGTAGCCTCCTGGCGCGTCCGAGTCGTCGCCGTAGCCGGTGTCGTCTCCATAGCCACCGTCAGGGCGGGAGCCGGCGTCCTGACCGTAGCCGGTGTCGTCGCCGTAACCGCTGTCTTGTCCGGAGCCGGCGTCGTCGCCGTAACCGGCGTCCTTACCGCTGCCGGTGTCGTCGCCGTAGCCACTGTCGTCGCCGGAACCGGTGCCCTTACCGCTGCCGGTGTCGTCGCCGTAGCCACTGTCGTGTCCGGAACCGGTGCCCTTACCGCTGCCGGTGTCGTCGCCGTAGCCACTGTCGTCGCCGGAGCTGACGTCCTCGCCATAGCCGGGCTCGTCCCCGGTCCCGGCCTCGTCGCCATAGCCACCGTCATCCTCGGCGACGACGTCCTCGCCATAGCCGCCGTCGACCTCGGCGACGACATCCTCGCCATAGCCGCCGTCGACCTCGGCCCCGACCTCGTCGCCGTACCCGCCGTCACCACGGGAGCCGCTGTCGGCGTACCCACTGTCACTGAGGAAACGGGGCACATCGACATCGACGTGACCGGTGTCCTTGTCAACGCCGCCGGGCCAGCGGTCATCGCTGTCGCCGGCGCCGTGCGAGGTGCCGGACGATCCGCGCGGGTTCAGGCCGCTGGTGAAGGAGCTCCCGATGGACGGGTCGGTCGCGGCGCTCACGTCGTTGGACTTGTCAGCGGCGTTGACGGACACCCCGGCTTGCGTGTCCGCGAACGCCGTGATGCCGTACAAGGGCAGGATGCTCGTCGCGGCGGCAGCCACGACCATTCCCCTACTCAGGTTCTTTCGCAATCTAGTCGTCTTCCTGTTCGTAGAAAGGGGAAAAGCCGGTCCTGGATCCAAAGGAACAGGCCTCAGGCCGACCGGTACCACAGGCCGGAATCGAGTGGGATTGCGTGCAACAGGTCGCACCGCAGCATCGACGCCAGTCTCTCTCGCGTCAGCGACTCCTCCTCTTCTTACGGCTGCGACCTGAGACCGCTTCCCGCCTCCCGTAGTTCCGCCTCCGCTGGATCTTCTGGCTGGTCCAGTTATGGGACCCGGTGAAGTGCCAGTACCGACAGTCCGAGCATCGGTAGATACGGTCGGGGATTTTCTCCAACAACGGCTGCTTGACCAGCCAGGCCCTCGCCTCGGATTCGGTACGGAACGACGCTTTCCCGGTTTCCGGACAACGCGGCAAGATGATCGTATCAGTCATATTCCCTCCGAGGCGCGATGCGACTCACATTCCTCTGGGTGGAACTGATACTGCATCGGCAGGAAACCCTCCATCAAGCAGGTGACACTCTTCCGGGCGAGCGATCATTGAATTTGATCCGAACGGCCCTGTAAGGCGACTGACATGAATTACGCCGATCGGACGATATTCGAGACGGCTGCACTCGAACAAGTTGGCCAAGCTCACCGACCACGGAAAAGAAACAACGGCCATCGAGATGGATGGCCGCTGCCGGCATGGGGTCGACGCTCGCTGGTGAAACGGAAAGCGCCTCTCCCCCGGCGCACGAGGATGTCACCTCATACGCCTGTCAGAGAAAGGCGCTTCTGGGATCGGGCCTCGATTCTCCAGGGAACCGAGAAATGACGCCCTGCCCCTGACCGGCGATCACGAATCGAACGATCACAACCCGAATCAGGGGCGCATCCGTGTGCTGACGCTAGGTCAGGGGACCACCGGAGCAAGGACCTCCGTGAGGATCGACTCCAGGTCGATGTCCCCGCCGGACACGTCGCCGTTCTGGTTGTTGTTGAAGATGTTGGTCTTGCCGACCTGGCAGGCCGTCACCGGGCCGTACCCGACGGCGGTGGCGGTGCTGTCCTCGCCTGCTCCGGACTCGGTCGAGGAGTTGCCGCAGACGTACGGGTCGACCTCGTTGTCCGCGCCGAAGGCGCTGGCAGCCGAGGCGGATCCCGCGAGGAGGGCCACCGCCGCGAGGGTCGACGCGGCACCCAGCTTCATGGTCTTGCGCATTTGATGTCTCCGTTCCGGTTCTTCCCTGTTGGAAGAACAAAACCGATACTGCCTGAACGCTCAAGGCCGCTCCACCAGGAAGGGGCCTGGCTCCGGAAGTTCATCCGAGTGGCCGTGCGCGTCAGTTGATATGAATTCAGCAGCGACCCCCGTCGGCGGGCCGACGGAGTTCCTCCCCCTCGGCGGACGAGGATTTCACCCCATCCGCCGTCAGGGAAGATGCTTGCAGGCCGGGTCGGGATTCTCCAAGCAACGAGAAAGGACCCGCTGACCCTGTTGACGCTAGGTCACGCCACGGTTTCGATGATGTCGGTGATCTCCTCGAAAATGAAGATGTCCCCGCCCGACACTTCGCCGTTCTGGTTGTTGTTGAAGATGTTGGTCTCGCCGACCTGGCAGGCCGTCACCGGGCCGTACCCGACAGCGGTGGAGGTGCTTCCGTCCCCCGCTCCCGAATCGGTCGAGGAGTTGCCGCAGACGTACGGGTCGCCCTCGTGCTTGCCGTCGAAGTCCCCGCCGAAGGCGCTGGCAGCCGAGGCGGATCCCGCGAGGAGGGCGACCGCCGCGAGGGTCGATGCGGCACCCAGCTTCATGCTCTTGCGCATTTGATGTCTCCGTTCCAGTCCTTCTCCGTTGGAAGAACGGAACCGATATTGCACGAACGCGGTTGGCCACACCACCTGGGGAGGCCCTGACCCAGGAACTTCATCCACATGGCCCTGCACAGCAGTTGATATGAATTGCAGAATTCCCAGACCACACACTAGGTCGATCACCCAACGGAGCAGCAGCAGTTCTCCCTTTCTGTGGTCGCATTGCACTTGCGCCGGCTCGCAGGCAGGTGGTGGCCGGCTCCACGCCGAAACGGCGGTAGCCGCCGTCCACCCAGGCCATGCGGACCATGAGATGAGCGGCGGCCACCGTGAGCATCGGGCGGGTGCCGACGAGAGGTACCGTCAGGGGGTGCAGAGCGTCGCGCTCTCGCCGTCGGTCTGCAGCGTGGCGCACAGCTGCGGGACTCTGGGCAGGGTGACCGTGACACTCTGTTGGACATTGGCCTGAACGGTGTACTGCAGGCTCGCGCGCTCGGTGCCGTCAGCGGTGATGCTCACGCCGATGGTTCGCGTCTCGTCGCACAGGGCAGTGAGGGTGACCCTGGTGGTCAGGGCGCTGTCGACCTTCTGCAAGCCGACGCTGCAGGGGAACGTCTGCTGCGGAGCCGCCTGCGCGGGTGCGGCGGCGAAGAGCGATGCGGAAGCCAGCAGCACGGTGGCCGCCGAACAGAGCATGCGGTGAGGCATTGGTCCTCCCAGGTGTCACTTGGCCAAGCCGCCATCGACGGACGGCCTTCAATCAGGGCCTAAATGCCATTTAGGCACCTTTCGGGGAAATGTGACCACGGGCATACCAATCCTGCAAACATGTCCGCCCTGTCGGCTGAGTGTCCGGCGTTACGGCATCGACGTCGCGGTATGGGTCCGGCCCTCCGGGGCGGCGCCAAGGTGACTGTCCTCGGAAGATCCGAACGGCGCATCGAAAGTTGCTGGTCTCGCCCCTGCACCCGAAGGTCGAGGAGGATCAGCGAGCCGGATTCTCCGGCTGTCAATTCGTGCGTTGACTCAGCGCTGCGATCCCAGCAGCTGTCGTGATCGCTGGTTCTGTCCTGAGAACGAAGGAGTAGGGCATGAAGAAGCGGTTGTTCGTGTCGGTGTGCGTGGCAGCCGTTGCGGCGCTCTCTGCGGCACCGAGCCACGGCGCTCAGACCGAACTGGTTGTGGATGACGACGGTGCACAGTGCGCGCAGGCGGGTTTCACCTCCATCCAGGCGGCAGTCAACGCGGCGTCGCCCGGGGCGACCATCAGGGTCTGCCCCGGGACGTACGACGAAGTGGTCACCGTGAACAAGGCGAACCTGCAGTTGACGGGGCCGCGTACCCCGTCCGTGTGCACCGACTCCGATGCGCCGGACCCGAACGTCGATGCGATCGTCCAGGCGTCGAATGCGTCAGGCGGTGTCGTCAACCTGCTGGCGAACGGCATCCGGTTCCAGCAGTTCACGGTTCAGAACAACACGCTCGGCTCCGGGGTGCTCACGGGTGCTGCGTTCTCCGGGCACAACGTCACAGAGAACACGGTGCAGAACAACGTGCTCGGAGTCTATTTCAACTCCAACGGTGCGACTCCTTCCGCGGTCCAGCAGAACTGCATCCGCCAGAACAACCAAGCAGGAGCCTCCAGCGGTAACGGCGTGTACTCCGACCAGGGCCTCAAGAACGCCGACATCAGCGAGAACACCTTCTTCCAGAACAGCTCGTCCGGGATCGTGCTGACCGGAACGCTGCCGGGAGCGGTCAACGACGTCGACATCGACGAGAACATCTCCCGGCAGGACGGTTCGCTGCTGGCCATCTTCAACTCCGCGAGCACCGATGTGCGGGCGAACGACGCCCTGAACAACACCGGCTCCGCGATCTTTGTCGGCAACGACAACACCGGACTGAGGATCCGCTCCAACATCATCGACAGGGGTGTACGCGGCGTGCGTACCAGCACCGCGTTCGGCGGAAACGCGAGCACCGACGTCAGCATCATCTCGAACAAGATCACCAACTCGACCAGCGCCACCGGCGACGGCATCAACGTCGGTCCGAACTCGCTCACCGGGTCCCTCATCTCGTCGAACACCGCCACCAACAATCCGAGGGACGGCATCCGTATCGACGCGGGCGGCAATGCGGGCAACAGGATCTTCACCAACACGCTCAGGAACAACGGCGAACACGACTGTCACGACGACACCACCGGTACGGGAACTGCCGGCACGGCCAACAACTGGCGTGCCAACGCCGGTGTGACCGAGAACCGTCCAGGCCTCTGCTAGGACACCGCAGCCTGACCACCGCACACCGCGGCGGGTCACCGGTCATCGGGTGACCCGCCGTTGTCGTGTGCGGGGTTGTTCTCGTGCGTGGGAGCGGGTCAGCCCTGATACAGGGTCTCGATCTCGTCCGCGTACGCCGCCGTCATACGGACTGGCCGGCATCGCGACAACGCGTTTCCGCGGTCAGGGCTCCACACGTCGGACACCGCCGCCGCGCGGTGGCCTGCGCGGCGAGGGTGCCGAGGGCGTACTCGAGAGCCAGTTCCACGGCGGCGGGGCGGAACAGCGTCCCCGTGCCGTCGGGCGGAACCAGCCAGCGGAGGCCTCCTCCGGCCAGATGCGGCGCGGGCACTGTGACCCATGCGCCTTTTCCCAGGTACCGGACATTCGGACCGACCCAGCGGCCCATCGGGTCCGGCGGCAGGAAGAAGCCCACTCTGCGCGCGGCGGTGTCCGTCAGTACGGGACCGGGGGCCTGTGGGGTGCGCAACAGGGCGCCCAGGGCCAGCACACCCAGTTCCTCGGGCACACTCAGCACGTCCCAGAACCGTCCGCAGGCCAGCACGGCGATCCCCGTTTCTCCCCGCCACTGCCGCTTGCAGCCGCGCGGGTCGGTCGCGGCGGCGGCGAGCCATTCCACGGCCTGCTTTCTGACTGTTCGCATGGTGTCCCCTCCGGATCCGTTCGCCCGTGCGGGCAGGACGGCGATCTCCCCCTCACCGCCAGGCTGGTCGGACCCGGCCTGTTCATGCTGATGGATCTCTGTGTTCCGCGGAAGGGGTGGCGAACCATGGCGAATGCGTTAAAAATGTTCGACCCCAAAACAGGCGTTCCCCCAGGGCCCCAGAAAACGGCGCCCTCGCGCAGACCCTCGACGGCGGTGGCGTACCGGCCCTGACGCCCGCGCCGCGCCCGTTGGCCTAGGACACCACGTCCTTGCGGGCGAAACCGCGGAAGGCCAGGGCGAACAGCACGAGCGCGTACGTCACGGAAATCGACGTGCCCTGGATCATGTCCGTCCACTGCAACTGCGGCTGGACCGCGTCGAGCCAGGCGTACTGCCAGTGCGCGGGCAGGAAGTGCCGCCAGTCGCCGAGGGCCGTCACCTCGTCGAGGACGCTGCCGATGATGGTCAGGAACACCGCGCCGCCGACCGCGCCGAGCGGTGCGTCCGTCCGGGTCGACAGCCAGAACGCGAGGGCCGCGGTGACCAGTTGGGACACCATGATGTACACGACGACGATCAGCAGGCGCTGGGCGGCGGTGCCGGTAGGCAGGGTGCCGCCGGTCGGCAGCTGGAGCGGGCCCCAGCCGTAGGCGGCCGTGCCGACGACGAGGGCGACGATGGGGAGCAGGACCAGCGCGGCCAGGCTCAGGCTGAGTCCGACGGCGAGCTTGGACCACAGCAGCCGGGCCCGGGGCACGGGGGCCGCGAGCAGGTAGCGCAGGGACGACCAGCTGGCCTCCGAGGCGACCGTGTCGCCGCAGAACAGGGCGACGGGGATGACGAGCAGGAAGCCGGCGCCGGAGAAGAGGTTGACGGCGGCGAAGTTGGCTCCGGAGGCCGTCGCCGTGTCCATGAGGTTGACGCGGTTGTTGTTGCCGCCCGGGTCGCCGCCGACCTGGAAGGCGATGAGCAGGATGATCGGCAGGGCGAACAGGACGCCGCCCATGACCATCGTGCGGCGCCGCTTCAGCTGCCGGACCAGCTCGACGCGGAAGGGCAGGGTGCGGCCCGCGCGGTAGCCGTCGGCGACCTCGACGGGCTCGGCCCGCTCGGCGAGCTTGCTCATGCTTCGGCTCCGATCAGGGTGAGGAAGGCGTCCTCCAGGCGGCGGTGCGGGCCGACCGACCGCACGGGCACGTCCAGCCGTACCAGTTCGGCGACCAGGCGCTGCGGGCTGCCGTCGGCGTCGAGCTGGACCAGGAGGCCCTCGTCGACGGGCACGGCCGAGGCGACGCCCGGCAGGGCGGCGACCTTCTCGACGACGGGCTCCTCCACGGGCGTGGCCGTGCCCACCAGGAGGGTGTCGCCCGAGCCGACGATGTCCTCGACCGGGCCCGCCTGGACGAGCTGCCCGTGGTCCATCACGACCAGGTGGGTACAGGTCTGCTCGACCTCCGCGAGGAGGTGGCTGGAGACGATGACCGTGCGCCCGGCGGCGGCGTAGCGGATCATCACCTCGCGCATCTCGCGGATCTGGGGCGGGTCGAGGCCGTTGGTCGGTTCGTCGAGGATGAGCAGGTCCGGCATGCCGAGCATGGCCTGGGCGATGGCGAGGCGCTGGCGCATGCCCTGGGAGTAGGTACGCACCGCGCGGGCGAGGGCGTCGCCGAGGCCCGCGATCTCCAGGGCCTCCTCCATGTGCGCGTCCTCGGCCGGGCGGCCGGTGGCGCGCCAGTACAGCTCCAGGTTCTCGCGGCCGGACAGGTGCGGCAGGAAGCCCGCGCCCTCGACGAAGGCGCCGACCCGGGACAGGACCGGGGCGCCCGGGCTGATGGCGTGGCCGAAGACGCGGATCTCGCCGCCGTCCGGCTTGATCAGGCCCATCAGCATGCGCAGGGTGGTGGTCTTGCCGGCGCCGTTCGGGCCGAGCAGGCCGAGGACCTGGCCCTTCTCCACGCGGAAGGACAGGTCCTTCACGGCGTACCGGTCGGAGGACTTGGCGTACCGCTTGGTCAGGTCCGTGATCTGGAGGGGCACTTCGGCGAGCTCGGGGTCCGGAGGGGCGGGTGCCGCCGTGCGGCGGCGTCCGGTGATGATCAGCGCCAGGGCGATCACGGCGCCGGCGAGCGGCATCCACCACACCCAGGCGGGCAGCGGGCCCTGTGCGTTGCTCTCGCCGAGCGCCGACGGGACCTTGAGGTCGCCCTTGAGGGAGACGGTGTACGTGGCCGGGGTCGTCGGGGAGGCGTAGCCGAGGTCCGTCGAGGCGAGGACCAGGCGCAGCCGGTGGCCGTCGTCGACCTCGTGGTCGATCGCCGGGAGGGTGATGGTGACGTCCTTGCCGGCCTTGGCGCCCTCGACCCCGATGGGCGTGACCAGCTGGGAGGGCAGTACCGGCTGGGTGCGGCCGGGGCCGACGTCGTAGACCTTGGCGAAGAGCACGGCGTCGTCGCTGGTGGACTTCACGTGGACCGTGGCCGTCGGGGAGCCGGTGATCTGGACGTCGTCCCGGAACGGGGCCGACTCGAACGCGGCGAACTGGCCGGGGAAGTCGAGGGAGACCCCGACGCCGAGCGAGGACAGCTGGCTGAGGCCGCCCGCGCCGCCGAGGCCGGGCAGGGCGGAGACGCCGGGCGGGCTGGCGCCGGGCGGGTTGTCGAAGCTCTGCTCGCGGCCGGCCAGGGCGATGGAGCGCTGCTTGCTCTCCAGGCCGGGGTAGCGGTCCGAGGTCACGCCGGTCAGCCGGGGCTCGCCGTCACCGGAGCCGAGGCCGAGGGTGCGGGTGACGCGGAAGGCGGGGCCGGTGTCGACGCCCTTGTCGTCCTTCAGATAGCGGTCGAACCAGCTCTGCACGCGGCCCTGGACGCGAGTCGTCTCCATGTCGCCGCCGTCGTGGCCGCCGGCGATCCAGTCGACGTCGACGGGGGCGCCGCCCGCGCGGATGGCCTTCGCGGCCTGGTCGGCCTGGCCGAGCGGGAAGAGGGAGTCGGACTGGCCCTGCATCAGCAGCGTCGGCACCTTGATGCGGTCCCCGACCGCGGAGGGCGAACGCTCGTCGAGCATCCTGCGCGCCTCGGCGTCCGGCTTGCCCGACTCGGCGACCCGCTCGTACATCCGGCACAGCGCGGGCTCGAACCGCTCGCAGCCGCCGCCGGAGTTGACGAAGATGCCGGCCCACAGCTTCTTGAACACGCCGTTCGGGAACAGCGCGTCGGCGAGGTTCCAGTACGTGATGGCCGGGGCGATGGCGTCCACGCGGGCGTCGTGGCCCGCCGTGAGCAGGGCGATCGCGCCGCCGTACGAGGCGCCGGCCATGCCCACGCGGGGGTCGCCGGGCTTGTCGAGTTCGACCTGGGGCTGCTTCGCCAGCCAGTCGATGAGCTTCGAGACGTCGGCGACCTCGCCCTTGGGGTCGTTCAGCCCGATCTTCCCGTTCGACTTGCCGAAGCCGCGCGCCGACCAGGTCAGGACCGCGTAGCCGTCTCTGGCGAGATCCTCGGCCTGCTGCCGTACGTCGTTCTTGCTGCCGCCGAAGCCGTGGCCGAGCAGGACGGCGGGGCGGCGGCCGGGGCCGCCGGAGGTGAAGTACGAGGTGTCGATACGCACCCCGTTCCCCGTGTCCAGGACCCGGTCGGCGCGGTCGACCGGGGGCACCTCGTCGGACGCGACGGCCGTCCACGTCCCCGCTCCGGCGAGCACGACGACGGCGGCCCCGGCGGCCATGAGGCGCCGGGGCCCCCGAAGCAGCCCGCGCAGTCCGGGCAGTCGAAGATCCATGCGTCAACGGTACGGGGTCAACCTGTCGAACAGTTGTCGACCGAAGGCCGAACCCGCACCCCTCCTACGGGAGTACGCGGCCCCATGGCGTACCACGTCCGCGGTACGACGGGGCCTGGTCACCCCGTCCGCACTCCGGATTCCTTCGCTTCTTGGGTTGGCGGGAACCGAACAGCACGATTCCCATCGGCGGCTGTGAGGGGCTGGCGGACCGGTGGCACTCAGAGCGCGGCGTACACGGAACACACCCCCTCGGTGGCCACGACGGGCCCGAGCCGGAACACGTATCCACCTGACACCGCACAAAGGCAGCACGATGACCGCCGAAACACCCCGGCCGGCAGTGTCACCACGGCGGGCTGCGGAAGGTGCCCGCGGTCAGCTGGTACGCCTGGCCCGCCGAGTTCGACGTGATGGCCCGTCTCGCGGACTGCGCGTGGTAGAGCTCCAAAGCGTATGACTACATTGACGAAGTGATGTGTTAACGCAATACTCCATCTCGTTAGCGCGTCGCATCTGGAGGTACGCGAGATGACTGGGCCAGCCCTGGAGGTCGACGGCGTACGAAAGAGGTACGGCAGACGTCAGGCAGTCGCCGACATGACCTTCGACATCCGCGCCGGTGAGCTGTTCGGCTTCGTGGGAAGCAACGGGGCAGGCAAGACCACGACGATGCGGATCATCCTCGGCGTCCTCACACCCGACGAGGGAGAGGTCCGCTGGCGCGGCCACCCGGTCGGCTTGGGACACTGGTGACGCTGGGCGTGTGGTTCCTGCTCGGCTTCTTCCTCTTCGCCGCCATGCTGGCCGCAGCCGCCGCGCGGGTCTCACGGCAGGAGGACCTGCAAGGGGTCGTGCAGCCGGTGATGCTGCTCATCACCATGCCGTTCGTGCTGGGCATCGCCCTGTTGAGCAAGGACGCGCACGACCCGTTGATCGAATGGCTGTCGCTCGTACCGCCGCTCAGCCCGATCCTGATGCCGGCCCGCATGCTGCTGGGTATCGCCCCGGCCTGGCAGATCGGCCTCTCCCTGGTGCTGGCGGTCGCCGCGCTGGCGGGGATGACCCGCGTCGCCGGGCGGATGTACGCGGCAGCGTGCTGCGCAGCGGCTCCCGCATACCGCTCACCGAAGCGCTGCGGCTGCGTTAGTCCGCTGCCCCCGACCCGTCCCCAACCAACCCCCTACCGGAAAACACTGAAGGAGCACCTCATGAGCATCGCCGTCTGGATCGCCATCGGAATCGCCGTTCTCATCGCCATTGTGGCGGGGATCAAGAAGAACCGGGGCTGACCCGCACAGCCCCCTCAACCCGTCAGAAGCCGAGTTCGTCGGCAGCGCCCGTTCGCAGTGGTGCCACCGCCGCCTCGTGGACCTGAGCCGGGCGGCCGCCCGGCTCACCTGTTCGCCGGTCACGCCGCTGCGTGCCAGCGGGCGGTCGTGGCACTCAGCGGCCTGGCATCGACCTCGTTCCTCGCCAGCCCCGGAGACCCCAGCCCACCGAGAGGCTGAACACCTGCGCGGCCGCGGTCGGCCCCCGGCGCAGCAGGGCATGCCCGCCCTGTCCCAGCAGCGCGGCCAGGACGAGGTGCGCGAGGTAGTCGGCGCGCTCGGCGACCGGGTCCGGCATCCGGTAGCCCACCGCCACGGCGGGTGAACCGGCGTGCGGGTCGGCGACCGTCAGGCGCCGCTCCTCTTCCGGGAACGTTGACCGATTGCTGACAGTGTCCGCATGCGGTCAACTCCATTGCCATCACGGCATCGTGAGTCAGCAGTCCTCATGAGCGGTTACCGTCGCACTGATTCCCGGTCCGCGGCTGTCGAATCACTCGTCCTCATCCGCATCGGCGTCCTCGACGCTCGCACCGGACATCGCCAGGACGATGGAGGGTACGACGGACGCGGCCAGCATGAGGGTCGTCAGCAGCGCGGGCATCCGCTCGATCATGTCGGGCTGGTTCTGGAAGACGACCATGAGCAGCACGACGACCATGCCGGCGCCGACCGCACACTGGTATCCGATGAAGGAGACCTGGTCGCGCAGCCCGCGTTCACGTTCGTCCAGTCCCGCCCGCGGCCGTTCGGCCACACCGCGGGTCATCGAGCGCAGCACGCCCCACAGCAGCAGCCAGAGCACGAAGGCCGCGAGCCACCACGAGTCGGAGAACGCGTTGCCGTCCGAGATGAGCGACAGCACCACCATGGCCGCGCTCAGCACGCAGAGCGAGAGCGCCACAGGGCGCATGGGACTGCGGGCCAGATCCGCAGTCTCGTTGGCACCTTGGCGGCTCACGAGCGTTCCTCCTTGTTGTACAGCTGGGCGGAGAGGGGGGCGAAGGGCTTGCGGCTGAAGATCGCTTCGACCGGAAGCTCGAACACGTCGCTGAGCCGGAACGCCAGGTCGAGGCTCGGGAAGTAGTCGCCCCGCTCGATGGCACCGATGGTCTGCGGGTGTACCTCCACCAGCTTGGCCAGCGCGACGCGGCTGAGGCCACGCTCCGCGCGGAGCACTCTCAGCTGGTTGTAGATCGGCATTCCCTCGCGATGACTCACTGGGCTCATGGATAAAACGTAGTAGAAACACAACACTTCGTCAAAAAACAGCAACACTTCGGCAGACAGGGCAGTCGCTCAAGGTGGAGACCCACCAGGCGTTCGCCCACCTCGCCGGCGCCGGGATACGCGTCCCGGTCGGCCTCAGCGTGACCCTGATGCCGCTGCGCCGTCCGTGCGAGGCCGCCTCAGGCGGATGTCGGCTGTCACCGCCAGCGCCTCCTCCGCCGCCCGCACGACATGGCGCACCGCTGTCGCGGACCACTGGCCGTGTGAGATCGACTCCATGAGCGGACGGCGTGCCGGGTAGCGGCGCACGGGGAAGAGGCCGAGCACCTTCTCGTCCCGGACCAGCCCCTTCTCGATCAGGCCCCGGTCCGCCCAGGCCATCGCGTCCTTCTTCAGCCCGGTGATCCAGTCCTTGGTCCTGCCCGGCTTGTCCGGGCAGCGGTCAGTGGTTGCGCGGGAAGCCCAGGTCCACGCCCGCGGGGGCGTCGGCCGGGTCCGGCCAGCGGGTGGTGACGACCTTGCCGCGGGTGTAGAAGTGCGTGCCGTCGTTGCCGTAGATGTGGTGGTCGCCGAAGAGCGAGTCCTTCCAGCCGCCGAAGGAGTGGTAGCCGACGGGGACCGGGATCGGGACGTTCACGCCGACCATGCCGGCCTCGACCTCCAGCTGGAAGCGGCGGGCCGCGCCGCCGTCCCGGGTGAAGATCGCCGTGCCGTTGCCGAACGGCGAGGCGTTGACGATGTCCAGGGCCTCCTCGTAGGTCTCCGTGCGCAGCACGCACAGGACCGGGCCGAAGATCTCGTCCTGGTAGGCCTTTGCCGACGTGGGCACCTTGTCGAGGAGCGAGATGCCGATCCAGTGGCCGTTCTCGAATCCGTCGACCGTGTAGCCGGTGCCGTCGAGGACCACTTCGGCGCCCTCGGCCGCCGCGCCCTCGACGTAGGAGGCCACCTTGTCGCGGTGGACCTTGGTGATGAGCGGGCCCATCTCGGAGGCGGGGTCGTTGCCGGGGCCGATCTTGATCTTCTCGGCGCGCTCGCGGATCTTCTCCACCAGTTCGTCGCCGATCGCGCCGACCGCGACGACCGCCGAGATGGCCATGCAGCGTTCGCCCGCCGAGCCGTAGGCGGCGGACACGGCGGCGTCGGCCGCAGCGTCCAGGTCGGCGTCCGGGAGGACCAGCATGTGGTTCTTGGCGCCGCCGAGCGCCTGGACGCGCTTGCCGCCCGCCGAGGCGGTGGAGTGGATGTAGCGGGCGATCGGGGTCGAGCCGACGAACGACACCGCCTTCACGTCCGGGTGTTCGAGCAGCCGGTCCACCGCCACCTTGTCGCCGTGGACGACGTTGAAGACGCCGTCCGGCAGGCCTGCCTCGGCGAGCAGCTCGGCGAGCTTGATCGACGCCGACGGGTCCTTCTCGGACGGCTTCAGCACGAACGTGTTGCCGCACGCGATGGCGAGGGGGAACATCCACATCGGCACCATCGCCGGGAAGTTGAACGGCGTGATGCCGGCGACGACACCGAGCGGCTGGCGGATCGAGGACACGTCCACGCGGCTCGCCACCTGCGTGGACAGCTCGCCCTTCAACTGCACGCTGATGCCGCAGGCCAGGTCGACGATCTCCAGGCCGCGCGCCACCTCGCCGAGCGCGTCGGAGTGCACCTTGCCGTGCTCGGCGGTGATCAGCTCGGCGATCTCGTCACGGTGCGCGTCGAGCAGCGCCCGGAACCTGAAGAGGATCGAGGTCCGCTGGGCCAGCGAGGACTGGCCCCAGGTGGTGAAGGCCTCCTTGGCTGCGGCGACCGCCGCGTCCACCTCCTCGACCGAGGCGAACGCGACCTTCGTGGTCACCTCGCCGGTCGCCGGATCGGTCACCGGCCCGTGCGTGCCCGAGGCGCCTTCGACGGTCTTGCCGCCGATCCAGTGGTTGACGATCTTCGTCATGGCCGGGAACTCCTTCACAGATGGCGGCGTCGGGTGGAGACGTGCCGTTCGTACAGCTCACGTGCCTTGACCGCGGACGGCCGTGTCGCGGTCTCGGCCACGGGTACATCCCACCAGGCCTGCGCGGGAGGCGCGCCCGACACTGTGTCTGCCGTTTGGGTCTCCACGTAGACACATGTGGGTGTGTCAGCGGCCCGGGCCTCGGCGAGGGCCTCCCGCAGGTCCCGTACGGACTTCGCGCGCAGGACGCGCATGCCGAGGCTGGCCGCGTTGGCGGCGAGGTCCACCGGCAGCGGCGGGCCCGTGTACGTGCCGTCCTCGGACGGGAAGCGGTAGGCGGTGCCGAACCGCTCGCCGCCGACCGACTCGGACAGTCCGCCGATGGACGCGTAGCCGTGGTTCTGGATGATCAGGACCTTGATCGCGACGCCCTCCTGTACGGCCGTCACGATCTCCGTCGGCATCATCAGGTACGTTCCGTCGCCGACCAGTGCCCACACGGGCCGGTCGGGAGCGGCCATCTTGACGCCGATCGCGGCCGGGATCTCGTAGCCCATGCAGGAGTAGCCGTACTCCAAGTGGTACTGGTCGTACGAGCGGGTACGCCACAGTTTGTGCAAGTCGCCGGGGAGGGAGCCGGCCGCGTTGATGAGGATGTCCGACTCGTCGACCAGGGCGTCCAGCACGCCGAGGACCTGCGGCTGGGTCGGGCGGGTGTCCGGCTCGTCCACCTCGTAGCAGGCGTCGACGCGCTGTTCCCAGCGCTCCTTGTCCTCGGTGTACTCGGTGGCGTACGACGCGGCGACCCGGTGTTCGTGCATCTCCAGTCGCTCGGTCAGCTCCTCCAGGCCGGTGCGGGCGTCCGCGATCAGGGGGTGCCCGGCGAGCTTGTGGCCGTCGAAGGGGGCGACGTTGAGGTTGAGGAACCGGACGTCCGGGTTCGAGAAGAGCGTGCCGGAAGCGGTGGTGAAGTCGGTGTAGCGGGTGCCGACGCCGATCACCAGGTCGGCGGTGCGGGCGAGTTCGTTCGCGGTGGCCGTGCCGGTGTGGCCGATGCCGCCGACGTCCTGGGGGTGGTCGTGGCGCAGGGAGCCCTTGCCGGCCTGGGTGGAGGCGACCGGGATGCCGGTGGTCTCCGCGAACTCGGCGAGCGCGTCCTCGGCGCGGCTGTGGTGGACGCCGCCGCCGGCGACGACCAGGGGCCTTGCCGCCGCGCGGATGATCCGTACCGCCTCTGCGAGTTCCGTCGGGTCGGCACCGGGTCGCCGTACGGTCCAGGTGCGCTCGGCGAAGAAGTCGTCGGGCCAGTCGTACGCCTCGGCCTGCACGTCCTGGGGCAGCGCGAGGGTGACGGCACCGGTCTCGACGGGGTCGGTGAGCACGCGCATCGCGTTCAGCGCGGAGGGGATCAGGGCCTCCGGCCGGGCGATCCGGTCGAAGTACCTCGACACCGGGCGCAGACAGTCGTTGACCGACACGTCGCCCGCGTACGGCACTTCGAGCTGCTGGAGGACCGGGTCGGCGGGGCGGGTGGCGAAGATGTCGCCGGGCAGGAGCAGCACCGGCAGATGGTTGATGGTCGCCAGGGCGGCGCCGGTGACGAGGTTGGTGGCGCCCGGGCCGATGGAGGTCGTGACCGCGTGCGTGGAGAGGCGGCCCGACTGCCGCGCGTAACCGACCGCCGCGTGCACCATGGCCTGTTCGTTGCGGCCCTGGTGGTACGGCATCGCGTCGGTGTACTCCAGGAGCGCCTGGCCGATGCCGGCGACGTTGCCGTGGCCGAAGATGCCCCAGGTGGCGCCGATGAGCCGCTGCCGGACGCCGTCGCGTTCGGTGTACTGGGCGGACAGGAAGCGTACGAGCGCCTGTGCGACCGTCAGCCTCGTCGTCGAGGTCATCGGTATCCCTCCCTATGGATGGTGACGGGTGCGCAGCGGCCGCCGCGGGCGTTCACTACCGGGGGTGAACATGTGGTCTCTCTCGGTTATATGACCGCGTGGGCGGTTACAGCGGGGTGTCTGCCATCGCCGAGGTGTGACTTTGCACGACGCGGACCGCCGAAGCGGAACAGCGCGCCCTCTGGCCCCGAAGACCGTTCGCGGGGGTGGGAGCAGATCCGCCACTTTGCACAGCAGTACGCAACGAGGCCGTGTACGCCTCGAGTCGGGGACCTCCGGCGCGGGGCCGTAGCGGGCGGGGAGTTGTCGCTCGCACTTCGCTCCTGCCAAAGCAAAGTGGCCTCCCGCGCCGGAGGCGATCTGGGCCCGGGCGTCGCGGGGCGCGTACGCGAAGTCGGTGACCGACGCGAACACGCTCTTTCTGCCCGAGAGGTGGAACTCCTCGTCTTCGACGCGCACGGTGCACGCGCCCGTCAGGGGCAGCACGATCCACTCGCTGTCCCCGGTGGTGAAGGTGTGCGTGCCGCCGGGCGCCAGCTCCACGATCCGCAGGCCGCTGTGCGTCCAGCCGGCCCGCCTGGGGTCGATGTCCAGGACGTAGTTCACGTCGGTCGTGGTGCCCTTGGGGACGTACAGCTCACTGGTCATGAAGCGGCCCTCACAGCAGTCCTACGGCGGTGTCCACGGCGGCGGCCACGTCGCCGTCCGCCGGGTACAGCAGCGAGCGGCCGACCACCAGCCCGCGCACGGTGGGCAGTTGGAGGGCGCCGCGCCACTTCTCGTACGCCCCGTCCTGGTCGTCGCCCACCTCGCCGCCCAGCAGTACGGCGGGCAGCGTGGAGGCGGCCATGACCTCGGCCATGTCGTCGGGGTTGTCGGTGACCGGCACCTTCAGCCAGGTGTAGGCGGAACTGCCGCCCAGGCCGGAGGCGATGGCGATGGACCGGGTGACGGCCTCGGCGGACAGGTCGTTGCGCAGCCGACCCGTCTCGTCGCGGCGGGAGATGAACGGCTCGACGAAGACGGGGAGCCGGCGGGCCGCCATGTCGTCGATGGCGCGGGCGGTGGACTCCAGGGTGGTGAGGGAGCCCGGGTCGTCGTAGTCGATGCGCAGCAGCAGTTTGCCCGCGTCGAAGCCGAGGCGCTCGATGTCCTCGGGGCGGTGGCCGGTGAAGCGGTCGTCGAGTTCGAAGCGCGCGCCCTGCAGGCCGCCGCGGTTCATCGAGCCCAGGACGACCTTGCCGTCGAGGGCGCCGAGCAGGAGCAGGTCGTCGAGGATGTCGGCGGTGGCGAGGACGCCGTCCACGCCCGGGCGGGAGAGGGCCAGGCAGAGGCGTTCGAGGAGGTCGGCGCGGTTGGCCATGGCCATGCTGCGGCCGCCGACGCCGAGGGCGCCGCGGGCCGGGTGGTCGGCGGCGACGATCATCAGCCGGCCGTTGTCGTTCAGCAGGGGCCGGCGGGGGCGGCGGGCGGCGGCCTCGGCGATCGCCTCCGGGCGGTGGCTGCGGAGGTGGACGAGTGCGGAGACGTCGACGGTCACTTGACGGCCCCCGCGGTGACGGCCGCCTCGATCTCGTCCGGGGTGGGCATCGCGGAGGAGCACTCCAGGCGGGAGGCGACGATGGCGCCGGCGGCGTTGGCGTGCCGCATGGTCTTCTCCAGGTCCCAGCCGGCCAGCAGGCCGTGGACGAGACAGCCGCCGAAGGCGTCGCCTGCGCCGAGGCCATTGAGGACGTTCACGGGCAGCGGCGGGACCTCGGCGGTGACGCCTTCGCGGTCGACGGCGAGGACACCCTTGGGGCCCTGCTTGACGACGGCCAGCTCGACACCGGCATCCAGGAGGGCCCGGGCGGCGGCGTGGGGCTCGCGCACGCCCGTGGCGACCTCCACCTCGTCGAGGTTGCCGACGGCGACGGTGGTGTGGCGCAGGGCCTCCTGGTAGAAGTGGCGGGCCGCGCCGGGGTCGGTCCAGAACATCGGGCGCCAGTCGAGGTCGAAGACCGTCGTACCGGACTTGGCGCGGTGGGCCAGGGCCGCGAGGTTCGCCGTACGGCTCGGTTCCTCGCTCAGGCCCGTGCCCGTGACCCAGAAGACGCGGGCGTCACGGATGGCGTCCAGGTCGAGCTCGTGGGCGTCGATCTCCAGGTCGGGGGCCTTGGGCTGCCGGTAGAAGTACAGCGGGAAGTCCTCCGGTGGGAAGACCTCGCAGAAGGTGACCGGGGTGGGCAGGCCGGGGACCGGGGTGACCCAGCGGTCGTCCACGCCGAAGCCCTTCAGGGCCTCGTGCAGGTAGGTGCCGAAGGGGTCGTCGCCGGTGCGGGTGATCACCGCGGTCCGCCGTCCCAGGCGGGCCGCGGCGACCGCGACGTTCGTGGCCGAGCCGCCGAGGAACTTGCCGAAGGACGTGACCTGCGGCAGCGGGACGCCCGTCTGGAGCGGATACAGATCCACTCCGATGCGCCCCATGGTGATCAGGTCGTACGCCATCGGCTGCCCCTCGGTGTCGGCTCTCCCCGGCTTTGTAGCCCCCTTCCCGAAGCCCTGTCAATGTTTTGTCCGGACATTCGGACCAGATCATGACAGCGCTTTCCGCGTGTTCTGTGTCCGAGTACGCTCTGCCACGTCAAGGCGTCCCGCCGAAAGCTCCGGCGCGCATCTTTGCCCCGGGTGTGTCACGAACGCCCCCTTCCTGTCACACGTGTCCCGTGTACGCGGATCTTCCGTCACGGGCCCTGCCCTGTGTCACGGAGTGTCGTTGACCGGACACAGGCTTCTTGATCGCCAGCGCAGCGCCCGGCTCCCCCGGACGGCCGTCCCCGGTCGCCGCCGTGGTGCGCGCGGGGAGGTGCACGTCATGACCGACCGAAGACTCTGGTCCTACAAGGAGATCGCGGCACACATCCGGGTGCAGCCGGACACCGTGCGGTCCTACCGCAAACACGGCCTGCTGCCCCCGCCCGACCGCGTCGAGAGCGGCAAGTGCTACTGGTACGTCGACACGGTCCGGGCCTGGGTGGCCGCCAGGCCCGGCAACCGCGCCCGAAGAGCCGACTGACCTTCCCGGCCCGACCTCGTGCCCCACCGCCGCATGGGGCACGGGTGTCCCCGCGGCAGGGTCAGCGCCACGGCTCGATGACCGTCGCGCCCGCCGGTGGCGCCGTCCCCATCGCCGCCAGCGCGGGCGGGGCCTCGTCCAGCGGGATCGTGGACGTCACCAGCAGGTCCGGGCGCAGAACGCCGCCGCGCACCAGCTCCAGCATCGGCGGGTAGCTGTGCGCGGCCATGCCGTGGCTGCCGAGGAGTTCGAGCTCCAGGGCGATCGCGCGGGCCATCGGCACGGGTGTGGTGCCGGTCGGCGAGGGCAGCAGGCCGACCTGGACGTGCCGGCCGCGGCGGCGCAGGCCGTTCACGGAGGCGGCGCAGGTGGCGGGGGATCCGAGAGCGTCGAGGGAGAGATGGGCGCCGCCGCCGGTGAGGTCACGGACCGCTGCCGCGGGGTCCGGCACGGCCGACGCGTCCAGGCACTGCGCCGCCCCGAACTTCCGCGCCAGGTCCAGCGCCCGGGCCGACACGTCGACGGCCACGACCCGCGCGCCCGACGCCGCCGCGATCATCACCGCGGAGAGGCCGACCCCGCCGCAACCGTGCACCGCCACCCACTCCCCCGCCGCGACCCGCCCCTGCCGCACCACCGCCCGGTACGCCGTGGCGAACCGGCAGCCGAGGGAGGCCGCCGTCGCGAACGACAGCTCCCCGGGGAGCGCCACGAGGTTGACGTCGGCGTGGTCCAGGGCCACGTACTGCGCGAAGGAACCCCAGTGCGAGAAGCCGGGCTGGGTCTGCCGCTCGCACACCTGGTGGTCGCCCGCCGCGCAGGACGGGCAGGTGCCACAGGCGCAGATGAACGGCACGGTGACCCGGTCGCCGGGCCGCCAGCGGGTCACCCGGTCGCCCACCGCCTCGACGACCCCGGCGAGTTCGTGCCCCGGCACGTGCGGCAGCGTTATGTCCGGGTCGTGGCCCTGCCAGCCGTGCCAGTCGCTGCGGCACAGCCCCGTGGCCTCGACCCGCACGACGACCCCGTGCTCCGCGGGCTCCGGATCAGCGACGTCCCGCACCTCGGCCGGCTCCCCGTACCGCTCGAACACCACTGCCCGCATGATCTACCCGCCTTCCGTTCGTGCCCGGGGCCGCTGGGTGTCCTGGCGCCCCGGGCAGTCAGCGCCTCGGGGAACGCTAGCCCGTGCCGCACGGGCCTGTACTTCAGCCCCTGGCCCCGACCTTGCCCCTGGCCGGTTCCGGATCTCTGGCCGGTTCCGGGTCCGCCTCGCTCAGGCCGAAGCGTTCGTGGAAGCGGCGCAGGGGACCCGGGGCCCACCAGGTGGCGCGGCCGGTGAGGCGCATGACCGCGGGGACCAGGAGGCTGCGGACGATCATCGCGTCCATCAGGACCGCCAGGGCGATGCCCAGGCCGAGCATCTTGGTGTTGGTGACCCGGGACGTGCCGATCGCGACCATGACCACGGCCAGGATGACCGCCGCCGCCGTGATCAGTCCGCCGGTGCGCTGGAGGCCGTGGCGGACGGCCTGGTCGTGGTCGCCGGTGTGGTCGTACTCCTCCTTGATGCGGGAGAGCAGGAACACGCCGTAGTCCATGGACAGGCCGAAGGCCACGCAGAACATCAGGACCGGGAGGGTCGTCTCGACGGAGCCGGGGCTGGTGAAGCCGAGCAGGCCGGAGAGATGGCCGTCCTGGAAGATCCAGACGACCGCGCCGAACATGGCCGTCAGACTGAGCGCGTTGAGCACGACCGCCTGGACCGGTATCAGCACGCTGCCCGTGAGGAGGAAGACCAGGAGCAGTGTGACGATCGTGATGAAGACGGCCGCGAGCGGCAGACGTTCCCCTATGGCGTCCTTGGAGTCGACCAGGACGGCCGCCGTGCCGGTCACCTTGGTGTCGAAGGGGGCCCGGACCTCGCGCAGTTCGCCGACGAGGCGCTGGGCCGGGTCGTCGACCGCCTCGCCCTTCGGCAGCACCGTGAAGTACGCCGAGTCGCCCTTCACCAGCGGCCCGTCGACCCGCAGCACATCGGGCAGTCGGGCGATCCGCTCCTTGTAGGCGCCATACTGCGCCTCGGTCGCGCGGCCCTCGGCGAGCACTTCGAGGCCGCCGCCGGGGCTGCCCGGGAAGCCCTCACGGATGTGCTGCTGCACGACATGGGATTCGGACGTCGACGGCAACTGACGGTCGTCGGCGGTGCCGAACTTGACACCCAGGAAGGGCAGTCCGAGCAGGACGAGGACGGCTGTGGTGCCCAGGGCGAAGAACGGGGCGCGGCGCATGACGAGCGCCGCCGAGCGCGCCCAGGCCCTGCCCTCCTCCTCGGCGGGCTTCGGCCGCTGTCCGCGCCGGAACACCCGGCGCAGATCCAGGGAGCTGACCCGATGTCCCAGCAGCATCAGCGCCGCCGGGAGCAGAATCAGCGCGGCGGCCGCGGCCAGCAGCACCACGGCGATCCCGGCGTAGGCGAAGGACCGCAGGAAGTACTGCGGGAAGACCAGCATCGCCGCCAGGGACACCGCGACCGTGAGGGCGGAGAACAGCACCGTGCGGCCGGCGGTGCGCAGCGTCGTGCCGATCGCGGTCAAGGGCTCGGCGCCGGTGGACAGTTCCTCGCGGAAGCGGCGGACGATGAACAGCGCGTAGTCGACGGCGAGGCCGAGGCCGAGGGCCGTGGTGAGGTTGATCGCGAACACGGACACGTCGGTGAGCTCGGTGAGGCCGCGCAGGATCGCGTTCGTCCCGAGGATGGCGACGATGCCGATGCCGAGCGGCAGCAGGGCCGCGACGGCACTGCCGAAGACCATCACCAGCAGCACGAGCGTCACCGGCAGGGCGATGAGCTCGGCCCGGATCAGGTCCTCCTGGATGATCGTCTGCATCTCGTGCCGCACGGCGACCGGGCCACCGACGGTGACCTCCACCGGGCTGTGCGCGCCGCGGTAGTGGGCGATGCGCTCCAAGGTCTCGCCGGCGGTCTTCTCGTCGCCCGTGATGCGGGCGACGATCAGCGCCTCGTGGCCGTCCTCGGCGCGCAGGGCCGGGCTGCCGGACTGCCAGTAGGAACCGACGCCGGTGACGCCCTTTTCGTGGACCAGTCGCTCGGCGAGACGCTCGGCCCGGGCGGCGACGGCCGGGTCGTCGACCGAGGCGTCGCCCGCGTCGACCAGGAGCAGCAGGTTGGGCTGGGAGCCGGGGAACTCGCGCTCCAGGGCCTTGGTCGCGTACGTGGACTCGGCGGCCGGGTCCTCCCAGCCGCCGGCGCCGAGCCGGTCGGCTACGCCGCTGCCGGCCAGCACCGCGAGCGCGGTGAGGACCAGCGCCACCAGCAGCGACAGTCTGGGCCGGGCGGTCACGAAGCGGGTCCAGCCTCCGACGCGCGGCGGTGTGTTGACTTCGGTCATCGTGCGGTGTCCCCTTCACCGTGACCCGTGTCCAGGCGCAGCCTGACAGCGCGGGGCTGCCATAGACTGGCAAACACGAGAGATCGCTCGCATTTCTGCCGACTCCAGAATGCGAGCGACCACTCGCGTTTGTCAATCGCGTTCTGAGACCTGGGGATAACGCGTGCCCGAGAAGACCGAGAAAGCCGGAACAGAGACGACGGCGGCGGCCGAGGACCGGCCGCGCCGCCGCCAGGCCCGCGGCGAGCGCCGGATCGCCCAGCTGCTCGACGCCGCCGCCACCGTCTTCTCCACGACCGGCTACACGGCCGCCAGCACCAACGCCATCGCCCGCGAGGCAGGCGTCTCGCCGGGGACGCTGTACCAGTTCTTCCCGAACAAGGAAGCGATCGCGATCGAGCTGGGCAGCCGGCTCATGCACGAGATGCGGCAGTCCTACGACGAGATCCTCGCCCCGATCGCCGACGCGACGACCCCGATCGAGGAGGTGGTCGCCGAGACCGTCGACCGCTTCGTCGAGTTCAACTGCCGCCACCCGGCCTTCTTCGCGCTGATGCACGGCCCCGACATCCCGGGACGCATCGCCAAGGAGCACGACGCGCTGCACCGCACGCTGGTCACCCGGGTCGAGACGATCCTCACCCCGTTCGCACCCGACGTCCCCGCCCCGGCGATCACCCGCACCGCCCAGATGTGCGTCGGCATCTACAAGGCGGGCCTGGAGCTGATCCTGGTCCACGAGGGGGCCGAACGCGAGGCGTACGTCCAAGAGCTGAAGAACGCCCTCCTGCGGTACCTGCAACCGCTGGTCGGGGACATCGAGAAGTGATACCCCCTAGGGGTACAGTTGGGCGCATGCGGACCCCACCCAGGTCCTCATCGCCCCACACGCCTCGACGAGGAGTAACGACATGACCGCCCAGACCGACACCACGGGCCCCGTCACCACCGTCTACAAGGTGAGCGGCATGAGCTGCGGACACTGCGAGGGTGCCGTCTCCGGCGAGATCTCCGAGATCTCCGGCGTCAGTTCGGTGACGGCCGTCGCCAAGACCGGCGAGGTCACCGTGGTCTCCGCCGCCCCGCTCGACGATGAGGCCGTACGCGCCGCCGTCGACGAGGCCGGTTTCGAGCTGGCCGGGAAGGCCTGAGCCGGCTTCAAGAGCCCGAGACGCACAGGCCTGAGTGAGACATCCCAGTCCTGGCACTCGTACCGACGTACGGGCCGTACGCCGCCGCCCCGGCCCGTACGGCCCGTTCCGCTTCCCGGGCGCCCCGCACCACCTGGAGTACGGACATGACCAGCACCACCGCCAAGGCGCCGACGGACCGCGAGCCGGCGCTCGCCGAGGTCGAGCTGCTCATCGGCGGGATGACCTGCGCCTCCTGCGCGGCCCGCGTGGAGAAGAAGCTCAACCGCATGGACGGCGTCGCCGCCACGGTGAACTACGCGACGGAGAAGGCCCGGGTCACCTACCCCGCGGGCATCGAGGTCGCCGACCTGATCGCGACCGTGGTGAAGACCGGGTACACCGCCGAGGAGCCCGCGCGCGAGGAGCCGGACGCCGAAGGGTCGCCCGCCGCCGAGGAGGACCCCGAGCTGTCGGCCCTGCGCCGGCGCCTCGTCGTCTCCGCCGCCCTCGCCGTGCCCGTCGTCCTGCTGGCCATGGTCCCTGCGCTCCAGTTCGACAACTGGCAGTGGCTCTCGCTCACCCTCGCCGCCCCGGTCGTCGTCTGGGGCGGGCTGCCGTTCCACCGGGCGGCCTGGACGAACGCCCGGCACGGCTCCGCCACCATGGACACGCTGGTCTCCCTAGGCACGCTGGCCGCGTTCGGCTGGTCCCTGTGGGCCCTGTTCCTCGGCGACGCGGGCATGCCCGGCATGCGGCACCCCTTCGAGTTCACGGTCTCGCGCGGCGACGGCGCCTCCTCGATCTACCTGGAGGTCGCCTCGGGCGTCACGGCCTTCATCCTGCTGGGCCGCTATCTGGAGGCCCGCTCCAAGCGCCGTGCGGGGGCAGCCCTGCGCGCGCTGATGGAACTGGGCGCGAAGGACGTGGCCGTGCTGAGGGACGGGCGCGAGGTGCGGATCCCGGCGCAGCGGCTGGCCGTCGGCGACCGGTTCGTCGTACGGCCCGGCGAGAAGATCGCCACCGACGGCACAGTCGTCGAGGGCGCCTCCGCGGTGGACGCCTCGATGCTGACCGGCGAGTCGGTGCCGGTGGACGTGACGGCCGGGGACGCGGTCACCGGCGCGACGGTCAACGCGGGCGGCCGGCTCGTCGTCGAGGCCACCCGCATCGGCGCCGACACCCGGCTCGCGCGGATGGCGAAGCTGGTGGAGGACGCGCAGAACGGCAAGGCCGAGGTGCAGCGGCTCGCCGACCGGATCTCCGGGGTCTTCGTGCCGGTGGTCCTGCTGATCGCCGCCGCCACGGCCGGGGCGTGGCTCGGGCTGACCGGCGACGGCGTCGCCGCGTTCACCGCCGCCGTCGCGGTCCTGATCATCGCCTGCCCGTGCGCGCTGGGCCTGGCCACGCCGACCGCGCTGATGGTCGGCACGGGGCGCGGCGCCCAGCTCGGCATCCTCATCAAGGGCCCGGAGGTCCTGGAGTCCACGCGCCGGATCGACACGGTCGTCCTGGACAAGACCGGCACGGTCACCACGGGCCGGATGACCCTCCAGGAGGTCCACGTCGCCGAGGGCGCGGACGAGAAGGAGGTGCTGCGGCTCGCGGGCGCCGTCGAGCACGCCTCCGAGCACCCCGTGGCCCGTGCGATCGCGCTGGGCGCCGAGATGGGGGTCCCCCCGCTCGAGCGAAGCCGAGAGTGGGGGAGGGCCGGACGGCTCCCGGACGTCGAGGGCTTCGAGAGCGTCCCCGGGCGGGGCGTACGGGGGCGTGTGGAGGGCCGTGAGGTCGCCGTGGGGCGGCTCTTCGACGACGTACCGCCGGAGCTGGTCCGCGCGCGGGACGAGGCCGAGCGGGCGGGCCGTACGGCCGTCCTGGCCGGCTGGGACGGGAGGGCGCGGGCCGTGCTGGCCGTGGCCGACGCGGTCAAGGAGACCAGCGCCGAGGCGGTGCGCGAGCTGCGCGCGCTGGGGCTCACGCCGGTGCTGCTGACCGGGGACAACCGGGCGGTGGCCGAAGCGGTGGCCGAGACCGTCGGGATCGACCGGGTGATCGCGGAGGTCATGCCCGAGGACAAGGTCGACGCCGTACGGCGGCTGCAGGCCGAGGGGCGGGTCGTCGCCATGGTGGGCGACGGCGTCAACGACGCGGCCGCGCTCGCCACCGCCGATCTGGGCCTGGCCCTGGGCACCGGAACGGACGCGGCGATCGAGGCGGGCGATCTGACACTGGTGCGCGGCGACCTGCGGGTGGCCGCGGACGCGATCCGGCTGTCGCGCCGGACGCTGGCCACGATCAAGGGCAACCTCGTCTGGGCCTTCGGCTACAACGTGGCCGCGCTGCCGCTGGCCGCCGCGGGAGCGCTGAACCCGATGATCGCCGGGGCCGCGATGGCCTTCTCGTCGGTCTTCGTCGTCACGAACAGTCTCCGACTGCGGACATTCCGGTGAAGTCCCCTGAATTCGCCCTAAGTTCATGGCGAACGTGATTTGAGCCCCTCTGGAGTCCCGGGCCCGGCTCACATAAGCTCTTCACAAGGCTCGCGCATCATCCTTACGCTTGAGTCCCGAGCGGCATATCCGGGCTCTTGCGTACCTTACGGACATACGCAAGAGACGCAGATCACAGTGATGTGAACGTAACCATCGAAGGGGTTCGAAGGTCTAAGTTGACGATGCCAGGGAGCGTCTTGGGGGGCGCCACCTGGCATCTGGAGATGTCTTGGGGGACTTCTCCAGAGATGCGTTGCCGGGACACGTACACCGGGAAGCTTTGAGCGGCCCTCCCGGTCGTGCGCTGTCCCGGCAGACCGCACACCGCAGTACGGCGAGTTTTGCTCCTTGTGCTCAACAGCGATTCAGGCGCTGTCCTCACAGACGCCCGGCCGGATCCCGTGGGGGGAATCCGAACCGGGACTGGGAAGGCGCCCTGGTCGTCGGCCCGTGGGGGGACCGGCGACAGGGCGCCTTCTTTTCTGCTTCTCAGCCTCTCGGGCCTTCTCGCCCCGCACGTACGCAAGAGCCCCCGCACCCGCACAAGCGCGGATACGGGGGCCGAGCGGACTTGCGCCTCAGCGCTCCTCGACGGGCACGAAGTCGCGCTCGACGACGCCCGTGTAGATCTGGCGCGGGCGGCCGATGCGGGAGCCCGGCTCCTTGATCATCTCGTGCCACTGGGCGATCCAGCCCGGCAGCCGGCCGAGGGCGAACAGGACCGTGAACATCTCGGTCGGGAAGCCCATGGCCCGGTAGATCAGGCCGGTGTAGAAGTCAACGTTCGGGTAGAGGCTGCGCGAGACGAAGTAGTCGTCGGAGAGCGCGTGCTCTTCCAGCTTCAGCGCGATGTCCAGCAGCTCGTCGGACTTGCCGAGGGCGGACAGCACGTCGTGCGCGGCGGCCTTGATGATCTTGGCACGCGGGTCGAAGTTCTTGTAGACCCGGTGGCCGAAGCCCATCAGGCGGACGCCTTCCTCCTTGTTCTTCACCTTGCGGATGAAGGAGTCGACGTCGCCGCCGGCGTCGCGGATGCCTTCCAGCATCTCCAGCACGGACTGGTTGGCGCCGCCGTGCAGCGGGCCCCACAGGGCGTTGATGCCGGCGGAGATCGAGGCGAACATGTTCGCCTGCGAGGAGCCGACCAGGCGGACCGTGGAGGTCGAACAGTTCTGCTCGTGGTCCGCGTGCAGGATCAGCAGCTTGTCCAGCGCGGAGACCACGGTCGGGTCGAGCTCGTACTCCTGCGCGGGGACCGAGAAGGTCATGCGCAGGAAGTTCTCGACGTAGCCGAGGTCGTTGCGCGGGTAGACGAACGGGTGGCCGATCGACTTCTTGTACGCGTACGCCGCGATCGTCGGGAGCTTGGCCAGCAGCCGGATCGTGGAGAGGTTGCGCTGGCGCTCGTCGAACGGGTTGTGGCTGTCCTGGTAGAACGTGGACAGCGCCGAGACGACCGAGGACAGCATGGCCATCGGGTGGGCGTCGCGCGGGAAGCCCTTGTAGAAGTTCTTGACGTCCTCGTGCAGCAGGGTGTGCTGCGTGATGTCGTTCTTGAACGTCGAGAGCTCGTCGACGGTCGGCAGCTCGCCGTTGATCAGCAGGTAGGCGACGTCCAGGAACGTGGAGCGCTCGGCCAACTGCTCGATCGGGTAGCCGCGGTACCGCAGGATGCCCGCTTCGCCGTCCAGGTAGGTGACGGCGGATTTATAGGCGGCGGTATTGCCGTAACCGCTGTCCAGCGTCACCAGACCGGTCTGGGCGCGGAGCTTGCCGATGTCGAAGCCCTTGTCACCGACGGTGCTGTCGATCACCGGGTAGGTGTACTCGTTGCCGTCGTACCGCAGTACTACAGAGTTGTCGCTCACGTCTTCCCTCACCGACGTTGTGCCTCATCTTCGAGGTGCCCTGACTGTCTCTACCATCCCCCACTCGGCTCAGGAGAGTGCACTCGGGGTCGACCATCGGGCCTACTGACGGCACTGAGTGCCGTCAACTTGCTCATCCTGCCCCCTGTGTTCCCCATCTGGAAGTGCCTTGTGACCTTCACGACTCATTTGATCGATCATTTTTCTGCGAACCGAGCCGGAAGTCGAGTGCCGTGCACCGACGGCCCGCGGACACGGAGCGCACCGCCTGGCCGATCGCCTTGCGCGAACCGACGAGGACGACCAGCTGTTTGGCCCGGGTGACCGCCGTGTAGAGCAGGTTCCGCTGGAGCATCATCCAGGCGCCCGTGGTGACCGGGATGACGACCGCCGGGTACTCGCTGCCCTGGGAGCGGTGGATGGTCACGGCGTAGGCGTGAGCCAGCTCGTCCAGCTCGTCGAACTCGTACAAAACCTCCTCGTCCTCGTCCGTCAGCACCGTCAGGCGCTGGTCGACCGGGTCGAGCGAGGTGACCACACCGACGGTGCCGTTGAAGACACCGTTCTTGCCCTTGTCGTAATTGTTGCGAATCTGGGTGACCTTGTCGCCCACACGGAAAACCCGTCCGCCGAATCTTTTCTCGGGCAGGTCGGGGCGGCCCGGGGTGACGGCCTGCTGGAGCAGGCCGTTGAGGGTGCCCGCGCCCGCCGGGCCCCGGTGCATGGGGGCGAGGACCTGGACGTCCCGGCGCGGGTCCAGCCCGAACTTGGCCGGAATGCGATGCGCCGCCACATCCACCGTGAGCCGGCCTGCGGCCTCCGTGTCGTCCTCGACGAAGAGGAAGAAGTCCTTCATGCCGTCGGTGAGCGGGAGTTGGCCGGCGTTGATCCGGTGCGCGTTCGTCACCACGCCCGACTGCTGGGCCTGGCGGAAGACCCGGGTGAGGCGGACGGCGGGGATCGGGCTCCCGTCGGCCAGGAGGTCGCGCAGCACCTCGCCCGCGCCGACGCTGGGCAGCTGGTCCACATCCCCGACGAAGAGGAGATGGGCCCCCGGAGGGACGGCCTTCACCAGCTTGTTGGCGAGGAGCAGGTCCAGCATGGAGGCCTCGTCGACCACCACCAGGTCGGCGTCCAGCGGGCGGTCCCGGTCGTAGGCCGCGTCGCCGCCGGGCCTCAGCTCCAGCAGGCGGTGGACCGTGGAGGCGTCGGCGCCGGTGAGCTCGGACAGGCGCTTGGCGGCCCGGCCGGTCGGGGCGGCGAGCACGACCTTGGCCTTCTTGGCGCGGGCCAGCTCCACGATGGAGCGGACCGTGAAGGACTTGCCGCAGCCGGGGCCGCCGGTGAGGACGGCGACCTTCTCGGTCAGCGCGAGCCTGACGGCGGCCTCCTGCTCGGGGGCGAGGTCGGCGCCGGTGCGTGTTCTCAGCCAGCCGAGCGCCTTGTCCCAGGCCACCGCCCGGAAGCCCGGCATCCGGTCCTCCTCCGTGCGCAGGAGGCGCAGCAGCTGGGCGGAGAGGGAGAGTTCGGCTCGGTGGAAGGGCACGAGGTAGATCGCGGTGACGGGCTCCCCGCCGTCAGGGCCCGGGACCTTCTCCCGTACGACGCCGGGGTCCTCGCCGTCCTCCGGGGGCTCGGCCAGCTCGGCGAGGCACTCGATGACCAGGCCCGTGTCGACCTGGAGGAGCTTGACCGCGTCCTTGATCAGCTGCTCCTCCGGGAGGAAGCAGTGGCCCTGGTCGGTGGACTGCGACAACGCGTACTGCAGGCCCGCCTTGACGCGCTCCGGGCTGTCGTGCGGGATGCCGACGGACTGGGCGATCTTGTCTGCGGTGAGGAAGCCGATGCCCCAGACGTCGGCGGCGAGGCGGTAGGGCTGGTTCTTCACGACGGAGATGGACGCGTCGCCGTACTTCTTGTAGATGCGCACGGCGATGGACGTGGACACCTCGACGGTCTGGAGGAAGAGCATGACCTCCTTGATGGCCTTCTGTTCCTCCCAGGCGTCGGCGATCTTCTTCGTCCGCTTGGGCCCGAGGCCCGGGACCTCGATGAGCCGCTTGGGCTCCTCCTCGATGATCTGGAGCGTGTCCAGCCCGAAGTGCTGCGTGATGCGGTCGGCGAAGACCGGGCCGATGCCCTTGACCAGGCCGGAGCCGAGATAACGGCGGATGCCCTGGACGGTGGCGGGCAGGACGGTCGTGTAGTTCTCCACGTGGAACTGCTTGCCGTACTGGGGATGCGAGCCCCAGCGGCCCTCCATGCGCAGGGATTCCCCGACCTGGGCGCCGAGCAGCGCGCCCACGACCGTGAGCAGATCGCCGCCGCCTCTGCCGGTGTCGACCCGGGCGACCGTGTAGCCGTTCTCCTCGTTCGCGTACGTGATCCGCTCGAGAACGCCTTCGAGCACGGCGAGTCGCCGTTCGTCGGCGGGGGTTCCCGTGTGGTTGGGCATGATCCGACCGTACCGCCGTGGTACGACACTCAGGCCTCTATGCGACCTTCCTTGACGGCCGTCACGAATGCCGTCCAGCCGTGAGTGGAGAAGACCAGGGTGGGGCCGGTGGCGGTCTTGCTGTCACGGACGGGCACGTCTGGGTTGTTGCGGGCGACTTCGAGGCACTCGGCTTGGCTGCCGCCGCTGTAGCTGGACTTGTACCACCCGCTGTGTTCACTACTGATCATGCGCGTGTTCCTTCGCTGCCGACCTGACGAGGGCCAGTGACTCCTGCTGCGACAACGCGTCGCTCAGCGCCAGAGCGTAGGCGGTCTGGCAGGCGCTCACCAGCGCCGGATCGTCCATCAGACGTCCCGTCTCGAATGCGTCGACGTACGCCACCGGGGCGGAGTCCTCGAAGGTCATCAGGGTGAGCAGGCTCTCCATGAGCGGATGCGCACCGGCGCGGTACGGAAGGACGTGCAGCCGAATCCGTCGTGACCCGGCCAAGTCCGCGATCTTGTGCAGCTGTTCGGCCATGACCTGCGGGCCACCCACACAGCGTCGCAGTACGGCCTCGTCGAGAAGCGTCCAGATGACCGGAGCCGACGGCCCGTCGAGGATTCGGGCACGCTCTGTTCGGATGACAACTTTCCTGTCAAGTTCCTGGTCTGTGGAGTTGGGGCGGTAAGCGGCGAACACTGCGCGCGCGTAATCGGGTGTCTGGAGCAGGCCGGGAACCAGTGAGAGCGCGAACTGCTGGATCACGGTTGCGTGTCGCTCCAGTTCGGCGGCGGCAGCGAAGCGGGGATCGTACGTGTTCTGCAGATCCTCCAGCCACCGCGTGAAGAATCCGTCCGTCCCCAGCGCACGGTCGATCCGCCGGGCGTCATCGGGTTTGGGAAGCCGTCTCCCGGCCTCGAAGTGGCTGATCAGCGTAGGCGAGCACACGACCTGGTCGCTCAGTTCCTCCTGAGTGAGGCCCGCGGCCGTCCGCCGTAGCCTCAGCTCCTCCCCGTACTTCTCCCGCAGCGTTCGAGGCGTGCGGCGTTCGTCCATGCGGCCAACTCCCTTTCTTGACAAGCGCGATGTCAAGCCCCGACCCCTGGCAGCGTAGCCAGCGCCGACCCCACTCTGTGAGTGATTCACCACAGAACGCAGTCACCGCAGGTCGGAAGGCAAGCAGACATGACAGACCTCATCGCCCGAGCCCTCGAACCGCTCCTCCGCGTCCTGTTCCCTCCGCGCGGACGGCGACGGCGGTCCGCGGCACCGCCCCCGTGCCCGTACTGCCGCGACGGCGTCAGCGGCGCGATGGCCCGCCGTCCGGAGGAACGTCCGTTGCGCGGAGAGGACAACCGACTGGTCCGCCCCTACCTGGCGGCGGAGGTGAGCACGTGATGGCCGAGCGACTGCTGCCCTGGACGACTGCCGAGGGAAGGCCGTGCTACCTAGTGGGCGACGGGAGGGGTTACGTCTCACGCTTGGCCGACGACATCGAAGCCGTACAGCTGGACATGGCGGACGATCTTCTCGGCCACGCCGCCGCACTCCTCGCGGAACGCCGCGTGACGAGCGCGGAGCTGCATTATCTGGCCCTGCGGCTGAGTGAGTCCCTGCGGGACGTCAAGCGGGTGGCGGAGAGCAGAGGGGCACGGCTCGCCCCGTCGCCATGACTCTGACCAACGATCAGAGTCACTCTTCGGACTGCCGCTCGTGTCGGTGGGTGCCGCGGGCCAGTTCCTGGAGGAGCTCGTGCTCGGTCTTCCCGACATCCCGGGCCATCTTGCGCAGCAACAGGGCGCAGAGGGCCGCCGCCCCGTCCATGAGGGCCTCGGTCGCCATGGGGTCCTCGCGCCGTCGCTCTGTCACGTAGGCCGTCAGCAGGTCGTTGCCGGAGACGTAAGCGGTCATGAACTCGATGCCGTTACGAAGACGGTCGTAGTCGCTGGTCATGGTCGAACCGTCCCATACGAGTGAAGCGATCGAGTCATCGCGAGTCGCTGCGGCGGGCATACGCGCGGGCCGCGCGGGCGCGGTCGCCGCAGCGGGTGGAGCACCAGTGGCGGCGGCCGTGGCGGAGCAGGTAGCGGTTGCAGGGCGGGGAGCCGCAGGCGGTGAGGCGTTCGGCATCGGGGGACGTGAGCAGGTCGGCGGCGTCGGCGGCAAGAGTGGCCAGAGCCAGGTCGACGATCGCGGTGGTGGGGTGGGGGGCCGTGCGGTAGGGGCCGGTCTTGTCGTCCCACCCCAGCAGCGGAGCCGTGGGGACCCGGGTCATCGCGTCGTTGATGGCCGTCACGGCCGCGGGGAGGGCGGGCAGGCCTTCGGCCCGGGCGGCGAACAGCGACCTGATCTGTTCGCGCAGGGAGCGCAGTTGGGTCGCGCACATCTCCCGCATGCCGACGTCGACCGGGGCGAGGCCGCGCTGGGTCAGCCAGTGGTTCGTCTGCGCGGGGGTGCCCAGGAGGTCGACCGTGTGCCCGCCGGGCAGGGCGATCGCGCTGTTGACGAGGGCGAGGGAGGGGTGCTCCTCCTCGCCCTGTGCGGGCGGCGGGGCGGGTTGTTCGGTCACGGACTCCTCCATGCTCCTCATGGTACGGCTTGCCTGTATCCGTGAGAAGCAGTTACGGTCGCCTCACGGTTCGAACGCATCTATCCGTGAGGTTTCTTTCATGTCCGCGCTTCCCGCGACGACCGCGCCCTTTCCCGTCCGCGTCTTCGGCGGCCCGACCGCCCTCTTCGAGTACGGCGGCCTGCGCTTCCTGACCGACCCGACCTTCGACGGCCCCGGCGACTTCCCCGCGCCCGCCGTGGTTCTGACGAAGACCGCCCCCTCCACCGGCTCGCCCGCCGAACTCAGCCCCATCGACGTGGTGCTCCTCTCGCACGACGAGCACGCCGACAACCTCGACACCTCCGGCCGGGCCCTGCTCGCCGACGTCCCGCTCACCCTCACCACCCCCGGGGGAGGACAGCGCCTCGGCGAGAGGGCCACGGGCCTGGCCGACTGGCAGTCCGTCGAGCTCGACCGCCCCGACGGCGGCACGGTCACCGTCACGGGCGTCCCCGCGATCCACGGCCCGGGCCCCCGCGAGGAGGTCGAGCCGGTCTGCGGCGAGGTCGTCGGCTTCGTCCTGACCGGCGAGGGCCTGCCCACCGTCTACGTCAGCGGCGACAACGCCTCACTCGACGCGGTGGAGGAGATCGCCGAGCGCTTCGCCCCGGTGGACACCGCCATCCTGTTCGCCGGCGCGCCGCGCTTCGCCGAAGTCTTCGACGGAAAGGTGATCGTCCTGGACAGCGCCATGGCCGCCGAGGCCGCGCGGGTCCTCGGCGCCCGCCGCGTGGTCCCCGTCCACTACGACAGCTGGGCCCACTTCACCGAGGGCCGCGAGGAGTTGGCAGCCGCCTTCGCCGCAGCCGGACTGGCCGACCGTCTGGACTGGGGCGGACGCGACTGACCTGCCGTCATTTCCGCCAGAACAAGTGATGCGTGACCCCGCTCGGACTCGGCACGACATCGCAGTGGAACCGGTCGAACAGCTCCTCGGGGGACTCCCAGAGCCGTGAACCGGATCCGAGTTTCACCGGCGAGACCGCCACGTGCAGGGTGTCGACCAGGTCGGCGTCGAGGAACTCCCGGATGGTCATGGCCCCGCCGCCGAGCCGGACGTCCTTGCCCTGTGCCGCCTCCCGGGCCTGTTCGAGGACCGCGGCCGGGTCGCCGCCGACGAAGTGGAACGTCGTGTCGGAGAGGGTGAACGAAGGGCGCTCGTGGTGGGTCATGACGAACACCGGCGTGTGGAACGGGGGCTCGTCACCCCACCAGCCCTTCCACTCGTAGTCCTGCCAGGGGCCGCGCTGGGGACCGAACTTGTTGCGGCCCATGATCTCGGCGCCGATGTTGTTCGCGAAGTCGCGCGTGAGGTAGTCGTCGAGACCGCGGCTGCCGCCGGGGTCGGTGCGGTTGGGCCAGCTCGCCGTGGCGCCGGCCCAGGCGAACATCTGACCCGGATCGGCATGGCCGAAGGGCCGCTCCATACTCTGGTGCTCACCGGCACCGAATCCGTCGCTCGAGACGTTGAAGTTCTGCACTCGCAGTAGCTGGTGGTGCACGGCGCTCCTCCTGTGGTGGTCGACCAGGGACAGACCGCCCGGGCCACCGAAACTCATCGGTGACCCGGCGGTTCTCTGGCTCATCGGTGGTCCGTCGGTTCCCTTGACTCACCGGCCCGTCAGGGGTTCCTCCGGCTCACCGGCCCGGCCGCTCCCCCAGCTCACCCGGACTGCGCGACCACGTGCTCGATCACCTGCTGGAAGTCCTCGCTCGGGGAGAACTCCACGAACTCGCTGTCCTCCAGGGCGACCGGGACGTGGCCCGGGCCCCAGTAGTACGCCTGCCCCGCCTCGTACTCCTCCTCGCCGGAGGCCGTGCGCATCCTGATGCGGCCCTTCAGCAGATAGCCCCAGTGGGGGCACTGGCACGCGTCGTCGGGCATGCCCTTGAGGGCCGGGCCCATGTCCGTGCCCTGGGGCAGGCTGACGTAGCCCACCGACATGCCGCCCCCGATCGGCATGAGGCGCAGTTCCACGCCGTTGCCCTCGAGGGCTACGGGTACGTCGTTCCGGGTCGCCGCCGTCATGACTCCTCCGCTCCGGCCCCGCCGGGCCTCGAGACAACGGACCTTCTCCTTCCACCCTGGACCGCCGGGGAGCAGCCCGCGACATCACGATCCGGTCAAGAGGTGTCCTCGGGGTCTTGATTTACCGGCGTGTAATCGATTCCATCCACCCGTCGATGTAATCGATTCCACGAGCACGCGACACGTGCTCCCACGACTGATCCACAAGGAGGTGGAGCGGCGGTGGCCAGCATCAAGGACGTCGCTGCCGAGGCCGGCGTCTCCGTCGCCACGGTCTCGCGCGTCCTGAACGACCACCCGTCGGTCAGCGCCGACGCACGCACGCGCGTGCTGGCCGCCGTCGAGTCCCTGGGCTACCGCCCGAACGCCGTCGCCCGCTCCCTGCGCACCGACCAGACCCACACCCTGGGCCTGGTCATCAGCGACGTGATGAACCCGTACTTCACCGAACTGGCCCGCTCCGTCGAGGAGGAGGCCCGCGCGCTCGGCTACAGCGTCATCATCGGCAACGCCGACGAGCGGCCCGACCTCCAGGACCACCACGTACGCAACCTGCTGGACCGGCGGATCGACGGGCTGCTCGTCTCCCCGACGGACGGCGGTTCGCCGCTGATGCTGGACGCCGCGCGGGCGGGGACGCCCATGGTGTTCGTGGACCGGTGGATCCCGGGCGTGGACGTGCCTGTGGTCCGGGCGGACGGCCGGGCCGCCGTGCGGGACCTCGTGGCGCATCTGTACGGGCTCGGGCACCGGCGGGTCGCGATCATCGCGGGTCCGGCGGCGACCACGACCGGCCGGGAGCGCGTGGAGGTCTTCCGGGAGGCCCTCCAGGAGCACGGGCTCGGCCTCCCCGAGGCCTACACAGGCCAGGGCGACTTCCAGGCCGAGAGCGGGCGCCGGGTCACCGAGGGGTTCCTCGACCTGGCCGAGCCGCCCGAGGTCGTGTTCGCGGCCGACAACCTGATGGCGCTCGGCGCGCTGGATGCCGTACGCGCGCGTGGACTGCGGGTTCCCGACGACATCGCGCTGGCCGCGTTCGACGACATCCGCTGGTTCGTGCACACCGATCCGCCGGTCACCGCGATCGCCCAGCCCACGGGCGAGCTGGGGCGCGCCGCCGTACGCGCGCTGGTCGACCGCATCGAGGGCCGGACCCCCGAGTCCGTCACCCTCCCCGCCCGCCTCGTCGTACGCCGCTCGTGCGGCGAGTCCCCCTCCCCAGTGCAAAGGAGCACGACGTGAGCAACCCGGACGAGTTGCTGCGCATCGAGGGCATCCGCAAGACCTTCCCCGGCGTGGTCGCGCTCGACGGCGTCGACTTCGATCTGCGCCGGGGCGAGGTGCACGTGCTGCTCGGTGAGAACGGCGCGGGCAAGAGCACCCTCATCAAGATGCTCTCCGGCGCCTACACGCCCGACGCCGGGCGGATCCTGGTCGGCGGCGAGGAGGTGCGCATCCACGGTGCGCAGGACTCCGAGCGGCTCGGGATCGCCACCATCTACCAGGAGTTCAACCTCGTTCCCGATCTGACGGTCGCCGAGAACATCTTCCTGGGGCGGCAGCCGCGCCGGTTCGGGATGATCGACCGGAAGCGGATGGAGGCCGACGCCGAGGTCCTCCTGGCGCGCGTGGGCGTGCAGGTGTCGCCACGCGCGCGGGTACGCGAACTCGGCATCGCGCGCCTGCAGATGGTCGAGATCGCCAAGGCGCTCAGCCTCGACGCGCGCGTGCTCATCATGGACGAGCCGACCGCCGTGCTCACCTCCGAGGAGGTCGAGAAGCTCTTCGGAATCGTGCGCAAGCTGCGCGAGGACGGCGTCGGGATCGTGTTCATCACGCACCACCTGGAGGAGATCGCCGCCCTCGGTGACCGGGTGACGGTCATCCGGGACGGCAGGAGCGTCGGGCAGGTGCCCGCCTCCACGCCCGAGGACGAGCTCGTACGGCTCATGGTCGGGCGCTCCATCGAGCAGCAGTATCCGCGCGAACGGGCCGATCGCGGCGCCGCGTTGCTGTCCGTCGAGGAACTCACCCGCGACGGCGTCTTCCACGACGTCAGCTTCGAGGTGCACGCCGGTGAGGTGGTCGGCATCGCCGGGCTCGTCGGCGCCGGCCGTACGGAGGTCGTACGGGCGGTGTTCGGGGCGGACCCGTACGACAAGGGGGCCGTGAAGGTCGCCGGGGCCGCCGTCCCCAAGTACGACGTCAACGCGGCGATGACCGCGGGCATCGGGCTCATCCCCGAGGACCGCAAGGGCCAGGGTCTGGTGCTGGACGCGTCGGTCGAGGAGAACCTCGGTCTTGTGACGCTGCGGTCGGCCACGCGCGCGGGGCTCGTCGACCTCAAGGGGCAGCGCGAGGCCGCCGAGCGGATCGCGGGACAGCTCGGTGTGCGGATGGCGGGACTCGGCCAGCACGTGCGGACACTGTCCGGCGGCAACCAGCAGAAGGTCGTCATCGGCAAGTGGCTGCTCGCCGACACCAAGGTGCTGATCCTCGACGAGCCGACGCGCGGCATCGACGTCGGCGCCAAGGTCGAGATCTACCAGCTGGTCAACGAACTCACCGCGGCCGGTGCCGCCGTCCTGATGATCTCCAGCGATCTGCCCGAGGTGCTCGGCATGAGCGACCGGGTGCTGGTCATGGCGCAGGGCCGGATCGCCGGTGAACTCTCCGCCGACGAGGCGACCCAGGACACCGTGATGGCACTCGCCGTCAGCACCCCGACCACGACCACGATCACGACCGGAACGGAGGCCTCCCGTGGCCACTGACACGCTCAAGAGCACGACGGGCGCGGGTGGCGCCTCGGCCTCGGGCGGCCTGCGCCGTCTGCTGCTCGACAACGGCGCGCTGACCGCGCTCATCGTCCTCGTCATCGCGATGTCGGCGCTGTCCGGCGACTTCCTGACGACGGACAACCTCCTGAACGTCGGTGTCCAGGCGGCCGTCACCGCCATCCTCGCCTTCGGCGTCACCTTCGTGATCGTCTCGGCGGGCATCGACCTGTCGGTCGGCTCGGTCGCCGCGCTGTCGGCCACGGTCCTGGCGTGGAGCGCCACCTCGGCGGGCGTCCCCGTGTTCCTCGCCGTCCTGCTGGCCATAGCGACCGGTATCGCGTGCGGCCTGGTCAACGGCATCCTGATCTCCTACGGCAAGCTGCCGCCGTTCATCGCGACGCTGGCCATGCTGTCGGTGGCCCGCGGTCTGTTGCTGGTGATCTCCGAGGGCTCGCCGATCGCCCTCCCCGACTCGGTCTCCCGCCTCGGTGACGTGCTCGGCGGCTGGCTGCCGGTGCCGGTGCTCGTCATGGTCGTGATGGGCCTGATCGCCGCGTTCGTGCTCGGCCGGACGTACATCGGCCGCTCGATGTACGCGATCGGCGGCAACGAGGAGGCGGCGCGGCTGTCCGGCCTGCGCGTGAAGAAGCAGAAGCTCGCCATCTACGCCTTCTCCGGCGTCTTCGCCGCCGTCGCGGGCGTCGTGCTCGCCGCCCGGCTGTCCTCCGCGCAGCCGCAGGCCGCCGACGGCTACGAGCTGGACGCGATCGCCGCGGTCGTCATCGGCGGGGCGTCCCTCGCGGGCGGTACGGGCAAGGCGTCCGGCACGCTGATCGGCGCGCTGATCCTGGCCGTGCTGCGCAACGGGCTGAACCTGCTGAACGTGTCGGCGTTCTGGCAGCAGGTCGTCATCGGCGTCGTCATCGCGCTGGCCGTGCTGCTCGACACCGCGCGCCGCAAGGCCGGGGCGACCCCGGCCGCGGCCGGCACCGGTGGCGACAAGGGCAAGCAGGCGGTGACGTACGCGCTGGCGGCCGTCGTCACCGTCGCGATCGTCGGTGCCACGTCGTTCCTGCACAACGGGTCCTCCGCCGCGAGCACCCCGAAGATGGGCCTGTCGCTGTCCACCCTCAACAACCCCTTCTTCGTGCAGATCCGGGCGGGCGCCCAGGCCGAGGCGAAGAAGCTGGGCGTGGACCTGACCGTCACGGACGCGCAGAACGACGCCTCCCAGCAGGCCAACCAGCTCCAGAACTTCACCACTTCCGGACTCGGCGCGATCATCGTCAACCCGGTCGACTCGGACGCGGCGAGCAACTCGGTGAAGGCCGCCGACAAGGCGAAGATCCCTGTCATCGCCGTCGACCGCGGCGTCAACAACGCGAAGACGGACACCCTCGTCGCCTCCGACAACGTCACCGGCGGTGAGCTCGCCGCGAAGACCATCGCCGACAAGCTGGGCGGCAAGGGCAAGATCGTGATCCTCCAGGGCCAGGCGGGCACCTCCGCCGCCCGCGAGCGCGCGCAGGGCTTCGCCAACGGCCTCAAGGCCTACCCGGGCATCCAGGTCGTCGCCCAGCAGCCCGCGGACTTCGACCGCACCAAGGGCCTCGACGTGATGTCGAACCTGCTCCAGGCCCACCCGGACGTCCAGGGCGTCATCGCCGCCAACGACGAGATGGCCCTCGGCGCGATCAAGGCCCTGGGTTCCAAGGCCGGCAAGTCGGTCTCGGTGGTCGGCTTCGACGGCACGCCTGACGGACTGAAGGCGGTCGAGGGCGGCACGCTGTACGCGTCCGTGGCGCAGCAGCCGTCCCAGCTCGGGAAGATCGCCGTGGACAACGCGCTGAAGGCACTCCAGGGCAAGAAGGTCGAGGAGACGGTGAAGGTGCCGGTGAAGGTGGTCACGAAGGAGAACGTGGCCGGCTTCAGCGGCTGACATCGGGGAACGGCGGGCGGTCACCCACGGCTGGTGGGGCCGCCCGCCCATGTCACTCATGTGGGGAGACGACTCATGTACGACTACGACCTCCTGGTCGTGGGGTCGGCCAACGCCGACCTGGTGATCGGTGTCGAGCGCCGGCCCGGTGCGGGCGAGACCGTGCTCGGCTCCGACCTGGCCGTCCACCCGGGCGGCAAGGGCGCGAACCAGGCGGTCGCGGCCGCCCGGCTCGGAGCCCGTACGGCTCTGCTGGCCCGGGTCGGCGACGACGCGTACGGCCGGCTGCTGCTGGACTCGCAGCGGGAGTCCGGCGTGGACACGGTGGGTGTCCTGGTGGGCGGCGCGCCGACCGGGGTCGCGCTGATCACGGTCGACCCGTCCGGGGACAACAGCATCGTGGTCTCGCCGGGTGCGAACGGCCGGCTGGCCACGGAGGACGTCCACGCCGCCGGGAGCCTCTTCCACGCCTCCCGGGTGGTCTCGGCGCAGCTGGAGATCCCGCTTGAGACGGTGGTGGAGGTCGTACGGAACCTTGCGCCGGAGAGCCGTTTCGTGCTGAACCCCTCGCCGCCGCGCCCCCTTCCGCAGGAGGTGCTGGCGGCGTGCGACCCGCTGATCGTCAACGAGCACGAGGCGAAGGTGATCCTGGGCTCGGCCGCCGTGGGGGACAGCCCGGAGGACTGGGCGCGGATCCTGCTCGCGAAGGGCCCGCGGTCGGTGGTGGTGACGCTGGGCGCGCAGGGCGCGCTGGTCGCCTCCGCGGAGGGTGTCTCCCGGGTGCCGTCGGTGAAGGTGAGCGCCGTGGACACAACCGGTGCGGGTGACGCGTTCACCGCCGCGCTGGCCTTCCGGCTGGGGGCCGGTGAGTCCCTGGCGGAGGCGGCCGCTTACGCGGCGCGGGTCGGGGCGGTGACCGTGACGAAGGAGGGCGCGCAGGCGTCTTTCCCGACGGCGGCGGAGGTCGCCGCGCTGTGAAGCGGAACGGGATACTGAACCGTCACCTCGCCGGTGCGCTGGCCGAGCTGGGCCACGGGGACGGGGTGCTGGTGTGCGACGCGGGCATGCCCATTCCCGACGGCCCCCGGTTGGTGGACCTCGCCTTCCGGGCCGGGGTGCCGACGTTCGCCGAGGTGCTTCAGGGGCTGCTGGCCGAGCTGGTGGTCGAGGGGGCGACGGCGGCGACGGAGGTACGGGAGGCGAACCAGGAGGCTTCGCAGCTCCTGGACGGGCACTTCCCGTCACTGGACCTGGTGTCGCACGAGCGGCTCAAGGAGCTGTCGGCCGGGGCCCGGCTGGTGGTCCGCACGGGCGAGGCACGGCCGTACGCGAACGTGCTGCTGAGGTGTGGCGTCTTCTTCTGAGTCTTCTGAGGGCTTCTGCTTCGAGGGGGCCACGGTCCGTGGACCGGGCCCCCTCGGCTTTCCCCTCCCGTCAGAACCCCCGCGATCCCCCCAGATCCCCCACCAGAAAGCCCTGACGCCATGTACGACCCGCGCGGGACAGAAAGGGTTGCACGGTCGGGTAAGAATTTCTTGCCGGATTCTTGCCGGATGGCCGAGGAGATCACCGCGCCGGGCGGCTCAGCACGCGGGTGAGTCCGCCGTCGTCCTCCTCGATGTCCCGGACGTGCGCGAACCCGATCCGGTCGAGCAGGCGCAGGGAGGCCTCGTTGCGCGCGGCGACGGTGGCGTGCACCTCGGTCAGCCCGAGCGAGTCGAAGCCGTATCCCACGAGCGCCTCCGCCAGCTCCGTCCCGAGCCCGCTGCCCCACGCCTGAGGGGCCAGGGCGTAGACGATCTCGTGACCGTCGACCGCGTCCGTCCGCTTGATCTCCGCATGCCCGACCAGCCGCCCGCCGCGCCGGACCGCCCACACGTCGAACAGATCCTGGGCATAGACCTTGGTGAAGATCCGCCCGAACAGGGCCCGGTCGTCCGCCTCTGCAGCGGGGCCGTCCCCCATCCACCGGGAGACCCTGGTGTCCTGGAACAGGGCGACGAAGTCCTCCTCGTCCTGCGGGGTGTAGGCGTCGAGGAGCAGGCGGGGCGTTCGCAGGGTTGGGGGCATGGGCGGCGACGTTAGCGACGTGGACAGGGAGGTGCAACGCACTTTCTCACGGGGTGCGGAAGCCGCGGAACGTCACGTGCTTCCGGCTGGTGAAGCCGAGCCGTTCGTAGAGCGCGATCGCACCGGCGTTCGCCTCGGCCACGTGCAGGAAGGGGCGCCCGCCGCGAGCCAGGATGCGGGTGGCGAGGGCGGTGACCAGGCGGACGGCGTGGCCTCGCCCGCGTGCCTCGGGGGCCGTGCAGACGGCGCTGATCTCGGTCCATCCCGGAGGCCGGAGCCGCTCGCCCGCCATGGCAACCAGCCTGCCGCCGTCGCGGACGCCGAGGTAGGTGCCGAGGTCGCGGGTGCGCGGCCAGAACGGCCCGGGTCGGGTGCGTGCGGCCAGGTCGAGCATCTCGGGCACATCGGCTTCGCCCAGTTCGACCACATCGGTGCCGCCGGTCGCGGCGTGGGTCTGATCGGGCCGGCTGCCGGCGGGCCAGATCATCTGCCGGCCTTCGAGGACGAAAACCGGCTCCCAGTTGGGCGGTGGGGTCGCCGGGCAGCTGAACATGTCGGCGAACGCGTCCGGGCCGAGGAGCCGTGCGAGATCGGTCCAGTCCGCCGCGTCCGCTTCGGCGGGTACCGCCGAGAAGGTCGCGACTCCCGGCAGATAGGTGGCGGCACGGCCGAGCCGGCGACCGAGGTCCGCGTGGCGGCCGCGCAGCGACTCGCCCACCGGGTCGTCGAGTGCCGTGGTGTCACCGCTCTCGCCGTTCGTCATGGTGCTGTGCCTTTCCCTGTGCGCGGTCGGCCCAGGCTACCTTTCGCTTCGTCGTAGGTTCCGGGGAGGACAGACCCGTCCCGTCGGCACAACACCGCGTCACAGGCAAGGAGTTGAAAGTCGACGCGCAGGACACCGCCGAGCGGCTGCGGAGGATCGGCGACGATGTCGGAGCGGTTCTACGAGCGGGCCGACGTCGTGCGGACGCTGCTGGTGACACTGCTGGCCGGGCAGCACTCGCTGGTGCTCGGTCCGCCCGGGACGGCGAAGTCCGAGATGCGCGGGAGCTCACGGGCCGGATCGAGGGCGCGGCCTACTGGGAGATCCTGCTGTCGAAGTTCACCGCGCCGACGAGGATGTTCGGCCCCATCGACGTCGCCGCGCTGGCCCGGGGCGAGTACCGCCAGGTCTACGACGGCCGCGCCACCACCGCGCACCACCCCGAGAACGGCGGCGAGCCGATCCGCTGCCCCCGGTCCTCGACTTCGCGGAGACCTTCCTCGGCGGCGGCACCAGCTGTCAGACACCGCTGTCGGCCGCCGGCGAGCTGCTGGAGGAGGAGTCCGACGACACCTCCCGCGGGCGGGGCGACATCGTAATGATCACCGACGACGACTGCGGCGTCACCGAGGAGTGGATGCGCGGCTGGAACGACGCCAAGCGCCGGATGGGCTTCCGGGTGTTCGGCGTGGTCGTCGGCGCCCCGCGCGTCGGCGAGGTCGGCTCGGTGCTGGAGGCCCTGTGCGACAACCTGCGCTCCGTCGAGGACCTCACCGACGTCCACGCCGCCGCCGACCTGTTCCGCGTGATCTGACCGCGCCGGGAGGGCGTCGGTCCGGGCGTCGTCCGTACCTCCGGACCCGCGACGCGGCAGGACCCGCGACGCGGCCGAGCCGCGGGTGCCCGAGCCCGGTCAGGTGCCCCGGGCCGACGCCGCGCGGCCCGTCACGCCGACTCGTTCAGCAGCCTGCCCAGATGCTCGCGCCCGGCCCCGAGCAGGTCCGGCAGCGGCGCCGCCTCCTCGTACCACCGCTTCTCGTACTCCCAGCACAGCCAGCCGTCCCAGCCGTGCCGGGAGAGGACCTCCACGCACTCGGCCAGCGGCAGGACGCCCGCGCCGAGCGGCAGCGGGGTGGTGTCCTCGGCGGAGGCGATGTCCTTGACCTGGACGTAGCCGAGGTGCGGGGAGAGCGCCGCGTAGGTCTCCGAGGGCTGTTCGCCGCCCAGCCAGGTGTGCATCACATCCCACAGCGCGCCCACCTGGCGGTGGCCGACCAGCCCGAGGACGCGCATCGCGTCGGCGGCGGTGCGGTGCGAGTCGTGGGTCTCCAGCAGGATGCGGACGCCCAGGTCGTTCGCGTACTCGGCGGCCGTGCCCAGCCGCCGGGCGGCCGTGGCGTCGGCCTCCTCGGGGGTCTGGACGTCCAGGTCGCCGCCGGGGAAGACCCGGATGTACGGGGCGCCGAGGTCGCGGGCCAGGTCGAGGAGGGAGCGGATCTCGGCCAGGACGGGTTCGTCGTCGCCCGGCGCGGCGACCCGCGCGTAGCCCGCCAGACCGAGGATCTCTACGCCCGACCCCTTGAACTCGGCCGCGACATCCGTCCGTTCGGCGGATCCGAGGCCGGGGTGGACCGGTTCCTCGGGGTGGGCGCGCAGCTCCACGCCGTGGTAGCCGTGGGCGGTCGCGAGCCGCAGGACGTCGGGCAGGGGCAGGCCGGGGACACCGAGGGTGGAGAACGCCAGCTTCATGTGGACGGACCCTACCCGGCCCCCCTGCCGGCGACTCCCCTTGGTCACTCGGGTGTTGCGAGAAGATCCAGTCGCCAGTCCTGGCCGACCAGGTCCTGGCCGAAGGAACGGTGCGGTTTCTCCGCGACCAGCACGAAGCCGTGGCGCTGGTAGATGCGGCGGGCCGCGGCGAGGACGTCGTTGGTCCACAGGACCACCTCGCGGTAGCCGGCCTCGCGCGCGAAGGCGACGACGGCCCCGACCAGCCGGTCCCCGATGCCCAGGCCGCGCGCGTCCGGCTCGACGAGCAGCAGCCGGAGCCGGGCGGCACCCGGCGCGTCGTCCCGTACGCACATCACGCACCCCACCGGCCGGCCGTCCAGCTCGGCGATCCACGTCCGCTCCAGATGCGGGTCGTGGTCCTCGGCGTACTCGGCGACGATCCGGGCGACCAGGCCCTCGTAGTCGAGGTTGAAGCCGTATTCGGCGGCGTACAGGGCGGCGTTGCGCTGCACGATCCAGCCGAGGTCGCCGGGGGCGGGCTCGCGCAGGACGACGTCCTCGGGGCGTGGCGCCCGGCCCTCGCCCAGGATCGTCCGGACGGTCCGCAGCGCCTGAGCCAGCCGCGGCCGGTCCTCGGCCCGCACGGTGTCCAGCAGCGCCCCGACCGTCTCGCGCGCCCGCTCGTCGAGGAGCGCGGCGGCCTCCCGGCCGCGCCCGGTGAGCGTGACACTGCGGCGGCGCGGATCCGTCTCGGACGGTCCGCGCTCGACCAGCCCGTCCCCCTCGAACTTGTTCAGGATGCGGCTGAGGTACCCGGCGTCCAGGTGCAGCTGGGCCCGCAGGTCGGCGGCGTCCGTGCGCGGCGCGTAGGCGAGCTCGTAGAGCACGCGGGACTCGGTGAGGGTGTAGGGGGCGTAGAGGTGACGGCCGTAGTCGAGCGCGCCGATGACGTTCGTGTAGAAGCGGTTGAAGGAGCGGATGTCCTGGACGGTCATGGCCACGACCCCCGATGGTTGACTTAGTCAGAGATTCCCTGGGTCGAGCCTAGCCGTTCAGGGCATCCGAGACCAGGCAGTTTCGTGTCCCGCAGTCGGGCACGTGTGTGGCTCCCCGAGGTGAGGCCGATGAGTTTCTCCGTGCCCCGCAGTCAGAAACCATGGTTGGTGCGCCGCACCCGCGAGTGTCGTGGAAGCGTGCACCGCCGGAATCTGCTGAGAACCGGACACGAGATACCGAGGAACCTTAGATGCGCACCCTGATCAGCACCGCTTTCATCTCGCTCGACGGCGTCGTGGAGGCCCCGGGCGGCGAGCCCGGTTACCGGAACTCCGGGTGGACCTTCAAGGACATCGAGTTCCTCCCCGAGGCATTCGAGATCAAAAGCCGGGAGCAGAAGGAAGCCACCGCGATGCTGATGGGCCGGACCAGCTACGAGGCGTTCAGTCCGGTGTGGCCCGACATGGAGGACTTCGCCGACTACAAGGTGATGCCGAAGTACGTCGTCTCCACCACCCTCACCGAGGACAACCTGGTGTCGAACTGGGGCGAGACGGCGATCCTGCGCTCGCTCGACGACGTCGCCGCGCTGAAGGAGACCGAGGGCGGCCCGATCATCGTCCACGGCAGCGCCTCCCTGAACCAGTCCCTTTCGGACGCCGGCCTGATCGATCGTTACCACCTGCTCGTCTTTCCGCTCCTGCTCGGGGCGGGCAAGCGGCTCTTCAGCGCCACGGACAAGGACACCCAGAAGCTGAAGCTCGTCGAGCACGAGGTCTACGCCAACGGTCTGCAGAAGAACGTCTTCGACGTCGTCCGCTGACGAGGCTCCCGCACTCGCCCTGCCGTCGCATCCCCGGACGTGGCACTCGGCGGAGGACCTGCTCGGCGGGCGATGGATCAACGCTCGGAGCAGAGGAAGACGCCCGCGATGTGAAGTCCGGCGAGGTAGATGGCCGCTGTCTTGTCGTGGCGGGTCGCGATGCCCCGCCACTGCTTCAGGCGGTTGACGCACCGCTCGCCCCGTCGCAGCCGGTGGCCACGCTGATCCGCCCAGACCGGGAACACCGCCTGGATGCCGCGCTTGCGCAAGTGGTCGCGGATCGCGCGGGATGAGCAGGCCTTATCCGCCGGAACCACGTCCGGCCTGGTGCACGGACGACCACGTCGTCGGGGAACGCGCAGGCGGGTCATGACGTCGGTGAAGGCGGGCGCATCCCCGGCCTGTCCGGCGGTGAGAACGAACGCGAGGGGGTGGGACCTGCTGAGGTTTGAGTGAGTAAGAGTGTGTTGTGACGTGCATGAGTGAGCGCTGGCGCTCCCGGTTGGGGGTTGGGCGCTGTTGGTTCAGGAAGGGAATGTAGTTTCGCCTGTCGAATGCGTGACCTTTCCGGGTGGTGCTCGTTGGGTGTGGCGACCGGATTTTTCGCGGGCTGTGCCGGGGGGTGTGGGGTGGGTGGGCTGCGCAAGCTTGCGGAGTCGTTTGTCGCTCCGGGGCCGTCCGGGGTGGCGGTCCGTACCCGGCTCAAGCACCTCGCGCCCGCCGATGAGAAGGTGCTGCGGCTGGTGGGCGCCCACCTCGGGTCGCTGGCCTGCCGTGACCTGAAAACGCGCTGCCGGGACGGGCTGGGCCACGACGGTGAGGCGTGGGCGGGGCGCAAGAGGGACCTGACACCCCAGTCCTCCTCGCGATGGGCAGGCGCGATCACCAAGGCCAGCCACGACCAGTGGGCTCTGGCCCGCCGCTGCCAACTCGCCCACATCCACAGCCTGGAAGCGGCTGTCCGGACCATCCGGCACCGTTTGTCCCTGCCGGTGGGGCAGAAGGGCAGCAAGCGGGCGCCGGGCGGTTATCGCAGCAGGCAGGAGTGGCACGCCAAGACCCGCCGCCTGCACCTCTTGGAAGACCGGCTGGAGCGCGAGCGCGCCGACCACAAGGCCGGAATCGTCCATGTCGTGCGGGGCGGCAAACGCCTGGCCCGCACCCGCCACCACCTCGACGCCGCCCAGCTCACCGAGGCCCACTGGCGGCAGCGGTGGGAGGCCGAGCGCTGGTTCCTCCAGGCCGACGGCGAGTCCGGCAAGCGGTACGGCAACGAGACCATCCGCATCACCGCCGACGGGGAGGTGAGCATCAAGCTCCCGTCCCCGCTGAAGGAGTTGGCGAACGCTCCGCACGGCCGGTACGTCCTTGCCTGCCGGGTCGCTTTCCCGCACCGGGGGCAGGAGTGGGCGGACCGGGTGGAGGCAAACCGGGCGGTCGCCTACCGCATCCACCACGACACGGCCCGCGGGCGCTGGTATCTGACCGCGTCCTGGCAGATCCCGGTATCCCGCACCATCCCGCTGGCCACGGCGCTGGCCGACGGCGTGATCGGTGTCGACACCAACGCCGACCACCTCGCCGCATGGCGCCTCGATGTCCACGGCAACCCGACCGGAAACCCGCGCCGCTTCTTCTTCGACCTGTCCGGCCCGGCCGGTCACCGTGACGCCCAGGTCCGCCACGCCCTCACCCGCCTGCTGCACTGGGCCAAACGCTGCGGCGTGAAGGCGATCGCCGTCGAGGACCTCGACTTCACGGCGGAGAAGACCCGGGAGAAGCACGGCCGCAAGCGCCGGTTCAGGCAGCTGATCTCCGGCATGCCCACCAGCAGGCTCCGCGCCCGGCTGACCTCGATGGCCGACCAGACCGGCATCGCCGTCATCGCCGTCGACGCGGCCTACACCTCCCGATGGGGCGCCCAGCACTGGCAAAAGCCCCTCACCAGCACCACCCGCAAGACCACCCGCCACGACGCTGCCGCCGTGGCGATCGGACGGCGCGCCCAAGGGCACCCGATCCGGCGACGGACGACACCGCCCCCTGCACACCAGAGCGATGTGCAGGGGCATCGGACCGTCCAGGCCGACCGGCGTGCACTCGGGCGTGAGGGACCCCGCCCCCGCATCCCCGGACCACGCACCCGATGCGTGCCGCCGGACTGCGGAGCGAACGCGGGCAACCAGAACGCCCAACACCGTTCGGGACGTTCGGCTGAGCATGAAGCCTGGCAACAGGACTCACTCCCGCTCAGTCTTTAGGAACGGTCGGCAGCGGGCATCGGCTGCGAGGTGGATCTTGGTGGAGCCCGCCGCGGGACCGGCCGATGGCGTGGTCGGCCGGTTCGCCGGCCGGGGCCCTTTCTGCGGGCCCCGGACGCGTGCTGGTGAGCTCGCACGATCGTGGAGTCCACCGACACGGCCCAGGCCAGTTCCTCATCGACGTCGGGCCGGGCCATCAGCCTTCCTTGAGGGCGACTATGCGGCCGGCGTCTCAAGGGCGACCGTCGAAGCGCCGCCGTCGGGGCTTCACCTGCTCTGCCCCCTGGCACCAACGCCCCTCCCCAGCACCGGCACGATCAGGCGCGCGGCACTCCGGAAGACCCCCGCACCATCAACTCCCCCCGCACCGAAGCGATCCCCCCGGGCGGCGCCTCCTCCCGGCCCATGGCGATCCGCCCGGCCCGTGCCCCGGCCTCCGCCAGCGGCAACCGCACGGTCGTCAGCGAAGGCACCGCGTCGATGCTGAACGGCAGATCGTCGAACCCGGCCACCGACACGTCCTCCGGGATCCGCAGCCCGGAGTCCCGCAGCGCGGCGCACGCCCCGAGCGCGACGGAGTCGTTCGCGGCGACGACCGCCGTCAGGGACGGGTCGCGCCGCAGCAGCTCCAGCGTCGCTTCGTAGCCGGACCGCCGGTCGTACCGCCCGTGCACCGTCCACCGGGGGTCCTCCTCGATGCCGTGCGCGGCGAGCGCGGCCCGGTGTCCCTCCAGCCGGTGCCGGGTCGTCGTCCGTTCCTCCGGGCCGGCGATGTAGCCGAGCCGCCGGTGCCCGAGCCCGATCAGGTGCTCGGTGAGTTCCTGCCCGCCCCCGCGGTTGTCGAAGGCCAGCGCGATCGCCCCGGTCTCCGGCGCCGGCGGGCGTCCGCACAGGACGACCCGCGTCCCGGCGTCGGTCAGCTTGCGCACCTTGGTGTCCATGGCCGCCTGGTGCGCCGCGTCCTCGATCGCCCCGCCGGTCAGCACCACGGCCGCCGCCCGCTGCCGCTGCAACAGCGTGAGATACGTCAGCTCCCGCTCGGGAGAGCCCCCCGTGTTGCAGACCACCGCGAGTCTCTCCCCGCCCGCGCGGCCGCCCGGCCCGCCGATCTCGGCCTGGATGGCGCTCGCCATGATCCCGAAGAACGGGTCGGCGATGTCGTTCACCAGGATCCCGACCAGGTCGGAGGTGGCGGCGGCCAGGGCGCTCGCGGGCCCGTTGAGCACGTAGTCCAGCTCGTCCACGGCCTTCAGCACCCGCTCCCGGGTGGAGGCGGCCACGGGGTAGTTGCCGTTCAGCACGCGCGACACCGTCGCGGGCGAGACCTGCGCGCGGGCCGCCACGTCCGCCAGGGTCACCGTCATCTCGTCGTCCTCCGGTCGCGCATCTCGTCGTCCGCCTCGTCGCCCTCGTACACATACAGACCTGTGGCCTTGGTTCCGATGGAACCGACGCCCTGGCTCCGAGGGACCTATGGCCATGGTTCCGAGCAGACCCTAAGCCCCCGACCCCGGGTTGTTCGCCCCCTCGAACAACTCGTCCTGGTCACGGTCTTGTCCGGACCGCTGTCAGAGGCTAGCTTCTTCCTTTATAGAAAGCGCTTGCTGTAACGCTCACCAGTCCACAGGTGGCTCACCGGGCCACCAGGGAAGGGTGGGGCGTACGCGGCGCGACGACCGCGTACGAAGGGAACGACGTGACACGCAAGACGGTGCGTATCGCCATGAACGGCGTGACCGGGCGCATGGGCTACCGCCAGCACCTGGTCCGCTCCATCCTCGCCCTCCGGGAGCAGGGCGGCCTCGACCTCGGCGACGGCACCGTGCTGTGGCCCGAGCCGATCCTGGTCGGCCGCCGTGAGCACGCGCTGAAGGCGCTGGTCGAGCAGCACGGCCTGGAGCACGTCTCGACCGACCTGGACGCGGTCCTCGCCGACGAGACGGTGGACATCTACTTCGACTCCCAGGTCACCTCCGCCCGCGAGGAGGCGCTCAAGAAGGCCGTCGCGGCCGGCAAGCACATCTACACCGAGAAGCCCACGGCCACCGGCCTCGACGGCGCCCTGGAGCTCGCCCGGCTCGCGAACGAGGCCGGCATCAAGCACGGCGTCGTCCAGGACAAGCTCTTCCTCCCCGGCCTGCTGAAGCTGAAGCGCCTCATCGACGGCGGCTTCTTCGGCCGGATCCTCTCCGTGCGCGGCGAGTTCGGCTACTGGGTCTTCGAGGGCGACTGGCAGGCCGCGCAGCGCCCGTCCTGGAACTACCGGGCCGAGGACGGCGGCGGCATCGTCGTCGACATGTTCCCGCACTGGGAGTATGTGCTCCACGAGCTGTTCGGCCGGGTGAAGTCCGTCCAGGCCATCGCCACCACCCACATCCCGCAGCGCTGGGACGAGAAGGGCAAGCCCTACGACGCCACCGCCGACGACGCCGCGTACGGCATCTTCGAGCTGGAGGGCGGCGCGATCGCCCAGATCAACTCCAGCTGGGCCGTGCGCGTCAACCGCGACGAGCTCGTCGAGTTCCAGGTCGACGGCACCGAGGGCTCGGCCGTCGCCGGCCTGCGCAACTGCCGCGTCCAGCACCGCTCGGCCACGCCCAAGCCGGTCTGGAACCCGGACATCCCCGTCACCGAGGTCTTCCGCGACCAGTGGCAGGAGATCCCGGACAACGCCGAGTTCGACAACGGCTTCAAGGCACAGTGGGAGCTGTTCCTCAAGCACGTCTACGCCGACGCCCCCTACCACTGGGACCTGCTGGCCGGCGCCCGCGGCGTCCAGCTCGCCGAGCTGGGCCTGAAGTCCTCGGCCGAGGGCCGCCGTATCGACGTACCGGAGATCCAGCCGTGACCATCCGACTCCCGGACAGCAACGGGGCGTCGCGGACGTACGAGCCGCGCACCGAACCGCTCCTGGTGACGCCCGGCACGCCCTTCACCTCCCGCACGGTCTACTCGGCGGCACACGTCGTCGCCGACCCCTACGCGGACGTGTCGCCCGACTCGCCCGCCGCCGTCGACTGGGACGCCACCCTGGCCTTCCGCCGTCACCTGTGGTCGCACGGGCTGGGCGTCGCCGAGGCGATGGACACGGCCCAGCGCGGCATGGGTCTGGACTGGGCGGGCGCGGCGGAGCTGATCCGCCGGTCGGCGGCGGAGGCGAAGTCGGTCGGCGGCCTGATCGCCTGCGGTGTGGGCACGGACCAGCTGTCGGCCACCGAGATCGGCTACCCGTACAGCCTGGCGGAGATCCGGGCCGCGTACGAGGAGCAGCTCGCGGTCGTCGAGGAGTCGGGCGCGCGGGCGATCCTGATGGCCTCCCGGGCTCTGGCGGCGGTCGCCAAGGGGCCGGAGGACTACCTGGAGGTCTACGGCCACCTGCTCCGCCAGGCGTCCGAGCCGGTCATCCTGCACTGGCTCGGCCCGATGTTCGACCCGGCGCTGGAGGGCTACTGGGGAGCGACGGACCTGGACGCCGCCACCCGCACCTTCCTGGACGTCATCGCCGCCCACCCGGACAAGGTCGACGGCATCAAGGTCTCGCTGCTGGACGCGCAGCGCGAGATCGACATCCGCCGCCGCCTGCCGCAGGGCGTGCGCTGCTACACGGGTGACGACTTCAACTACCCCGAGCTGATCGCCGGCGACGAGCAGGGCTTCAGCCACGCGCTGCTCGGCATCTTCGACCCGCTGGGCCCGCTGGCCGCGCAGGCGGTCCGGGTCCTCGACACGGGGAACGCGCAGGGCTTCCGCGACCTGCTGGACCCCACGGTCGAACTCTCCCGCCACCTCTTCCAGACCCCGACCCGCTTCTACAAGACGGGCGTGGTGTTCCTGGCCTGGCTGGCCGGCCACCAGTCCCACTTCACGATGGTCGGCGGCCTCCAGTCGGCCCGCTCGCTCCCGCACTTCGCCAAGGCGTACGAACTCGCCGACGGTCTGGGCCTGTTCCCCGACCCGAAGCTGGCGGAGGAGCGGATGAAGAACCTGCTGAGCGTGTACGGGGTGGACCAGTGAGCACCGCGGAGTCAGGACGCCTGGAGCGCTTCTCCATCAACCAGATGACGGTGAAGCAGCTGTCGATGCCGGAACTGGTGGACACCTGCGCACAGTCGGGCATCGGCAACGTCGGCCTGTGGCGCGAGCCGGTCCAGTCGTACGGCCTGGAGGCCACGGCCAAGCTGGTCCGGGACGCGGGCCTGACGGTGACGACGCTGTGCCGGGGCGGCTTCTTCACGGCGATCGACCCGCGGGAGCGCGCTCAGGCCCTGGCCGACAACCGCCGGGCGATCGACGAGGCGGCGGCGCTGGGCACCGACACCCTGGTCCTGGTCTCGGGCGGGCTCCCGGCAGGTTCCAAGGACCTGCACGGGGCGCGGGAGCGCATCGCGGACGCGCTGGCGGAACTGGGCCCGTACGCGGAGCGGCACGGCGTCCGCCTGGCCATCGAGCCGCTCCACCCGATGTACGCCTCCGACCGCTGCGTGGTGTCGACGCTGGCCCAGGCCCTGGACCTGGCCGAACGCTTCCCGGCGCACCAGGTCGGGGTCACCGTCGACACGTACCACATCTGGTGGGACGACACGGCTCCCGCGCAGATCGCCCGGGCCGGTGCGGGCGGCCGTATCCACACCTTCCAGCTCGCCGACTGGACGACTCCGCTCCCGCAGGGCGTGCTGACCGGCCGTGGCCAGATCGGCGACGGCTCGATCGACATGCGGGAGTGGCAGGGTTACGTGGAGGCCGCCGGCTACACCGGTGCCATCGAGGTCGAGCTGTTCAACGACGGGCTGTGGGCGAGGGACGGACGGGAGGTGCTGGCCGAGACGGCGGCGAGGTTCGTCGAGCACACCCTTTGATCCGGCCCTGAGCCACACTCGCTGCCCCGCCCCGCGGACCCGGGCGGGGCAGCGGCCGTATCGGGGTCGTGGACCCACGACCGTGCGAGGAACCCGTTCACCCGCTCCTCCAGCCGCTTCCGGCACCGCGGCCGTTCCGGTGCCGTCACCGACCGGGAGCCAGGAGCGTGGTTCCCAGTACGCCGTGGCGCCGACCGCTCGTCCCGTTGCCGTCGAGATCTGCGCGCCGGGCGCGAGCCGCCCCGTCGCCGCGCGGGCGAGCTGCGCGTCGATGCAGGCGCCCACCTCGTCGGCACCCGGTGAAGGCGTAGGTCTCCCGGTCCTCCGTCGCCGCCACCGCCAGGTCGGCGGCGAGGGCCGTTCGTCGACTCACCCGCCCCGTTGAACTCCTGCCTCCCCCTGCGTACCGACTTCCGGAAATCCGGCCCGCGTCGGGAACCCGGGCCGGACTCCCGTCGTCCAATCGCAGGCCGCCGGAGAGTCACGCCGGTGCGGTGTCGGCCCTCGCTGCTGGCTGCGATCGCTGACCACCCTCTCCGCCGTACCGCGGCCGGCGGCACCACCGCCATCGGCGCGTCCCCCTCCAACCGCGCCGGTGGCGGCCCCTGTGCGGTTAGTGTGCGTTCCCTTGACTGGCAGAAACTTCCCCGTTATTGGTGGCCTCTTGGAAGTTTCCTTCAGCGGATCCGAGCGGATCACCTCCGGAAGGAGCGCACGTGCACGACACCGGCACGGGAAGCACGGGAAACACCGCACAGCCCTCCAGACGCACCGTCCTCGCCGCCACGGCCGGCGCCGCCACCGCCCTCGCGGCGGCCGGGCCCTCGTACGCCGCCGACGCCCCCGACGACAGGCAACTCCGCGCCCTCGTCTCGCGTATGACCCTTCAGGAGAAGGTCGGCCAGCTCTTCGTGATGCGGGTGTACGGCCACTCCGCCACCGCCCCCGACCAGGCCGACATCGACGCCAACCTGAAGGAGATCGGGGTCCGTACGGCCGCCGAGCTGGTCGCGAAGTACCGGGTCGGCGGCATCATCTACTTCGCCTGGGCGCACAACACCCGCGAGCCGCACCAGATCGCGGATCTGTCCAACGGCATCCAGCGGGCCTCCCTGGACCTGCCGCGCGGGCTGCCCGTGCTCGTCTCCACCGACCAGGAACACGGGATCGTCGCCCGGGTGGGCAGACCCGCGACGCTCTTCCCGGGGGCCATGGCCGTCGGCGCGGGCGGGTCGCGGTCCGATGCCCGGACGCTCGGGCGGATCGCGGGGCGCGAGCTGCGGGCGATGGGCATCCGGCAGGACTACTCCCCCGTGGCCGACGTGAACGTCAACCCGGCCAACCCGGTCATCGGCGTACGGTCCTTCGGCGCCGACCCGCGGGCGGTGGCCACGCTGGTGGCGGCCGAGGTCGCCGGGTACCAGGGGGCCGGGGTGGCGGCGACCGCCAAGCACTTCCCCGGGCACGGGGACACCAACGTCGACAGCCACACCGGCTTCCCCACCATCACGCACAGCCGGGAGCTGTGGGAGAAGCTGGACGCACCGCCGTTCCGGGCCGCGATCGCCGCGGGCATCGACTCGATCATGACCGCGCATCTGATGGTCCCGGCCCTCGACGACTCCGGCGACCCGGCCACCCTCTCCCGCCCGATCCTCACCGGCATCCTGCGCGAGCGGCTCGGCTACGACGGGGTCGTCGTCACGGACTCCCTCGGCATGGAGGGCGTGCGGACCAAGTACGGCGACGACCGGGTGCCGGTGCTCGCGCTGAAGGCGGGCGTGGACCAGCTCCTCAACCCGCCGGACCTGGACCTCGCCTGGCACGCGGTCCTCGCGGCCGTGCGCAGCGGCGAGCTGACCGAGGCGAGGCTCGACGAGTCGATCCTGCGGATCCTGCGGCTGAAGACGAAGCTGGGGCTGTTCCGCGCGCCCTACGTCAGTCACGACGGTGTCGACCGCACCGTCGGCACCCGGGCGCACCTGGCGGCGGCCGACCGGATCGCCGAGCGGACGACGACCCTGCTGGTCAACGAGCGGCGGCTGCTGCCGCTGTCCCGGCGCAGGCACCCCAAGGTGCTGGTGGTCGGGGCCGATCCGGCCTCGCCGTCGGGGACGACCGGACCGCCGACCGGAGTGCTCGCCGCCGCGCTGACCGAGCTCGGCTTCACCGCCACCGCCCTGCCGACCGGGACGGCCCCGTCCGCGGCGGTCATCGCCAGGGCGGTCGCGGCGGCGCGGGACGCGGACGCGGTGGTGGCGGCGACGTACAACGTCACGGCGGGCAGCAGCCAGAAGACGCTGGTCGAGCAGCTCGTGGCGACGGGGCGGCCGGTCGTGGCGGTCGCGATCCGCAACCCGTACGACGTGGCCCAACTGCCCTCCGTCCCGGCGTGCCTCGCGGCCTACTCCTGGACCGACGTCGAACTGCGGGCCGCCGCACGGGCGATCGCCGGACGGGTGGATCCCCGCGGGAAACTCCCGGTGGCGGTGCGGCGGGCGGATGATCCGGAGCAGGTGCTGTACCCGATCGGGTACGGGCTGTCGTACTAGCCGTACGCCATGGATCGGGCGCACCACCCCCAAGGTGCGCAAACCCTCCCATGTGCCTGGCGTGCGCCCCTGCGAGGGGCCACGCTGGGCTAGGGCATGGGGGGGGACGGCAATGCGCGTAGGAAGTTCGGCGGGGGTGGCGTGGGGGCTTCTGGTGCTGTTCGGCGCGCTGCTGACCGGGTGCCAGAGTCCCTCGGCGGGTGTCGCGGAGGACGGCCGGCTGGGCGGACCGGCGTCGGGGACGACCGCCGCCGGGTCGGCGCCGGTGACCCGGCCGTCCGGCTACGGGGCGGTGTTCCTCGCGGTCGACGAGTGCAGTTCGTTCGGCACGACGAGCTTCACCGAGGTGCCGTGCGCCGGTGAGCGGGCGGCGGCCCGGGTCGTGGCGCGGCACGACGGCACGGTCCGGGACGGGCCGCGCTGCCCGGCGACGACGGACTTCGTGCTGCACATCAGCGAGCAGCGGCCCGCGTCCGACGAGGACGGCGACGGGGCGGTGCCGCAGGGCTACGCCTGTATGCGCAACCTCCAGCCGCCGCACCCGGGCGACCCGGGCGGCGGGGGCGGGCCCCGCACCATCGTCGGCGACTGCGTCTACAGCTCCGGCGACGGTCAGGTCCGCGAGACCAACTGCGACGGGAAGGACAAGCAGGAGCCGGAGTACAAGGTGACCGAGGCCGTCACCAGGCGCGCCGACTGCCCTGCCTCGACCGCCCTGTACGTCCGGCTCGGCGGCGACCGGTCCGTGGGGTGCGCTCGGCCGCTGTGAGCGCACGGCCGGCGGGGCCGGCGGCCGTGCGCCGACCACTGTCGGCCAGGGCCCTGTTCCGCGATCCGCTCCGCTGCCCCTGAAGCGCTGACGGTCACGCAGCTCAACGCCCTGTGCGGCACCGCGGGAACTCAGCACCTGACTCTATGGGCGGTTGAGCGTAGCGAGACGCACCGGCTCGGTGAGAACCGCACGGGCTCCGTCCTCGTCAGCGGTGCGTGCGGCGAGCGTCGCCTCGGCCAGTCGGGCGGGGAGTGCCTCCGAGAACTTGAGGCCGCGCACCGCCCGCTCGTCGACTTCGGGCAGACACAGCCGCAGCGTGGCCTCCGTGACGGCAGCTTCCTCAAGGGCAACGCCGGGGTGGGCAAGGCGAACCGCGCCGAACTGGCGAGCTGGGGCGGAGACCTGCTCACGTTCTACGGTGAATGGAGCCGCTCGGACAACGCGTCGCCCCTGGACTTCTGCCGCAAGACGCTGTGCAGGCCCGATGTCGCATCGACGTTCGCGTTGGGCGACCTCATCGAGGACATCGACGGGTTCCTGATCGCCGAGCGCCTGAAGAACGGCAACACGAACATCGTCCAGGAGCTGAGGAGGATCCTGATCGGAACGGGCCATCTGACGCGCTTCAGCGACTTCAAGCTCTACCGGTTCGGCGGCGTCACGAGCAACATCCGGGAGACGGCGAAGGCGTTCCTGGAGGACCAGATAGACGACACGCTGCTGTCCTCCACCCGTACTCTCCTCATCCACAGGAACTGCCCGGCGGGCAAGGAACCGTGGAACGAGTCCGACTCCGTGATGAGCGAGTTCTACACGGGTTTCGCCGAGACGCTGCAGCGGCTCATCGACCAGCAGGTGGCGCGCCGGGCGAAGTTCCTCGCCGCGCAGGAAGCAGAGAAGAAGTAGGTTTCACATGTTTCTGATGGGCGCGTTGCTGGCTGCGAGTCTGGTCACCGCGATGGTGGGCATCGTGGTGGTCCTCATCCTGCTGAGCCACCCGCCGCTGCCCGTGCGCAGGGTCTACGCGGTCGTCGCCCTGATCCTGGCCTCCTCGGCGGTGGCGGTGTACTGCTACGGCTGGTTCTCCGTCACCACGGGTGGGCCTTTCCCCGAACTGTGCACGAGCCGGAACGACGCCGGCGCCGACTTGGCGGCCATCGAACAGCAGTACTGGCCTCTTCGAAACGCCTGCGTGTACTCCGACGGGTCGACCGTGGAGTACGTCTCGGTGTCGGTCACCGTCTTCGTGTGCCTCCTGGCGGGTGCCGCCCTCGTCTCGGCCGGCACTTCCGTGTACCTGCGCAAGCGAGTCAGAAAAACCTCTGGAGTGATCTCATGAACACCGATTTCTCACGCCGCACCCTGATCAGAGGCATCACCGGTGTCGCCGCCGGAGCCACCTTGCTCGCCACGGGGGAGGTCCTTCTCGCTCCCGGCACCGCCCAGGCCGCCGACACCTCGTGGAAGAGACCCAGATCGGCGAACGGCTGGGATGTCCTCACCGCGAGCTCGTCGGGCACCGCCCCCTACGACATACCGGGAACGGACCTCCGGGTCGTTCTGCGGGAAGGGGATGTGGGGACCGTCCTGGCCTATGTGGCGCAACGCTTCCACTACGACGTCACCCGGCTCGAAGCGAGCCGCGGACAGGTCATCGGGTACAGCGAGGACCGGCGGGTGGAGGCGGACTTCGAGTCCAACCACCTGTCGGGCACCGCGCTGGCGCTGTACCCGGACAATTATCCGCTCGGGGTCAAGGGCAACTTCTTCCCCCACCAGGTCACGGCGATCCGGGACATCCTCGCCGAGCTCCAGGGTGTCGTCAGGTGGGGTGGCGACACGGAGTCGCCCAAGGAATCGGTCTTCTTCATCGACGTCCCGCCGGGTTCGGCGAAACTCGCCCGGGTCGCGGAGACCCTCAGGCAGTGGAGCGTCACCCCCGGCAAGGGGGCCGGGACCCAGATCATCGAAGACCCCAAGCGCATCACGGCCGCGAAGAAGCTCGCCGGTATACAGGCGGCCTGACACGGCCGGTGGCCGGGGAGGCGGCGGAAGCGGCCCGCCGCCGGCAGTCTGTGGTTCGGAGCACGGCCCCTGGGCAAGCAGTTCGGGCTCGTGAGGGCTCAGTCCTTCCAACGGTTTCTGTACAAGGAGTTCCTCACCGCGTGGAAGCGGGCGGGGCGCTGAACGGGTCGCGTCCTGGGTCTCCGGAATCCTCAGTGCCCTTGGTGCCTTCGGTGTCCTCGGCGTCCGTGGTCTCCCCTGTTTCCGGTACAGGCAGGCGAGCCCCGCGGGACTCGGCGACGCGGAGGGCGTCGGTCAGGCACTCGGCGAGCCGGAGTCCGGCGTAGCGGACTTCGGTGTACGGCGAGGCCGGGTCGTCCAGCACCTTGCGGGCGAGGCCGAGCACGTCGGCGGCGGTGGCGAGTTGTGCGGCTTCCATGTCGTCGGCGAGGCGCGAGAGGTAGCCGCCGTTGTCGTCCGTGGACAGGTAACACGGCTTGCCGTCCGGGGAGGGCCAGGGCAACAGGCGCAGGGTGGTCGCCGGCGCGATGTGGTGTGCCGGTGGGGTCATCAGCCGGCCACCCCCTGGGCGCCGGTCAGGTACTCGTCCGGGCCGATGCCGAAGTCGGCGGCGAGGTCGATGTCGAGGCGGCGGCACCGCCAGAAGGCGGCTTCCTGTGCGTGGGCGAGGAGGTACGGGCGCACGAGGCGGGAGGCGGTGCCGTCGAGGGGGGTGGGGAGGCCGTAGGGGGAGCGGGGGCGGGGGGAGGTTTGCGGGCGTGGGTGGCGGTGCGGTGTGGCGCACGGCCGTGGGGTGCGGTTGTTGGGGAGTGCCACGGCGTTTGCCGGTGCCGGGGGTGAGGAGGAAGCTCAGCCAATGGGCGGTACGGCGGATAAGGTTCCGCATGTCGGGTCTGCTCCGTTCAGATCGGCCACGCCCCCGGACGGCTTGCACCCGTCGCGGGGGTTTTCTGGCATGTACCACGGTACGCCATGGGCGCCATTGGTGCACCATGGTCCGCCGATCCAGGTCCCGGTGCACCAGGCGAAGCTGAGGGCATGGCTCAATACGAGTGGCAGCGGATCGCACACGCCATTGAGGAAGAGATCAGGTCGGGACGCATCCCGCCCGGCGGAGCACTGTCCAGCATCACGCGGCTCGCCGAGACTTACGGCGTCGCCGACCGAACCATCCGGCGCGCACTCCGTGACCTGCGCGACCGAGGACTCATTGAGACCCTGCCGCACAAGGGGTCTTTCGTGGTTGATGTGCTGCCGCCCGCCGAGGCCGGCGAGGAAGACGGGGCAGCCGACTGACGGCCGCCCCGTCCCGACCTTCCAACCGCTACTCTGCGGCTCTGCGCCCGCCCCGCTTCTTCTCAGGGCGCCAGTCGCGGAGCTCAGCCTCCGAGAGATGGCGGTTGGCGAGGCCGCGGTTCAGTGCTGTCTGGAACTCCTTGGCGGGGTTGTCGCCCCACTCCTCGTCGTGTTTGTCGTACCACTGGCGGACCGAGGGCATGACCTCCAGGAGCCCGGCCAGCATCGGGACATAACGCGGGTCTTCCCTGGGCCAACCATCCACATTCTCACGGTCGTTCAGGAGGTTGACCAGCGCCTCAGCCTGGTCGCGGTGGTTCCAGCCGGCCCAGCCGAGGAGGAGGGACGGGTCGCCGTCCGGGGATGCGCCGGGGTAGGAGATGAACCGCTCCTTCGGCACGTCGAGCTTGCCGCGGTTGGACCCAGTAGGAGTGCTTGAGGAAGTCGGCGCTCGTGTACTTCGGGGGCACCTTGATGGCCAGGCGTTCCCCAGTACGATCCTCCTCCCGCTGCTGGTCCCACACCCGCTCCCACTGGGCGCGCTTCCGCAGGCCGGACTCCTTGTAGCGGAGGGCGGCGAGGTACGGGACGTGCTCGGGCTCGATGACGGCCGCGAGGACGGTGGCGAGTGAGGCGTCTGGCTTGTCGAGATGGTCCGCGGCATAGAGCGCACGGACAGCCTGGACGTCCTCGTCGTGACGCAAGGCGTCGGCAAGTTGGAAGACGGTGAGTGTGCGGGGCGAGGTGTACTCACCGCGCTCCTCGAACCACAGCTCCTCCCTTTCAGCGGCATCCAACAGCCAGGCACGGAGGGCGGCGGCCTCGCGCTTCTTCCAGGGATCCGTCATCCAGCGGCGCTTGTACTCGGGGCGCTCGATCAGCCGGATGTCCTTGTTGGACCCGATGATGTCAAGCCGGGCCTTGACGACCTCCTTGTAGGCGTCGGGCCACTTGTCCGGTACATCGGCGACGGCGGTCTGGGCAGAGTCGTGCCGATCGAACCAGGCAGTTTCGACCTCGCCAGCGTCGACCTTTCTCTTCAAGACGATCTCGAAGGCTGGAACCAGCGGGTACGGCGGGGCGGCGGGCCCGGCTTCGGTGCGGACGGCCGCTCGGCTGGCGTCACCGGAAGACCTCCTGCATCTGGTCGAAGGAACACAGCCGGGCGCCGAGGGCCTCCTTGCGGTGACATGCCCTCGTCCGCCGAATTTCGCCGCGATCTGCTTCCTCGCGGAACTTTATGCACCTTGCTCGGTGCCCTGGAAGGCATCGTATTCGGTCCTGGTCGGCCGGTTCGGCGCTGTGGAAAGCGGGCGGTGCGATCATGGGCGAACCTCGCTGCCGAAGCCGACCTCCCACGTGACAGGCGACGCGGCCGAGGACTGGATGCCGGACACGCGAACCGCCTCCCGTTCCCAGTGGGCCGAGAGGCGGTCGAGTACCGGCAGCGGGCGGCTACGGCCGCAGCGTCATCTCACGCTGTACGTCCCGCTTGTCGAGCTTGGCGTCGAACTTCGCCAGCGGCTTCGCCGCCGCCGGGTCGGACCGCACCGCGCTGGAGGCGACTCCGGCCCAATCGAGGATGCGGGCGGTGGCGAGGTCCTTCTGCTCGGGCACGAGGCCCGCGACGTTGGCGCCGTGGTTCATGCCGGGGGCGGTGACGACGTAGGAGTCCTTCGCGCCCCGCCCGAGGCGGAACGGCTCCGCGCCCCACGGGTCGTTCTGGCCGTAGACGAAGAGCATCCGGCGGGCGTTGTGCCGGACCCAGGTGTCGACGTCCCGCATCGCCTGCGGCTGGAACTTCATGGGGATGTCACGCGGGACGAAGTTCCGCGGCGGCTGGTAGCCGTAGCGGATGTACTTCTTCTCGATGTGCGGGAACTCGATCGTCGGCGCGCCGAGCTGCGTGCCGGCCTGGTAGTAGTACGGCGTGTAGGTCGTAAGGCCCTGGTCGGCATAGGCGGAGAAGCCGGAGATCGTGTCGACGGAGTCCCAGATCTGGTCGTCGGTGGCGTTCTTCGCGTCGGCCGGGATCTGATCGCAGTCCTTCAGCTGGCTGTACTGCCAGAAGCCCCACACGTAGTCGAGGACGGTGGCCTCGTAGGCCTTGTCCAGGCTGCCGATGGTCGTGAAGGTGAGGCCGTTGTCCTGCGCGTAGGCCGCGTACTTCTTCTCCAGCGGCTCGCGGCGCACCAGCGCCTCGCGCTGCACGCCGTTCAGCCGGTCGCGGCACTCCTCGGTGCCGACGCGCGCGAAGAAGCGGTCGTAGGCCGAGTCCTCCTTGTTGACGACGTCGTTGGGGGCGACGTAGGCGACCACGCCGTCCATGTCACGCGGGTAGAAGCGCTCGTAGTAGGTGGCGGTCATGCCGCCCTTCGAGCCGCCCGTGGAGATCCACTTCTTGCCGTAGATGCCCTTCAGCGCCTTGAAGACGCGGTGCTGGTCGCTGGCTGCCTGCCAGATGTCCAGCTTGGACCAGTCGGCCGGGGCGGGCCGGGACGGGGTGAAGAAGCGGTACTCCAGGGAGACCTGGTTGCCGTCCACGATCTGGGTCGGCTCGCTGCGGCGGGGCGTCGTGGAGACGTTGTAGCCGCTGGTGAAGAAGACCGTCGGGCGCGCGACGTCCTTGTGCAGCACGGTGATGCGCTGCTGGAACGTGCCCTTCGACGGCTTGTGGTGGTCGACCGGCTGCGTGTAGTTCAGGACGAAGAAGCGGTAGCCGGTGTACGGCTTCTCCTCGACCAGGCTCATGCCCGGTATGGAGAGCAGCCTTTCCTTGATGTCAGTGGTGCTGTCGGTGCCGGTGGCCTCCGGCTCGGCGGCGGTGGCCGCTCCGGCCGTGCTCAACGTGCCTATGAGCACCGTGAGCGCCAGCAGCCATCTGAGCGCCTTGCGCATGCGCACTCCCCTGTGAGACAGATGTGCGCCGGAAGCTAGCGGACCAACTCCCGTCAGCGCCAGGGGACATGGGGATAACCCTCTATGCGCCGGGCGTCAGCACAGGATCCAGCCGGAGCTGAACACCCCCTGCCCCACCCTGCCCTTCAGCCATACGCAGCGGCGCCCGGCGTGCGCCATCACCGGGCCGGCGTGGTAGGAGTACCGGCCTTCGTCGACGACCGGGCGGCTGCCGCGTGCCTGCACGCTCACCGACATCTTCCGTTTCACGCCGGGCTTCTTGGTGAGGGTCACGGCGCAGACGTAGCCGCCGCGTTTGTAGATGAGCACGGTTCCGGTGGAGAACGGCAGCGTGCGGACCTTGCGGCCGGGACAGTAGGTGGCGGAGGCGGCGGCCTGCGCCTCGCCCGGCGCCGCGACGGCGAGCAGGCCGGAGGCGGTCAGCACGGCCAGGCCGAGCGCGAGCCGCCGGCGTATCGCTCCACTGTCCACTGTCGTCCTCCCGTACCGCGTCGTGCGATCATCGGCGTACAGGTGTACGGACGCATGACGTATGTCGGACGGTTGCACGAGCGTCACGCAGACGCCGGTCGCCCAGGTCTCAGCGGGATGCGCCGACCGGCTCCTCCGGCTCCGCGGCCCCGATGAACGTCCGCCACAGCTCGGCGTACCGCCCGCCGCGCGCGAGCAGCTCCTCGTGCGTGCCGTCCTCGGCGACCCGGCCGTGGTCCATGACGACGACCCGGTCGGCGCGGGCGGCGGTGGTGAGGCGGTGGGCCACGACCAGGGTGGTGCGGCGGCCCGCCAGGCGGTCGGTGGCCTGGTTGACCTGGGCCTCCGTGGCCAGGTCCAGCGCGGCGGTCGCCTCGTCGAGGAGCAGGACGTCCGGGTCTACCAGCTCGGCGCGGGCCAGGGCGATCAGCTGGCGCTGTCCGGCGGAGAGGTTGCGGCCGCGCTCGGCGACCTCGTGGAGGTAGCCGCCCTCCAGGGTGGCGATCATCTCGTGCGCGCCGACCGCCCGGGCCGCCGCCTCGACCTCGGCGTCGGTGGCGTCGGGGCGGCCGTAGGCGATGGCGTCGCGGACGGTGCCCTGGAAGAGGTACGCCTCCTGCGGGACGACTCCGAGACGATGCCGGTAGGAGGTGATGTCGAGGGCGCGCAGATCGGTGCCGTCGACGGTGACCCGGCCGCCGGTGGGGTCGTAGAAGCGGGCCACGAGCTTGACGAGGGTCGACTTGCCGGCCCCGGTCTCGCCGACGAACGCGACGGTCTGCCCGGCGGGGATGCGCAGGTCGACCCCGCCGAGGGCCTCCTCGCCATCGCCGTACGCGAAGTGCACGTCCTCGAAGGCGATCTCGCCGCGCAGGGAGAGCACTTCGCGGGGTTCGTCGGCGGACTTCGTCGACGTCGGCTCCTGGAGCAGTTCCTGGATGCGGCCCAGCGAGACGGACGCCTGCTGGTAGCCGTCGAAGACCTGGGACAGCTGCTGCACGGGCGCGAAGAACAGGTCGATGTAGAGCAGGTACGCCACCAGCGAGCCGATCGCCAGCGTCCCGGCGTCGACCCGCGCTCCGCCCACGATGAGCACGGCCGCCGCCGCCACCGACGACAGGAACTGCACGAAGGGGAAGTACACGGAGATCAGCCACTGGCCCCGGATGCGCGCCTGGCGGTAGCTGTCGCTGTGCCCGGCGAACCGCCGCCCGCCGTCCCGCTCGCGCCGGAAGGCCTGCACGATCCGCAGCCCGGACACCGACTCCTGGAGGTCGGCGTTGACCACCGACACCCGTTCGCGGGCCAGTTCGTAGGCCTTCACGCTCGCCCGGCGGAAGAAGTACGTGGCGATGATCAGCGGCGGCAGGGTCGCGAAGACGACGAGTGCGAGCTCCACGTCGATGACCAGCAGGGCGATCATGATGCCGAAGAAGGTGACGACCGAGACGAAGGCAGTGACCAGGCCCGTCTGCAGAAACGTCGACAACGCGTCGACGTCGGTCGTCATCCGGGTCATGATCCGGCCGGTCAGCTCCCGCTCGTAGTAGTCGAGCCCGAGGCGCTGGAGCTGGGAGAAGATCTTCAGCCGGAGCGAGTACAGCACCCTCTCGCCGGTACGTCCCGTCATCCGGATCTCGCCGACCTGGGCCGCCCACTGCACGGCCACCGTCAGCAGCGCGAGCAGCGACGCCGCCCACACGGCGCCGATCGCGACCTGGGTGACGCCCGAGTCGATGCCGTGCCGGATCATGATCGGCAGCAGCAGACCCATGCCCGCGTCGACGGCGACCAGACCGAGGCTGACCAGCAGCGGCAGCCCGAAGCCGCGCAGCAGCCGGCGCAGGCCGTAGGACTCCTCCGGCTGGACGGCCTGCTTCTCGTCGACGTCGGGGGCGTCGGTGGCCGGGGGCAGCGCCTCCACCTGGGCGAGGAGCTCGGGGGTGGCGGGGCTCTCGGCGAGGGCGAGGTCCTTGCGCTCGCGGTCGCCGCTCCACAGCCGTGGGGTCACCCCGCGCTCGGCGTCGAACTCGGCGTCCAGCTCGTCCCGGACGGAGGTGTCCTCCTGGGGGCAGGCCGGCTGGGTGTGGCCCGGGGAGACCGCGCCGAGCTCGTCGGGGTCGGTGAGCAGGCGCCGGTAGAGGGCGGAGCGCCGCTGGAGCTCGTCGTGGGTGCCGATGTCGGCGAGGCGGCCGCCGTCCAGGACGGCGATGCGGTCGGCGAGGTTCAGGGTGGAGCGGCGGTGGGCGATCAATAGGGTGGTGCGCGCGTCAGCGCTCGTTGAGGGGTGGTGGTCGGGCGACGGGCGGGCGGTGCGGCCCCGCATGACCTCCTTCAGGGCCTCGTGGATCTCGTGCTCGACGCGGGCGTCCACGGCGGAGGTGGCGTCGTCCAGGACCAGCAGGCGCGGGTCGCTGAGGATGGCGCGGGCGAGGGCGACGCGCTGGCGCTGGCCGCCGGAGAGGGTGAGGCCGTGCTCGCCGACGGTGGTGTCGTAGCCGTCGGGCAGTTCGGCGATGAACCGGTCGGCCTGGGCGGCGCGGGCGGCCTGCTCGATCTCCTCCTGGGTGGCGTCCGGGCGGCCGTAGGCGATGTTGCCCCGGACCGTGTCGGAGAAGAGGAAGGAGTCCTCCGGGACCAGCCCGATCGCGGCCCGCAGCGACTGAAGGGTCAGTTCGCGCACGTCGTGGCCGCCGACGAGGACGGCACCGCGAGTGACGTCGTAGAAGCGCGGCAGCAGCAGGGAGACCGTGGACTTGCCGGAGCCGGAGGAGCCGACGACGGCGAGGGTCTCGCCGGGCCGGATCTCGAAGGAGAGCCCGTCGAGGACCGGGCGGTCGGCGTCGTAGCCGAAGGAGACGTCGTCGAACTCGACGGTCGCGGGGGCGTCGGCGGGCAGTTCCTTGCGGCCGTCCTCGAGGGACGGCTCGGTGTCGATCAGCTCCAGGACGCGCTCGGTGCCCGCGCGGGCCTGCTGGCCGACGGTGAGCACCATGGCGAGCATGCGGACCGGGCCGACGAGCTGGGCGAGGTAGGTCGAGAAGGCGACGAACGTCCCGAGCGTGATGTGCCCGCCCACCGCGAGCCAGCCGCCGAGCGCCAGCATCGCGACCTGGCCGAGGGCGGGGACGGCCTGGAGGGCCGGTGTGTAGACGGAGTTCAGGCGGATGGTGCGCAGCCGCCCGGCGAAGAGCCTGCGGCTGACGTCCCTGAGCTTCCCGGTCTCCTGGTCCTCCTGCCCGAAGCCCTTCACCACGCGGACTCCGCTGACGGCACCGTCGACCACGCCGGCGACGGCGGCGGCCTGGGCCTGGGCGTACCAGGTGGAGGGGTGCAGCCGGGTGCGGCTGCGCTTGGCGATCCACCACAGGGCGGGGGCGACGGCCAGGGCGACGAGGGTGAGCGGCAGGGACAGCCACGCCATGATCACCAGGGAGATCAGGAACAGCAGGAAGTTCCCGATGGTCATCGGGAGCATGAACAGCAGGCCCTGGATCAGCTGGAGGTCGCTGGTGGCCCGGCCGACGACCTGGCCGGTGGACAGCTCGTCCTGGCGGCGGCCGTCGAGCCGGGTGATCGTCCCGTACATCTCCGTCCGCAGGTCGTGCTGGACGTCGAGGGCGAGGCGGCCGCCGTAGTAGCGGCGGATGTAGGTGAGGACGTAGACGACCAGTGCGGCGGCGATGAGGAGGCCGGCCCAGGTGGTCATCGAGCGGGTGTGGTCGCTGATGACGTCGTCGATGATCACCTTGGTGATCAGCGGGACGAGGGCCATGACCGCCATGCCGCCCAGCGAGGAGCCGAGGGCGAGTACGACGTCCTTCGGGTGGCGCCACGCATAGGCCCACAGTCGTCGCGCCCATCCCCGTTGCGGTGTCACGCGGGTGCCCTCCGATCGTCCTGGTCTGCCGGAAGGCACCAACGCCGTGGGAGGCCGTTTTCATCCCGCGGCGTGACGAGCGTTACCCCGGCCCCACCCTGGACGGTGATTGATACTCGCCGGTATCTTGGCATGAGCAAGCGCTTAGACAGCTGAGGTCCCTGGAGGTGGCGGCGTGCGCCGTACGGTGTTCAACGAGGATCACGAGGCGTTCCGGGAGACCCTGCGCGCCTTCATCGAGGCCGAGGTCGTACCGGTGTACGACGAGTGGTTCGCGGCGGGCCAGGCGCCCCGCGACTTCTACTACAAGCTCGGTGAGCTGGGCATCTTCGGGATCAACGTCCCGGAGGAGTTCGGCGGCGCCGGCCTGGAGAGCCACAAGTTCGAGGCCGTGCTCTACGAGGAGACCGCTCGCGCGGGCGTCCAGTTCGGCGGCTCCGGCGTGCACGTGCTGCTCGCCCTGCCCTACATCAAGATGCTCGCCACCGACGAGCAGAAGAAGCGCTACCTGCCGAAGTTCGTCACCGGCGAGGAGATGTGGGCCATCGCGATGACGGAGCCGGGCACCGGTTCCGACCTCGCGGGCATGAAGTCCACCGCCAAGCTGAGTGAGGACGGCACCCACTACGTCCTCAACGGCGCCAAGACCTTCATCACCGGCGGTGTGCACGCCGACCGCGTGATCGTCTGCGCCCGGACCGCCGCCCCGACCGCCGAGGACCGCCGCCACGGCATCTCCCTGTTCGCCGTGGACACCAAGTCCGAGGGCTACTCGGTCGGCCGCAAGCTCGACAAGCTCGGCCTGAAGACCTCCGACACCGCCGAGCTGGCGTTCGTCGACGTCAAGGTGCCCGTCGAGGACCTCCTCGGCGAGGAGAACAAGGGCTTCTACTACCTCGGCCACAACCTGGCCTCCGAGCGCTGGGGCATCGCCTTCGGCGCCTACGCCCAGGCCAAGGCCGCCGTCCGGTTCGCCAAGCAGTACGTGCAGGAGCGCACGGTCTTCGGCAAGCCGGTCGCCCACTTCCAGAACACCAAGTTCGAGCTGGCCGCCTGCCAGGCCGAGGTGGACGCCGCCGAGGCCGTCGCCGACCGCGCGACCGAGGCCCTGGACGCCGGTGAGCTCACCCCCGCCGAGGCCGCCTCCGCGAAGCTGTTCTGCACCGAGGTCGCCCACCGCGTCATCGACCGCTGCCTCCAGCTGCACGGCGGCTACGGCTACATGAACGAGTACCCGATCGCCCGCCTGTACGCGGACAACCGCGTCAACCGCATCTACGGCGGCACCAGCGAGATCATGAAGTCGATCATCGCGAAGGACATGGGCCTGTAAGCCGACCGCAATCAGTGGCCGGTACAAAAGTCGCATGAGTCAGGCACTACAGGACCTCCTCGATCTGCTCGACCTGGAGCAGATCGAGGAGGACATCTTCCGCGGCCGGTCCCGGTCCGCCGTCGTCCCGCGCGTCTTCGGCGGGCAGGTCGCGGCCCAGGCGCTCGTCGCCGCCGGGCGCACGGTCCCCGAGGACCGGCCCGCGCACTCGCTGCACGCGTACTTCCTGCGCCCCGGCGATCCCGGCGCGCCCATCGTCTACACCGTGGACCGGATCCGCGACGGCCGTTCCTTCACCACCCGCCGGGTGGTCGCCGTCCAGCACGGCAAGCCGATCTTCCACCTCTCGGCGTCCTTCCAGGTCTACGAGGACGGGCTGGACCATCAGGAGCGCATGCCGGACGCGCCCGATCCCGCCACGCTGCCCACCGGTGAGGAGCGGCTGCGCGGATACGGCCATCTCGACCCGGCGGTCGTGGAGAAGTTCCTCGAGGCCCGGGCCGCCGTCGATCTGCGCTACGTCGACGAGCCGCCGTACGGGAAGTTCGGCGAGCCGCGCGAGCCGCACTCGCAGGTGTGGTTCCGGACCAACGGCAAGCTGGCCGACGATCCCCTGCTGCACGTCGTCCTCGCCACCTACGTCTCCGACATGACGCTCCTCGACTCCGTGCTGCTCGCGCACGGGCGGGGCGGCTGGGCCGTCGGGGACGTCGTCGGGGCCTCCCTGGACCACGCGATGTGGTTCCACCGGCCGTTCCGCGCCGACGAGTGGCTGCTCTACGACCAGGAGTCCCCGTCCGCGTACGGCGGCCGGGGACTGGGGCAGGCCCGGATATACACACAGGACGGGCGGCTGGCCATCACGGTGATCCAGGAGGGCGTGGTCCGCGTCCCGCGCGACGAGCTCACTGGCTGAGGCCGGCCTCCGCCAGGAGGTACGCCGTCATCGGGTCGTAGTGGCGGGGGCTGACCACGTGGTCGTCGAGGGGCACCGTCACCTGCACGGTGCCCTCGGCCTCGGCGAGGAAGAGGGCCGGGTCGTTGGAGTCGGCGTAGCCGACGGAGTCCACGCCGTGCTGTCCCGCGTAGCCCGCCCAGCCGTGGTCGGCGACGACCAGGTCGGGCAGCGGGCGGCCCTCGCGCTCCAGGGCGGTCAGGATGGCCTTCATCGGCTCGCCCGAGTGGGTGTGCCACAGGGTGGCGCCGTGCTCCAGGACCGCCACGTCCGCGAACTGCATGACGTAACCCTCCTCCGTCGTCAGCCCGTCCGGGATGACGACGATCTCGCAGCCGGCCGCGCGCAGGGCGGACGCGGTCGCGCGGTGCACGTCGAGCAGGCCGCCGGGGTGGCCGGTGGCGAACAGGACCCGCTGCTGCCCGTCCGCCGCCTTGCGCAGCCGGCCGGCGAGCCGGTCCAGGGCCGCGATGGTCAGCTCGGGATCGATGGTGTCCTGGCCGTACCGGTGCTCGGGGTCGTCGTTCACTCCGACCCGTTCCGCCATCACCGCGAGGACGTCCTGCTCGTCGCTCCAGCGGTCGCCGAGTTCCAGGCCGAGCCAGTAGTGGCGGTTGCCGTTCGCCAGCTGGCGGTAGTGGGAGAGGTTGTTCTCGCGGGGGGTGGCGACGTCGCCCGCGATGCGCGTCCTGACGAGGTGGTCGACGAGTTCGGCGCGGCTGGGTGTCCCGGGTATCGGCATGGCTCCCATTGTGAGGCAGCCGACTGTGGGCGGTCCTGGCGTATCGCACGCTGGGATGTGCGTCACGTACTCAGCGCGACCCTGGTCAGCTACTCAGATGTGCCGCAGCGCGAACCAGAGTTCCATGCGTACGTCCGGGTCGTCGAGGTCGGTCTCCAGCAGGGCCGCGCACCGGGCGATGCGCTGCCGCACGGTGTTGCGGTGCACGGACAGGGCGACGGCCGTGCGGTCCCAACTGCCGTGCGGGGACAGCCAGGTGCGCAGGGTCTCGGAAAGCGCGGGGTGAGCCGTGACGGGCGCGAGCAGGGTGCGGGCGTGGGCCGCCGCCTCACCGGGCGGGACCAGGTCGGCGAAGGCGGGGCGCGGGCCGTGCCGGAGCAGCGGGGCGCGGGTGGCGCGGGCCAGGGCGCGGGCCGCATGTAAACCTGAGGCTACCTGACGATCTTCACGAACAGGCCCGTGACGCCGCTGCAGCAGACGATCACGCATTAGCCCCGGTCCTCAAAGCCAGGTGGATGCCCAAATCCGGAACGTCGGTGCCCGGTGTGATGGACGTTTCCTCCATACTTTCGCGCTGCGGTGTACGAAATGTACATGTCGCAGTCGTTGGCAGGTGCCTAGTGTCGACTGGACTGGTCGCCCCAGATTCAGGCGGATGCGCTGGGACCGAATGTCGTCGCTCGGGGGCTACGGCGCCGCCTCCTTGATGGCGAGGCCGACCGGCATGGCCGTCCTCGCCGCCTGGCGCGAACGCGTCGCCGGGCAGGCATCCGAACCCATATCCGAGCCGGCCCCGGCTCCCCGGTAAAGTCGTACGACAAGCAGTACATACGCGATGAAGCGTAGGAAAGAAGGCATTCCTCCATGAGCAGCAACGAGACTCCCCGCGGGCCCGTCGACTCCTCCCGCGTCCCGCGGTACGCCGGTCCCGCGACCTTCGCCCGGCTGCCCCGGCTCGACGAGGTCGGCGGACGGGCCGACGTCGCCGTGGTGGGCGTGCCGTTCGACTCGGGTGTCTCGTACCGGCCGGGCGCCCGCTTCGGCGGCAACGCGATCCGTGAGGCGTCCCGGCTGCTGCGGCCCTACAACCCGGCACAGGACGCCTCCCCGTTCGCCCTCGCCCAGGTCGCGGACGGTGGCGACATCGCCGTGAACCCGTTCAACATCAACGAGGCCGTCGAGACCGTCGAGGCCGCCGCGGACGACCTGCTCGGCTCGGGCGCCCGCCTGATGACCCTCGGCGGCGACCACACCATCGCGCTGCCGCTGCTGCGGTCGGTGGCGAAGAAGCACGGCCCGGTGGCCCTGCTGCACTTCGACGCCCACCTCGACACCTGGGACACGTACTTCGGCGCCGAGTACACGCACGGCACCCCGTTCCGCCGCGCGGTCGAGGAGGGCATCCTCGACACCTCCGCCCTGTCCCACGTCGGCACCCGCGGCCCGCTCTACGGCAAGCAGGACCTGACCGACGACGAGAAGATGGGCTTCGGCATCGTCACCTCGGCCGACGTCTACCGGCGCGGCGCCGACGAGGTCGCCGACCAGCTGCGCCAGCGCATCGGCGACCGGCCGCTGTACATCTCCATCGACATCGACTGCCTGGATCCGGCCCACGCCCCCGGCACGGGCACGCCCGAGGCCGGCGGCATGACCTCGCGCGAGCTGCTGGAGATCCTGCGCGGGCTGACGTCCTGCAACCTGGTCTCCGCGGACGTCGTCGAGGTGGCCCCCGCGTACGATCACGCGGAGATCACGTCGGTGGCCGCGTCCCACACGGCGTACGAACTGACCACGATCATGTCGCGCCAGATCGCCGCGGCCCGGAAGGACTCGGAAGCGAAGTGACCCACGACCACGACCTGGTGCTCCGCCCGACGCCCGCCCAGACGGAGGCCGCCCTGAATCCTCCCCCCGGCCGCACCGGCGGAGACCTGGTCGTGGAGACGCTGGCCGGGCTGGGCGCGACGACCGTGTTCGGACTGCCCGGCCAGCACGCGCTCGGCATGTTCGACGCACTGCGCCGCTCCGACCTCAGGTACGTCGGCCTGCGGGTGGAGAACAACGCCGGGTTCGCGGCGGACGCCTACGGCCGGATCACGGGTGAGGCGGCGCCCCTGCTGCTGTCGACGGGGCCGGGAGCACTGACCTCGCTGGCGGCGCTCCAGGAGGCGGCCGCGGCCAGCGCCCCCGTCCTGGCGATCAGCAGCCAGGTCCCGACGGCGGGGCTCGGCGGCGGCCGCCACGGCTATCTGCACGAACTGCCCGACCAGGCGGCCTCGTTCCGGGGCGTGGTGAAGTCGGTCCACACCGTGCGCACCCAGTCGCAGATACCGTCCGCCATCGAGGCGGCCTGGAAGTCGGCGCTGAGCGCCCCGCACGGGCCGGTGTGGGTGGAGATCCCGCAGGACGTGCTGCTCGCGCGGACGGCGATCCCGGTGGTGACCGGCGGCGACGCCTTCCCCGAGGAGCTGCCGCCGCGCCCCGAACTGACCGCCGTGGCCGCCGACCTGCTGTCGAAAGCGGCCCGTCCGGCGATCATCGCCGGCGGCGGAGTGGTCCGGGCGGACGCGTCGAAGAAGCTGCGTCAGCTGGCCGAGACGCTTCAGGCACCGGTCGTCACGACGCCGGGCGGCAAGGGCGCGTTCCCCTGGACGCATCCGCTGTCGCTCCAGTCCTGGATCGAGGACCGCCACACGACGGACTTCCTGCAGGACGCGGACGTACTCCTCGTCGTCGGCTCGGGACTCGGCGAACTCTCCTCTAACTACCACACGTTCAAGCCGCGCGGCCGGGTCGTCCAGATCGAGGCCGACCTCGGCAAACTGGAGTCCAACCACCCGGCCCTGGGCATCCACGCGGACGCCCGCCTCGCGTTGCAGGCGCTGCTGGAGACGGTCTCCGAGCGGCAGGACCCGACGGCGCCGGATCGCGTCCGCGCGCTGCTCGCGAAGGTCGCCGACCGCATCGCCGCCCAGGAACTCACCCTGGAACAGGAGGTGCTGGCGTCGGTACGGAAGGCGCTCCCCGCCGACTCCCCGTCCTTCTGGGACATGACGATCCTCGCGTACTGGGCCTGGTCGGCCTTCGACGCCAAGGGCCCCAACCACATGCACTCCGCTCAGGGCGCGGGCGGCCTCGGCTACGCCTTCCCGGCGGCACTCGGCGCGGCGGTGGCCGACCCGACCCGGCCGGTCCTCGCCGTCTCCGGCGACGGTGGCGCCCTGTACTCGATCGCCGAGCTGGCGACGGCCCGCCAGTACGGCCTGAACGTCACCTGGCTGATCGTCGACGACGGCGGCTACGGCATCCTGCGCGAGTACATGACCGACGCGTTCGGCGAGGCGACCGCGACGGAACTGACCCGGCCGGACTACGTGGCCCTGGCGGAGTCCTTCGGCGTGCCCGGGGTCCGTACGACCCCGGAGAACCTGGAGCAGGACCTCGCGAAGCAACTCGCGTCGCCGGGGCCCTCGGTGGTCCTGCTCCCGGCCGTGCTGCGGATGTTCGCGCCGACGCACCTGGACTGAGTGGCGGCCGGTCCGATCAGGCCGATTCTTCGCTCCTCACATGGGCGGGACAGAGCGGGGCACCCGTGTACCCGTTCACCAGCGAAGGGGAGCTGATCATGGTAGTCGCCGCCGTCATCGTCGGGTGTGTGGTCCTGGCCGTCCTGGCCTTCCTCGTCCCCCGTCTCTCCCGCCACCCCGAACGCGGCGCGCAACGTACGCTCGGTGCCGGGGCCCGGGCCGGTGGCAAAGCGCCCGGCATTTTGGGCCGGCTCTTCAGCAAGCCCTTCCACAGCAGTTCGCGCGCGGTGAGCCGCAGCGGTTCGGCAGGTCGCCGCTCCCGCGGCCGCATGCCCTTCTGACCGACGACGCGGGCCGAGCGGGGAGCATGGTCATGAACGCCGCGCCACGGTCACGGCCTACGCCCACAGGGTCACCGTCACCACGGCAGTGACCCCGACCGTCAGGACCCGCACGGCGCACCGGTGAGCAGAACTCAGTTACTGCTGCCGTCATGCCGGTCGTTGCCGGTATCGGTATCGGCGGGGCGGAAGCATGCCGTCACCGTCTTGCCGTTCCGCTGGCACCGCATCCCCCACTCATCGGCGAGCTTCTGCACGATCGCCACTCCGCGGCCGGAGACATCCCCCGGCTCTGGTTCGCGCTGGCGCGGCAGCGTCGGGTCCTCGTCGTGGACGCTCACATGAAGGCAGTCGCCGTCCCATGTGAGGACCAGGTGCGCGTCGCTGTGCGCGTGGATGTGCGCATTGGTGATCAGCTCGGACACGGCCAGCACGATGGCGTCCACCGTGTCCGGCTCCGCAGCGGTCCAGGGCAGGGATTCGAGACGCCTGCGTGTCCACTCCCGCCCGGCGCGTACTCCCTCGGACATGGGGAACGAGTGCGCCCATCCCATCGCCTTCACCGCCACTGTCCCGACCTCCTCTCCCTCGGCCCCACGCACGTGAATGAACCGTGTACCCGGCGCCCGCCTCAACAGACACGATGCGGTGGGCCGCCCGCGACTTTCCGGCCGGCCCACCCCACACGCCAGTTACTTCTCGAGGACGGCTCGAACACTGCCTAGAGGCCGTCGCGGACCATCGCGGCGACGAGGTGGACGTGGCGGTCGGCCGCCGTGTTCGACATCTCGTTCTCGAAGTTCAGGCCGTAGGGCCAGAAGTGGCCGCCGCCGGTGGAGATCTTCGCCCCGGATCCGTCGTACTGCTTGACCAGCGCGGTCGCCTGTCCGCCGGTCCAGGTGCCGCTGCCGCCTAGGCGGGACCAGCCGGAGCTGGTGCCCACGCCGATGGTGTGGGCGATCTCGTGCAGGGCCGTCCGCTCGGTCATGTAGCTGCGGTTGCTGCCGAAGCGGATGGTCCCGTTGATGTTGCCGTCGGCGGTGGGGACGCCCGGCTCGTAGCGGACGGTGATGGTCTTGCCCAGGTCACTGAGGTTGTTGTAGCGGGCCACCGCCGCGTTCATGGCCCGGGTGATGGCGTCGTAGGCGGTGCGCTGGTCCTCGGTGGGGTTGCTCGCCCGCACGAGCGACCAGGTGATGGTGGCCGCGGCGGCGCGTTCGCGGGCCGGGGTGGGTGCGGTGTGGGGGGTGGCGGCCTGGGCGACGCCTGGGCCGGCCAGTAGTGCGGCCGTCAGGGCAGCTATGAGTGCCTTGCGTGGGCTCATTGCGGATCCTCCTGTGGGGGGTGGCCGTGACAAAGCTTGCGAAACTTCGTACAACGTTCGGGATCTCGGACATACGGACCCACTGTCGAATCAGATCGGATACGGCGAACCCTCGTCACTGAAGCGGCAGTTGACGCGCTGTCGACCGCAAGTATCCCGGTGGGAAAGGCGGCGTCAAGAGTTTCGGCAGGGGTCAGTGGAACGGCCCCCTGACCGTGGTGTCAGAGGGCCGTTCGCCGGTGGGACGGGGATCAGCTGACGTCGGACGGGTCGAGACGTTGAAGTGCTCTCCCGGCTGAAGCCGGGAGATTCCTGCCTACCTTGCGGTGGCGGGCTTGACGCGTTTGCGCGCCTGACGACTGCACCTTCCGGCAGCCGGGATCGCCACGAGGCCGATCCGGTACAGGTGCAAGATGTTCCGGGCTGCGTTGAAGTCGGCGTTGCCCGACCATCCGCAGTGCGGGTTCTTGCATACGAACGTGGCCTGGTCTTCCCGGCTGCCCGGTGTGGTGAGGCCGCAGGCTGAGCAGCGCTGGGAGGTTCCGGGAGCCGGGACCTTGACCAGGGTGCCGCCGCGCTGGGCAAGCTTGTACGTCAACATCGCGGTCGTGCGGCCCCATGCCTCCTGGCTGATGGAGCGGTTGAGACCGGCCTTGGCTTTGACGTTCTTGCCCGGCTCTTCGACGGTGCCCCGAGCGGACTTGACCATGTTCGTGATGGTGAGTGCTTCGACCACCACGACGCCGTAGGTGCGGGCGAGGTAGGTGGTGGTCTGATGCTGCCAGTCAAGGGCTCGTCGCGTGGCTTTTGCTCGGAGCTGCTTGATCTGGTCGTAGGTGTGCTGCAAGCGGCGGGAGGTCTTCTCGCCGCGTTTGCGGAGGCGTTTGCGGTGCGCTGCTTCGCGTTCCAGGCGCAGCAGCTTGGCTTTCTCCTTCGGGGTGAGCCACTTGTCCCGGTCGGCGGTGCCGTCCGGGAGACGGGGCGGCCGTCCGTGGTCCTGGTGGTCGCCGTTGGACAGGGCGAGCGGCAGGCTGACACCGGCGTCGATGCCGACCTCCGGTCCCTGGTGGGGCCCCGGGGCGGTTTCGAGGGTCGTCACGCGGAAGGCGATGTGCCAGCCGAGTGCGTCCTTCACCAGCCGGGCGCCGGTGATCCGGTTGTCGGTAGGGGAGTGTTTGCCGACGGGGAGGTTCTTGGTCCAGCGGAACCGGACCCGGCCGATCCTGGGCAGGTTGACCATGCCCCAGCGCCGGTGCACACGCTTGATGTTCAGGTCGCGTCCCTGCGGGACGTCCACCGACATGACGGACCGGAAGCGGCCCTTGAAGTTCGGCGCGTCGGCGCGGCCGTCCCAGCAGTTGCGCCACGCCTGGAAGTATGTCCTCAGCACCGCTTGCGCGGCCTGCGCGGGCAACACGGCAAGGAAATCAAGGTCCTTGCGGGCCTGCCGGATCGCGGCATCGGCGTTCGCAAGCGTGCGCTTGTCCTTCGGCATCATCTGCCACCAGGCGTGCAGCAGATTCCACATCGTACGGGCCGCGTGCGCCTGAGCATCGGTGTTCGACACCTCGGCAGGCGACAGCGCAAGCCGGGCTCGATGCCCGAACTGCCGCTTCACCAAGGGGTTTTCACTCACGACGACCACCATACTACGGTTGGTCTATGTCACCGCGATGGAACCCGAATCCCGATGTGCGCACCGGCCGTCACGTCGTCCATAACCTGCATGCCCATTTGGTTTTCGTCACGAAATACCGGCGCGGAGTCTTCACCGACGCCATGCTGGCCCGGTGCGAGGAGATCATGCGGGAGGTGTGCGAGGACTTCGAGGCCGAGCTGAAGCAGTTCAACGGCGAGCACGATCACGTGCACCTGCTGGTGCACTACCCCCCGAAGGTCCAGCTCTCCAAGCTGGTCAACAGCCTCAAGGGCGTCTCCGCCCGGCTACTGCGCAAGGAGTACGACACGCACGTCCGCCGGTACCTGTGGGGCGGGCATTTCTGGTCCGGCTCCTACTTCGCAGGCTCATGCGCAGGGGCGCCGCTCACCGTCGTGCAGCAGTACATCGAGCGGCAGCAGCGCCCCGTGAGCTGAGGTCAACAGTGCGGACCCGTACCCACGGCTGAGGTCAGAGCAGTCTTGAGATGCGCTTCACCACCGCCCTGAAGGGCGGCGCACTGCGCAAGATCAGAGGTAGAGCGTCGACTTCACGGCCGTGCCGTGCTTCTGCACCCACGCGGTGACTTCGGAGCTGAGGGAGGAGTCACCACCGGGTCCGCCGCCCATGCCTCCGCCGAGCTGGACGTAGTGCAGTTCACCCTTCTTCACCAGTTCCTTGAGCTTGGCGAGCGTCATCGCCTTGTCGCTGCCGGACCAGCCCCACATGGAGATGACGGGCTCCCCGCTGCTCACGATGAACTGGGCGGCACTCTGCGAACTGGACACGGCCAAAAGCCACTTGGTGCCGTCCTGGTGCTTCTTCAGGTACGAGACGAGCTCACTGTCGGCACCTCCGCCCAGGCCGCCGGGCCGAGCACTGGCCCCGGAGCCACTGGTCCCGCCGGGGGCCTGCCCACTCTCCCTGTTCTGCCCACCGGGGGGGCGCCTCGCCACCCGGGAAGCCGCCGCCCGGGAAGCCCCGGCCGCCACCACCCCCGCCCCCGCCCCCGGGCCCGCCGAAGCCGCTGCCCGTCGACGGTGAGGAAGTTCCCGGCGTCCAACGAGCCGAAGAACCAGGCCTTCCAGCTCTGCGTGCCGCTCAGCACGGCGGCGCTGTAGAAGCTGTTCAGGCTGGAGCCGGAGAGGTTCCAGGAGTAGAGCACCGCCGCCAGGGCGAGGATCGCGAGCAGCATGGGGAGCGACCAGCGCGGGGCTGCCCTTTCCCCAGGCGGGGGTGAGGGCGGCGCGGCGGTGCGGAGCTGGGATTCGGTGGCAGATGTCACCTCAGCATCGTGGACAGCCCTGGTTTGTGGCCGCTGTGCCGAAGCTGGTGCTTTCCTGTGAAACCACACAGCGCCCGGTAACGACTCGCACAAACCTTCGCCAAGTCGCACAACCTTTACCCCGACCTGATGAGTCATGGGGTGCATGACTTCTGGGATACCCCGCCGCGCGAGAGTGCTGGCGGCGGCCGTGGGTACGGGCGTGCTCGTGCCGCTCGTCGCCGCCGCCACGCCCGCAGCCGCTGCCACTGCGGCCGTGACCTGTACGTCCGCCAAGGCCGGTCTCGCCGCCAAGCTGAAGCAGGACATCACCGCCGCGCTCGCCACCCGCAAGGGCACCGTCGCCGTCGGCCTCTACGACCGCAGCACCAACACGACCTGCACCCTGCGCGCGGGCACCGCCTACGACTCGGCCAGTGTCGTCAAGGTCACCGTCCTCGCCACGCTGCTGTGGGACGCGAAGAAGACCAACCGGTACCTCACCGACCGCGAGAACACCCTCGCCAAGGCCATGATCACCAAGTCGGACAACGCCGCGACCTCCACCCTGTGGAAGCAGCTCGGCATGACGAAGATCAGGGGCTTCCTCACCGCCGCCGGCATGACCCAGACCAAGCCCGGCGCGAACGGCTACTGGGGCCTGACGCAGATCACCGTCACCGACGAGCAGAAGCTGCTGAAGCTCCTGACCGCCAAGAACGCGGTCCTGAGCGACAACTCCCGTGCCTACATCCTCAAGCTGATGGGCCAGGTCGTCTCGTCCCAGCGCTGGGGCACGCCGTACGGAGTGCCCTCGGGCGTCACCGTGGCGGTGAAGAACGGCTGGCTGCAACGCTCCACGAACGGCTGGCGGGTGCACAGCGTCGGCGCGTTCAAGGGCGGCGGCCACGACTACATGATCACCGTGCTCACCCACGGCAACAGCACCATGAACTACGGCATCGCGACCATCCAGGCCGTAGCCAAGGTCATCCACAAGGACCTGGCCGCGAGCTGACCGTCCGTCCGCGGACACCTGGTCGCAAGCCGACCCTTCACCGTGCGGCCTACCCGACGTCACCGGCCCGCCCTACGGTGACGCCCATGCCACTGAGAACCCACTTCGCCCTCCTCACCGCGGGCCTGGCGGCGGCCACGTGCCTGACCGCCGTCGGCCCCGCACAGGCGCACACCCGGCACGCCTGCTCGCCGGCCGTCTCCATCGACGGCTTCTCCGACGCGCTGGACAAGACGACGTACGAGAACACCTACGTCGGCAACTTCTCCGCGCTGGCCGTGGACCGGGACGGCTCACTGGCCGCCCTCTCCGACCGCTCGTCGCTCTTCCGCCTGGACGCGAGGACGCTGAAGCCCCGGTCCGTGGTGCCGCTCACCGACGAGAACGGCAGCGCGCTCGACTCCGAGGGCCTGGTAGTCGACCGCGACGGCACGCGCCTGATCACCTCCGAGACGGAACCCTCCGTACGCCGCTACTCCCGCACCGGCAGGCTCCTCGACCGCCTCCCGGTCCCGGACGCCCTGCGCGTGAGCCCCGCGGGCCGCGCCCGGCCCAACGGCACCTTCGAGGGCCTGACCCTGCTCCCCGGCGGCCGCACCCTGCTGGCCTCCATGGAGTACGCCCTCTCCGGCGACGACTCGACGATCGTCCGCTTCCAGACCTGGCGCAGGACGCCCCACGGCCACTTCGCCCTCGGCGCCCAGTACGCCTACCGCACGGACCCCGGCCTGGGCGTCCCCGAGGTCCAGGCGACCCCCGACGGCCGCCTCCTGGTCCTGGAACGCGGCTTCACCTCCGGCGTGGGCAACACGGTCCGCCTCTACCTGGCCGACTCCCGCGGGGCGACGGACACGAGCGGCATCGAGACCCTGACGGGCCATCCTGAGGCCCACCTGATCAAGAAAACCCTCCTCACCGACCTCGTGACCTGCCCCTCCCTCGGCGCAACGGCCAAGCAACCCCAGCCGAACCCGCTCCTCGACAACATCGAGGCCATGACGATCACGGGCCGCACGAAGAACACCCTGAAGGTCCTCCTGGCCAGCGATGACAACCAGAACCCGACCCAGACGACCCGCTTCTACTACCTGCGGGTCAGGACGACTACGTCATCTCGCTGACCAGGAACGAAGCTTGTCGGGGTCGAGCACGGACCAGACGTGCTGGATCCGGTCGTCCACGGCATCGAACGCCATCACGTGTCGGGGGCCAACACTGCGGCCCACCCTGCATCCATGGGAGAGAGTTTGGCAGGTCAGCGCAGGGAGCCGATGGCTTTTGTGATGCGCTCTCTTGCCTCGCGGCCGTACACGGCGATCCGGGACAGCTCTCCGAGCGCCTTCAGATACGTGCGGATCTCGCCAGGGGCCGTGATGTTGACTTCGGCCGTCAGCGTCTCGACCGCCACCTGGACGTCGTCGAAGGCGTAGAAGGCTTCCAGCGGCCACACGGTGCGACGGGCCGTGAAGGGGATGATCCCGAGGGACACGTTGGGCCGGGACATGACCTCCAGGAGGTACCGCAGCTGCCCGGCCATCGCTGCGTCGTCGCAGACCCGGTAGTACAGCACCGTCTCTTCGAGCAGCAGGGCGAACCGGTGGTTGCCCTCCTGGACGACGCGGGAGCGGTTCAGGCGCGCCTGGACGGCGTCGGCCACGTCGTCGGGTGTGCCCTGGAAGTCCGTGATGGACCGCAGGAGTCCTGTCGCGTACTCGGCGGTCTGGAGCATGCCGGGGACCACGTTCGAGGCATAGACGCGGAAATGGACCGTGCGCTCGTACAGCGGGACGGTCTTCTCATGGACGCGCCGCATGCCGTCGCGGTGGATCTGCCGCCACTGGACGTACATGGACTCGGCGGTGCGGGAGGCGGCGATCAGGTCGGCCGTCTGCTCCTCGGCGCCACAGACCCGGCACCATGCCCGTATGTCCTCGTCGGACGGGGCGGTCTTGGCCCTTGCGATGCGGGACGCCTTCGACTTGTGCCAGCCGCACTGCTGCGCCAGCTCATGCCCGGTGAGCCCCGCGTCCTTCCTGATCTCGTCCAGACGGGCGGCGATGGCCGCACGGGCAGCCTGAGCGGTGGACAGCGGGGATGTGGACATGAACTGGCGTACCGGGCTTCTCAGATGACGTACTTCTCGTGCGGGATGGCCCGCTCCCAGACGGCGCTGAACGCGGTGGAGCACAACCGGGCAACCGCCGGCTGATCGGTCTGATCGGTGTGGACCCAGCGCCCCTCACCGTCAAACACGTTGAACTGGACAATGCGGTCGTCGAAGAGCCAGAAGTCGTTCCCCGGAAGTGCGAGGTCCGAAGCCTGCCGCCTCGGAAGCCAACGGACCTCCTCGCCCGCCGCGACGTTGGTGAACGTGAAGGAGTGCTCGTAGCGGATGTACTCGCTCACCGGCTCGGAGGCGATCCGTGCCCGGCGCATGACGACGCCCTTGGCAGTGACCTCCTGGACAAGGTCGAGCCAGGGTCGCCACCACGACTTTCGGTTGTCGGGGTCGAGCCGGTGACCGCGCTGCCAGGCGGAGAATCCCTTGTCCTCGTTGGGGATCGCGTACACGTCCCTCATCTCAAGGTGGACGGCCGAGTGCTCCACGGACCGGATCAGGTCGGCAAAGCTGTTAAGGCTTTGCGCCATCAAGTGCCTCCCTCAGCAGCGGGACCATGCGCTGCGGTAGCCGGATCACTCCCTCTTGGTCGGGGAGCGGGCTGTCCTGGACGGTCCGGGCGACCGTATCGGCGTCGGCCCTGATGCCCTGGATGACGAGATCGTGCGTCATCTCGTCCACCCCCACGGCCGGGCAGCCGTGATCCCCGGACTCCGGATCTTTGCCGACGAACCGTAGCTGCATTGCCTCTCCCTACGTCGAGCCGGTTGCAGGGTGAGCTTCACGGTGGAGTGACATGGGCGTCAAGGTCGCCACGGCTTGCGTGCAACCGCGTGCAACTTCGTGGACCGGCCAGCTCACAGCTCCCTACCGTCGTAACCGGTGTCACGAAGACTCGGGGAGCGTCCATGCCATCCACCAGGCACAAGTCCACACAGGAACCGCCCATCGATCTGCCTGTGGGTTTCAACGCGTGGTTGCTTGATTGCTCGCCCATCGCTGGCTGCGCGACCTGTCAGTCGGAGTGGCGCAAGCTCAACGCATGCAGGAATCGCGGTGACATCGCCCAGGCCGCCAGGCATGCCACGGGCGTCCGCGACCATGCCGGGGGCGGGCACTGATGACGATGGACATGGAGACGTATCGGGATGGCCGCAAGCAGGCCACGGACGCTGCCGAGGCCATCCGGGCTGCCCTGGCCGGTCTCGGGCTTCCCGAAAGCGTCTGGGGCGGCGTGCGCCCGATGGTCACCCACAGCGGCAAGCCGTACGTGCATCTCGGCATGGTCCGCGCGGACGCGGCCGGGCGGATGGCCGAGGCGATGCGGACCTCGGTGTCCGCCGCTGAAGCCGTTGAGTAGGGCCGCCCTGCCCTGCTTCGGCCTCCTGGTGACTCCCTACCGCTTCACGGCGATCTCGAACATCGGGACGCCCTGCCGGTCGGCGAACTCCAGCACTCCGCTCCCTTCGGGGACGACAGCCCCGCCGCTGCCGGTGACGGTCTCGCCCGGTCGCGGGTCGGGCTCGCCGCCGAGATCGTCGTCGATGCCAAGGAAGAGGTCCGGTCCTGTCACCTGGCCGTCCGACGTCCACCGCTGCGCTGCCGTCAGAGGGTAGAGGTTGAACTCGTCCGGGCCGGTGTTCGTGACCTTCATCGTCCAGATGACGAACTGCTCGCCAGGGTCCGCCTTCTGCGCAGAGGCGGGGTTGTCCTTCGACCGGTAAATCGTGGTGACATCCAGGTCGCGCAGGGTCACGTCGGCGGCACCGGCAGGAATCGGCCTGGCCACCTGCGCGGGCGAGGTGGAGATGTGGATGGTCTGCCCCACCGCTAGCCTCGGCGTGCTGCTCGTGGGCGGCGGCGAGGTCGGTGGGGGCGACACACCCTCCATCCCGGTCAGCGTGGGCGCCGGTGCTACCCCATCGTCGCCGCCTCCGCAGGCTGCGGCACCACCGGCGACGAGGGCGATGACAGTGGCGATGCTGGCGGTCTTTTGCTTCATGACGATCTTCTTCGCAGGTCGCCCCCTTTGGCCTGCGTCCATCATGCATCCGCCTACCGTGCGCGGGGCCTGGGCTCCGGCGAGGCCACCCCTGGACACGCTCAGGACACTAGCCACCGAGGACCGACCGGAAGCCACTGGAACCAACGATGACCCATCTACGCAGGTCAGAGGGGAATCGGTGGAGTCATCGCAGCAAGGGGCACATCCCCGATTAGTACTGGCAGCACTGGGAGCATTCGAAGACCTCATCCAGACCCTCGGGGCATACCACGGCAAAGATCCCCAGCAGGCACTTCAGCCCATCCGCCGACAGACACTCACCAAATAGCCCGGCCGCAGGTGGGGCCGACGGACAGCCGGGTGTGGCCGCCGCTGATCATCAGTGGCCGTACCCATTCCCGGACCAGCCCGCCAACACCATCACGATCTGCGAGCGGCGTGAGGCCCAGCCCAACCGGTGGCGGCCACCACATCCCGCGCGATGTCCACGACAGGCCGTCCGTCCGTCACCACCCGCACCGTCTCTGCCGGGGCACGCTGATCCAGGAGCCGTGCCTTGCGGACACTGCTTTCCAGCTCCTGCTCCAGCTCCGAACCGAGTTCCCGGCCCATCAGCCGCTCACGAGCGGTGGCGTCGGAGGCGGTGAGCAGGACTCGTATGATCCCCACCCCGGCCCCCATGGCACGTTCGAACATGCCCGTCGCCTCGGGCAGCACACTCACGGTGTTCGTATAGATCAGGCGCCGGTAGCCGCGCTGAGCGAAGTTCGCCCACACGGCAGTCAGATTGCTCTCGGTGATCTCCGCGCGGTGAGGATCTCCCTCTGGTGCCGGATGCGCCTGCCCCATGAAGTCACCCTCAATGATCGCGTGAGAGACCGCCGCGGCGCGCAGTACCGCCGAAACCTCCCACCCCACCGTCGTCTTGCCGACACCAGCCCGTCCTCCGATGAGCAGTACTTCTGCGTGATCCATGGGGGCAGCGTGCCAGCGGGTGACCGCCTCCCGCGATCCGATATCGATCCGTCCCGCGAACGCAGCCCCGCCGGCGCGATCACGATCTACGGCTGGAGTAGTAACCCCCCGCCGCCCCGAACGCCCCCCGGGCCATCCGATGCAGCAACTCCGCCGTAGCCCCCCGCCCGGGCAAAGACCCCGCCCTCCCCAGATGCGGCGTCGAGTTCAGCAACCCGAACACCGAGTGCACAGCCGACCGCGCCGCAGGCTCCTCCAACCCGGGGTACACCTCCCGCACCACCCCCACCCACAGCTCCACATACTGCCGCTGAAGCTGCCGCACCATCTTCCGGTCGCTGTCCCGGAGGCGATCCAGCTCCCGATCGTGCAGGGTGATCAGAGGCCGGTCGTCGAGCGCGAAGTCGATATGCCCCTCGATCAGCGAGTCGAGGACCGCCTCCGCCCCCGCACCCCCGTCCGCCTCCGCCACCCGCCGCTTCGCCCCGGTCAGCAACTGCCCGCTGATCCCCACCAGCAGCTCCGCGAGCATCGCGTCCTTGCCCGCGAAGTGCCGGTACAGCCCGGGCCCGCTGATCCCGACAGCGGCACCTATCTCGTCAACTCCGACCCCGTGGAAGCCCCGCTCGGCGAACAGCCGCGCGGCCTCCTTGAGGATCTGCTCGCGTCGGGTGGGGGCGTCGGTTCTCGTGGCCATGAAATCAATTCTAGACAGGGAGGTTAGCGCTCGTTAACCTGAAGGAAATGCGTTAACGCTCATTAACAAGGTGAGGGGACCGCAGGATGCACGAGGCACCGGAGCTCACGAGCGCGGCAGACCCCGCGTCGGAGGCCTTTCGGGCCAACGAGGAGGCGCACCGCACCCTCGTGGAGGAACTGCACGCCAAGCTGGCCGCAGCCGCACAGGGCGGCGGCGAGAAGGCCCGCGCCCGCCACACCGCGCGCGGCAAGCTGCTCCCCCGCGACCGCGTCGACACCCTCCTCGACCCGGGCTCGCCCTTCCTGGAGCTGGCCCCGCTCGCGGCCGACGGGATGTACGAGGGCCAGGCCCCGGCCGCCGGCGTCATCGCCGGCATCGGCCGGGTCAGCGGCCGCGAAACGGTGATCATCGCCAACGACGCCACGGTCAAGGGCGGCACGTATTACCCGATGACGGTCAAGAAGCACCTCCGCGCCCAGGAGGTCGCCCTCGACAACCGCCTCCCCTGCGTCTACCTGGTGGACTCCGGCGGCGCCTTCCTCCCCATGCAGGACGAGGTCTTCCCGGACCGCGACCACTTCGGCCGGATCTTCTACAACCAGGCCCGCATGTCCGGCGCCGGCATCCCCCAGATCGCCGCCGTCCTCGGCTCGTGCACGGCCGGCGGGGCGTACGTCCCGGCGATGAGCGACGAGGCGGTGATCGTCCGCAACCAGGGCACGATCTTCCTGGGCGGACCACCCCTGGTGAAGGCGGCCACGGGCGAGGTCGTCACGGCGGAGGAGCTGGGCGGCGGCGAGGTCCACTCCCGCGTCTCGGGCGTCACGGACCACCTCGCGGAGAACGACGCGCACGCGCTCCGCATCGTCCGCACCATCGTCTCGACGCTCCCCACCCGCAGCCCCCTGCCCTGGGAGGTCGCGGAGGCGATCGAGCCGAAGGCCGACCCGCACAGCCTCTACGGCGCCGTCCCGGTCGACTCCCGCACTCCGTACGACGTACGGGAGATCATCGCGCGCGTGGTCGACGGCTCCCGTTTCGCCGAGTTCAAGTCCGAGTTCGGCCAGACCCTGGTCACCGGCTTCGCCCGGATCCACGGCCACCCGGTGGGCATCGTCGCCAACAACGGCATCCTGTTCTCCGAGTCCGCCCAGAAGGGCGCCCACTTCATCGAGCTGTGCGACCAGCGCGGCATCCCGCTGGTGTTCCTGCAGAACATCTCCGGGTTCATGGTCGGCCGGGACTACGAGGCGGGCGGCATCGCCAAGCACGGCGCCAAGATGGTCACGGCCGTGGCCTGCACACGCGTACCGAAGCTGACGGTCGTGGTCGGCGGCTCGTACGGCGCGGGCAACTACTCGATGTGCGGCCGGGCGTACTCCCCCCGCTTCCTGTGGATGTGGCCGAACGCCAAGATCTCCGTCATGGGCGGCGAGCAGGCCGCCTCGGTCCTCGCGACGGTCAAGCGGGACCAGCTTCAGGCGCGCGGCGAGTCCTGGCCGGCCGAGGACGAGGACGCCTTCAAGGCCCCGATCCGCGCCCAGTACGAACGCCAGGGGAATGCCTACTACGCGACGGCCCGCCTCTGGGACGACGGTGTGATCGACCCGCTGGACACCCGGCAGGTCCTGGGCCTGGCCCTGACCGCGTGCGCCAACGCGCCCCTGGGTGACCCCCAGTTCGGCGTCTTCCGGATGTGAGGGGACGGACGACGATGTTCGAGACAGTGCTGGTGGCCAACCGGGGCGAGATCGCCGTACGGGTGATCCGTACGCTGCGGTCGATGGGCGTGCGCTCGGTGGCCGTCTTCTCCGACGCGGACGCCGACGCCCGGCACGTCCGCGAGGCGGACACGGCGGTACGGCTCGGCCCCGCCCCGGCGTCGATGAGCTATCTGTCGGCGGAGCGCCTGCTTCAGGCGGCGGCGCGCACGGGCGCCCAGGCCGTCCACCCCGGCTACGGCTTCCTCGCCGAGAACGCCGCCTTCGCGCGCGCCTGCGCCGAGGCCGGCCTGGTCTTCATCGGCCCTCCGGCGGACGCGATCGCGCTGATGGGCGACAAGATCCGCGCCAAGGAGACGGTCCAGGGTGCCGGGGTGCCGGTCGTGCCCGGCGGGCGCGACCCGGATCTGGCCGACGCGGCCCGCGAATTGGGCGCGCCGGTGCTGCTGAAGCCGAGCGCGGGCGGCGGCGGCAAGGGCATGCGCCTGGTGCGGGACCTGACCCGGCTGGAGGAGGAGATCGCCGCGGCCCGCCGCGAGGCCCGGGCCTCCTTCGGCGACGACACGCTCCTGGTGGAGCGCTGGATCGACCGCCCCCGCCACATCGAGATCCAGGTCCTGGCCGACGGCCACGGAAACGTCGTCCACCTCGGGGAGCGCGAGTGCTCCCTCCAGCGCCGCCACCAGAAGATCATCGAGGAGGCGCCGAGCGTGCTCCTCGACGAACGGACGCGCTCCGCGATGGGGGAGGCGGCGGTCCAGGCGGCCCGCTCCTGCGGCTACCGGGGCGCGGGCACGGTGGAGTTCATCGTCCCGGGCAGCGACCCGTCCTCGTACTACTTCATGGAGATGAACACCCGCCTCCAGGTGGAACACCCTGTCACGGAGCTCGTCACCGGCCTGGACCTGGTCGAGTGGCAGCTGCGGGTGGCGGCCGGCCAGCCCCTGGCCTTCGCGCAGGAGGACGTACGCCTGACGGGTCACGCGGTGGAGGCCCGCATCTGCGCCGAGGATCCCGCGCGCGGCTTCCTCCCCTCAGGCGGCACGGTCCTGAGGCTCCGTGAACCCCAGGGCGACGGCGTCCGCACCGACTCGGGCCTCACGGAGGGCACGGAGGTCGGCAGCCTCTACGACCCGATGCTCTCGAAGGTCATCGCGTACGGCCCCGACCGCGCGACGGCGCTGCGCAAGCTCCGTTCGGCCCTGGCGGAGACGGTCACGCTGGGGGTGCAGACCAACGCCGGTTTCCTGCGCCGGCTGCTCGCCCACCCGGCGGTGGTCGCCGGCGACATCGACACCGGCCTGGTCGAGCGGGAGGTCGAGGGGCTGGTCGCGACGGAGGTACCGGAGGAGGTGTACGAGGCGGCGGCGGCCGTACGTCTGGACGCGCTGACGCCCGAGCCCGGCGGCTGGACGGACCCCTTCTCGGTCCCCAGCGGCTGGCGACTGGGCGGGGAGCGGAAACCGCCCGCCTTCCACCTCAGGGTCCAGGACCCACTGGAGTACACCCCGCGCGGCACCGGCACGGTCACGGGCGACCGGGTCTCGGTGACGCTGGACGGCGTCCGCCACACCTTCCACCGCGCCGCCGACTGGCTCGGCCGCGACGGCGACGCCTGGCACGTCCGCGACCACGACCCGGTGGCCGCGTCCCTGAGCCGCGCGGCCCACGCGGGCGCCGACTCGCTGACCGCGCCCATGCCGGGCACGGTGACGGTGGTGAAGGTCGCCGTCGGCGACGAGGTGAGCGCGGGCCAGAGCCTGCTGGTGGTGGAGGCGATGAAGATGGAGCACGTCATCTCCGCCCCGCACGCCGGCAAGGTCACCGAACTGGACGTTGCCCCGGGCTCGACGGTCGCCATGGACCAGGTGCTGGCGGTCATCGCACCCCACGAGGAGGCGGAGGAATGACAGTCGACGGTCTGCCGATGGTGGTCCCGGCCCAGGACCTCCCCACCCGCGTCCGCATCCACGAGGTGGGAGCGCGCGACGGTCTCCAGAACGAGCAGGCGACCGTCCCCACCGAAATCAAGGCGGAGTTCGTCCGCCGCCTGGCCGAAGCGGGCCTGACGACGATCGAGGCCACGAGCTTCGTCCACCCCAAGTGGGTCCCCCAACTGGCCGACGCGGAACAGCTCTACCCCCTGGTCAGCGACCTCCCGGTGGCACTGCCGGTGCTGGTCCCGAACGAACGCGGCCTGGAGCGCGCCCTGGCCCTGGACGCCCGGCGGGTGGCGGTCTTCGCCAGCGCCACGGAGTCCTTCGCCAAGGCCAACCTCAACCGCACGGTGGACGAGGCACTGGCGATGTTCGAGCCGGTGGTGAACCGGGCGAAGGCCGAGGACGTCCACGTGCGCGGCTACCTCTCCATGTGCTTCGGCGACCCCTGGGAGGGCGAGGTCCCGGTCCCCCAGGTGGTCCGCGTCTGCACGTCCCTCCTGGACATGGGCTGCGACGAGTTGAGCCTGGGCGACACGATCGGCGTGGCGACACCGGGCCATGTGGTCGCGCTCCTCGCGGCCCTGGACGAGGCGGGCATCCCGCCCACCGCCCTCGGCGTCCACTTCCACGACACGTACGGCCAGGCCCTCGCCAACACCCTCGCGGCCCTCCAGCAGGGCGTCACGACGGTCGACGCCTCCGCGGGCGGCCTGGGCGGCTGCCCGTACGCGAAGTCGGCGACCGGCAACCTGGCCACCGAAGACCTCGTGTGGATGCTCCGGGGCCTCGGCATCGACACCGGAATCGACCTCGGCCGCCTCGTCGCCACGAGCGCGTGGATGGCCACCCACCTGGGCCGACCCAGCCCGTCCCGCACCGTCCGAGCCCTGTCCCACGAGGACACCGAGGAGCAGTGATCACCATGGACTACCGCCTCTCCCCCGAGTTGGAAGAACTCCGCCGCACGGTCGAGGAGTTCGCACACGAGGTCGTGGCGCCGAAGATCGGCGACCTCTACGAGCGGCACGAGTTCCCGTACGAGATCGTCCGGGAGATGGGCCGCATGGGCCTGTTCGGGCTGCCGTTCCCCGAGGAGTACGGCGGGATGGGCGGCGACTACCTGGCCCTGGGCGTGGCCCTGGAGGAGCTGGCGAGGGTCGACTCCTCGGTGGCCATCACGCTGGAAGCCGGAGTCTCCCTGGGCGCGATGCCCGTCTACCGCTACGGCACCGAGGCGCAGAAGCGGGAGTGGCTCCCCCGCCTGTGCTCCGGCGAACTCCTGGGCGCGTTCGGCCTGACGGAACCGGACGGCGGCAGTGACGCGGGCGCGACCCGCACGACGGCCCGCCTGGACGAGTCGACGAACGAGTGGGTGATCAACGGCACAAAGTGCTTCATCACCAACTCGGGCACGGACATCACGGGCCTGGTGACGGTCACGGCGGTCACCGGCCGCACACCGGACGGCAAGCCGCTCATCTCCTCGATCATCGTCCCCTCCGGCACGCCGGGCTTCACGATCGCGGCCCCGTACTCGAAGGTCGGCTGGAACGCCTCGGACACCCGCGAGTTGTCCTTCTCCGACGTCCGGGTCCCGGCAGCGAACCTGCTGGGCGAGGAGGGCCGCGGCTACGCCCAGTTCCTCCGCATCCTCGACGAGGGCCGCATCGCCATCGCGGCCCTGGCGACGGGCCTGGCCCAGGGCTGCGTCGACGAATCCGTCAAGTACGCCAAGGAGCGCCACGCCTTCGGCAAGCCGATCGCCGCCAACCAGGCCATCCAGTTCAAGATCGCCGACATGGAGATGAAGGCGCACACGGCCCGCCTCGCCTGGCGTGACGCGGCAGCCCGCCTGGTGGCCGGCGCCCCCTTCAAGAAGGAAGCGGCCCTGGCCAAGCTCTACTCCTCCACCATCGCCGTGGACAACGCCCGCGAAGCCACCCAGATCCACGGCGGTTACGGCTTCATGAACGAGTACCCGGTCGCCCGCATGTGGCGCGACTCCAAGATCCTCGAAATCGGCGAGGGCACGAGCGAGGTCCAGCGCATGCTGATCGCAAGGGAGTTGGGTCTGGTCAGCTGAACCACCGGCTGGGGCTTGCTCACGGGCGCAGTGATCCGGATCACTGCGCCCGTCCGCATTCCCGGCCCTGCCCCGGGCACAGGCACCAGGGCCCCCCTGGACACATTCTGAGGTTAGGCTAACCTAAGCCTAAATCCAGCCAACTGGCTGTCAGCCGTGCCCGCAGTGGCTCCGAACGTACGAAAGCAGACCCAGAGATGTCGAACGCCACAACCGCCCGCTTCTCCCGCCGCGGCATCCTCGCCGCCGGCGGCGCTCTCGGACTCGGTGCCCTCGTGACCGCGTGTGGCAGCGAGGACTCGACGGACGGCGGCTCGGACTCCAAGGCGTCCGCCAAGTCCGGCCCGTGGGCCTTCAAGGACGACCGCGGCAAGAACGTGCAGCTCGACAAGGTTCCCGCGAACATCGTCGCCTTCACCGGCGTCGCCGCCGCCCTGTACGACTACGGCGTCTCCGTCAAGGGCGTCTTCGGCCCCACCAAGACGCAGGACGGCAAGCCCGACGTCCAGGCCGGCGACATGGACATCAGCAAGGTGACCATCCTCGGCAACACCTGGGACCAGTTCAACGTCGAGAAGTACGCCGCCCTCGCCCCCGAGGTGCTGATCAGCACCATGTTCGACTCCGCCGGCACCCTCTGGTACGTCCCCGAGGCCTCCAAGGACAAGATCGCCAAGCTCGCCCCGAGCGTCGGCATATCCGTCTACGACCGTCAGCTCACCGCCTCGCTCCAGCGCATGTGGGAGCTGGCCGAGTCCCTCGGCGGCGACATGAAGGCCGCGAAGGTCACCGACGCGAAGAAGCGGTTCGAGGAGGCCTCCGAGCGGCTGCGCAAGGCCGCCAAGGCACACCCCGACATCAAGGTGATGGCCGGTTCCGCGAGCCAGGAGCTCTTCTACGTCTCCGGCACCAACCTCTCCGTCGACCTGGAGTACTTCAAGGCCCTCGGCGTGAACTTCGTCGAGCCGCCGGAGAAGGCCAAGGCCGAGGGCGGCGGCTGGTTCGAGAGCCTCAGCTGGGAGAACGTCGACAAGTACGCGGCCGACATCATCATGATGGACGACCGGTCCTCGGCGATTCAGCCGGCGAACATCACCGAGGCGACATGGAAGAAGCTGCCCGCGGTCAAGGCCGGGCAGGTCATCTCGCGGTCGGCTGAGCCGATTCTGTCGTACGACAAGTGCGTGCGGTTGGTGGAGAACCTCGCGAAGGCCATCGAGAACGCGAAGAAGGTCGCCTAGCGCAGGGGTGTCGAGCTTCATTGGCGTGTGCGGGGCCGTCGTGGCTTGTCGCGCCCACGCGGCGGAGCCGCATATCGACACAGCCTCGCGCCCCTGAAGTACTTCACCTCATCCCCTGACCATGACTCAGGAGCCTCTATGACCACCGCCGTAGCCGCCCCGTTCCGTTTCTTCTCGCTCCAGGTCGTAACGACGAGGCGGCTCGGTCCGTCCCTGGTCCGTGTCACCTTCGGCGGGCCCGATCTGCACGCCTTCCACTCCGACGGACGTGACCAGTCGCTGTCGCTGTTCCTGCCCCACCCCGGGCAGCCCGAGCCGGTCGTCCCGCTGGAGCTCGGGGACGGGTGGTGGCAGGGCTGGCGTGAACTGCCGGACGACGTACGGGCCGTGATGCGGTCGTACACCCTGCGGGCGCTGCGCCGCGACCCGGACGAGATCGACATCGACTTCGCCCTGCACGGCATCGAGCCGGGCGCCTCGGTCCAGGCCGGCCCCGCCTCCCGCTGGGCCGCCGAGGCCGCCGCCGGAGACCGGGTCCTGCTGCTCGGCCCGGCCGTCGCCGACAACCGGGCGATCCGCTTCCGGCCGCCCGAGGACACCGACCTCGTGGTCGTCTGGGGCGACGAGACCGCCGTACCGGCCGCCTCGGCCATCATCGAGGCGCTGCCGGCCGGCACCCGCGCCCGGGTCTGGCTGGAGGTGCCGCACGCCGGGGACATCCAGGACCTGGCGACCGAGGCGGACGCCGAGATCACCTGGCTCGTCAGAGAAGAGCAGGGCGACGAGGGCTCCCCGATGGTCCTCGACGCGCTCCGCGACGCCCAACTGCCCCCCGCCGAGCGGCCCTACGTCTGGATCGCCGGCGAGTCCGGGTGCGTGAAGGAGCTGCGCCGGCACTTCGTGCGGGAGCGCGGCATCGACCGCCGCCGGGTCACGTTCGTCGGCTACTGGCGCCGCGGCGTGAGCGAGGAGCAGTTGCGGGCGGAGGGCTAGCCCCCGGGCCTCACCCCGACCGTAGTGACACGAGTGACCACAGTCACGGGAGGGCACGGTCCCGCGAAGGATAACTTAGGTTAGGCTTACCTAAGTTGAACCCGCGGTTCAGCCCGCCCCTGTCCCGCACCGGACTGTCCCACCGGAGGACCCCCACATGCGCTCGCACCTGCTCAACGACACCACCGCGGAGCAGTACCGCCGCTCCGTGACCGCCGGAGTCGAGCGGGTGGCCGGCAAACTCGCCACCACCGAACGGCCGTTCACCGGCGTCACCGTCGACGCCCTCGCCCCCGCCATCGACGCGATCGACCTCGACCAGCCGCTGCACGACACCGCCGCGGTGCTCGACGAGCTGGAGGACGTCTACCTCCGGGACGCGATCTACTTCCACCACCCCCGCTACCTGGCCCACCTCAACTGCCCGGTCGTCATCCCGGCCGTGCTCGGCGAGGCCGTCCTGTCCGCCGTGAACTCCTCCCTGGACACCTGGGACCAGTCGGCCGGCGGCACCCTCATCGAGCGCAAACTGATCGACTGGACGACCGAGCGCATCGGCCTCGGCCCCGCCGCCGACGGCGTGTTCACCTCCGGGGGCACCCAGTCCAACCTCCAGGCGCTGCTGCTGGCCCGCGAGGAGGCCAAGACCGACTCCCTGGCGAAACTGCGGATCTTCTCCTCCGAGGTCAGCCACTTCAGCGTGAAGAAGTCCGCGAAACTGCTCGGGCTCGGGCAGGACTCCGTGGTCTCCATACCCGTCGACCACGACAAGCGCATGCAGACCGTCGCCCTCGCCCGCGAGCTGGAGCGCTGCAAGCAGGACGGCCTCGTCCCCATGGCCGTCGTCGCCACCGCCGGCACCACCGACTTCGGCTCGATCGACCCGCTGCCCGAGATCGCCGAGCTGTGCGAGCAGTTCGGCACCTGGATGCACGTCGACGCCGCCTACGGCTGCGGCCTGCTCGCCTCCCTGAAGCACCGGGACCGGCTGAACGGCATCGAGCGCGCCGACTCCGTCACCGTGGACTACCACAAGTCCTTCTTCCAGCCGGTGAGTTCGTCCGCCGTGCTGGTCCGCGACGCGGCCACGCTCCGGCACGCCACCTACCACGCCGAGTACCTGAACCCGCGCCGCATGGTGGAGGAACGCATCCCCAACCAGGTGGACAAGTCCCTCCAGACCACCCGCCGCTTCGACGCCCTCAAGCTGTGGATGACCCTCAGGACCATGGGCGCCGACGGCATCGGGCAGCTCTTCGACGAGGTGTGCGAGCTGGCGCAGGAGGGCTGGCAGCTGCTTGCCGCCGACCCCCGCTTCGACGTCGTCGTCCGGCCGAGCCTGTCCACCCTGGTCTTCCGCTACATCCCGGCGTCCGTCACCGACCCCGCCGAGATCGACCGCGCCAACCTCTACGCCCGCAAGGCCCTGTTCGCCTCCGGCGACGCCATCGTCGCGGGCACCAAGGTCGGCGCCCGTCACTACCTGAAGATCACCCTGCTCAACCCCGAGACGCGAGCGTCCGACATCGCCGCCGTCCTCGATCTGATCGCCGGCCATGCCGAGCAGTACCTGGGAGAGTCCCTTGACCGCGCGTCCTGAAACCCCGACCAAGACTCATGACTTCGTGGGCATCGGGCTCGGCCCCTTCAACCTCGGCCTGGCCTGCCTCACCGAACCGATCGACGAACTCGACGGCGTCTTCCTGGAGTCGAAGCCCGACTTCGAGTGGCACGCGGGGATGTTCCTCGACGGCGCCCACCTCCAGACCCCGTTCATGTCGGACCTGGTCACCCTCGCCGACCCGACGTCCCCGTACTCCTTCCTGAACTACCTGAAGGAGAAGGGCCGACTGTACTCGTTCTACATCCGCGAGAACTTCTACCCGCTGCGCGTCGAGTACGACGACTACTGCCGCTGGGCCGCGAACAGACTGAGCAGCATCCGCTTCAACACGACGGTGGCGGAGGTGACGTACGAGGACGACGTCTACCTCGTGAAGACCACCGCCGGTGACACCTACCGGGCCCGTCACCTCGTCCTCGGCACCGGCACCCCGCCCTACATCCCCGATGCCTGCGAGAACCTGGGCGGCGACTTCATCCACAACTCCCGCTACCTGAGCCACAAGGCGGAGCTGCAGAAGAAGGACTCGATCACGCTCGTCGGCTCGGGCCAGTCGGCCGCCGAGATCTACTACGACCTGCTCAGCGAGATCGACGTCCACGGCTACCGGCTGAACTGGGTCACCCGCTCCCCGCGCTTCTTCCCGCTGGAGTACACCAAGCTCACGCTGGAGATGACGTCGCCGGAGTACGCCGACTACTTCCGCGAGCTGCCCGAGGCGACCCGCTACCGCCTCACGGCCGAGCAGAAGGGCCTGTTCAAGGGCATCGACGGGGACCTGATCAACGAGATCTTCGACCTGCTCTACCAGAAGAACCTCGGCGGTCCCGTGCCCACGCGCCTGCTCACCAACTCCTCCCTGACCAGCGCGACGTACGAGAACGGCACGTACACGCTCGGCTTCCGCCAGGAGGAGCAGGAGAAGGACTTCGAGCTGACCTCCGAGGGCCTGGTCCTGGCCACCGGCTACCGGTACGCCGAGCCGGAGTTCCTGAGGCCCGTGCGGGACCGCCTCGTCTACGACTCCCGGGGCAACTTCGACGTCGCCCGCAACTACGCCATCGACGTCACCGGCCGGGGGATCTTCCTGCAGAACGCCGGCGTCCACACCCACAGCATCACCAGCCCCGACCTGGGCATGGGCCCGTACCGGAACGCGTACATCATCCGCGAGCTGCTCGGCACCGAGTACTACCCGGTCGAGAAGACGATCGCGTTCCAGGAGTTCGCCGTATGAGCACCACCGGCATCGGTACGTTCACCATCCGCCCGCTCGACCCCCTCGGGGACGCCGAGTTGCTGCACTCCTGGGTCACCCACCCCAAGGCGGCCTACTGGATGATGCAGGACGCGAAACTCCAGGACGTCGAGCGCGAGTACATGCGCATCGCGGCGCACGAGCACCACCACGCCTACGTCGGCCTGCACGAGGGCCGGCCGGCGTTCCTGATGGAGAAGTACGACCCCCGGTACGTGGAGCTGACCGGGCTGTACGACCCCGAGCCCGGCGACGTCGGCATGCACTTCCTGGTCGCGCCGACCGACCGGCCGGTCCACGGCTTCACCCGGGCCGTCATCACCGCCGTGATGGACGAGCTGTTCGCCGACCCGCGCACCCGGCGGGTCGTCGTGGAGCCCGACGTGAGCAACAAGGCCGTGCACGCGCTGAACGAGGCCGTCGGCTTTGTGCCCGTCCGTGAGATCGACAAGCCGGAGAAGCGCGCGCTGCTGAGCTTCTGCACGCGCGAACAGTTCCTGGCCGCCCGAGGAGTAGCCGTATGACCCTGTCCGACGCCGTAGCGCATCTGTCCCCCCACCGCTGGGCGCGGGCCAACCGCCTCCTGATCCGCAAGGCACTCGCCGAGTTCGCGCACGAGCGGCTCATCACGCCGGAGGCGACCGGTGACGGCACGTACGTCGTCCGCAGCGACGACGGCCTGACCCGGTACACCTTCACGGCCACGATTCGCGCCCTCGACCACTGGCAGGTCGACGCCGACTCGATCACCCGTCACCGTGACGGCGCCGAACTCCCGCTCGCCGCCCTGGACTTCTTCATCGAGACGCAGAAGTCCCTGGGGCTGAGCGACGACATCCTGCCCGTCTACCTGGAGGAGATCTCCTCCACCCTCTCGGGCACCTGCTACAAGCTCACCAAGCCGCAGACCACGGCCGCCGAGCTCGCGCGCGGCGACTTCCAGACCATCGAGACCTCGATGACCGAGGGCCACCCCTGCTTCGTGGCCAACAACGGCCGGCTCGGCTTCGGCATCCACGAGTACCTGTCGTACGCCCCGGAGACGGCGAGCCCGGTCCGGCTCGTCTGGCTCGCGGCACACCGCTCGCGTGCCGCGTTCACGGCCGGTGTCGGCATCGAGTACGAGTCGTTCCTGCGCGAGGAGCTGGGTGAGGAGACCGTCGAGCGCTTCCACGGCATCCTGCGCGACCAGGACCTGGACCCGGCCGACTACCTCCTCATCCCCGTCCACCCCTGGCAGTGGTGGAACAAGCTCACCGTCACCTTCGCCGCCGAGGTCGCCCGGGGGTACCTGGTGTGCCTGGGCGAGGGCGACGACGAGTACCTGGCCCAGCAGTCCATCCGGACGTTCTTCAACCGGTCCAGCCCCGAGAAGCACTACGTGAAGACGGCCCTGTCCGTCATCAACATGGGCTTCATGCGCGGGCTGTCGGCCGCGTACATGGAGGCCACGCCGGCCATCAACGACTGGCTGGCTCAGCTGATCGAGAACGACCCGGTGCTGAAGTCCACGGGCCTGTCGATCATCCGGGAGCGGGCGGCGGTCGGCTACCGGCACCTGGAGTACGAGCAGGCGACGGACCGCTACTCGCCGTACCGCAAGATGCTCGCCGCGCTGTGGCGGGAGAGCCCGGTGCCGTCCCTGAGGGACGGCGAGTCCCTGGCCACCATGGCGTCCCTGGTCCACGTCGACCACCAGGGGGCGTCCGTCGCGGGCGCGTTGATCGAGCAGTCGGGCCTCACCCCGAAGGAGTGGCTGCGCCACTACCTCCGCGCGTACTTCACCCCCCTCCTGCACAGCTTCTACGCCTACGACCTGGTCTTCATGCCGCACGGCGAGAACGTCGTCCTGGTGCTGAAGGACGGGGTGGTACAGCGCGCGATCTACAAGGACATCGCCGAGGAGATCGCCGTCATGGACCCGGACGCGGTGCTGCCGCCGACGGTGGAGCGGCTGCGCGTGGAGGTCCCGGAGGACAAGAAACTCCTGTCGGTCTTCACGGACGTCTTCGACTGCTTCTTCCGCTTCCTCGCGGCGAACCTCGCCTGTGAGGGCATCCTGGAGGAGGACGACTTCTGGCGCACGGTCGCGGAGGTCACCCGCGCCTACCAGGAGTCGATGCCCTCACTCGCCGACAAGTTCAAGCAGTACGACATGTTCGCCCCCGAGTTCGCGCTGTCCTGCCTCAACCGCCTCCAACTGCGCAACAACGAACAGATGGTGGACCTGTCGGACCCGTCGGGCGCCCTCCAACTGGCCGGCACCCTGAAGAACCCGATCGCGGAGTTCTGACCCACGAGCAGGCGGGTACCCCCCGGTGTACGGTCCACCGGGGGGTATCCGTCGTTTCAGGGGCGCGGGGAACTGCGCATTCTTTTAGGGGCGCGGGGAACTGCGCGACCAGCCCCCACGGAGCCGCACAAACTCACCGACCGGCACCCCCCCCCCATGGCACCTCCGGCGACCGATACCACTCAATCCCCAGGGCGTTCCACCGTTCTTGTAGCCGGTGGAGGGGCGGAGGATCCGCGCGAGGTACTCGCCTGTGCGGCGGGCCTCGGGGGAGTCGTCAACGACTATGTGCGTGCTGCGGGTGATCTGGTACGGGGTCTCGCTCGGAGCGACCGAAGCGGGCGCGGGGACCACGTGGTCGAGCCGTGGCAGGGAACCGGGAAGGCCAGGCGTGCTGGGGTGCTGTTTCACAAAACGGTCCCTTCCATGAGCCGGCGAACGCCAAAAGGTCTGGACCACTCTCTCGTGAGACTGATGGAACAATCCACCCCATGGCGGAAATCATCCAGAAGGACGGCACGTGGGCCTTCGACGGCGACGCCCTGCGGCTGACCCCCGGACGGGACAAGAACGTCAGTCCGCTGCGCAGGGAGTTAGGTGAACTGATCGTCCCGCTGGGGGCGTTGGCAGGGATCTCCTTCGAGCAGGGCAAGAAGGCGGGGCGGCTCAGGCTTCGCCTGCGCGAGGGCGCCGACCCCCTGCTGCACGCCACCGGCGGCCGGCTCACCGAGCCCCACGACCCGTACCAGCTGATCGTGGAGTCCGACCGCTACGGCGTCGCCGAGTACTTCACGGACGAGGTCCGGAACGCCCTGCTTCTCGACCAGGTCTCCGCCGACCCGGTCGACGCGTACCTGCTGCCGGGCCCCTCCGTCCCGCTGTCGGTCTCCGCCGGAGACGGCACCGCCGGGTTCGACGGCGAGCGCATACGCCTGGAGTGGAACTGGAAGACGGAGGACGCCAAGGCCGCCGCCGGTGCCCGCACGCTCGCGCTCACCGACATCACTGGCGTGGAGTGGCAGCCGGCGGCCGGCCTGGAGAACGGCTACCTCCGCTTCACCGTGCGGAACGCGCCCACCAAGGCCCCGCCCAAGTACGACCCCAACGCCGTGGAGCTCTGGGGCTTCAAGAAGGATCCGCTGATGGCGCTGGTCGCGGCGGCGGTCCAGGCCAGACTTCCGCACCCGGCCCGGGCCGCCGCCGGCGACGTGGTGGACGCGCGACCGGAACTGCCTTCTCCTCCGGTCGCGTCCGCCGAGGACGATCACGACGCCCTGCTGCGCCGCCTGCGCGAGCTCGGTGAGCTGCGCAGCACGGGCGTGCTGACGGACGAAGAGTTCGCGCTGGCCAAGCAGGCGATCCTCAAGCGGATGTGACGGCCCCGGGGCGCTACTTCGCCCGGCGCGCCACCGTGAAGTGGTCCACCTGGTCACCGGTCTCGGAGATGCCGCGCACCTTGAGCGTGGCCAGGCGTCCCTTCGGCGCGGGGGTGACGTCCACGCGCAGGAAGGAGTAGTCGAGGTAGCGCACCCGGGACCAGGTGACGGTCTCGTTCTGCTTGCCGCCCTTGACGTTGACGAACGAGGACACGGAGTCCACGTCGTGCTCGTTGCCCTCGTACGACAGCGGGGCGCTGAACGCGTAGAGGCTGCGGCCCGCGGCACCGGCCGTCACGTACACCACGCCGTCGGTCTCGGGGTAGGCCGTGCCGCCGATCGGGAGCTTCCGGGTGACCTCGCCGTCCTTGATGACGTCGGTGCGCTCGTACTGGTGGTTGTGGCCGTTGATGACCAGGTCCACGGTGTACTTCTCGAACAGCGGCACCCACTCCTGCCGGACTCCGCCCTCGGAGGCGTGGGAGGTGGAGGTGCAGTAGGCGCAGTGGTGGAAGAAGACGACGATGAAGTCGATGTCGCGCGCGGCCCGGTACTTCGTGAGCTGGGTCTCCAGCCACTTGGTCTGGGTGCCGCCGGAGATGCCCAGGTTGGCCGGGATCTCGAAGGAGATGTCGTTGGCGTCGAGCGAGATGACGGCCGTGTTGCCGTAGACGAAGGAGTAGACGCCGGGGAGGTTCCTCTGGTCGGGGCCGTTGTCCGGGAGGGTCCAGCGGGCCTCCTCGCCGCCGTAGCCGCTCGGCGAGTACCAGGCCTCCATGTCGTGGTTGCCGTAGGCGGGCATCCACGGGACGGACTTGGCGACGGACTCGGTCTGGGCGAGGAACTGGTCCCACACGCGCGAGTCGAAGCCGGTGTCGTCGCTCCTGCCCTGGCCGGTCGGGTCGCCGTACGCGATGTCGCCGGCGTGCAGGTGGAAGGCCGGGTTCTGGCCGAGGATCAGACTGTTGTTGGCGAGCGCGTGGTAGCTGGCGCCCTCGTCGCCGAAGGCCGTGAAGGTGAAGGGCGCCTGGTACGCGGGGGCGGTGGTGAAGGTGCCGAGGGTGCCCAGCAGGTGGGGCTCGGCCGGGTCGAAGCCCTGGTGGCCGACGCCGTAGTAGTACGTCCGGCCCGGGCGCAGGTGGGCCAGCCGGGCGTGGACGTAGTACTGGGTGTGGTTACCGCTCGCACCCACACCGGCCGGCGTGAAGAGAGTGCGGACCTCGGCGTCGATCTTCCGGGAGAGGTCCCAGGGGTGGGCGCCGACCCGGATGAACGGCTTCCTGACGGCGACCGGGACCTGCCAGGAGACGGTCATCTCAGTGCGCGGGTCGGTGCCGTAGGCGAGGTGACGGCCGAAGGGCGCCACATGGGCACCGTCGACGGTCTCGATGCCGGTCCGCCCGCTCGGAACGGCGGCCTGGGCGGTGGCGCCCGGTACGAACGCGCCACCCGCGACGGCGCCGAGCGTGACGGCGCCGCCTCTGATCATCGTGCGCCGGGAGAACCTGGCGCGCAGGTACTCGTGCTGCTCGGCCATGCTCATGCGCTCGGCGAGCCGCTCGGGTACGCCCATACGAGGAATGTCCATGGCGTCCAAAAATCGACGCCTCGGGCAACGAGATACCGGCTGCCCGGTGGATGCCTACGAACAAGCGCTCATGACGGGTTCAACGTTCTCCCAAGGGATTCCAACAGGCACCTGCCCGAAACCGGGCAGAATTCTTGCGTAAGCGTCGCCGGTGCCTCAGGATCTACCGGGTGCACGACGAACTCGTTGATCATCTGACGCGGTCCACCCCCCTCAACCGGGGCGAGGCGCTGCGTGTGATCCAGGACGTGCTCGCCTACTTCGACGAGACGACCGAGGAGTACGTCCGTCGCCGCCACCGCGAGCTCCAGGCCCAGGGCCTGGTGAACGCGGCGATCTTCGAGCGGATCGAGGCGGATCTCAAATATCGCGCGGTGGCGCCGCCGGAGCTCTCGCTCCGGCAGCTGCGGCGCATCGTCTACGGCTGAGGAATACGTATACATGTGCGGAATTGTCGGTTACATCGGGAAGCGTGACGTCGCTCCCCTCCTCCTGGAGGGCCTCCAGCGCCTGGAGTACCGCGGCTACGACTCCGCGGGCGTCGTCATCACGTCCCCGAAGGCCTCCGGCCTGAAAATGGTCAAGGCCAAGGGCCGCGTCCGCGATCTGGAGGCCAAGGTCCCGGCCCGCTTCAAGGGCACGACCGGCATCGCCCACACCCGCTGGGCCACCCACGGCGCGCCCTCCGACGTCAACGCCCACCCGCACCTCGACCACGAGGGCAAGGTCGCGGTCGTCCACAACGGCATCATCGACAACGCCTCCGACCTGCGCCGCAAGCTGGAGGCGGACGGCGTCGAGTTCCTCTCCGAGACCGACACCGAGGTCCTCGTCCACCTCATCGCCCGCTCGCAGGCCACCAAGCTGGAGGACAAGGTCCGCGAGACCCTCCGGCTGATCGAGGGCACCTACGGCATCGCCGTGCTGCACGCCGACTTCCCCGACCGGATCGTCGTCGCCCGCAACGGCTCCCCGGTCGTCCTCGGCATCGGCGAGAAGGAGATGTTCGTCGCCTCGGACATCGCCGCGCTGGTCGCCCACACCCGCCAGATAGTCACGCTGGACGACGGCGAGATGGCCACCCTGAAGGCCGACGACTTCCGCACGTACACCACGGAGGGCACCCGCACCACCGCGGAGCCCACCACCGTGGAGTGGGAGGCGGCCTCCTACGACATGGGCGGCCACGACACCTACATGCACAAGGAGATCCACGAGCAGGCCGACGCCGTGGACCGCGTGCTGCGCGGCCGCATCGACGACCGCTTCTCCACCGTGCACCTGGGCGGCCTGAACCTCGACGCCCGCGAGGCCCGCCGGATCCGCCGCGTGAAGATCCTCGGCTGCGGCACCTCGTACCACGCGGGCATGATCGGCGCCCAGATGATCGAGGAGCTGGCCCGCATCCCCGCCGACGCCGAGCCGGCCTCGGAGTTCCGCTACCGCAACGCGGTCGTCGACCCCGACACCCTCTACATCGCCGTCTCCCAGTCCGGCGAGACCTACGACGTCCTCGCCGCCGTGCAGGAGCTCAAGCGCAAGGGCGCACGGGTCCTGGGCGTGGTGAACGTGGTCGGCTCCGCGATCGCCCGCGAGGCCGACGGCGGCATCTACGTCCACGCGGGCCCGGAGGTCTGCGTCGTCTCCACGAAGTGCTTCACGAACACCACGGTCGCCTTCGCGCTCCTCGCCCTGCACCTGGGCCGCACCCGCGACCTCTCGGTCCGCCACGGCAAGCGGATCATCGAGGGCCTGCGCAAGCTGCCCGCCCAGATCGCCGAGATCATGGAGCACGAGGAGGACGTCAAGAAGCTGGCCCTGCAGTTCGCCGAGGCCCGCTCGATGCTCTTCATCGGCCGCGTGCGGGGCTACCCGGTGGCCCGCGAGGCCTCCCTGAAGCTCAAGGAGGTCTCCTACATCCACGCCGAGGCCTACCCCGCCTCCGAGCTCAAGCACGGCCCCCTGGCCCTGATCGAGCCCGCCCTCCCCACGGTCGCGATCGTCCCCGACGACGACCTCCTGGAGAAGAACCGCGCCGCAATGGAGGAGATCAAGGCCCGCAGCGGCAAGATCCTCGCGGTGGCCCACCAGCACCAGGAGAAGGCCGACGAAACCATCGTCGTCCCCAAGAACGAGGACGAACTCGACCCCATCCTGATGGGCATCCCCCTCCAACTCCTGGCGTACCACACGGCCCTGGCCCTGGGCAGGGACATCGACAAGCCCCGCAACCTGGCCAAGTCAGTAACGGTTGAGTAAGTGCCCTTCTTTTAGGGGCGCGGGGAACAGCGCGAGCAACCACAACGCACCCGCACAGGCCAAACAAGAGGACGGACCCCCCGCACTGCCACCAAGCACGGGGGGTCCGTTTTCATCACCGGGAAGCCGCCCAACTCCCCAGCCTGCGCGGCTAACCGGTGGCCGTCACTCCCCGGCCGGCAGCGCGTCGCGGAAGCACCGTGGGCCAGTGCGCGAGCGCCGCGGTGGCCGCGTACCACGCCACTGCCCCCGCAGCCACGGCGAACCACCCGCCCACCTTGGCGAGCCCGTCGTTACCGGCGAACTCGGCGATCGCCGTGAGCAACAGGGCGACGAAGAACAGCCCGTAGACCACCTGACCGAGCTGCTCCCCACCCGCAAGCGTCAGAGACAGCGCCACGAGGGCGAACAACAGCAGGAAGAACCCTGCCTCATTGCCGGCGGCACCCGCCGACACGGCCCAGGTGAACCACAGCGCCCCGAGCACCGAGAACGCCGCCCCACCGACGGAGTCCCCGTCCCGCAGGGCGATCAGCCCGGCGACGAAGAGGGCAACGCCGCCCACGTACCGGGCGATTGACACGGCGTCAGCAGTCGACACCCCGTCGATTACAGCGGTATGCCCCAGCCCGAAGGCCAACAGGGTGATTCCCAGGGCGAGTCGACCGACCACGGTGGTGATTCCGCTTCCCGCGGAGACGTCTTTGTCCACGGCGGGCTCCCTTCGTGCATGTGCAGTTGTGCGGTGTCCCGTATATGCCCTTCACAAGGGCACAAACACCTCTACGCACGAGTAGATTCAAGCGTTGCACCAGGGGAGCAAGGGAGTTGGCACTCAGGGAATGACGACGACGGGCCGCTTCGCCCGCTTGGCGAGTCGCCCCGCGACGGAGCCGAAGATCCGCCCGACGATGCCGTGGGTCGACCCGACGACGATCGCGTCGGCCTCGTACTCCCGGCCGACCTCTTCGAGTTCGTGGCAGATGTCGCCGCCGCGCTCGACCAGGATCCAGGGCACCTCGGCGAGGTAGTCCGCACAGGCCAGCTCGAGACCGAGCACCTCGGTCCGGTGGTCCGGCACGTCCACGAAGACGGGCGGCTCACAGCCGGCCCACACGGTGGTCGGCAGCCGGTTGGCGACGTGGACGATGATCAGGCCCGCCCCGGAGCGATGGGCCATGCCGATCGCGTACGCCAGGGCGCGCTCACTGGACGTGGAGCCGTCGAAGCCGACGACGACCCCGTGCTTGAAGGCGGGATCGCAGGAGTGGCGTGGCTCTTCCGCCGCCAGGGGCTCGGCCGCCGTGGGATCGGCGACGGGCCGCTTGCGGTCCGCGGGTTCGAAGAATTCGTGACCGGCCATGGCTGTCTCGGGGTTGTGATCCTTTATGGGTGGGACAACAGTGTGCGGCGGAGCTGTGTCCGGGAATGGTCTTCCCAACCCCATACCCCCAAGGGTACGGCGGCACGCCTCCTTAGCCCAGATCCCGCCCGCCGTGCGTGCGGGTTCCAGGGAGCATGCACGAGGCGACGCCCGTAACGCAATGGTTGCTGCGCTGTACAGGCGGTTTGCACAGGATTCACTTACCCGTGGGGGTGATCCGGTCACACAGTGACCTGATCACCGGCCACGCGTTGAACTGCGTGAGTCACGCCACAGGGAGCACGCATGCCCGGACCTCGCCCCGCCTCCGAGGCCGACCGCGCGACCCCGCCGCCGCGGGACTCCGCGACGGAGGTGGTCCGCTGGGCGGCCTTCAGCTGCCTGCTCGTCCCGGTCGTGCTCCTCGGCTACGGCGCCTCCCTGGCCGGCGCCGTCGGCACGGCCCTCGGGCTCGCGGCCGTCACGGGCGCCTGCCGGGTCCTGCTGCGCCAGTCCGAGCGCGGCGCGGCCCGGCTGGCGGCCGAGGACCGGGCGCCCCACCGGGGTCGGCACCACCGCACCGGAACGGGGTCGCACCGTGGCGGACGGCACACTGGCGGGGATACACCGGTCGGCTGACCGGTTTTCGCGCACGCGCACGCTGCTTTTCAGCCAACTTCTCGCACCCGTGCATCACCCTCCCTGACGGCCCCGCAAGCCCCGTTCGACCTGCACGGAAAGGACCTCAGGGGTGCTGCGCACCCTACGCGGATTGGCCACTGCGACAAGGCGCACTTCCCTGCACGCCCCACGAGTGCAACGCTTCGTGATCGAATGCTTCACGCCAAGTTGCCAAGTCGACAATGTGCCGAGTGCCGAACCGGCCACTGCGGCGCAACGGGACACAGTAGATTCGATCTTGACTGTCTACGGCGGGGGACTCGTGCAGGACCGAGGGGAAACGTGCAGGAGCGACACAACCGAGGAGCCGCGACCACCGAGGGGGGCTTAGCAGGATGAGCCACGACTCCACTGCCGCGCCGGAAGCCGCGGCCCGGAAGCTTTCCGGGCGACGCCGCAAGGAGATCGTCGCGGTGCTGCTGTTCAGCGGCGGTCCCATCTTCGAGAGTTCCATACCGTTGTCGGTGTTCGGGATCGACCGCCAGGACGCCGGCGTTCCGCGCTACCGACTGCTGGTGTGCGGCGGCGAGGACGGCCCACTGCGGACCACAGGGGGCCTCGAACTCAGCGCACCGCATGGCCTGGAAGCGATCTCGCGCGCGGGCACGGTCGTCGTACCGGCCTGGCGTTCGATCACTTCTCCGCCACCGGACGAGGCGCTCGACGCGCTGCGCCGGGCACACGAGGAGGGCGCCCGCATCGTCGGGCTGTGCACCGGCGCCTTCGTCCTCGCGGCGGCGGGCCTGCTGGACGGCCGACCCGCGACGACACACTGGATGTACGCGCCGACGCTGGCGAAACGCTATCCGTCGGTGCACGTCGACCCGCGGGAGCTGTTCGTCGACGACGGCGACGTACTGACGTCGGCCGGCACGGCCGCGGGCATCGACCTGTGCCTGCACATCGTGCGCACGGACCACGGCAGCGAGGCGGCAGGGGCCCTGGCCCGGCGCCTCGTCGTACCACCGCGCCGAAGCGGCGGCCAGGAGCGCTATCTCGACAGGTCTTTACCAGAGGAGATCGGCGCCGACCCGCTCGCCGAGGTCGTCGCCTGGGCGCTGGAGCACCTCCACGAACAGTTCGACGTGGAGACGCTGGCGGCACGCGCGTACATGAGCCGTCGTACGTTCGACCGCCGCTTCCGCTCGCTGACCGGGAGTGCCCCGCTGCAGTGGCTGATCACGCAGCGGGTCCTCCAGGCGCAGCGCCTGCTGGAGACGTCGGACTACTCGGTGGACGAGGTGGCGGGGCGCTGCGGCTTCCGGTCGCCGGTCGCCCTGCGCGGGCACTTCCGCCGCCAGCTGGGCTCGTCGCCGGCCGCCTACCGGGCGGCGTACCGCGCCCGTCGTCCCCAGGGCGAGCGGCCGCAGGACACCGAGGCCGCCCCGGGCGGTCCGGGGTCCGGCATGCCCGGCCACGGGGGGCATCCCGGCCAGCCGGGCCAGCAACCCGCCTCGATGCACCCGGAGCACCCCGTCCCGCTCCAGTCCCGCCGTACGGCGGCGGCGAGCGCGGTCGGATCGCCCCCGGCCCTGTCCGCGTCGGCGTCGAGCGCGTCCGACAACGGGCGGGAGGCGTACGTACCGACCCGGGCGAGTCTGCCGGGACAGCGCAGCGCGACGTGATGTGAGCCGGTGACCGGGCCCGCACGGAGGAACACCCTCCGCGCGGGCCCGGCGCTGCGTCGGGGCGGGCGCGCCCCTGGCCACGAGCGGGCGCGCCCTTTGGCCACAAGGTCACCGCACGCTCGGCTCAGCCCGGGGCGGCTCCCCGTAAGGTTAGACACATGAACGATCGCATGGTGTGGATCGACTGCGAGATGACCGGCCTCTCGCTGTCGGACGACGCGCTCATCGAGGTGGCCGCCCTCGTCACCGACTCCGAGCTGAACGTGCTCGGCGAAGGCGTGGACATCGTCATCCGGCCGCCGGACCGGGCGCTGGAGACGATGCCGGATGTGGTGCGTCAGATGCACACCGCGTCCGGGCTGCTCGCCGAGCTGCCGGACGGCACGACGCTGAAGGACGCCGAGCAGCAGGTCCTGACGTACGTCAGGGAGTTCGTCAAGGAGCCGGGCAAGGCCCCGCTGTGCGGCAACTCCGTCGGCACGGACCGCGGCTTCCTGCTGCGTGACATGCCGACGCTGGAGGACTACCTGCACTACCGGATCGTCGACGTGTCGTCGATCAAGGAGCTGGCCCGCCGCTGGTACCCGCGGGCGTACTTCAACAGCCCGCAGAAGAACGGCAACCACCGCGCGCTCGCCGACATCCGCGAGTCCATCGCGGAACTGCGCTACTACCGCGAGGCCGTCTTCGTCCCGCAGCCCGGGCCCGACTCGGACACCGCGAAGAAGATCGCCGCGAAGCACGTGCTGCCTGCCCAGTAGCCGTGCCGGGGGCCCGCGGAGGGGCGCCGCGAAAGCCGGGCGCGAGCACCCCTTCGGACCCTGTACACTTTTTCTCGGCCGGTCGGGGAACTTACTGATCTCCAAGCCGGTCATGGTGGGTGTAGCTCAGCTGGTAGAGCACCTGGTTGTGGTCCAGGATGCCGCGGGTTCGAGTCCCGTCACTCACCCTTACCAAAGAGGCCGGTGACCTGCGTTGATCAGGTCACCGGCCTCTTTCGTATCCGCCGTGGCCACACCGGTGGCCACCCGGGATCTTGAGAAGCTTTCTACCTTCCACCCATGGCGAGCATCCGCAAGCGCGTCCACAGGTACGGCAGCACCGCACATCAGGTCCGGTGGCGTGAGGGCGGCTCCCGCGAGGGAGCGCCACAGTCCGAGGTCTTCGGCTCCGAGCCGGAGGCCGTTCAGTTCAAGGCGCTCGTAGACGCCCCTGGACAGCACTGGCCCACGGGGTGGGTCAAGGGCGAGGGCGTCGTCCAGCCCAGCGAGGAAGAGAAGGACAAGAGCGTCGTGTCCTTTGCCACGTGATCGGAGCACTTCGTGGAGACCCTGACCGGCGTGGAGGTCCGCCCCGGCACGACTGGGCGGGTGCACGCCCTCGCCGGAAACGGGAAGGCCACCATCAGCACGGGCGCCACCACCGTCGCCCCGAACATGACGGGGCCGACGGTCGACGTCACCAGGACCACTCCCCCGTGGAAGCCCGCAACGCCGAAGCCGACACCCGTATTGCCGCCGACCTTCAAGGCCGTCAGCACCGCCCTGACGCCTCCCCTGATGTGGTGTCGGCCGCGTACGCCCGGAGCCGGAAGAGGCCGCCAAGAGCCCGCAGAAGCCCACGGCGGACGAGGTCGTCCGAGGGCTCTACACCGTCCTCGGGGACAGGCACCCAGCAACCCGGCATATCGTTGACGCCCTCCGTCAGAACGGACTGCCGCACAGTGAGGGCACTGCCCGAGAGCCCCGAAAGCGGGTCGAGACGGGAGAGCCGGAGTTGAAGGCGCTGCCGCCCGCCTGACGGTTACGGGAGGGGAGCCGCAGCTCAACCAGTGCGACGCGTACGTCATCGAATTCGGAACCCGCCTCGTGGCGGATCCGACATGATGCAAGGAGGCTCCGCAGCAGGAGGAACAGCGTGGCTGCGGCCAGGTGGATGTGTGAGGCATGTGGTGCAGCACTGCCGGGGCGATCCGATCCGATCACGTTTCGGCACGCCCGACTCGTGACCCATGAGATCAAGGCCGTGCCCTGGGTGGCCCACCAACACGGCACGCCGACGTCCAGCCCTGCCGCGCTCGGCTCTCAACGGACGCCTCACGGGTGTATGGCGTGGATCTCTGTGACTGCCCTGGTCGTTGGCCTGATCACCTTCGGCATATGGCACGACGATGAGTACTGCCATCGGAATCCTGGATCCGGGCCCAACATGCGTGTCAACAGGCCCTGCTACGAAGTCCTCGCCGAATCAAGCACCTGGAGGGCGGTGACGGGCGAGATCGGTGGATGGCTGATCTTGGGGAGCATCGTCGGCTTCCTCGTCGCCTTGTGGTGGTACTTCCGGCATCACCTCCGCGAGCGGTGAGAGCGAACGAACCACTGTGAGCGACAGCCGGCCCGGCTGGGCACCGTGGCGCTGTGCCGCATGACGGCCTACATTCCCGGAGGAGCTGTCGCAGAGGGGGCGCATGGCACAGAGGAAGTACGACAACGCCACACTCGCCGGGCTGATGACCCTGTGCAGGGGCTACTGCTACTGGCCTGGGTGCACAAGCCGTGTCATCACGATGGTCAACGGTGTGCCGAAGCTGAACGCTGAGATCGCCCACATCCGTGCCATCAACCCTGGCGGGAAGCGGTTCGATGCCAAGTGGTCAGTGCCGGAGCGCAACAGCTTCAAGAACCTGCTGTTGCTGTGCGTCCCCCACCACACCACGATCGACGGCGCCAGCAGCGCCGACTACCCGGTGGAACTTCTCGAGGAGTGGAAAGCTAGCCGGGAAGGGGAAAGCGTCGAGGCGCTGGAGGGCCTGACCGGGCTGACCGAAGCCCGTCTGAGCGAGATGCTCGCCGAGGCCCAGGGTGAGTTCCTCGATCAGGTCCGCCCGGCACTGGCCGAGTTCTCCAAGACCGCCCCAGAGCTGGCCGACCTCCTCAATTCCCTGCTCGATGAGCTGGCGGACCCCCGTATCCACGGCTTCGGTATCAGCCCCGACGCCATCGAGCTGTTCAGCCACTCTGCACGGTCGTTGGGCAGCTTCGAGGACAACGTCCACGTCCTCGCCAACGCCGCCGACAAGCTCGGCGGCCTGGAGGACAGGGCCGCAGGATTGATGGAAGCCGCGAGGCGGTTGCAAGCCGCTGCGTCCGCGATCCAAAGCGCTATCGCCGACATGCCACGAGGCCGCTGGTAAGCCGGACCTCCGGATTCACACGACTTGACGGAATTAAGGGCGAAGGGCCTCGATCACCGAGGCCAGAAGCTCTTCCGGCATCTCGATGTCGCGAGGGCCGAGAAGGCACCCGGGCCAAGGCCAAGCGGGTGCTGATGCCTGCTGCCTGACCTCGGAGCCGGCTACCTCGGCATGACCATGCCCTGATCCGTCACCTCGTAGCTCCGCAAGCACTCCAGGTACGCAGACTCCGACACGTTGTACGGGCCGCCAGCCTGTCGATTGCAGTACTTGCTGAGGATCTGACTCCTCTGCGCTGCGGATATCCCAGCAGGTTGATTTTTCTGCTGGTTGTTTTGCGACTGACCGTCCACCTGATTCTGCACCCAGGAGTCCTGGGAAGGGGCGCCCGAGCTGCTGTCAGAACCCAGGACCGCACCGCCCAGGAAGAACGAGGCGACGGCAACGGCGACGACGCCGCCCCACAGGGCCGCCGGCCGCTTCCACCAAGGCCGCTCCATCGCCGCCAGGATGCGCTGGTACTCCGGGTCGCTCTCGTATTCGTCTCGCCGCCGGTACCGAACCCGTTTCACGGCAATCCCCCTCAGAGCCCGACCGGCATCCCCTAGTGCACGAAGAGTCGGGCGGCACAGGGTACCCATGAGGCATACACGAGTTCCACACGTATGCCCCAACTGTGATCTGGCTGCTCAGAGCGTCATGACGGCCGTCGGCACATGGCCGTCTGGCGCCCCGAGCCGGAGCGCCAGACGGCCGGCTCACTCAGCTCTCGTCGTCGGCCTCCCAGACGCCTGCGACCTCGGTGGAGGCACCGAGCCATCTACAAGGGGCGCCTGTGGCGGGAGGTGTTGGCGGATTTCAGCCAGTTCGGCGGACGTGATCAAACCCGAGGTACGCAGCCTCTCAAACAGATCGACCCGTGTTACCACCTTGCCGAGGTCCGGCATCTCGGAGCCCGAGAACTTGAGGATCAACGCAGCTTGCAGGTGGGATTTCAAATGGTCTTCATCGACCTCTTGAAGCAACCGAATGGCCTGGTCCGTATCCCTCTCTACCTTCATGTCCTCACGGAGCCCTCGACTCTGAGACTCCATATGGCGCAAGGCGGCATCAGCGCGCTTGTGGAACAAGGTGCCGATCGCCACGGTTAGCAGTCCCGCCACGCTGGAAACGATCGAAGCGTACTGATCACCGATGGTGTCAGCGCGAAAGATGGCGAGACCGATCCCAGTGATCAGAATGCCGCCGCCGATGATCGAAGCGAACAGGCTCACGTAGAAGCTCGCTCGCGCCTGCGTGAGCCCATAGCCGTAGTACCGGATCAGAAGCTTGGTGAACTTGGCACTGTCCTTCTCCTCCGGCGTCGGAGGCTCGGCGGGAGTGCCCTCCGGCATAAGTTCTTCGGTCAGCGCGGCCCGTTCTCGATCGACAGCCTTCCCGAACCTGTTCGTCACGAGGGCCGAAAGCCCAGTGGCTACGGCTCCGACTACTGCCGCGATTACTCCTACGACTCCTGGTTCCACCCCTTGATCCTGTCAGGGACTTCATGCCTTCGGGACGGTTTCGGCCTGACCGGTCACCCGTCACCACACGCGCGTGAGGGGGTGAGCCGGCCGTGTCCCGAACCTTCTCCGCCGAGGACGAGGAGCGCCTCCGTCTGCTCCACGCTGACGACATCAGTCACAACGAGATCGCCCCCCAGTTGGAGTGGTCCCGGATCTCGCGGAATGGTCCATCGAGAGGGCCCAGACTTCACGACCGCAGCGGTTCAGGCTCTGAACAGCGCCGTCAAGCTCGCCGAGTTCGATGCCGAGCACGACGACAAGAACCCTGTCGGCCATCGACCGGTTCCTCCAGGCCGCCATGGGCGAGAAGCCCGAGCAGGACGTGCAGGCCATGGACCTCCGCAAGAGCCACCCGGCCAACGAGCTGCTCCGCAAGCACGGCGTCGGTGACGAGATCAAGGGCCACCCTGACGGCTACGCCACCGCATGCCCCGGCGATGCCCTGTACACGCGGCTCAGGAAGGGCGCTCCCCGACCTGGAGGGACCCAGCCGGCCAATCCCTCGGCGAAGCAGTACGAGCCCTACCCGGGCGCCACCTTCTTCATGAAGGGCTCCAGGCCCGCCCTGGGGAAGTCCTAGCCCATCTTCACGGCCATGGGCAAGTGTCTCGTGGCCGTCGGCTGTGGGAAGTACAAGGTCGGTCCGGGTCCGGTCCTAGGCCAGGCCGACATCGACTCGTACGAAGCGTTCCAGCGCTGGCATGAAACACCAACGCCCCCCGATCTCCCTCGTGGAGGTCGGGGGCGCTTTCGTCGTTTCCTAGGGAGAATGCCGCTGTGGATGCGGGACTTGCGGCCGTCTTGGGTGCGGCCATCGGTGGACTCACGGCTTTCGGCACCAGTTGGTTCGGATTCCGGGCAGCGCGCCTTCAACTACAGCACCAGGAGTCGGAGGCAGCGCGCCAGCGCCGGTTCGAGAGCCTCACGGAGAGGCGCGGCCCCCGATCACAGGCGTACGCGGACTTCATCGCGGCTGGCCAGGAGCTGATCGACTCCATGTATGGTCCGAAGGAGGATTTCCTCACCCAGTTCGAGACGCTTCAGGCCCACATCCGCAAGCGCCGATCAAACATCGCCATCGCGGGGCCGGACTCCGTGGTTCAGGCTGCGGGTGAGTTCGCGGACGAGGTCAGGAAGTTCAGAAACGAACTGGCGCGCGGGGCCATTCGCGGCCATCCCCTACACCATAAAGGGAGGTTCGAACGTCCACTGGACGGTTTCGCCAAGGCCGCACGGACCGCCCTTGAGGACGACGGTGATGAGACCGGATCAGGATGAGAGCGGGAGTTCGGTCAGCATGACCGCGTACACCGGTGAGTCCGGGAAGGGCTGGCGCTCGCCGACCTTCCGGAAGCCCCAGGACTCGTACAGCTCCTGGACCTTGGGGTGCGTGACGTCCACCAGCAGGACGGCGAGGTCCTCGTCCCGGTCGTTCAACAGGGAGTGGGAGAGCAGTTCGGCCAAGCCCTGCTTGCGGTAGGCCTGGCGGACGGCCAGCTCGGAGTAGGAGAAGGTCCGGGACTTCGCCGGCGCCTCGTCCAGGCACTCCCGCCACCACTCGCGGCCCTCTACGGCGGGGGCTCCGTACGCGAAGCCCACGGCCTCGTCGCCGTCGTACGCGATCACGCAGGAGTAGCTCTCGCGGGAGCCCCAGTGGTCGACGAACCAGGGGAAGCGCTTCTTGAAGTCGTCCTTCATCGCTTCGCCCTGGGCGTCCGCGTGAATGTCGATGAGCGTTTGCCGGATCTGCGGCAGGTCGTCATGCGTGTAGTGACGGACGTCCAAGTCGGCCATCAGGCTCGGCTCCATTCGGCTCGGTAGCGGTCTCCCCACTCTTGTGCGACGGCCGCGTCCGGTGCAAGGGTGATCAAATCCCGGTAGAAGTCACCCAGGAGCGACCGCATCCGGCCGGGGAGCGGGTTGCCGGACATCAGCTCGAAGACCAAGGCGGCCGTGGAGCACGCCTGCTCGACTTCGCGCTGGTGGACCTGGGCCAGGGCGAGCCGCGTGGTGGCCAGCGCGCGGTTGCGGCGGAAGTGCTTGGGGATCGCGGCCAGCGCCTGGTGGGAGGCGGCCTCGGACTCTGGAGCGTCCCCGATCCGGTCCCTGACGATGGCCTTGATCGCGGTCAGTTCGGCCACTCCGTAGAAGCTCACCCAGCTCGGCCGGGGCTCATCCTCGGAGGTCTTCTCCATGGCCTCCTGGGCGTACCCCAGGGACCTGATGGCGGCCTGGCGGTCACCGACGTTGGCGTGAGCCAGCGCCGTACGAGCGTGCGCGAGCGACCCGTAGAAGGGATCCCGCCGGGCGATGGTCGTCGCCTGGGCTGCATACCCAGCGTCGACGGCCTCGGTGTACTGGTCCCGCTGGCGGGCGAGCATCGCGTAGGAGTTCCAGACTCGCATTTCCACGACAGGATCCTTGGCCATCCCGGCGAGGTACAGGGCACGGTCCAGGCGGCTCTGGGCCCGGTCGAGCTGGCGACCGTCGATGGCTGCCCAAGCGGCTGTGGCGGTGTAGTTGGCGGCCACGGAGAAGAGGCGCTGGCGGATGCGCTGGGAGGCGGCCAGCTTGATCTTGTCGAGGGCCTCGTCCGCCCCGGCGAGTGCGGCCCGCTCCAGCCCCTCGTGGCCTCCCCGGGCGGCGTCCAGGGCCATCAGGGCATCCAGGCCGCTGCGCAGGCGGATCACATCCGAGGTGCCGACCGAGGTCGGCCGAGAGTCCTGGACAGGCCTCACGACGGCAACGGCGGTGCCGGTGGTGGCAGTGAGGAAGTTCCTGCGCCTCACGGGTGGCTCCGGTTCGGTGGTGGAACGTCTTGCCGCGGGCGGGCTGAAGCCCAGCTCTTCGGCCGTACATCCGAATACTGCCTCTAAGGCTTCCCTCTGACGCGGGTGAGGCCAGCGGGTTTTTCCGGTCAGCCAGTTCCGGACGGTCCGGTCGCTCACCGTGCCCTCGTGGCCGTGCAGGCGTAGGTACTCGTTGACAGCTTCGGCCAACTCGGCCTGCTTGAAGCCCGCTTCCTGCATAGCGCTGGCGAGGCTCGCGTTCCCCTCCACGTACCCACGGTAGCCACTGATGTCCCATCAGTGATGGCAAGAGCCGAGAAATTTCCGCTTGGGCGTGATGCACACCCGGCCGACTTTTCCTCCTCGGGAGACACGAGCGGTCGTTGACTGAACCAAGGCCGTCGTACACCGACACCCCTGAGGTTCAGATGATCGCGTCAGCGAAGCCGCATCACACGGGACACCCCGGATACTCCGAGACGCTCCCGGGTCTGAAGGAGAGCGCCGAGACTGCCCGCAAGCTCGTACGGACGGCTCTGGCCGCTTGGCACCTGGAGGAGCTGACGGACACCGCGATACTGCTCGTCTCGGAGCTGGTGACCAACGCGGTCAAGCACACCAACAGCCGCGTGATCCGGGTCGTCGTCACCAGACCTGGCGAGCGGTTCGTGCGGATCGGCGTGGTCGACAAGGCCCGCGTGCTGCCGGAGCTGGCCAAACCCAGTGACGACCTCCTCACCAGCGGCCGGGGGCTCCTCCTGGTCGATGCCCTGGCCGAGCGCTGGGGCACCGACCTCTACCGATGGGGCAAGCAGGTCTGGGCCGAGGTGTTCTGTGAGCCGGTCCGGTGACCGAGGAGAAGCCCAGAGCTTGGGTCGGCGACCAGGTGTACGACGCCAGCGCGGGCAAGGAAGGCATCGTCAGCGACGTAAAGCGGGACGGGACGTACATCCTGCGCGGGGTCCACTCGTTTGCCCTGAGGTGGACGGCCCCGAGCGCCGAAAAGCTGACCGTCACCGTCCCGCGCCTGGAGCGCGTCAAGAAGGAGCGAGAGGCGTAATCGTGAGAGCAGCGCGTTCCCCTGGCTGAGCGGCCTCACGGAAACGAGCAGGCGTACGAGTTCCTGGACGAGGTGATCAGGGCGGCTCAGGACGCCGGGACCCACACAGCTTTTCTCCACGCGCTGGACGTTCTCGTGGACCAGCATGGAGCCACGAGCGCACTCCCTCACGGGGTCATGCCGTAGAGGCTCCCCCGCCCCCCCATGAGGGCAGAGAAGAGCCCCGGTCGTCTGCGGACGGCCGGGGCTCTGTCAGGGAATGATGATCGTCCCGTCGTGCGCCATCCCGGCGTTCCACGGGAGGTTCGATTCGTCGAGGTCATTGACCGACCCCGTCCAAGCGGGAGCGACTGGCCAAGCAGTTCCGCCCTCCTGAAGGTATTGCAGGGCGTACAACGTGGACGGGTTGGCGACCCTGATCATGCACCTGTCCGGGAAGACCGAACTGAACCCGACATGCACAGAGGCAGCGCGGGGCAGCTGCTGTCAGGGCTCGCCGCCGGCCGGCGGTGGATGTTCGTGCCGGACGCCGTGGATGTCATGCGGCGTTGTCCGGGGCGCCGGGCGCCGAGCTTCGCCACGCCGTCGTCAACTCCGCCACGGTCGTGAAGCGTTCGGGCGGGTCCGGGCGCGTGGCCCGTTCCACGAGCGTCAGTTGGGCCGCCGTGCCCCGCCAGGTGGGCTCCTCGTCGGCCGTGCTCAGCAGGAGGCGGATGGCGCGGCCCAGGGCGTGCACGGTGGTGCGGGTGTCGATCGTCGAACCGCGTTGCCATTCCTCCGGGGCCATGAAACGCCGTGAGCCGGGCAGGCGGTCCGCCTGGAGCACGAACGGGCCCGGGCGGTATTCGTCCAGGTCGATCAGGTGGAGTTCGCCGACGTCGAAGTCGTAGAGGAACGCGCCGTCGTAGAGGTCGACGGCGACGAAGCCCGCGGCCTCCACCGCCAGGTGGGCGTCCAGGAGATGGTCGACGGCGCGCAGGACCCGGGGGGACGGGGAGGGCTTGGAAGCGGGCCGGAGGGCCGGTGTGCCGTAGCCGCGCGGGCGTGTACATGGACTCCCCGCGGCGCCAGGGCATCACCACCGCCGTGTGCCCGTCCCCGACCGCGAAGCGGTGCGGCTGGGGGACGATCGCCGGATGCCGTACCGCCCGGTGGAAGACCCAGGCGCGGTTGAGCGAGTGCCGGGCGGCGTCGGTCGTCGCCTCCTTCACGAACCAGCGCTCCCCGTCGGCGAGCCGGACCCCGTACGACACGCAGCCCGAGTCCTGGTCGCGGAAGGCCCGGAAGACCTCGCCCACCGTGCGCAGGTACGGCTCGGTCCGAGCGACCTCGGCGATGTCCAGCAGGGGGTGCGGCGTCACGACGACGCGCGGGGCACCAGCTCCGTGGCCAGGACCACCTGCCGTCGGTCCAGCCCCCGGGACGCCAGGGGGCGGCGGTCGGCGACCTCGGTGAGGAGGAGGTCTATCATCCGCCGGCCCATCACCTCGATGGGCTGGCGGACGCTGGTGAGGGGCGGCTCCATGTGGCGGGCGATGGCGGAGTCGTCGTAGCCGACGAGCGCCACGTCGTCGGGGATGCGGCGCCCCGCCTCGCGCAGCGCCTGGCGGGCGCCGGCCGCGGTGACGTCGGAGGCGGCGAAGACCGCGTCCAGGTCGGGACGGCGCTCCAGCAGTGCCGCCATGGCACGGCTGCCGCCCTCCTCCGTGAAGTCGCCCGGCTCGATCAGCGCCTCGTCCACCTCGTGGCCCGCGTCGCTCAGGGCGTCGCGGTAACCCTCGATGCGGCGCTGGGCGCCGTAGACGTCGAGGCGGCCGGTGATGTGGGCCACCCGGCGGCGGCCGCGGGACAGCAGGTGCTCGACGGCCTGGCGGGCGCCGCCGTAGTTGTCCGAGTCGACCGACGGCAGTGTCTCCGCGGCCGATCGCGGGCCGCTGATCACCGCCGGGATGTCCAGCTGGGCCAGCAGGTCGGGCAGTGGATCGTCCGCGTGGACCGAGACCAGCAGGACGCCGTCCACCCGGTGGGCGGCCAGGTACTGGGCGAGGCGGCGGCGTTCCTTGTCGCTGCCCGCGAAGATCAGCAGCAGCTGCATCTCCGTGTCGGACAGCTCCGCCCCGACGCCCTTCAGCATGTCCGAGAAGTACGGCTCCGCGAAGAACCGGGTCTCCGGCTCGGGCACCACCAGGGCGATCGCGTCCGTGCGGTTGGCGGCCAGGGCGCGGGCCGCGGTGTTCGGGACGTAGCCGAGCTCGGCGACCGCCGCCTCGACGGCCGCGCGGGTGGCGTCGCTGACCCGGGGCGAGCCGTTGATCACCCGGGACACCGTGCCGCGGCCGACACCGGCGCGCGCCGCCACCTCTTCGAGGGTGGGCCGGCCACCGCTTCGGCCCCGCGCTCCGTGGCTTGCCATGGGCTCCGCCTTCCCGTCCACACCCGCACTCTGCGGCTGGCCTGGAATTTAACAGGCTTGTCAGCTGTAGTGGCCGCTGCCGAGGCCCGCCGTCCCCGGCCTTCCGCTTCCGTCGGCGAGCCGGTCCGGCTGGCTTGATACCGCCGCCCGGGGGCCGCAGCGGACCCCGGCCCGGGTCCAGTTAACGGCCCGATAACTGAACGCATCTCTCGCTGTCCGGTCCCTTGACACCCCCGCCGCGACCGGAGAACCTTCAACACATCACTGGTGGGAGCGCTCCCACAGTACCTGACACATACACAACCCGCACGTTCCCCGCCCGAGCCGCAGCGAGTGAAAACGGGTCCAACAATGCAGTTGGCCGGGGGGTCGGCACGTCAGGGCAACAGGAGGACGACATGCGAGCACGCATCCGAACCGCCCGCAAGGCGATGGTCCTCGCGGCCGTCGCGTCGCTGGGCGCCGGGCTGCTGGCCGGCTGTGCCGACGACGGCAAGGACGACGGCTCCGACTCCCCGTCGGGCGACAGCGGCGGCAAGACGACGATCTCCGTGGGACTCTTCGGCACCATGGGCTTCAAGGAAGCCGGTCTCTACGCCGAGTACGAGAAGCTCAACCCGAACATCAAGATCGCCGAGAACGCCGTCCAGCGGAACGAGAACTACTACCCGGCGCTGCTGAACCACCTCACCACCAACAGCGGTCTGCTGGACGTCCAGGCCGTCGAAGTCGCCAACATCGCCGAGGTCACGGCCACCCAGGCCGACAAGCTCGAGGACATGTCCAAGGTTTCGGGCGTGAACAAGAGCAACTGGCTGGACTGGAAGTGGCAGCAGGCCACGACCAAGGACGGCAAGACCATCGGCCTCGGCACCGACGTCGGCCCGATGGCGATCTGTTACCGCACGGACCTCTTCAAGCAGGCCGGTCTGCCCACCGACCCCGCCGAGGTCGGCAAGCTGTGGACCGGTGACTGGGCGAAGCTCGTCGAAGTCGGCGAGCGCTACAAGTCGAAGGCGCCCAAGGGCACCTTCTTCATGGACTCCCCCGGCGGTCTGGTCCAGGCGATCCTGGGCAGCGAGAAGGAGAAGTTCTACGACGCCTCCGGGAAGGTCATCTACAAGACCAACCCGGCCGTCAAGGCCGCCTTCGACCTGACCGCTGAGGCCGCCGAGAAGGGCCTCGTCCAGTCGGTGACGCAGTTCCAGCCGAGCTGGAACTCCTCGATCGCCAACAACAAGTTCGCTGCCATCGCGTGCCCGCCGTGGATGCTCGGCACGATCAAGGGCTACTCGAAGCCGGACGCGGTCGGCAAGTGGGCCGTGGCCACCGCGCCCAAGGGCGGCAACTGGGGCGGCACCTTCCTCACCGTGCCGAAGAGCGGCAAGAACGTGAAGGAGGCCCAGAAGTTCGTGACCTGGCTGACCGCGCCGGAGCAGCAGGCGAAGCTGTTCAAGGTGCAGGGCAGCTTCCCGAGCGCCCCGTCCGCCTACACCATGCCCGAAGTGACGGGCGCCAAGAACGACATGACGGGTGACCAGGCGATCGGCGAGATCTTCGCCGAGGCCGCCAAGACCGCCCCGGTCCAGGTGATCGGCCCGAAGGACCAGATCATCATGCAGGGCCTGACGGACAACGGCGTGATCCTGGCGACGAAGGGCAAGACGGCCAAGGAGGCCTGGGACTCCGCCACCAAGACCATCGACAACAAGCTGGACCAGTGACCCGTATGGCCACCCGTCACGACACCGCCGCGCCCTCCGTGAAAGGGGGCGCGGCCCCGGGTCGCCCGCCCGGGGACGCCGCGGCCGCGGAGAAGGAGCGGCGGCGCCGGGACCGGCTGTCCCGCCGCTGGCAGCGGGACATCCGCTGGAGCCCGTACGCCTTCGTCTCACCGTTCTTCCTGCTGTTCGTCGCGTTCGGCCTGTTCCCGCTGATCTACACGGGCTGGGCCTCGCTGCACCAGGTGGAGCTCACCGCGCCGACCGACATGAACTGGGTCGGGCTGCGCAACTACACCCGGATCTTCGACGACGAGTTCTTCTGGAACGCGGCGAAGAACACCCTGACCATCGGCATCATCTCCACCGTCCCGCAGCTGCTGATGGCGATGGGCATCGCCCACATCCTCAACTACAAGCTGCGGGCCTCGACCTTCTTCCGGGTCGCGATGCTCGCGCCGTACGCGACGTCGATCGCCGCCGCCTCGCTGGTGTTCGTCCTGCTCTTCGGCCGTGACTACGGCATGATCAACTGGCTGCTCGACATGGTCGGCATCAACCCGGTCGACTGGCAGAACGACAAGTGGTTCTCGCAGATCGCCGTCTCGACGATCATCATCTGGCGCTGGACCGGCTACAACGCGCTGATCTACCTGGCCGCCATGCAGGCGATCCCGCAGGACCTGTACGAGTCCGCGGCCCTGGACGGGGCCAACCGCTGGCAGCAGTTCATCCATGTGACGCTGCCGGCGCTGCGCCCGACGATCCTGTTCACGTGTGTCGTGTCGACGATCGGCGCGAGCCAGGTCTTCGGCGAGCCGCTGCTGTTCGACGCCAACCAGGGCACCTCCGGCGGCGCGGAGCACCAGTTCCAGACGCTCGGTCTGTATCTGTACGAGCAGGGCTGGGTCGCCCAGCACCTGGGCCGTGCCTCGGCGATCGCCTGGACGATGTTCCTCATGCTGATCGTCATCGGCATCGTCAACTACGTCATCTCGCGCCGGCTGCGCGCCAGTAGTTAAGGAGTTCCGGCCGTGACGACGACTGTGACGCCCCAAGACGCCCCGCCGCCCGGCGCGGCGCCCGCGAAGGTATCCAAACGCCCCCGCCTGCCGAAGTCCGCGCGGGCCGGCGGGACGTTGCACGGCGGCCCGATCGCGTACGCGATCCTCATCGTGTTCACGATCGTCTCGCTGTTCCCGCTGGTGTGGACGGCGATCGCCGCCTCGCGTGACAACCAGCGGCTCGCACAGACGCCGCCGCCGTTCTGGTTCGGCTCGGGTCTGTTCGACAAGCTGGAGATCGCCTGGAAGGACGCCAATCTGGGTGAGGCGTTCTTCAACACCACGATCGTGGCGGGTACTTCGGCGCTGACCATCGTCTTCCTGTCGACGATCGCCGGTTTCGCCTTCGCCAAGCTGCGCTTCAGGGGCCGTGGCGCGCTGATGCTGATCGTGGTCGGCACGATGATGGTGCCGCCGCAGCTGAGCGTGATCCCGCTGTACATGATGGTCGCCAAGCTCGACTGGACCGACCAGTTGCAAGCGGTGATTCTCCCGTCGCTGGTGAGCGCGTTCGGTGTGTTCTTCATGCGGCAGTACCTGATCCAGGCGCTGCCGGACGAGATCATCGAGGCCGCCCGGGTCGACGGTGCGAGCAGCTGGCGCGTGGTGTGGCACGTGGTGTTCCCGGCGGCGCGGCCGGCGATGGCCGTGCTCGGGATGCTGACGTTCGTGCAGACGTGGAACGACTTCATGTGGCCGTTCCTGGTGCTGACCCAGATGGGCAACCCGACCGTGCAGGTCGCGATCGCGGGACTCGGCCGCGGCTACACCCCCGACCAGTCCCTGATCATGGCGGGCGCGCTGCTCGGCACGCTGCCGCTGCTGATCGTCTTCGCGATCTTCGGCAAGCAGATCGTGGGCGGCATCATGCAGGGCGCCGTCAAGGGCTGACGCCCTGTTTCCAGGGGCCGGGCCAGCGCTGCTCCGGCCCCTCCTCCCCCTCCCCCACTCCCCCCTCCACCGTCGGTCTTCACGACCTCCAATGGGAGCGCTTCCATGCCTGACTCCGAGAACCCGGCCACTGCGGTGACCTTCCCTCCCGCCTTCCTCTGGGGCGCGGCGACCTCCGCGTACCAGATCGAGGGTGCGGTGCGGGAGGACGGCCGTACGCCGTCGATCTGGGACACCTTCAGCCATACGCCCGGCAAGACGGCCGGCGGCGACACCGGTGACATCGCTGTCGACCACTACCACCGCTACCGCGAGGACGTGGCGCTGATGGCGGAGCTGGGCCTGGGCGCCTACCGCTTCTCCGTCTCGTGGTCGCGGGTGCAGCCGACCGGCCGGGGGCCGGCCGTCCAGAAGGGCCTGGACTTCTACCGCCGGCTGGTCGACGAGCTGCTGTCCAAGGGCATCAAGCCGGCCGTCACGCTCTACCACTGGGATCTGCCGCAGGAGCTGGAGGACGCGGGCGGCTGGCCGGAGCGTGACACGGCGTACCGCTTCGCGGAGTACGCGCAGATCGTCGGCGAGGCGCTGGGCGACCGGGTCGAGCAGTGGATGACGCTCAACGAGCCGTGGTGCAGCGCGTTCCTGGGTTATGCCTCCGGGGTGCACGCCCCGGGCCGGACGGACCCGGCGGCGTCGCTGCGTGCCGCGCACCATCTGAACCTGGCGCACGGGCTGGGCGCGTCCGCGCTGCGGTCGGTGATGCCGGCCCGCAACTCTGTCGCGATCAGCCTCAACTCCTCCGTGGTCAGGCCGCTTTCGCAGAGCCCGGCGGACCTGGCGGCGACCCGGAGGATCGACGACCTGGCCAACGGCGTCTTCCACGGCCCGATCCTGCACGGCGCGTACCCGCAGTCGCTGTACGAGGCGACGGCGGAGCTCACGGACTGGGACTACGTCCTCGACGGCGACCTGTCGCTGATCAACCAGCCGCTGGACGCGCTGGGCCTCAACTACTACACGCCCGCGCTGGTCTCGGCGGCCGACCCCTCGGCGAAGGGACCGCGCGCCGACGGCCACGGCTCCAGCGCCCACTCCCCCTGGCCGGCCGCGGACGACGTCGCCTTCCACCAGACGCCCGGCGACCGCACCGAGATGGGCTGGACGATCGACCCGACCGGCCTGCACGAGCTGATCATGCGCTACACCCGGGAGGCACCGGGCCTGCCGCTGTACATCACCGAGAACGGCGCGGCCTACGACGACAAGATCGACTCGGACGGCCGGGTGCACGATCCGGAGCGCGTCGCCTACCTGCACGGCCATCTGTCGGCGGTCCGCCGCGCGATCGCCGACGGCGCGGACGTCCGCGGCTACTTCCTGTGGTCCCTGCTGGACAACTTCGAGTGGTCGTACGGCTACGGCAAGCGCTTCGGCGCGGTGTACGTGGACTACGCGACGCTCGAACGCACCCCGAAGTCCAGCGCCCACTGGTACGGCCGGGCGGCCCGGACGGGCACGCTGCCGGAGGTGGAGGCGGTCTAGCCACTGCGGAGGCGGGGGGACGGGGCGCGGCACGATTAGGGGAGTGCCGCGCCCCACCGCGTTTTCCGTAGCCGCGGGCCACAGCGAAGGAGCGGGCGGAGCGGCCTGTGGGCGGCGGGGTCAGTTTCCGAGTCCCAGGTGGGCGAAGAGCACGTTCCGTGCGCGCAGTACGGCGGCCGGATCGAGCGCGGCGAGGACCGGGGCGGCTTCGTCCCAGCCCTCGGGGATGAGGGCTTCGGCAAGGAGGGCTCGGGCGCGGGGGATGTCCGGACCGGACGGGGGCGGCAGGAGCAGGGCGGCGAGGCGACGGGCGGCCGGTGGGACGAGCAAGGGGCCGCCGCTGAACGAACCGGCCGTCACTTCGTCGCGCACACACGCGGTATAGGCGGCGAGGTGGGCGCATGCCTCCGCCCGTTCCCTGTCGCTCCTCGGGCGCAGGGCGATGCTCCGGGCCGTCTCGTGGTCGCCGAGTGCGGCGTGGCCCAGCGCCAGGACGGCCGTCACCCGGGTGTGCGCGGGCCACTCACCGTGCCTGTGCGCCATGGTGTCCAGGTCGTGTGCGGCGGCCGGATCGTCGGCCAGCGCCGACAGCGTGAGCATCGCCTGGTCGTGGTCCTCGAGCTCCTCGCGGCGGCTGCGGTCCACGGCCCGGTCCCGCAGGAGCCGTCCGATGCGGGCGCCGAACTCGGGGTCGTGGCGGCCCACGGCGACGAGGATCCGGACGACGCGGAACACAGTCGCGTCGCGCAGGTCCGGCAGGACACTGTCCAGCCATCGCCGGGCCGGTCCCTGGGCATGCGGCCACAGTCCTTCGACCACTGCTGCCCACACGTCGTCGCGGTTGCCCGCTTCGAGCACGGCTCCCGACTTCGGGAGCTTCTCGACGACCTCGAGGACCCGCTCGGCCGCCCCCACTCCCGCCATGGCCTGAAGGGCGGTGACCATGACGGTCTGCGACATCTGGAGGAAGTCAGGCGCGAAGGCGAGGTCGTACGCCCGTTCCGCGAAGCGCACAGCCCGGTCCCGGTCGGCACGGACCAGGGCCAGGGAGGCCACGGCACATCCCCAGGAGCGCATCATCGGCAGACCGACCGCCTCCAGGAGCCGCTCGGCGTCATCGGGTCGCCCGATCGCGGCGAGCGCGCCGGCGAAAGTGCCCAGACCGACGTCGCGCGCGATGGAGGTGCTGGTCCCCGACGTGCGGTGCCCGTGCTCCGCCTGCCCAAGCAGGCGCAGCGACCGTTCGGGGTGCTCGGCGGCGACGTGCGCGGCGAGCGCGGCGTACGCCTCGGCCATCACCTCCCATTCGTCGAAGTCCGCGCTGTGCAGGAGGAGTTCCTCAAGGTCATCGGCGTGACCGGCGGCAGCGAGGAGCCGCACGGCGTGCCCGACGATGCCGCGCCCGCTGCTGACATACCCCCGTTGTGCTCCCTCCTGGATCGCCTCCCACGCCTGCGCCGCCCTGCCCGCGCGCGCCCACCCGATGACGATGTCCAGCCAGAGATCGCTTCGGGCCAGGATCTGCACGGGATCGGGCTCCAGCACCATGGACCCCACGAGCCGCTGAGCCTCGGCCAGTCCGCCCGTGGCCGCGAGTCCGCGTGCCACGTCCTGCAGCTGCCACACATCACGTGGCTGTGCCCGTCCGTCCAGTGCCGCCGCGGCCAGCGAGGCCAGGGCCTCGGCGTCGCGCGGGCGGGCCCCGCGCAGTGCCTGAGCGGCGACGGCGGGGAGGTTCCCCGGGTCGCCCGCGCGGCGTCGGGAGAGCTCGGTCACGAAGTCGTACAGGCGACTGGCGTCGTCGGGAGAACCGGCAGCCGCCCACGCCTCGGCGACCGTCACCAGCACCGGTACGCGAGCGGTCCGGGGCCACACCGTCTCGGCCGCCCGTTCGGCCAGGCGCAGGACTTCGGCGCCGCGCACCGGATCCCGCAGCGCCAGGGCGGTACCGAGCAGCGCCTCGATGAACGCCTCGGTGCTCTGGCCGTTGGTCGGCCGCGGCAGTTCGCACAGCGCGCGCACCGCCTCGTCGGCTCGGCCGGCCCGTGCCAGCGCCATGGCCAGAACTCCGTGTGCCGCCATGCAATGCGGGTGGCCGTGGTCGCTGTAGGTCTTCGCTTCCTCCCTCGTCAGCCGCACCGCCTCCTGCGCCAGTCCCACCGCCCGCCGGTCCCCCGCCTCCGCCAGCACACGCGCCACCGCGGCCAATGCCCGCAGCCGGTCGAGCGACTCGAAAACACTGCGGGCCAGCCCGATGGCGTGCCGCACTCGTCCCAGCCGGGCGTACACCGCCGGAATGTCCGGATGCAGGTCCTTGTTGCGCTGGGCCACCAGGTCCCCCGCCACCGCGAGCGCCGCCAACGCCCCCAGGTCGTCGGGAGAGACCCGCCGCACCGTCTCCCTCGCCGCCGCGATCTCCGCGAGGCACGCCGCATCGCTCCCCGTGGCCTCCCGCAGCCGGTCACGTCGACGGGCATCCACGGCCAGGTCCGTGAGTCGGCCCGCCTCCCCGAGGAACACGAGGAGACGGCCGTACGGCTGGAGCAGGTACAGGGGGGTCTCCTCCGGCCAGCCGCGCTTGTCGTAGGAGTCCGCCCACGCGTGCAGACGCTCCAGGTAGGCGACCAGGTCCGGCCCGAGTTCCTCCTGGGCGGTGGTGAGAAGCGTCTCGTGGGCGAAGAGGTACCCGCGGGTGGAGGTGTACAGGGCCAGGTCGTCGCCGTACCCCTCGGGTCCGCCGCCGCCTCCCATGCCGCCGACGTCACCGCGCAGCCGCAGGATCCGACCGAACGCGCTCTCCAACCGCCGACGCAGCTCATACGCCGGCTCGCCGGTGAGTTCGCGCAGGTCGTCGACCGTGAGCGTGCCGCGTGCGGCGGTGAGGAGGCCGACGAGGTCGCGCTGGAGGCGGTCGCCGGAAAGTTCTTCCCTCAGGTCGTACTTGGCCTCGTACTCGGTGTGGCGGGAGGCGGCCGTGGCCGACAGCCTCACCGCCCGGCAGGAGCGCAGCGGGTGTTGGCCCTTGACGTCGGCCGGGAGGCCGGGGCCGACGCGGCTGGTGACCAGGACGCGGACGCCCGGCGGGGGGCGTTCGGGCAGGAGGGAGGCGATGCTCGTGCCGGTTCCACCGGGGGTGAGGGACTGGTCCTCGTCCAGGCCGTCCACCACCAGGAGCAGCGTGCCGCCGTCGTGTGCCACCCGCTGCGCCGCCTGACGCAGCAGCAGCCGGCGCTCGCCGTCGCGGGCGGTCGGGGAGCCGGTGCCGCTCGGTTCGCGGCCTGCGAGGGCGGCGAGCTGGTCGATGACGGCCGCGGTGTACGCGTCGCCGTCGGACTGGCTCGCGTGGCGCGCGGTGATGAAGAACCAGACCGGGACGACTCCGCGCGGCGGATGGAGGGCGAACCACGCCGCCAGCGCCGTCTTGCCGGCCCACGGGGGCCCCTGGAGCCAGAGGTACGGTTCCGGGCCCGCGCAGAAGGAGAGCAGGTCCGCGAGCTCCGTCTCCCGCTCCTTCAAAAGCTCCGGCGCGATGTCCGCGAGGTGGGCGCGGTAGACCTCCTGGATGAGGTCGAGACCGGTCGGCGGTGCGGCGGAGGTCAGCGCGCGGTGGCCGACTCCGTGCCCCAACAGCGGCTCCAGTTCCGCCTGTTGGGAGGGCTCCACGCCGTACGCCCAGCGGTCCACCCGGCTTGCGGCGATCCGGCCCGGACCGTCTCCGCGGTGGTGGCGCGTGACGACGCCGACCAGCAGGCCGCCGCTGAAGACCGCCGCGCCGGACATGCCCTCCCACGCGTCCCGCTCGGGGTCGGGGTCCTCGGCGGGCGGTGGAGTGACGCCCAGGTCCAGCGTCCCCTCACGCCGGTTGGACAGCACCGCGCAGGTCGCGTGGACGTGCTCGGCGTCCCGGAACCGTGCACCGGTGGTGTCGGTACGGAGTTTGAAGCGCGGAAAACCCATCGCGGTGCACCGGATCACCGCGTCCTGCTCACCGACACGGCCGTACGACACCGGCGGTACGTTGCCGATGTGGCTCTCGGGAACCGCGAGCACCGCCACGTCGATCGCCGCGTGCGCCCATTCCACCGCCGCCTCGACGATCCGCTCCCCCGGCCGGTCGGCCTGGAACCGAACCCGGATGCCCGACGCGCCCTCGACGACGTGCGCGGCCGTCAAGACCCGCCCCGGCGCGACGAGATACCCCGAGCCACGGCGGCCCGCGCCGGGCAGGCCGACGATGATCTCCGCGACCCGTTCCGGCCGCAGCCCCCGGTCAGCGTTCGCCGTCAACCTCGTCGCCCGCGATCAGCACGGTCTGCGGCACGCCCCCGTCCGCCGGTACGGCTTTGGGGGTGAGGGTGAGCGTGACCCGCTGGGTCTCGGCCTGCGCGTACTTGCCGTTCGCCCCGGCGTCGACGACCCACAGCCGGACCTTGGCGTCCCCGCCCGCCTCGCGCGTGACGGCGATGGACGCCTCGATCTCCACGGGCCCCGGCTCGAAGCGCAGGATCTCCCCGTCCCCCTCGGTCAGAGCGGCGGTCAGCTGCTTTCGCAACTCCCGGACCATGTCGGCCAGTTCGATCACGCGTCCCCCTCGTGCAGCGGTGCTCAGATGCTACAAGTCGGCACGGCGGCCCGGCTCCCGTATCGCGCCACCTCGACCCGACAGCGCCGGCTTCATCGCGCCGTTCCCGTTCCCGACAGCAGGCGACGGGTCGTCGTCACACCCCACTCGTCCAGGGACAGCAGGCGGTCGCTGGAGGCCATCAGGCCGCCGGTGGACTCCACGTGCGCCGCCCACTGTTCTCGGGTCTCGACAGCCGGGCGGGCCATCAGGCAGTCGGGGTCGTTGATCCAGAGACGGCCGTGCTGCCACTGGCGGCCGGCGCCGGTGAACTCGGCCGGGTCCTGGCCGGGCTGGCTGTAGTCGTCCGCCTCGGGGCGGCGGTGCGGGGCCGTGTCGGGGCTGACGCGCATGGCGTCGAACAGGCCGATGGAGGGGAGCATCGGGGCGCCGCAGCCCAGGAGGTAGGAGTCCGGGCCGATCGCGTCGCGGATCAGGCGGATGCCGGAGCGGTACGCCGTGAGGGGGTCGACGTCCGCGTGGCGTACGCCGTCCAGGGCGCCCGCGTACAGGAAGTCGACCTTGAAGTAGTCGTAGCCCTCGGCGCGCAGGGTGGTGAAGACCTCGGTCAGGTAAGCCGCCGCGTCCGGGTGGGTGGTGTCCAGGACGCGCAGGTCATGGCCCCAGTTGCGGCCCGCGTGGGCGTAGCCGCCGGCGGGGTCCCGGACCAGCCAGTCGGGATGTTCGGCGGCCAGTTCGCTCGCCGGGTCCACGAGGAACGGTGCCGTCCAGATGCCGGCGCGGCGGCCGCGGGAGCGGATCTTGTCGGCGATACCGGCGCGGGAGCGGAAGCGGCCGGAGAGGGTGAGCCAGTCACCGAGGGCCTGCTGGTAGCCGTCGTCGATCTGGACGACGTCGACGGGCAGGTCGAGGGTGTCCATCGCGCGGAGGTTCTCGTGGATGTCGTCCTCGGTGACCTCCGTGAAGTACTCGTACCAGGAGCACCAGACGGTGGGCGCCGGGCGCGGGGCCTCGAGTCCGAGACCGGAGGCCCAGTCGCCCAGCACCGACTGGATGTCGTCGCCCGTGCACTCCTTCACCGGGCCGTCGGCACCGACCTCCGCGACCCCGTCCCGTACGGCGAGCCGGATCGACGGCACCTCGCACGTCGGCTCGGCCGCCGCCCACAGCCGGACCGGTGAGCCGTCGCCGGGGTCGAGCGCGAGCAGGCCCTCGCCCTGGAAGACGCCGTCCGGGACGGTGACGCCGGGCCGGTAGCAGACCGTGGCCCAGTTGGCGTTCGTCGGGCGGTACGGCGCCGTGCCGAGGGCATAGGCGCCGCTGGGGCTCCAGGACTGCCAGCCCTCCTCGTGGACACGGGCGTTGCGGCGGTCGACGGGCACGGAGGCCAGCGGCGTGAAGGGGTGGTGCACGGTGATCTCTTTCGGGAAAGGTCAGCCCTTGTTGGCGCCCAGCGTCAGGCCGCTGACGAACTGCCGCTGGAGGACGAAGTAGACGATCAGGGTCGGGATCGCGGTGAGCAGGGCGCCGGCGGCGACCAGGTTGGGGTCGGTGAAGTACTGGCCGGAGAGGTTGTTCAGCGCCGAGGTGATCGGCATGTTCTCGCCGGTGGAGATCAGGACGATGGCCCAGAAGAAGTCGTTGTAGATCCAGATGGACAGCAGGGTCGCGAGCGCGGCCATCGCGGGCTTGCACAGCGGCAGCACGATCTGCCAGTACAGGCGCCAGACGGAGGCGCCGTCGACGAGTGCGGCCTCGGTCAGTTCGTGCGGCAGCGAGCGCATGTAGTTGCTCAGCACGAACGCGCAGAAGCCGGACTGGAACGCCACATGGATCAGGACCAGGCCGAGCGCGGAGTCGTAGAGCTTGCCGCTCATGGTGATGCCGGGCAGGTCGATCAGCAGGTACAGCCGGTACAGCGGGGTGATGATGACCTGCTGGGGCAGCAGGTTGCCGGCCGTGAAGACCAGCAGCAGCGCCAGGTTGACGCGGAAGTCGAAGCGGCTGACGTAGAAGGCGACCATCGACGACAGCAGCAGCGTCAGCAGCACGGCCGGCACGGCGACGATCAGCGTGGTGCCGAAGTAGTGCAGCATGTCCGACTGCGTGAAGGCGTTGGTGAAGTTGTCGAAGGTCAGCTTGCTGGGCCAGGAGACGTAGCCCTTCTCACTGGTCTCCGAGTAGGGCCGCATCGCCGCGAGCAGGGCCCACAGCAGGGGCGCCAGCCAGGCCAGCGCCGTGACGACCAGGAAGGTGTGCAGCAGGATCCGGGCGGGGCGAATGGGGGTGCGCTGCTTGTGAGCGCCGACGACGGTGCTCATGCGCGCCGCTCCTTCCGGAAGGTGGCGATCAGGTACGGAATGATCACCGCGAGCGAGATCACCAGCAGGACGACTGCGATGGCGGAGCCGTATCCGATCCGGCTGGACTCGCCGATGATGTTGTTGGTCACCAGGATCGACAGCAGTTCGGTGCCCTGGGCGCCCTTGTTGAAGACGAAGACCAGGTCGAAGGCGCGCAGGGCCTCGATGATCGTGACGACCAGGACGACGGTGTTGGTCGGGCGCAGGGTCGGGAAGACGACGTTCTTGAACGTCTGCCACTCATTGGCGCCGTCCAGCGCGGAGGCCTCGCGCAGGGCGGGGTCGACGCTTTTGAGGCCGGCCAGGTAGAGGATCATCATGTAGCCGGCGTGCCGCCAGGAGGCGGCGACCAGGATGGCCCAGAGGTTGAGGTCCGGGTCTCCGATCCAGTCGATGTAGTGGCCGGGCTTGTTGGCTCCGATGAGGCTGTTGATCAGGCCGGTGTCGGGGTTGTAGACCAGCTGCCAGACGAAGCCGATGACCGCCATCGACACCACGACCGGCAGGAAGAACGCGGTCTGGTAGACGCGGCTGAAGCGGATTTGCTTGTCCAGCTGCACGGCCAGGAAGAGGCCGAAGGGCGTGGGCAGCACGATGAGCACGACGAACCAGACGACGTTGTGCTCGACGGCGGGCCAGAACTGCGGGTTGCTGGTGAACAGTTCACGGAAGTTCTGGAGGCCCACCCACTGGATGGAGTCGAAGCCGATGCCGTTCCAGGTGGTGAAGGCCAGCGCGATGGAGGCGAGGGCCGTCAGCCACACCAGGGCGACGTGCAGGATCGTCGGCACGCCCGCCATCAGGCCGAGCGTGAGCCGGTCGCGGCGGGTCAGCAGGCGCTTGTGCCCGTGGGGCACCTTGGCGGGCTTGGACGCGGGGGCGGGCCCCGGAGCCGGCTCGTCGGCCGTCTCCGGGACCTTGGCGGGGGTGGCAGTCATGTCAGATCCGAGTCGTCGATTCTCCGTATCCGGTCACGAGGAGGCGAAGATCGTCTTCTTCTGGCGCTCGATCGACGAGAGGATGCTGTCGACGTTCTTGGGGTTGCGGACGAAGTTCTGGAGCGCGGGCTGCATCACCGTGGAGGTGAAGTCCGGGCGGGAGTCGCGGTCCATGAACTGCGTCAGGCTCTTCGCGCCGGAGATCATCTCGTAGGCCTTCTTCTGCAGCGGCGTGTACGAGGAGGTGTCGGCCTTGGTGGAGGCGGCCACCACGTTCGGGTCGGACTTGAGGTAGATCTGCTCGGCTTCCGGGGTGCCCAGGTACTCCAGCAGCTTGGCGGCGCCCGCCTTGTTCTTCGGAGCCTTGGAGAGCATGAAACCGTCGGTCGGGGCCTCGACGGTGTCCTGCCCGAACTGCGGGTCGATCTCCGGGAAGGCGAAGAAGTCGAGGTCCTCCAGGTCTGCCTTGTTGGTGAACTGCTGGCCGACGAAGGTGCCCAGCAGATACATGCCGGCCTTCTTCGCCACCAGGGTCTGCGCCGCGTCCTGCCAGGTGCGGCCCACCGCGCCCTCCTGGTGGTAGGGCAGGATCTCCGTCCAGTGGTCGAAGACCTTGCGCACCTTGGCGTCGGTCCAGGAGGCCTTGCCCGCCATCAGCTCGACGTGGAAGTCGTAGCCGTTGGTGCGGAAGTTGATCTGGTCGAACGTGCCCATCGCGGGCCAGGCGTCCTTGTCGCCGAAGGCGATCGGGACCAGACCGTCCTTCTGCATCCGCTTGCACAGGGCGACGAGGGCGTCCCAGGTGGTGGGGACCTCGTAGCCGTGCTGGGCGAAGACGCTCTTGCGGTAGAAGACCGCCCACGGGTACGTGTACAGCGGCACGAAGTAGTACTTGCCGTCCTCGCCCTTGCTGAGCTTCTTCATCGCCTCGGGGAAGTTCCCGCCGATCTTCTGCCACACGTCGTCGATCGGGGTGGCGAGCTCCTTCGACGCGAAGAACTGCATGCGGTACCCGGCGAACCAGGTGAACACGTCGTCGGGCGTACCCTGCAGGTAGGAGTTGATCTGCTCCTGGAACGTGTTGTGGTCCTTGGTGTTCACGTCGACCTTGATGCCGGACTTCTTCGTGAAGGCGGCGTAGATCTCGGCGAACGCCTTCTTCGGCACCGCGTCCGAGGAGTTCGACCCGAGACTGACCGTCTTCGGATCGGCGGCCGTACCGCTGCCGCCGCAGGCGCTCAGCAGGGGGATGCCGGCGCCGAGCAGGGTCGCGCCGCCTACGCCACGCAGGAGGGTGCGGCGGCTGGGAGCGGGGAAGGAGACTCCGGAGGGCGAGAGGTCGTGCATGAACGGCTCCTGAGGGCAGGGGTTCGGCCATGAGGGTGTAGCGCGAAATCCGGTCTTAATCGACCAGAAATCAACTTGACCGAACACGGTGGCGCCATAACAGCCGTATGTCCGGTCATGCGTCAAGGGCCGTCGGCTCGATTTGTCGAAACGTGACCGACCCGTGAGGGCGGACGCGCCCGGAAGGGGACGGGAGCCGGCCGAAGAGAGCGGAAGCCGTCAGACAGAGCGCGAGCGGTTGTATGCAGCGACCAGCCTGCGCGGCCGCCGGCGCCGCACCGGCCCGCGGTGCCCCGTACGTCCCCGCCGGTCGACTCCGCGAGCCGGCGCACGATGTCCGGGCCGAGCCCGGTCGAGCCGTCGCTCCCGGAGCCGCGGCCCCGCGCCATCGCGGCCTGCGGGTCGGGTATGCCGGGGCCCGCGTCGGACACGAGGACGATCGCCTCGCGCCCTGCCCGTCAAGGCCGCCGACGCGACGCCCCAGGAGCCGAAGCCGCTGTCGGAACGGACGCCCCCACCGAAGCGCCGGACGCCGAGCGCATCGCCGACGGCCGGCAAACCGCGCCCGGCCCCCACACAACCACCCAGCTACGACGCCGACGGCGGGCGGGCGGTCTTCGATCTCGGCACGACCTCCGCCTCCCTCGTCTCGGCCACTCCGGGCGCGGGCTGGTCGACGCAGGCGTGGAAGACGGAGTCGTGGATGCGCGTGGGGTCCTCCCTACCGAGTGCCGTACGGGCTCATCTGAACACCGACGCGGGCGGCGCGGGGGACGCCACCGCCGCGACGTCCGTGACGGGTACGGCCCCGCCGGTGAAGTCGGTCAGCGTCCGTCCGTGCTCGACCCGGCCCGGATGCGGGTCGGAGGCGGCACGCCGGGTCAGTTCGGCGACGGGCAGCGGCTGGTCGGAGGCGACCAGGACGGCGTTCCCGAAGCGTTTGCCGCGCAGCACCGTCGGGTCGGCGACCAGTGCGAGCTGCTCGAAACGGGCGGCGGCGGTGGCGATCTGGCCGCGCAGGTGGGCGAGCGGCGGCCCGTCGGCGAGGTTGGCGGCGTAGACGCCGCCGGTCTTCAGCGCCCTTCGTACGTCGTCGAGGAACTCGGTCGAGTTCAGGTGGGCCGGTGTCCGGGCCCCGCTGAACACATCGGTGATGACCAGGTCGGCCCAGCCGTCCGGCACCTTGGCGAGCCCCTCGCGGGCGTCGACGGACCGCACCCGGATGCGCGCGTTCGGGTCCAACGGCAGCTCGCGGCGGACCAGTTGCACCAGGCCGGCGTCCCGTTCGACGACCTGCTGCGTGGAGCGGGGCCGGGTGGCGGCGACGTACCGGGCGAGGGTGAGCGCGCCACCGCCGAGGTGCACGGCGTGCACGGGCCTGCCCGGCGGGGCGACGAGGTCGATGACATGCCCGAGCCGGCGCTGGTACTCGAAGGACAGGTACTCCGGGTCGTCCAGGTCGACGTGCGACTGCGGGGCCCCGTCGATCACCAGGGTCCAGGCCCGGGCCCGCTCCCGGTCGGGGATCAGCTCGGCGAGCCCGCCGTCAACGCTCTCGACGACGGCTTCCGCACCGGCCTGCCTGCGCCGACCGCTCCTGGACTTTCCCATTGGGTCATTATCGGGGTGGGGATGTTAAGCGGGGCGTACGCACCCGCCGGGCGTCAGCGCCTCAGCGGCAGCTGTCCGCCGCCTTGATCGTCCGGGCCGCTTCTCCGAGGGCCTTGCGCAGCACCGCGGGGTCCGTCGCGAGGTCCGCCTCCCCGGGCGGCAGCAGCCAGTCCGAGCCCTCCACCGGAGGCGCGGGGGCCAGGGTCAGCCCGCGTCCGTCGGTCTCCGTGCACGTGCTCCCCGGCACGTCCCACCCCGCGGCCGTCCCCGGCGGCACCAGGAAGCCAAGCGTGCCACCGCCGTCGTCGTGCAGTACGGGCCCGACCGCTTCCCCGGCCCCGCGCCGCAGGATGTCGACCGCCTCCAGCCCCTGCCGGGCGGGCACTGTCACGACATCGCAGCCGGCCGGCGGCGCACTCGGCGGTGTACGAGGATCGTTGATCTGGCTGGTCTCCATCCCGGCCTCCACCACGGAACCCCTGCTTGGACGAGCGGTCGGGAGTCGGGGGCCTCCCGGTCCACGGGGTTCAACGCGGCAGGCCGTCAACGGCTACGGCGGAAGTCAGCCGCAAAGGATGGCACTTCATGGCAGATCACGGATGAGATATCCGGTTTGTAGTCAAACCCAGCGTGAGTACTCCGGCACAGCAGGTACGTTCTTGCCCGCCGGACACGGGGTAGACCATACGGACAACACGTACAACTCACCCCGAACCCGGCATGGTTCGTCGGTTCGCACGAGAGGACCCGGCCATGGCGTCGTCAACGGTGACCTCGTCTCAACCCAACCGGCCACCGCGGCCCAACCTCGCCTTCCGGCACCTGCGCGGACAGCGCTCGCCGGCCGAGTTCGCCGCGGCGATCCGCCGGGCCGCCCTGGCGATCGGCGAGCAGGTCAGCTGTGACGCGCGGTACATCGGCCGGGTCGAGGCGGGCGAGATCCGCTGTCCCAACTACGCGTACGAACGGGTGTTCCTGCACATGTTCCCTGGCCGCACGCTCACCGACCTGGGGTTCGCGCCCCGCTCGTCGGTACGCGGACGCCGGGCGCGCGACACCGAGGACGCGCCCCTGACGCTCACCACGAACCCGGCCAACGCCACGAGTGAGACCAGCGGGGCGTGCGAGCCGTATGAAACGCAGAACCCGTACGACCCGCACCACCCGCACGACACCTACGAGGAGAGCGACGTGCTACGTCGCGCATTCATGACCGGCGGCGCCACGGTGGCCGCCGCCTCCCTGGGGCCTGTCGGCCTCGCCCTCGACGCCGCGGCGGCACAGCGCCCCGTGCGCCGCGCCGGGACGAGTGACGCGGGTGCCCTGGAAGAAGCCGTCCGCCGCATCCGGCTGCTCGACGACCGGCACGGGGCCGACGGCCTCTACCGCCGTGCGGCGGCCCCGCTGCGCACCGCCTACGCCCTGCTGGACGCCGGTACGACCCGGCAGACGACGGCGGACCGGCTCTACTCGGGCGCCGGTGAACTGGCCATCTCCGTGGGCTGGCTGGCCCACGACTCCGGACGCTTCGACGACGCCCGCTCCCACTACGCGGAGGCGCTGGCGACCGCCCGGATGACCGGCGATCCGGCCCTGGAGGCGCATGCCTTCTGCAACACGGCCTTCCTCGCGCGCGACGCGGGCCGGCCGCGCGAGGCGGTCCGGGCCGCCCAGGCCGCACAGCGCGTCGCGCGGCCCGTGGGCTCGGCCCGGTTGATGTCGCTGCTGGCCCTGCGCGAGGCGGGCGGCTGGGCGGGCCTCGCCGACCGCGTCGGCTGCGAGCAGGCACTGGCCCGGGCCCAGGCCCTCTTCGACCGGGGCCCCTCGGACGACGACCCCGAGTGGATGAGCTTCTACGGAGAGGCCGAGCTGGAGGGTCTGGAGGCGCAGTGCTGGTCCACGCTCGGCGACTGGCCCCGGGCGGCACGGCACGCGCGGCGGGCGGCGGAGCTGCAGGATCCGCACTTCACGCGGAACATCGCGCTGTACACGGCGGAGCTGGCGGACGACCTCGCGCGGGGCGGGCGGCCGGACGAGGCCGCCGTGGCGGGGATGCGGGTGCTGGACCTGCTGGAGGAGGTCCAGTCGTCCCGGATCCAGACGATGCTGGCGGCCACGGCGCGGGTGTTGTCACCACACCGGCGGGCTTCTGGGGTGTCGGCGTTCCTGGAAAGGCACGCGTCGTTGCCGAGGACGGTGTGACGGGCTGAGGTTGACTGCGGCCCGGGCGGGGATGGGTTCGCTCACCGGCGCCGGCGGGGTGCCGCTTTCTTTGGGACGGGTGCCGCCCCCAGCGGCACGACTGCCCGCGGCTAAGCGGCTGTGGCCAGGTGCCCCAAGTCGTTCCAGCTCTCGATCGCCGGCTCCCCGTAAGCCCACCCCAGCACCGACAGCGACGTCGGATTCAGCCGTATCCGCGCCGCGAAGTCGATCGGCAGTCCGAGCCAGCGCGCCCCGATGGACCGCAGGATGTGCCCGTGGGCGAAGACCAGGACGTCCCGGTCCTCGGCACGGGCCCAGGAGACCACCTCGTCCGCCCGGGCCGTCATCTCCGCGAGGGTCTCGCCCTCGGGGACACCGTCGCGCCAGATGAGCCAGCCGGGCCGGACGGCCTGGATGTCCGCCGGGGTCATGCCCTCGTACACCCCGTAGTCCCACTCCAGCAACGTGTCCCACGCACGCGCGCGCTCGCCGAAACCGGCCAGTTCGCACGTCTCACGCGCGCGTGCCAGCGGGCTGGTGCGCACCTCGACGCCGGGCAGACCGTCGTACGGCGCCCGGTGCAGGCGCTCGCCGAGGAGCTTGGCCCCGCGCCGGCCCTCCTCCAGGAGCGGCACATCCGTCCTGCCCGTGTGCTTGCCGGACAGCGACCACTCGGTCTGTCCGTGCCGGGCCAGCAGGATGCGCGGAGCCATGGGGGACCTTTCCGGGAGAAAAACGCGAGCGGAACTCCCCCATCATCGCGCACGCTGGTCGCGGGCAACCCGGGGGGCGATCTCAGCGTCTTTGAGGTCCGGAGGGCGCTCCCAGGGCGCGCACGTACGCCGTAAAGTGGCACGACCCACCGGCCGGGCGCCGCGTGACGACGAAGGGGGAGGGCGATCGGATGCCGCACACCGAGACACCGGGCACCGAGGCGGCCCCGGCGCTCCGGCTGCGCTGGTGGACGGAGCTGCCGCTGATCCTGCTGGTGTACGCGTGCTACTCGGCGGGCCGGCTCCTCGCCCGGGGCGACGTCTCCGGTGCGGTCGACAACGGCCTGGCGCTCCTGCGCGCCGAGAAGGTGCTGTATCTCAACTTCGAGCACCCGCTCAACCGCCTCTTCACGCGCGAGGCCTGGATAGGCATACCGGCGGACTTCTGGTACGCGTCGCTGCACTACCTGGTCACGCCGGCGATCCTCGTGTGGCTCTTCCGCTCCCGCGCGGTGCGCTACCGCGCCGCGCGCACGTGGCTGATGACGTCCACCCTCATAGGCCTGGTCGGCTTCACCCTGATGCCGACCTGCCCGCCCCGGCTCCTCGAAGCGAGCCACGGCTTCGTGGACACGATGGCCCAGTACAGCTCCTACGGCTGGTGGGGTGGCGCGGCGAGCGCACCGCGCGGCATGGGGGGCATGACCAACCAGTACGCGGCCATGCCGAGTCTGCACGTGGGCTGGGCCCTGTGGTGCGGAGTGATCCTGTGGCGCTACGGCGGTACGCGCACGGCGAAGGTCGCGGGAGTCGCCTACCCGCTGATCACGACGATCGTGGTCATGGGCACCGCCAACCACTACTTCCTCGACGCGCTCGCGGGCGCGGCCGTGATGGGCGTCGGGCTGCTGCTGGCGCCGGCCGTGATGCGCACGGTGGACCGCGCCAGGGCACGGTTGGTGCCGAGTGTCGCGCCGGTCACGGCGGCATCTTCCGCCGCAGGTTCCTCGATTGTCAGTGCCGGATGTCAGACTTCCGCGGGTGAGCGAATTCCACGGCAGCGCGATGCGCGGTTCCCAGTGGGAGCCGAGCCGAGTGCCTCCCCCAAGGACGCGGGGGACGGCGCTCCGGCACCGGCTCGCTGAGCTGCGCGGTCCCGACGTACCGGCGAAGGCCCTGGACGCGCGCGCGTTGGCGGCGCTGGCCGCCAACCCCGGGTGTGCGCGGCGCGCGATCCTCGACGGCGCCGGGGTGAACAAGGCGGCGCTGGCGAGCGCGCTGGGCTCGCCGTCGGCCTTCGGACAGTCGCAGTTCGCGCTCACGCGGGGCAACGCGTTCGAGGCGCGGGTCAAGGCCGACGGCGGCGCGGAGCTGCTGCGGCTGGTGCACGAGAAGCTGGACCGGACCGCCGAGCCGCCCGCCGAGGCGCGCGTGCCCGACCTGACGGCGACCGGCCCCCAGGGGCGTACGGCCCGTACGGCGCTGGAGTTGCGGGAGGCCACCGCGCACCCGGGCGCGTGGACGCTGCTCGACCACCCGATGCTCGCGCTCGACGTCGCGGGCTCCCCGGCGTTCCTCGAACCGGACGCGGTCGTGGTGCATCCGGACGGCAGCTGGACCGTGGTCGAGATCAAGTCGTTCCCGCTGCTTGACGGTTCGGCGGACCCGGCGAAGGTCGGGGCGGCGGCCCGGCAGGCGGCGGTGTACGTGCTGGCGCTGGAGGAGGTCGCCGCGCGGCTCGGCGCGGAGCCGGAGGGGTGCGCCGGTGTCGAGGGGGCGAGCGCGCGCAGGCCCGAAGGGTCGAGCACGGTCGCCCCCTCGACACCGGCTGAAGCGCCCCGGAGGCGGAGCGCTCAGGACAGGGCTCCGTCCCCGCGCGTGCGGCACCGGATCCTGCTCGTCTGCCCCCGGGACTTCTCCAACCTGCCGGCCGCGTCCGCCGTCGACATCCGCAAGCAGCGTGCGGTGACGGCCCGCCAGCTGACCCGGCTGACCCGCATCGAGGACATCGCCGAGACGCTCCCCGAGGGCACGTGCTTCTCCCCCGAGCTGCCCGCCGACGAGCTGACGGCCGCCGTCGAATCGGTCCCGGCGACGTACGCGCCGGAGTGCCTGTCGGCGTGCGAGCTGGCCTTCCACTGCCGGACCCGGTCGCGCGAGACGGGCGCGGTGACCTCGCTCGGGCGACCGGTGCGGGCGGAGCTCGGCGGTCTGACGACGGTCGAGGACGTCCTGGCGGCGGCTCGCGGCGAGGCGGGCGACCCCGGCGATCCGGCCGTGGCAGCCCTGCGGCGGGCCGCGGCCCTGCGCGCCGAGGCACTGGAGGCGGCGTGTCGCTGATCTCCACCCTGGCCCGGCTCGAAGCGGTCAGCACGGGCCGCGCCCAGCCCGCCGCGACCGTCCGGCACCGGCACCTGTCCGACCGCCCGCTGGTGTTCGTGCCGCTCACCACCGCCGGTGAGGCCGGTGCCCCGCTCGGCGCGCTGGTCGGCACCGACCGGGACGCGCCGCGTCTGCTGGTCGTCCCGCAGCCCCGCGACCGCGACCTCAGGTTCGCGTTCCTGGCCGAACTGGCCGACGTGGTGCTGCCGTACGTCGACGCGTACGCCGAGGTCGTGGAGGCCGCCGAGCGCACCGAGACCGACCCGGAGACCGGCAAGCGGGTCAAGGTCGAGGTCGACCTGTGCGCGGACGCGCCGCAGCTGATCGTGCCGAGCCGCGGCGGCATCGACCTGGTGCGGCTGCTCGGGCGCTCCACGCGCTTTCGGCGTACGGCGGAACAGGATCCGCAGGCCCCGTATCCGGCGCCGCCCCGGGTGCCGTTGCTCGGGCGGTGGCTGACGCACTTCGGGGAGCGGGCCCGGGTGCCCGGCTCCTCACTGCTGCTGGCCATGACCGACGTACTGGGCCGGCACTGGGCGACCGGGCAGTCCACGCTGGAGGACCAGCACCTGGGGGCGCTGCTCGCCTGGGTCGACCCGCCGCAGGGCCTGACCGGCGCCGAGGCGGCGCTGCGGGCCGAGCTGGAGCGGGACGAAAAGGGCCAGCTGACGTGTCCCCCGGCCGGTCCGGCCACCGACCCGGCCTTCGACAACAAGCTGCTCGCCCCGGCCATCGAGCGCTACGACCGTGCCCGCACGGCCCTGGCCGCCGCCGAGGACGGCCTGGAGGCCGACGACCGGCTCGGCGCGCTGACCGCCGCCGAGCGGGAGATCCGGGACCTGGTGCTCAGCCGCACCCGCCCCACCTGGGACGCGGTGTGGCGAGGCCTCGACCTGCTGCGGGAGCTGCCCGAGGGGGCTCATGTCGAGGAGCGCTGGACCCGCGACCGCTGGTCCTTCACCGGCCACCGCGACCGGGTCCTGGCCGGCGAACCCCCGCAGCCGCGCCGCGACGACGCGGTCACCGCGGCGAACAAGCTCGCCACACGCGAGCGCGAACAGGCCCGGCTGGAGGCGCAGGAGGCCCTCGACGACCCGCTGGTGATGGCGGGACGGCGGCTGTCCGGGGAGGCGTTCGCGGGTGAGGTCACGAACGTCGTGATGGCGTACAGCGAGGGCAAGCGGCCCAGCCCGCGCCCCCTGGTCACGGTGCGCACGGACGACCGGCCGCACCTCGGGGAGCGCACGAAGGTGTACCGGTCGCTGGGCGGGAAGCCGCAGTCGGCGGAGTTCGTCGGGGCCGAGGAGGACGGCGCGTACGTCGTGCTGCGGGTCCTCGACAAGATGGGCCGCGGCAAGGAGCCCGAGCCGGGCTCGGTGCCGGAGAAGGGCGACCGGGTCTGCTTCACGCTCTTCGAGCACGAGCAGCGGGGCGGCGCGAAGCTGCCCGACCCGGAGGAGACGCCGTGGACGCACGGCGGGCCGCCCGGTGAGGCGACCCTGGAGGCGGCCGACCCGGTGACCGAGGAGGACGTGCTGTGACGACGCTCCTCGATCCCTCCGCCGCCGCGACGCAGGCCACCGACGCGATCCTCCACGACACGCTGCACGGCACCGCGCGTGGTGTCGTCGTCGACTCCCCGCCCGGCGCCGGCAAGTCCACGCTCGTCGTCCGCGCGGCCCTGGAGCTGGCCGAGGCGGGCCATCCGCTGATGGTGGTGGCGCAGACCAACGCCCAGGTCGACGACCTGGTCCTGCGGCTCGCCGAGAAGAACCCCGAGCTGCCGGTGGGCCGGCTGCACAGCAGCGACGCCGACCCGTACGACAAGGCGCTCGACGGCTTGGAGAACGTCCGCAAGTCGGCGAAGGCGGCCGACCTCGCCGGGCTGGCCGTGGTGATCTCGACGGCGGCGAAGTGGGCGCACGTGAAGACCGACGAGCCGTGGCGGCACGCGATCGTCGACGAGGCGTACCAGATGCGCTCGGACGCGCTGCTCGCGGTGGCCGGGCTGTTCGAGCGGGCGCTGTTCGTGGGCGACCCGGGGCAGCTCGACCCGTTCGCGATCGTGGGCAGCGAGCAGTGGGCGGGCCTCGCCTACGACCCGTCGGCCTCGGCGGTGACGACCCTGCTCGCGCACAACCCGGACCTGCCCCAGCACCGTCTGCCGGTCTCCTGGCGGCTCCCGGCCTCCGCGGCGCCCCTGGTCTCGGACGCCTTCTACCCGTACACCCCGTTCCGCAGCGGCACCGGCCACGGCGACCGGCGGCTGTCCCTGGCCGTGCCGTCGGACGGCTCGGGCCCCGACCGGGTGATCGACGAGGCGGCCGAGTCGGGCTGGGGCCTGCTGGAGCTGCCCGCGCGGCACACCCCGCGCACGGACCCGGAGGCGGTACGGGCGGTGGCTGCGGTCGTACGACGGCTGCTGGACCGGGGCGGCGCGGCGACGTCGGAACGCTCACCCGACCCCTCTCCCCTGACCGCCGACCGGATCGCCGTCGGCACGGCACACCGGGACCAGGCGGCCGCGGTCCGTGCCGCCCTGGCCGACCTCGGCGTCACCGACGTGGTCGTGGACACGGCCAACCGGCTCCAGGGCCGCGAGTACGACGTCACGGTGGTCCTGCACCCCCTCTCCGGCCGCCCCGACGCCACCGCCTTCCACCTGGAGACGGGCCGCCTGTGCGTCCTGGCCTCCCGCCACCGGCACGCGTGCATCGTGGTCTGCCGGGCGGGCGTCAGCGACCTGCTGGACGACTATCCGTCGACGGAGCCGGTGCAGCTGGGGACGGTGGTGAAGTTTCCGGACGGGTGGGAGGCGAATCACGCGGTGCTGGCACACCTGGCGGAACACCGGGTGTCCTGGCAGCCCTGACGAACACCGATGCTGTCGCAGCCGTACCACTACCGCGATGCCCACTTGCGCGCCCGCGAGACAATGGACGGTGGCCCACTCCACCGGGAGGGTCAGCGCAACGTACGAGGAGGAGTAGACATGGCGGAGCCCACGCCGCGTCGGAACGAACCGCGGCTACGCCCCGCGCCCCTGCTCTTCGAGCCCGCGGAGGCGGCCTCCGACCCTGAGCACTTCTTCGACCTCGAGTCGATCGACGATCCCCGCGCGCTGCTGTCCCGCGCGACGGAGCTGACGCTGGCGTTCCGGGCCGCGGCGGACCGGGCGGTGGAGTTCCAGGCGATCGCGGCGGCGCAGCTGGCCGATCCGCGGCGGTTCGACCGGCTGACGACCGCGGACATCGCCGAGCGGGCCGAGTGGACCGAGGACTACGCCAAGAAGATGGTCGAGTTCGGCCGGGACCTGATGCGGGGCGGCGGCGAGGGCCGGGGGCCCGTCGACCCGGTGTGAGACCCGGGGGCTCCGCCGCCTTGCCGATCTCCGCGGCATATGCCAGGCGGGCAAGATACTCCCTCCCATCCCTTCCTGTCCCGATTTCCCGCAACCCTCGGGAACCGCGCGTTCACGGCCGGTAGACATTGACGCCATGAGCAGCGCATGGAACGCCTCCCACGTCACCCCGGACGGAGCCGCCTGGCTCGCTTCGGCAGGAACGTATCCGCGGAGCACGCTCGCCCTCTGGGAGGAGCGGCCGGACGCACCGGTCGTGCTGCCCTGCGGGGCGGTCTTCGACGTCGTCAGCGCGCCCGCGATGTTCGGGCGGCAGATGCTCGACCGACTGTGGGACGACGGGCCCGGCTCGGGGCCGGTCGCCGAGCTCCGCGGCCGGATGCTGCTGTTCGCCGCGCCCGGCACGGCCCAGCGGCTGCCGGCTCTGCTGGAGTGGGAGGAGTGGGGCAAGCACGGCGGGGACACCGAGGAGTCCGGACGCACCGGCCGCACGGGCGGGGTACCGCCCCTGCTGTGCCACGGCACGGGCGACGCGGTGACCGTCCCGGCACCGGCGGACGACGCCTCTCCCAGCCGCTCCGGCGCCCGCTGGCTCGTCGCCCCCGACACCCGTCAGCCCTGGCTGCCCGGCCCCGAGGTACTGCTGTGGGCGGCCGTCCGGGCGGCCCGTTCGGCCGTGCGGATATCGATTTTTCCTCCCGCCGACCAGGGTGCTAAGGTCTACGACGTCAGCAGGCGCCGCTAGCTCAGTTGGTTAGAGCAGCTGACTCTTAATCAGCGGGTCCGGGGTTCGAGTCCCTGGCGGCGCACAGACGGCAAAGGCCCCTCGCGAAAGCGAGGGGCCTTCTGCATGCCGTGCCGGAGCACCTTCAACGGCCCGCTGTGATCTTCACCGTCCAGGCCCCGGACGCCGTACGCCCCTCCACCTCCACCCGGACACCCTCCCCCGGCACCGTGAAGCTCTCCCCCGGGCCGATCGGCGCATCCGCGAGGGGCGGGTAGACCGAGTCCTCCCAGCAGGCCGCGGTGCCCGGGTGGGCGTCGATCACCTCGATCGGCCCGCCCCCGGACTGCGCCTCGCCCCGCACCCGGTACACCAGCACCCCCTGCCGGCACGCGGCCACGTCGTTGCCCACCGACCCCCGCGCCTCGAACGCCAGCACACTGTCGCGGCCCGTACGCACCACCGCGAGCTTGGTGCCCCGCCCGAGACCGAAGGCCGGCGCCCCCGCCGCACCCGCCATCTGCACCCCGGGCCCGGCCGCCAGCGGCTCCAGGGTCAGCCGGGCGGGCCCGGCGTCCTGCACGCACCGCACCTGCCGCCGGGCCAGCCAGCCCAGCTTCCACTTGTGCCAGCCGAACAGGTCGGGAGCCAGTCCGAACTGGCTGCCCATCAGGTCCCAGTCGCCGACATGCGTGTCCCAGTCGCCCTTGCCGTCCACGGGCCGGTGGTAGAGGTCGGGCAGGTCGAACACGTGCCCGGTCTCGTGGGCGAGCACGAGCCGGTCCGGCGGATGCTGCTCGAACACCGTGACGACCCGGCGCAGATCGGCGCCGTCGACCCGCATCGGACTCGTGAGGTTGACCACCTTGGTCGCGTCGGAGTCCACACCGGGCGCGTCCGGGTCGGCGACGAAGTACACGACGTCGTAGCGGGAGAAGTCGACCTGAGGGTCGGCCACGGAGAGCGCGTCCCGCAGATACGCGGCCCGGTGCGCGGCGCTCCAGTCGCGCTGTATGGCGTACGCCGTGGACGGCTGCGGCATCCGGATCCAGTGCCGCAGCGGGTGCGGGCGCAGGGTGAAACGGCCGTAGGAGGCGCGTTCGAAGAAGCGGGTGGTGGCCGGGAAGTGGTCGGCGGTCAGCTCCTGCGGCGTGGTCAGCGGATGGGCGTCCGGGAAGGACAGGAAGACCATGACCGCGTCCAGGGCCCGGGCCGGGCGCGGATAGGCGGCGTTCCAGGTGTCCAGGCCCTCCGAGTGGTGGGCGTCGGTGCGGGTCAGCGCGCAGGGCGCGGCCGAGTCGGGCTCGGCGGCCGACGGGCCGGTGCCGAGGGAGGTCGCGGCGAGCGCCGACATGGTGGTGAACACGGCCGCGGTGCTGCGCAGTCGGGCGCGCGAGAACTGACGCGGCACGGGTACCTCCGGGTACGGTTCACGGGACACCGCACCCAGCCTGTGATGATTTGTCGTACTGCACCCTGTTTGCCTGCACCACTCGGGTGAAGGGGCCGAAAAATCACGGAAGGCGACGCCCCGGAAGCACTCACGGAACGTCACAACTGGTCGGGGGCCTGAAGAAGCCGCCCGTGCATGAGCAGAAACGATCTGGCAGAAGAGCCGACTGGCCGGGAACACTTATGACTGGCTGGAAGGGCCCGGAGCCAGCATCTATGATCGGCACACTTTCCTGACCTTTCCTGCACGGACAGAGATCGAATACATGCGGGAGCGAGCGGTGAGCGGAACCTCCGAAGGGCCGGCGCCCGCGGCAGACCTCGACCGGCCGGTCGTCACAGAGAGTGAGATCGACACGCCTCCCCGTACCGAGCCTCCGGCGCATCCGCCCTACCGCTCCGTCTTCACTGCCGCCCCGCTCGCCATGGCCGTCGTCGACCGCGAGGGGATGGTCGTCAGCGCCAACGACTCGCTCGCCACGCTGCTCGGCAGCGCCCCGGACGAGCTGGCCGGGGCCGTCGCCGCCGACGTGGTCGACCTCACCTGCGACGCCCGCACCTGGCACGCGTACCGCGAGGTGCTGCGCGGCCGGCAGTCCCGGCTGCGCTGCACGCGCCGTCTCAAGCACCCCGACGGGCACTCGCTGTGGGTGCAGGTGACGGTCGCCCCGCTGCCCGCCGACGACCGGGTCGTCCTGCTCTCCGTCGCCGACATCAGCCCCCGCCGCGAACTCCAGGCCCGGCTGCGGCACTTGCAGATGCACGACCCGGTGACCCGGCTGCCCAACCGCACGCTGTTCTTCGAACGCCTGTCGGCCGCGCTGGAGGCGGAGTCGTACGAGCAGAGCGGCACCGGCCGGATCGGCCTGTGCTACCTGGACCTGGACGGCTTCAAGGCCATCAACGACACCCTCGGCCACCGCGTGGGCGACCGGCTGCTGGCCGCCGTCGCCGAGCGCCTGACGCGCTGCGCGGACGAGGCCGGACACTCCCGGCCCAGCACCCCGCTGGTGGCCCGGCTCGGCGGTGACGAGTTCGCGCTGCTCGTCGAGGACTCCACGGGCACCGAGCAACTGGCCGAGCTCGCCGAGTCTGTGCTGGAGGCGATCCAGGACCCGTTCGACATCTCCGGGCAGCGCCTGTCGGTCTCGGCGTCGATCGGCGTGGTGGAGCGGCACGCGGCCGGGACGACCCCGACCGCCCTGATGCAGGCGGCGGACACCACGCTGTACTGGGCGAAGGCCGACGGCAAGTCCCGCTGGACCCTGTTCGACCCGGAGCGCAACGCCCACCGCATGACCCGCCAGGCCCTCGCGTCCACGCTGCGGCCGGCCATCGACCGGGGCGAGTTCCGGCTGGAGTACCAGCCGCTGGTCGGCATGGAGGACGACCGGCTGCACGGGGTCGAGGCGCTCATCCGCTGGAATCATCCTCAGTTCGGCGTACTGACGCCGAATCGGTTCATCGGACTTGCCGAGGAGGACGGGTCGATCGTTCCGCTGGGCCGCTGGGTGCTGCGCACGGCCTGCCGGCAGGCCCGTCGATGGCAGCTGGACCACCCCGACGAGCCGCCCATCTTCGTGAGCGTGAATGTGGCGGTGCGTCAGGTCTGGGACTCCGACCTGGTGGCCGACGTGGCCCAGACGCTGGCCGAGACGGGCCTCGCGCCGCACCTGCTCCAGCTGGAGCTCACCGAGTCGGCGGTGATGGGCTCGGCCGGCCGGCCGCTCCAGACCCTGAAGGCCCTCAGCGACATGGGCGTGCGCATCGCCATCGACGACTTCGGCACCGGTTACTCGAACCTGGCCTACCTCAGCCGCCTGCCGGTGTCCGTCCTGAAGCTGGACGGCACCTTCGTCCGCGGCTTCCAGTACGACGACCGGGACACGGCCACCCGCCCGAACCCGGCCGACGAGGTCGTGGTCGAGGCGATGATCCAGCTCGCCCACCGGCTCGGGCTGACCGTCACGGCCGAGTGCGTGGAGACCTCGGCCCAGGCCAGTCGGCTGCGGCGCATCGGCTGCGACACCGGACAGGGCTGGCTCTACTCCCGTCCGGTGCCGCCGGATCGCATCTCCGAGCTGCTGGGCACGCCGGGCGTTCAGGCGGGCGTCGGCAACCCGTAGGCGTCGGCGATGAGTTCGTAGGAGCGTACGCGTACGTCGCCGCCGTGCGCGTTGGCCGTGATCATCAGCTCGTCGGCGCCGGTGCGCTTGGCCAGGTCGTCCAGGCCGGAGCGGACCTCGTCGGGGGTGCCGTGGATGACGTTGGCGTTCCAGGAGTCGACGAAGTCGCGCTCCATCGGGCTGAACTCGTAGGCCTCCGCCTCCTCGGGGCTGGGCACGAGGCCGGGGCGTCCGGTGCGCAGCCGGACCATGCTGAGGGCGGCGGCCAGCACCTGACGGCGGGCCTCCCGCTCCTCGTCGGCGGCGAGGGCGGAGACGCCGATGAGGGCGTACGGCTCGGCGAGCACGGCGGACGGCTGGAAGGACTCCCGGTACAGGTCCAGGGCCGGGATCGTGTTCTGCGCCGAGAAGTGGTGCGCGAAGGCGAAGGGCAGTCCGAGGGCACCGGCGAGGCGGGCACTGAAGCCGGAGGAGCCGAGCAGCCAGACCGGCGGGCGGTGCGGGGACTGGACGCCGCCGGGGCCGGTCGCCTGGACGGGGCCCGGTACGGCGTGGATACGGCGGTAGGGATGGCCGTCGGGGAAGTCGTCGTCGAGGAAGCGGGTCAGCTCGGCGAGCTGCTGGGGGAAGTCGTCGGCGCCCTCGCCTGGCCGGTCGGTGCGACGCAGAGCCGCTGCCGTGGCGCCGTCCGTGCCGGGCGCGCGGCCGAGACCGAGGTCGATGCGGCCCGGGGCCATGGCCTCCAGCGTGCCGAACTGCTCGGCGATGACGAGCGGGGCGTGGTTGGGCAGCATCACCCCGCCCGAGCCGAGGCGGATGCGGTCGGTGTGGGCGGCGAGGTGGGCCAGGATCACGGCCGGGGACGAGGAGGCCACGCCCGGCATGGAGTGGTGCTCGGCGACCCAGTAGCGGTGGAAGCCGCGGGCCTGAGCGAGGCGGACCAGGTCGACGCTGGTGCGCAGCGCGTCGGAGGCGGTGCGGCCGGCCCCTACGGTGACCAGGTCCAGTACGGAGAGGGGGACGGGGGCGCTGCCCTGCGCTGCGCCGCGTATCTCGTCTGCCGCCACGGTGGGGTGCCTCCTGCTGTGGGCCGTGTGCTGTCGTTCCGGCGTTAACAGGGGACTGTCTCCGGTTGTTCCCGGATGGGAGCCGGACCGTCAGGCGACCTGCTCCCAGTCGCTCTGCACTCCGCCGTACGGGGGCCGCCGGGCGGCCTTCTCGCGGACGCGGAGAACGGCCCACGCGAGGGCGGCCGCACAGGCGAGCCACCAGGGCAGGGACCACACGGCGCCCCACCAGCGCGCCTGCGGGTCGAGGACGGCGTCCACGGCGGCAGTGGCCATCGCTGCGGCCAGGCTCCAGCACAGCAGGCACCCCGACAGCTGGACAGCGCTTACATGGAATCTGAACCGGCCCGGTTCGGCCATCGGGAACCGTCCTTCACGGCGCGACTGGCTGCGGACGTGGCCAGTGTGCACGGGGTGGACAACTGAAGGGGAACGCGCTTTCGGTCAACTCAAGCGCCCGGTGAGACATCGGAGTTGAGGGTTCCTCACCCCTTGGCGGACAGTTCGCCCCCCTACGCCCGGATCTGCCCCACCGAAGAGGTGGGACCGATTCCGGGCGTCGGTTCAGAAGCCGTTCACAGGTCGGCTCACGCCTGGACGATCGGCTCCCTCGTGAACAGGACGCCCAGTTCCGGCGCGTTCACGCGGCGGTCCGCCAGGCGGAGGGCCTCCCAGACCGTGACCTGGTTGGCGGTGAGGATCGGCTTGCCGAGTTCCTTCTCCAGGGCCGGGATGTGTGCCGCCGTGTGCAGGGCCGTGTCGGGCAGGAGGAGGGCATCGGCGTCGGGATGGTCGGAGTGCCGGGCCAGGGCGAGGAGTTCCGCCTCGCCCCACGTGCCGACCTCGGCGGCCGTGATGATGCCGGAGCTCTTCACCGAGACGACCTCGACGCCGTCCGCCCGCAGGAACTCGGCGAACAGCTGGGCCACGTCGTCCGGGTACGTCGCGCCGATCGCGACCCGGCGCGCCCCCAGCTCCCGCACCGCGTGCACGAACGCGAAGGACGTCGAGGAGGCCGGCATGCCGGCCGTCTGCGCCAGGGTGCGCACCTGCTCCTGCGCGCCGTCCCAGCCGTAGACGAAGCTGCCGCTGGTGCAGGCCCACACCACGGCGTCCGCGCCGGCGTGCCGCAGCTCCTGCACGCCCGCCGCCAGCCGGCCGGCGGAGCCCATCTCGAGCAGCGCATCCACCCGGTGCGCGTCCTCACCGATGTCGGTGTGCACCAGGTCCACCCGGATGTCGCTGCCCAGCAACTGCTCGATGCGCGGAAAGTCGTCCTCGGCCGAGTGGCCCGGGTAGAGAAATCCCAGTGCTGTCATGTCCAGCCTTCCTGCTGCTGCTCTTTTTCCGGCACGACGGGACCGGGGTCCGCCCCCGGCGATCCGAGACCGGCACGCGCATCCGGATTGATCAGCGCTTGATACGGTCCCACCGCACGGGTACCCAGTCGGCGCAACGCCGCCCACATCGTCACTTGGTTGGCCGAGATCACCGGGATGCGCAGCTCGGCCTCCAGTTGGGGGATGACGTCGTAGGTGGGCAGATTGGTGCAGCTGATGAACAGGGCGTCGGCGTCGTCGCGTACGGCCTGCCGCGCCATGTCCACCACCTCCCGGTAGGGGACCTTCCAGATGTGCCGGGTCAGGCCCATGAAGGCACAGCCGGAGATCGTGACGCCCGCCTGGGCGACGTACGCCTCCAGCGACTGCGTCACCGACACCGTGTACGGCGTCACCAGCGCCACGCGCCGTACGTCCAGCTCCACCAGGGCTTCCAGCAGTCCGCCCGAGGTGGTGATCGCCGGTACGGCGCCCGCCCGGCTCATCGCCTCGCACATCGAGCGCTCGCCCATGACGCCGCCGACGAAGCTGCCCGACGTACAGGCGTAGGCGATGACCTCGGGGGCGATCGCGTTGAGCGTGCGGACCGCCTCGCTCAGCGTCTGGTGCTCGCTGACCATGCGGGCCAGATCGAGGCTGACCTCGACCGGCACGAACGGTGTTCGTGTCATGTGCAGGGAGACCTCGTCCGGCACCCAGCGCCACAGCTCGCGGTCGAGTGCGAAGTCGAAGGGGGCGACGACGCCGACCCCGCGCTGCGGGCTGGGCCCGCCGAGAAATGAGACGTCCATGGCAGGGCACCGGCCTCACACTGGGCAACGAGTGTGCAACGGATCGTGGGAACGCCCGTGTTGACGACGGTAGGTTCGGGTGCGAGCGTGGTCAATCCGTCCGGATCATTCCCTGGTCAACACCGTGTTAACTCGTCGTCACCGGCCGCCTCCCGAAGGCAGGCCGCCCCCGCCGCACGGCTGGAGAAACGGCTGCTCATGCCCACTCCCACCCTCCTCGTCCTGGACGCCGAACCCCTCCCCCGCCTCGGGAGCCTCACCGGCCACGCCCGTATCGAACACACCGACGCGCAGGGTCTCGCCGAGCGCCTCCCGCGTGCGGATGTACTGCTGGTGTGGGATTTCACCTCGCGCGCCGTGCGGGACGCCTGGCCCGGCGAGGGCCCACGGCCACGCTGGGTGCACACGGCGAGCGCCGGTGTGGACCACCTGATGTGTCCGGAACTCGCCGCTTCCGACACGGTGGTGACGAACGCGCGCGGCATCTTCGACCAGCCGATCGCCGAGTACGTCGCCGCACTCGTGCTGGCGATGGCCAAGGACCTGCCGCGCACGCTGGAGCTGCAACGGGAGCGGACCTGGCGGCACCGCGAGTCGCACAAGGTCGCCGGGAGCCGGGCCGTGGTGGTCGGCACCGGGCCGATCGGCCGGGCGATCGCCCGCACGCTGGGCGCGCTGGACATCACGACGGCGCTCGTGGGCCGCGCCCCGCGCACCGGCGTGCACGGCCCGGAGGATCTGGACCGGCTGCTGGCGCGCGCCGACTGGGTGATCGCTGCGGCACCGCTCACCGATCAGACACAGGGCATGTTCGACGCCCGCCGCTTCGGCGTGATGCAACCGTCCGCCCGCTTCGTCAACGTCGGCCGCGGCCAACTGGTCGACGAGGACGCGCTCGCCGAGGCCCTGGCCAAGCACTGGATCGCGGGCGCCGCACTGGACGTCTTCGAGTCCGAGCCCCTGACCCCCACCAGCCCGTTGTGGCAGGTCCCGGGCCTGATCGTGTCCCCCCACATGAGCGGCGACACCATCGGCTGGCGGGACGAGCTCGGCGCGCAGTTCGTCGAGCTGTACGAGCTGTGGGCGGCGGGAAAGCCGCTGGAGAACGTGGTCGACAAGCAGCGCGGGTATGTACCCGGACACTGACGTTTCCTTGGAGGGTGCATGACCGAGCTCACCGAGCTGACCGCCGTACGGCTCCTCGAGGGCTACCGCAAGGGCGAGTGGAGCCCTGTGGAGGCGACCCGCGCGGCGCTGGAGCGGGCCGAGGCGATCCAGCCGGAGGTGAACGCCTTCGTCCGGCTGACCGCCGAGGACGCGCTGGCCCGGGCCCGGGAGTCGGAGGAGCGATGGCGGCGCGGTGAGCCACAGGGGCTGCTGGACGGGGTGCCGGTCACCGTCAAGGACATCCTGCTGCTGCGCGGCGCGCCGACCCTGCGCGGGTCGAAGGCCGTGGATCCGGCGGGGCGCTGGGACGAGGACGCCCCGTCCGTGGCCCGGCTGCGGGAGCACGGGGCGGTGTTCATCGGCAAGACGACGACCCCCGAGTACGGCTGGAAGGGCGTGACGGACTCGCCGCTGAGCGGGGTGACGCGCAACCCGTACGACCCCTCGCGCACCGCCGGCGGGTCGAGCGGCGGCAGCGCGGCGGCCGTGGCGCTCGGCGCGGGGCCGCTGTCGCTGGGCACGGACGGCGGCGGCAGTGTCCGTATCCCGGCGTCGTTCTGCGGGATCTTCGCGCTGAAGCCGACGTACGGGCGGGTGCCGCTCTACCCGGCGAGCGCGTTCGGCACGCTGGCGCACGTCGGGCCGATGACCCGGGACGCGGCGGACGCGGCGCTGCTGATGGACGTGATCGGCCATCCGGACTCACGCGACTGGTCGGCGCTCGCCCCGCCGCCCGGTTCGTTCCGGGACGGCCTGACGGGCGGGGTGCACGGGCTGCGCGTGGCGTACTCGCCCGTGCTGGGCGGTCAGGTGGCGGTGCGTCCGGAGGTCGCGGCGGCGGTGCGGCACGCCGTGGAGCGGCTGGCGAAGCTCGGCGCCTACGTCACGGAGACCGACCCGGACCTCACCGAACCGGTGGAGGCCTTCCACACCCTGTGGTTCAGCGGGGCGGCCCGGGTGACCGAGCATCTGGGACCGCGGCAGCGGGAATTGCTGGACCCGGGCCTGCGCGAGATCTGCACACAGGGCGCCCGCTACTCGGCGCTGGACTATCTGGCCGCGGTGGACGTCCGGATGGACCTGGGGCGGCGGATGGGCAGCTTCCACGACACCTACGACCTGCTCGTCACGCCGACCCTGCCGATCACGGCGTTCGAGGCGGGCGCCGAGGTGCCGAAGGGATCCGGCCATCGGCGCTGGACGGGCTGGACACCGTTCACGTACCCGTTCAACATGACGCAGCAGCCCGCGGCCAGCGTGCCCGTCGGCGCCGACGGGGACGGACTGCCGATCGGTCTTCAGCTCGTGGCCGCCCGGCACCGGGACGATCTGGTGCTGCGGGCGGCCCACGCGCTGTACGAGGCCGGCGTGGCGTCCGCCAGCCGGCTCAGGCCCTCCGGAAGCTGAGCGTCTCCCCCGCCGCTCCCGACCTCCACAGGTCGTTGCACGCCTCGGCCATGGTGTCCAGGCCCTCGACGATCTGGCCCCAGACGATGCCGGGGATCCAGCCGACGTCGCCGTTCAGCAGCAGGTTGTTCCGCTCGTAGAACAGGGCCAGGTCGACGAGCGTGGTCCCGGGACGGACCTCGCGGTCGTAGCCGTAGGACTTGGTCCCCAACTCCGTACCCGCGAAGGCGAAATAGCACAGGTCACCCGGAATGGGGGTGACGGTCGGGTTTTCCAGAGGTGGCTCGGTTTCGGCGAACGGCGGGAAAAGGGCGTAGATCTCGTTGCGTGCGTACTTCGCGTGGTAGACGTCGCCGGCCAGCGGAAGGGCATCCCAGACGGCCGCGCAGGTGATCGGCGCGCGGTCGTCCAGGAGCCTGGCCCTGCAGGTCACGTCGCGTTTGACCAGCGAGACTTCGATATATCGATCAGCCATGCCTCCATGGGAGTGCTCGCCGCCCCCGCGGTCAAGGGCGCACCGGGAGACGTGCGGGGCTTGAAAAGATCGGCATAACTCGGATGCGGTCGGGTAGCCGCGCGCCCATGGCTCCACCACAGAGAAGCCCACTGAGAAGTCCGGAACCCATATCCCAGGCCGCATCCGGGCCCACACGCCGGTCGCTGCTCGCGGGGGTCGCGGCGCTCGGCGCGCTGGGCGCCGCCGGATGCAGCCGAGTGGCCACGGCGTCCAGCACCGAGGGCGGTGACCTGCTCGGCCGGCTCCGGGCCGCGGGCGTCGTCCGCCTCGGCATCGCCGGTGAGATCCCGTTCGGCTTCATCGACAAGAACGGCGAGCTGACCGGTGAGGCACCGGAACTGGCCAAGGTGATCTTCAAGCGTCTCGGCGTCGACCGGGTGCAGCCCGTGCCGACCGAGTTCGGCTCGCTCATCCCGGGCCTGAACTCCCAGCAGTTCGACGTCGTGGCCGCCGGGATGTACGTCAATCCCGAGCGCTGCGAGCAGGTCATCTTCTCCGACCCCGACTACCAGATGCTCGACTCGTTCATCGTCCGCAAGGGCAACCCCAAGGGGCTGCACAGCTACAAGGACGTCGTCGAGAAGAAGGCGAAGTTCGCCACCGGGACCGGATACGCCGAGATCCAGTACGCCGTCGAGGCGGGGTACAAGGAGAGCGAGATCCTGATCGTCCCGGACCAGGTCGCGGGCCTGAACGCGGTCGAGGCGGGGCGCGTGGACGTGTTCGCCGGTACGGCGCTCACCGTACGCGAGGTGGTGAAGAAGTCCGCCAAGGCGGAGGCCACCGAGCCCTTCAAGCCGATCGTGGGCGGCAAGCCGCACGTCGACGGAGGCGCCTTCGCGTTCCGGCCGACCGAGACCAACCTGCGGGACGCCTTCAACGTCGAGCTGCACAAGCTCAAGAAGAGCGGCGAACTCTTCCGCATCCTCAAGCCCTTCGGTTTCACGGAGGCCGAGATGACGGATCTGACCGCGAAGGAGCTCTGCGGCGGATGACCTCGGGACTCTGGGAACTCGTACTCAAGGGCATCTGGGTCACGATCCAGTTGCTCGTCTGTAGCGCGCTGCTGGCCACGGCGGTCTCCTTCGTCGTCGGTGTCCTGCGCACCCACCGGCTGTGGATCGTCCGCTTCATCGCGGGCTTCTACACCGAGGTGTTCCGCGGGACCTCGGCCCTGGTCATGATCTTCTGGGTCTTCTTCGTGCTGCCCCCGGCCTTCGGCTGGCAGCTGGTGCCACTGTGGGCGGGCACGCTGGCGCTCGGCCTGACCTACGGGGCGTACGGCTCCGAGATCGTGCGCGGTGCACTGGGCGCGGTCGACCCGGCGCAGAAGGAGGGCGGCATCGCGCTCAGCTTCACGCCGTGGCAGCGGATGCGGCTGATCCTCCTGCCGCAGGCGGTGCCGGAGATGATCCCGCCGTTCTCCAACCTGCTCATCGAGCTGCTCAAGGGCACCGCCCTGGTGTCGATCATGGGCATGGGCGACCTGGCGTTCAGCGGCAATCTGGTGCGCCTGGCGCTGCAGGAGAGCGCGGAGATCTACACGTACATCCTGCTCATCTACTTCGTGATCGCCTTCCTGCTCACCCGGGTCATGCGCGGGCTGGAGAAGAAGCTCAAGGCGGGTGTCGGGAAGAAGCCCGACAGCAAGACCCGGGCGCCTGAGCCGGTCGTGGTGGAGGCGGTCCGATGAACTGGGACTGGAGCGCGGTCTCCGGCTTCATGCCGGACTTCTGGGAAGGTCTGCTGGTCACCCTGCAGATCCTGGTGATCGGCTCGCTGATCTCGTTCGTGCTGGGTCTGGTGTGGGCGCTGCTGATGCGGCTGCCGACGCGCTGGGTGACCTGGCCGGTCGGCGCCGTCACGGAGTTCGTCCGCAACACCCCGCTGCTGGTGCAGCTGTTCTTCCTCTACTACGTGCTGCCCGAGTGGGGCCTGACCTTCTCGGCGCTCGCCACGGGCGTCTTCGCCATCGGGCTGCACTACTCGACGTACACGATGCAGGTCTACCGCGCCGGTATCGAGGCCGTGCCGGTCGGCCAGTGGGAGGCGGCGACGGCGCTGAACCTGCCGCTGCGCCGGACGTGGACCGCGGTGATCCTGCCGCAGGCGGTGCGCCGGGTCGTGCCTGCGCTCGGCAACTACGTCATCGCGATGCTCAAGGACACGCCGATGCTGATGGCGATCACCGTGCTGGAGATGCTCGGCCACGCGCGCCTGTTCTCTCAGGAGCACTTCCAGTTCACCGAGCCGCTCACGGTGATCGGAGCGGCCTTCATCGTCATTTCCTATCTGGCCTCCCTTCTCCTGCGAGCCCTGGAGCGACGCCTTGCCCACTGACACTCTCCCCAACCCCGAGAAGAACCCCGCCAGGAGCACCGGCGAGCTGATCCGGCTGGAGCAGGTCACCAAGCGGTTCGGCGACCACACGGTCCTGGACCACCTGGACTTCTCCGTGAACGCCGGCAAGCACGTCACGCTGATCGGCCCCTCCGGATCCGGCAAGACCACGATCCTCCGGCTGCTGATGACGCTGCTCAAGCCCGACGAGGGCACCATCACCGTGGACGGGGAGCAGCTGTTCCCGGCGCCCGAGAAGCAGGTGCGCGAGGTCCGCAAGAAGATCGGGATGGTGTTCCAGCAGTTCAACCTGTTCCCGAACATGACGGTCCTGCGCAACATCACCGAGGCCCCGGTCACGGTCCTCGGCATGTCCAAGGACGCCGCCGAGGAGCGGGCGCGCGAGCTGCTGGAGCTGGTCGGGCTGACCGACCACCTCGACAAGCACCCGGCGCAGCTGTCCGGCGGGCAGCAGCAGCGGGTGGCGATCGCGCGGGCGCTGGCGATGCGGCCGCAGGTGCTGCTCCTGGACGAGGTGACCTCCGCGCTCGACCCGGAGCTGGTCGCGGGCGTCCTCGACGTGCTGCGGGACATCGCCCGTTCCACGGACATCACGATGCTCTGCGTGACCCACGAGATGAACTTCGCCCGGGACATCTCCGACCAGGTACTGATGTTCGACTCGGGCCGGGTCATCGAGTCCGGCCCGCCGGAGAAGATCTTCAGCGAGCCGGAGCAGGACCGCACGCGGGAGTTCCTCAGCGCGGTCCTCTGACTACAGGGCGTGACCAGGCGGAACACCGGGCCCCCGGACTGGGGCATGCTTCTGGCATATGCCAGAGAGTCAATGCCCCAGTCCGGGGGCCCGGGAATCTTGTCAACCCCCGCCCTCCCCAACCCCTTTGCCGGTTATCGTGGAGGGGATTCGCTGTCCGGATTCACGGCCCAACAGCAAGCGCAGGGGGAGACCACCGTGGCGCTGAAGCACGAGCCGCCGACCACCCCGTACCACTCGGCCCAGGAAGCCCTGCGCGTCCTGGAGACGGTGGCGCGCAGTTCCACCGGAGTCACCGACGCCGAGCTCGCCCGGCACACCGGCATCGGACCCGAGCGGCTGACCGCGCTGCTGCGCATGCTGCGCCGCGAGGGCTACGTCGAGCAGATCACCGACGGCGCGTACGTCACGGGCGAGACGCTGACCCGCCTCGGCTCCGCCCAGCACCGCGAGCAGGCCCTGCGCGACAAGCTCCAGCACACCCTCGACCGGCTGCGCGACTCGGTCGGCGCCGCCGTCTACATGAGCCGGTACGTCGACGGCGAGATCAGCGTCACCCAGTACGCCGACAGCCCGGCCACGCCCAAGGTCAACGAGTGGGTCGACTTCCGCTCCTCGGCCCACGCCACCGCGATCGGCAAGAGCCTGCTCACCCAGCTCGACCACGCCGCCCGCCGCGACCACCTCGCCCGGCACAAGATGGCCCGCCTCACCTCGCGCACCATCACCAGCGACCGGCTGCTGCTCTCCCGGCTGGAGTCCCAGCCACCCACCGCGCCCGTCCTGGACCTCCAGGAATACGCGGTCGGCACGGTCTGCGCCGCCGTCCCCGTCACGGCCGGCTCCTCCGTCGGCTGCCTGGCCCTGTCCCTCCCGGTCGAGCACGCCCACCGCCTGCGCCAGGCCGCGGACGCCCTCAACCGCAACGCGGCACCGGTCCTGCTGTCCATGGCGATCTAGAGGGTGCCCCGGGTGGTCGAAGCACCCCTCGGGACCAGGTATTATTTTCTTCGTCGCCCGCCGCGAACGCGCGATGCGGACGCGGTCGGCGGGAGTCATGCGCCGCTAGCTCAGTTGGTTAGAGCAGCTGACTCTTAATCAGCGGGTCCGGGGTTCGAGTCCCTGGCGGCGCACCGGTGAAGGGCCTCTCGTGGGAGCGGGAGGCCCTTCGGCGTGTTCGGTGTCCTCCCTGGTCAGCCTGCGGCAGGCGGGTCAGAATCCGGCGACGTCCGAGGCCATCGCCGACATCTCGGTGTACGTCACCATGAAGCCCACGCAGAACACGACGATCACGCCGAGGAACGCCAGGATGCCGACGGTGGCCGCCGCGTGCCTGCCCCGGCTCGGCGCCTGGGCCGTGGCCACGACCTGGGGGCCGTCGGTGTAGTAGACGGTGACGTAGTCGCCCTCGAGGATCGTCCCCGGCCCGTTCTCCTCCTCGAACCGGATCACGCGACCGTCGTGCGTGATGAACTCGTAGACGTGGTGCAGCGTGGTGCGGACGGAGGTGTCACGACCGCCGCCGTGGGTCGTCGTGAACGCCCGCAGGCAGCGCGCCTGAGCCGTCAGGCCGCTGTTCCAGGCGCCGCGGATCTGCAGCCAGCGACTCAGCACGCGGTATGTCATGAAGAGCGCCCCGGCCATGATCAGGCCGGGTGCGCCGTAGAACATCACGTCCATCGCGCATCCCCCGAGGTCGATGCGCCGGCCCCGATCGGCCGGCGTGGGAGGAACCTACCCACACCGGCCGCACCGGTGACTCAAGGGAACCTCAGAAGGTTCAGAAGGTGACGTCCGAGCAGGCGTAGAACGCGTTGCCCGTGTCGGCGATCGTCCACACCGCCAGGATGACGTGGCGGCCGCTCAGCCCGGACGGCAGCCTGCCGCTGTGGGAGAGCGTCGACGGCGGCCGCTGGCCGTTGTACGGCACCGTGAAGAACGGCGTGAGGTTGAGGTCGGAGCGGGCCAGGTTGTGGTTCTGGTTCCAGCCCGGCTTGGTGACGTAGTACTTGAAGTCCGTCGTGGCGTGCATGGCCGTGAACTGCCAGCGGAACGTGTAGCTCTGGCCACCCGTCACCTTCGTGGTGGGCCAGGCCCCGCCGGACGGCGTCCGCGGTGCGCTGAGCTGGCTGAACTGGCCGAGGCCGGCGTTGCATATCTGCCCGTCGGCCGGGCCGGAGGCCGGGAAGCCCTTCGGGCCCTCGACGCTCTGCGGTTCCCATTGGATCGGGCCGCAGTTGGTCACGGTGCCGTTCCGGCAGAGCTTCTGCCTGCTGACGGGGAGGTCGGTGTAGCCGTGGCCGCTGGCGCCGCCGGAGGAGAGTACGAGGGCTCCGGTCGTGGCCAGTCCCACCGCGGCTGCGGACAACTTGGTCCTTGTGCGCATGCTGCCGCTCCTGGAGAACGTGGGGGAGGTTCAGCGAGCCGTGCAGGTAGGTCTAGACCAAGCCTGAGAGTATGGGCGTCAGTTGAACATGTCCATACCAATCACGGGGCTGTTTCTCCCCGGCCCGCGCAGAACGCCACCGTCAGATCCTTCACCAGCACCTTCCGCTCGTAGTCGTCGAGTTCGACCAGCCCCCGCATGGTCAGCCGGGTCACCGTGTCCTCCACCGAGTCCACGACCGAGGTGAGCACGCTCGCCCGGTGCCGGGCGTCCAGCGCGGCGATCCGGCGGCGGTGCATCGCGGCGGCGACCTCGGGGGCGTACTCCACCCGGACCGGCTGCACCGAGAACACCTCCAGGCCGACCGGCGCCGCGTCGGCCGCCACCAGCCGGGTCAGCGCCTCGGCCGCCGTGTCCGTGGAGCCCTTGGTCCCGCCGGGCATCTCCACCGGCACCCGGGCCAGCGCCGCCTCGACGCACTCGCGCAGATACGTCTCGTGGTCCTCGACGCCCAGCGTGGCCCGCGCGGTGTCCCGCACCCGCCACACCACCAGGACGACCACCCGCAGCGCGACCCCGCCTCCGTCGGCGGCCGGCACCGGCTCGCTGCGCCAGTGCCGCAGCCGTACGTCCACTCGGCGGCGCAGCAGCAGCGGGTTGACCCACAGCAGACCCGAGCGCCGGACGGTACCCCGGTAGCGGCCGAACAGATCCAGCACCCAGGCCCGCCCGGTCCGGCCCCGGGCCAGCCCGCCGAACCCGAACAGCCCGAGCGCCCCGGCCCCCGCGTACGCCGCCCACTGCGCGGGGCCGAGCCCGGCCCCGGCGTGCGCGGGCAGCCGCAGCGCCTCCAGCACGAGCGGCGGGAGCAACCCGGCCCACCAGGAGGTGGCCACACACCCGGCCGCCCCCCACGCCCCGGCCAGCACACCCGCCGCCCCGGGCAGCACCCGCGCGGGCCGCTCCACCAGGTCGGGGTCGACCTGCGGCACCGGGCGCGGCGCGAGGGCCGCCGGGCGTCCGAGGCGCGGCTGCTCCCCCGTGCCCTGCCTGCGGCCGACGACCGCCGGCTTCAGCGGTACCGGCGCCGGGGCGGGGTCGTCGCGGAACAGCAGGTGGACGGGGATCTCGGTGGTGGCCTCGTTCTGGATGAGCCGGGCGGGTCTGGCCGGTCCGTCGGCCGGTCCGTCGGGCTCGGACGTGTGGGAAGTGGTCGTACTCATGGGTGCCTCCAGCCTCCGCGCCAGATGCGTCACAACGGTGATCCCCGATGCCGGGGTTCGGGCCCCCTCCGAGGAGGGCTGCTACGAGAAGAGCCGCCGCCAGGTCTCGGGTCCCGGGTAGCCGTCCGCCGCGCCGCCCCGCCAGCCCTGGGTGCGCTGGAAGGCCTCGACGGCGCGCCGGTCCGCCTCGCCCCAGCGCGGGCCCGGCCCGACCCCGTAGAACCTGCCGAACCCCTTGCGCACCAGCTGCCTCCCCAGCTGGTTGACGTACATGTTGCTGGCGCCGGGCCGGAACATCGCCCGCCCCGGGTAGCCGGGGACACCGTGGGAGGAGGGCGGCGGCCCGACCGCCCCGGCCTTCACGTCCTTGCCCTTCCCCGTGACCAGCAGCTCCCAGGTGCGCGGGCCGGGCAGACCGTCCGCGTCGGCGCCCGTCCAGCCCTGGGCCAGCTGGAAGGCCCGGGTCGCCCGCCGGTCCGCGTCCGTCCAGCGCGGTCCCGGGCCCGAGGCGTAGGAGCCGCCGGCCCCGCGCGCGACGAGCATGCGGCCGAGCAGCGTGACGTACTTGTTGTTCGCGCCGGGGCCGAAATACGCCGCTCCCGGGTAGGGCGTGGCGGCCGGTGCGCCCGGCTTCCCGCCGACCGGTTCCTTGCCCGGTACGGTCCCCGGTTCCTTCCCCGGCTCCTCCGGCGTGACGCCCTTGTACCGATAGGGGAGGTACCGGTCGGAGTCGCTCCAGTAGGAGTACGGGGTGGACTGCCGGCGGGTGCGCGGGCGGGTCTGCTCGTAGGCGATGTAGTAGGTGTGCGTGTAGTCGGTCCAGCCGCCGAAAATGACGACGTGCGAGCCGCTCTCGGGGTCGGCCGGATTGTGGAACAGCAGAATGTCACCCGGCTGGAGTTCCTCCTTGGAAATCCGCTCACCGTATTGGGCGAGACTGCCCGTCCATTCGTTTCCGGGCAGCGTCCAGGCCATCGAGACATAGCCCGAGCAGTCCTGTCGGTAGCCGTCCGACCAGTAGTCGTTCATGCTGTACGGCACCTTCGCGGCGACCCAGGTCTTGGCCCGGTTGATGATCTCCGTACGGGTGATGGCGGTTGGCTTGAGGGTGGCGGAGGGCCTCGCGGGACGGCCGCCGGGGCCGTGCAGCGGGGCCTTGCCTCCCTGAGGGGTGTCGGGCTCTTCACCTGCGGAAACGCCGGGTCGGTGAGGTGCGTGCGGAGCGGCTGTGGCCGGTACGGCGTGGCCCGCGCCGAGCGCCGCCGAGGCCACGGCGGCCAGGGCGAGGGCACGGTGTGCGGCCGGGTGGGCGGTGGTGCGGCCGGCCCAGGAATGCGGCAGGACGCGGCGCCAGTGGACGCATCCGGGGCAGTCGCAGTCGCTCGCGGGGTCGAATTCCTCGAATACCGGAGACTCCATGCGATTCCCCTCACACTTCCGGCGGAAAAAGGCCGCGCCTGTGCCCGTCCGGGCGCGCGCCGTCAGTTTCTCAACTGTCTTCCGCACGCGCATGCTGACGGTCCGAATGATGTACGCGGCGCCCTTGACGGGGTCCGCCCGGGCCCGGGCAGGCGGTCGGGAGCACCTCCGGACGTCCTGTAGAGTTACGCCGTCAGCGCGCGCCGCTAGCTCAGTTGGTTAGAGCAGCTGACTCTTAATCAGCGGGTCCGGGGTTCGAGTCCCTGGCGGCGCACCGACCGGAAAGCCCCTCGCGGAAGCGGGGGGCTTTCTTGTGTCCCCTCCCTCTTGCCTCTCTGGCCGGAACCCGGCCCACCGCGCGAATGGCCGGATACCCTCTCGCCATGGCAGCGCGTGACCTCCAGGAGCGGATCAAGAAGCTCATCATCGACCGCCGGCTGGCCTCCGGGGCCCCGCTGCCGACCGAGCCCGAGCTGATGGAGCACCTCGGCGCGAGCCGGAACTCGGTGCGGGAGGCGCTGAAGGCGCTCCAGGCGATGGGCATCGTGGAGATCCGGCACGGCTTCGGCACCTACGTCGGCCCGATGTCCCTGGCCCCGATGATCGAGGGCCTGGCCTTCCGCACGGTCGCCGGGCACTACCGGGGCGAGGACTCCCTGCTCCAGCTGCTGGAACTGCGGGAGGCGGTGGAGACCGGGCTGGCCTCCCGGCTCGCGGGGCGGATACCGCGAGCGGACCTCGTTGAACTGGACGGGCTCGTCGACCGTATGGAAGAGCAGGCCGCGCGCGGAGCCGGTCTCGCCGAGACCGACCGGGCCTTTCACGCCACCCTCTACCGGGGGCTGGACAACGTGCTGCTGAGCGAGGTCCTGGAGGCGTTCTGGGACGCCTTCCACCGGGTCCGCACGGACCTCGGGGGCGTGCCGCAGGACCCTAAGGTGACCTGCCGGCAGCACCGGGAGATCCTCGACGCGGTCCGGTCCGGCGACTCGGTGCGGGCGGAGGAGGCCATAAGAGAGCACTTCGGGAACATCCGCGCCCGCCTGTCCACAACGGCTCCACAGGGCCCCCACACCCGCCACAATGAACGCGTATGACCGGTAAACACCGCGTTTCGCATCTTGCGATCATGATGAGCGCCGTAGAACCCTGGTTTCCTGGTTTTTCAAGATGCTGCGCATACGCGGCAGTTGGGGGGCAAAGGAACCGGTTGCGGGTCGGGCGGGGGTAGGGGCCCCGTTCATGAAGCGATGCCGTGGGGGGCATCATGCAACCGGAAGGTCGCGTTGCCGTGTCTATAAGGTGTGGATGACGTGGTGACAGCGACTCACCACTGATACGTCTGTGAAGGTCGAGGGGGACCTGCCGCAGACGGAAGGAAGCGACAAAACACGCGGTGTCCGCGTGTGGGGGGATGACTCATGACGTCGAGGCCGACGGGCGCCCGACAGCAGGACCACGACCCGTCCCAGACCACCCAGCTCAGGGTGCCGACGCATCGGATGAGCACCACGGGGACTTTCCGGCGGATCAAGAAGACGCTGCCGAGATACGACTACGAGCACTACAGCCGGCTCGCGGGTCCCCTCACCCAACCCGATCCGACCAAGCCATACAAGGTGCAGTACCGGTCGCTGCTCTCGCAGGAACCGCACCGCATAAGAGTCGCGCTGATGCTGGCCGCGGCCCCGGTGCTGTCCGTGGTGCTGCTGGTGTGGCTGCTCCAGCCCGAGCACTGGACCGAGCGCGACTACCCGGCCTTCGACTGGCTGCCCGCGCTCGACGTGGTGATGCTGGTCGCGATCGGTCTGATCGAGTTCTTCCGCTGCATGAACGTGGTGTCGAACGCGCACGCCACGCTGGTGGCCCGCGACCCGATCCCGGTGGTGCCCGAGACCGGTACCAGAGTGGCCTTCCTCACCTCCTTCGTGCCCGGCAAGGAGCCGCTGGAGATGGTGACGAAGACGCTTCAGGCCGCGGTGAAGATCCGCCACCGGGGCCTCATGCACGTCTGGTTGCTCGACGAGGGCGACGACCCCGAGGTGAAGGCGGTCTGCGAGCGCCTCGGCGTGCACCACTTCTCCCGCAAGGGCGTCGCGAAGTGGAACCAGGCCAAGGGCCCGCACCGCGCCAAGACCAAGCACGGCAACTACAACGCCTGGCTGGAGGCGCACGGCGACGACTACGACTTCTTCGCCTCGGTCGACACCGACCACGTGCCGCTGCCCAACTACCTGGAGCGGATGCTCGGTTTCTTCCGCGACCCGGACGTCGGCTTCGTCATCGGCCCGCAGGTCTACGGCAACTACGACAACCCCATCACCAAGGCCGCCGAGTCGCAGCAGTTCCTCTTCCACGCGCTGATCCAGCGCGCGGGCAACCGCTACGGCTCCCCCATGTTCGTCGGCACCTCCAACGCCGTGCGCATCAAGGCGCTGAAGCAGATCGGCGGTCTGTACGACTCGATCACCGAGGACATGGCGACCGGCTTCGAGATGCACCGCCACAAGAACCCGGCGACGGGCAACAAGTGGCGCTCGGTCTACACCCCGGACGTGCTCGCGGTCGGTGAGGGCCCCAGCGCCTGGACGGACTTCTTCACCCAGCAGATGCGCTGGTCGCGAGGGACGTACGAGACGATCATCGGGCAGTACTGGAAGGGCTGGTACTCGCTGCCGCCGAGCAAGCTCTTCAACTACACGATGATGATCATCTTCTACCCGATGTCGGCCCTGAACTGGATCCTGGCGGCGCTGAGCTGCTGCCTGTTCCTCGGCCTGGGCGCCTCGGGTGTGAACATCGACCCGGCGGTCTGGCTGATGCTCTACGGCAACGCCTCCGCGCTCCAGATCGGCCTGTACGTCTGGAACCGCCGGCACAACGTCTCGCCGCACGAGCCGGAGGGCTCCGGCGGTGTGGCCGGCATGGTGATGTCCGCGCTGTCGGCGCCGCTGTACGCGAAGGCGCTGATCGACTCCGTGCTGCGGCGCAAGAGCAAGTTCGTGGTCACGCCCAAGGGCGACTCGGCGAGCCCGGACCGCTGGTTCGGCACGTTCCGCTACCACTGGTACTTCGTCGCGATCTTCGGCGCGTCGATCGCGGCCGGCTTCGTCTTCGGCCACTCGCACCCCGCGATGATCATCTGGGCGACGTTCGCGCTGCTGATCACCGCCTCGCCGGTCTTCGCCTGGCGCTGGCAGCTGCGGCAGGAGGCGAAGAAGCCCGCCGCACCCGCCGTGGAGCAGCCGCAGGATCCTGCGGGACCGCACCGGACGCAGCCGCTGCCCATCCCGCAGCAGCAGGCGGCGCCGCACGCCCCGCAGAACAAGCCCAGTTGGGCCGCCACCCCTGGCGGAAACGGGGAGGTCGGGGGGACCGACCAGACCATGCAGATCGCCCTTGGTGGACTTGGGGGACGTAAGGAATGAACGACCGTGCAGGCCGCCGCCGGGCCCGTCGACTCGCGATCGGCACGGCGGTGGTACTCGCGCTGGCCGGGGCGAACGGGCCGTGGCTCTACCGCTTGGGGACCGAGAAGTACCACCAGTACACAATCAACAAGCCGGAGTACAAGGCCGCGAACGGCAAGTGGGAGATCATCGAGTTTCCCGAGGAGTACCGGCAGAACACGATCCACGCGGCGCTGCTGCGCACCGGCAAGGTGCTGCTCGTCGCGGGGTCGGGCAACAACCAGGACAACTTCGACGCGAAGAGGTTCGACACCCGGATCTGGGACCCGGTCAAGGGCACCATCAAGAAGGTCCCGACGCCCAGCGACCTGTTCTGCACCGGCCACACCCAACTCGCCAACGGCAACCTGCTGATCGCGGGCGGCACCAAGCGGTACGAGAAGCTCAAGGGCGACGTCACCAAGGCCGGCGGCCTGATGATCGTCCACAACGAGAACCCGGACAAGCCGATCACGCTGCCCGCGGGCACGAAGTTCACGGGCAAGGAGAACGGCAAGACCTTCGTCTCGAAGGACCCGGTGCTCGTACCGCGCGCGAAGAAGGTCTTCGACAAGGCGACCGGCAAGTTCCTGCGCAACGACCCCGGTCTCGGCCGGATCTACGTGGAGGCGCAGAAGCGGGGCCAGAAGTACGAGACGGGCACGCAGGACAACTACCGCGTGCACGGCCTGAAGGGTGATGACGCGCGTAACACGTACGGCATCGCGCAGAAGCTCGCCCTCGACAAGAAGGACTTCCAGGGGATCCGGGACGCCTTCGAGTTCGATCCGGTAGCCGAGAAGTACATCAAGGTCGACCCGATGAAGGAGGCCCGCTGGTACCCGACGCTCACCACCCTGAGCGACGGGAGGATCCTCAGCGTCTCCGGCCTGGACGACATCGGCCAGCTGGTCCCGGGCAAGAACGAGGTCTTCGACCCGAAGACCAAGAAGTGGACCTACACCGACAAGGTCCGGCAGTTCCCGACCTACCCGGCGCTGTTCCTCATGCAGAACGGCGAGATCTTCTACTCGGGTTCCAACGCGGGCTACGGGCCGGACGACGTGGGCCGCGACCCGGGCGTGTGGGACGTGGACACCAACAGGTTCACGAAGATCCCCGGCCTGAGCGACCCCAAGCTGATGGAGACGTCCGGGACGGTGCTGCTGCCGCCCGCGCAGGACGAGAAGTACATGGTGATCGGCGGCGGTGGCGTCGGCGAGTCCAAGGAGGCCAGCGAGAAGACCCGGATCGTCGACCTGTTGGACGACGACCCGCGCTTCGTGGACGGCCCGTCCCTGGACAAGGGCACGCGCTACCCGAACGCCTCGATCCTGCCCGACGACAGCGTGCTGATCTCCGGCGGCTCGGAGGACTACCGGGGCCGCAGCGACTCCAACATCTTCGAGGCGCGCCTCTACGACACGGAGAAGAACGACCTCCGGCGGGTCGCCGACCCGCTGGTGGGCCGCAACTACCACTCCGGGTCGATCCTGCTGCCCGACGGCCGCGTGATGTTCTTCGGTTCGGACTCGCTGTACGGCGACAAGGCCAACACCAAGCCGGGCAAGTTCGAGCAGCGCATCGAGATCTACACGCCGCCCTACCTCTACGGCAGCGGGGACCAGCCCTCGCTGTCCGGCGGGCCGCAGACCATCGAGCGCGGCGGCACGGGGACGTTCACCTCGTCGGACGCGGCGAAGATCCAGAAGGTCCGGCTGATCCGCCCGAGCGCCGCCACGCACGTCACGGACGTCGACCAGCGGTCGATCGCCCTGGACTTCAAGGCGTCCGGCGACAAGCTGACGGTGACCATGCCGAAGAACCGGAACCTGGTCCAGGCGGGTTGGTACATGCTGTTCGTGACGGACGACCGGGGCACGCCGAGCAAGGCGCAGTGGGTCAAGGTGCCGTAGTGATCGGCTGAGTCGTGGCCATCGGCTGACAGGGGCGCTCTCCCGTGCGGGGGGGCGCCCCTTTCGTTTGTCCCATTCGCTCGTCCGCCGCGAGGGCGTTGTCGGGAAACGTGCTTGACGTGTGCACACACTCTGGTGTGCTCTCGGTACGACATCGGTAACACGTGTGGTCAACGGTGGCGGGGGAAACGGGAGATGACCGAGTCGACCACGTCGGACCCGGTGGCCGAGGACGTCCTGGCCGCCGCGACCGTCCAGGTCACGGGCACGGACGGGCACATCGGCGGCTTGGGGGTGCTCATCGCGCCCACGCTGGTGCTGACCTGCGCCCATGTCGTCCTGGACGCCCTGGGGCTGCCGGGCAGGAGCGAGGCACGGCCCGAGGGACCCGTGCGCGTCACCCTGGTCCTCCAGGAGGGCGAGCAGACCGAGGCCGTCGTCCGCGACTGGGTGCCGGTGCGCGCGAACGGCACCGGGGACGTGGCCGTACTGTCCCTGGCCGACCCGCTCCCGGAAGCCCGGCCGGTCGTCATGGTGGCGCCCAGGGACGTCTGGGACCACGAGGCCATCGTTTTCGGACTGCCCAGGGACGACACCGGCGGCGGCTGGCACACGGCCCGGCTGCGGGCCCGTACCAGCACGGGCCGACTGCAGATGTCGCCGCTCGACGGGCAGTCGGACCCGATCCAGCCCGGTTTCAGCGGCTCGGCCGTGTGGGACGACGACCTCGGTGCCGTGGTCGGCATCGTCGCCTCGATCTCCCCGGCGCACCGCGGGCAGGCCTTCTGCATCCCGACCCGCACGATCCTCGACGAGCTGCCGGAACTGGCCGAACTCCTCGCGCCGTCCTCCCCCTTCCCGGGCCTGCGCCCGTACACCGAGGAGCACAGCGCGCACTTCTTCGGCCGGGACGAGGACGTCACCGCGGTCGTCGACCTGCTCTGCCCGCACGGGTCGCCGCCCGAGGGCTGCGTGACACTGACCGGCCCCTCCGGCTCCGGCAAGTCCTCCCTCCTCATGGCGGGCGTCCTGCCCCGCCTGAAGGAGCAGGAGGTGGAGGTCGTCACCCTGCGCGCGGAGGGCCGTCAACCGGACGCCGCGACGGTCCGGGACGCACTGCGGACCCACCGCTCGGCACGCGGACTCGTGCTGGCAGTCGACCAGGCGGAGGCGCTCCTGCTGCGTCCCGACGACGAGCTGCGCGCCTTGGTGGACGCCCTTCTCGACGCCTGCCGGCACCCCGGGGTGGCGGTCCTGGTCGCGCTGCGGACCGACTTCCAGGACGCGGCCCTGCGCCACCCGGAGCTGAGCCGGCTGGTCGGCGGAGCGCCCGCGCACCAGCTGGGCCTGATGACCCGCGAGCAGCTCACCGAGGTGGTCCGGCTGCCGCTGCGGGCCTTCCCCGGCGTGGAGTACGACAGCGGACTGGCCGACCGGCTCATCGAGGACGCGGCGGGCCGGCCGGGAGCCCTGCCGCTGCTCGGGTTCGTCCTGACCACCCTGTGGGAACTGCAGGTCGGCGGCCGGCTCCGCCTCGACACCTACCGCGAACTGGGCGGCCTCGGCGGGGTGCTGAGCAGCAGGGCGGACTCCGCGTGGCGGCGGGCGCTGCGGGGCACGGCGCCGGAGGCCGCGACCGGGCTGCTCCGCGCGCTGATCCAGGTCCCGCCCGGCAGCGGCACGGCCCTGCGTGCCCGGCTCGCCCGCCGTGACGCCGGCGAGGAGTGGTGGTCCATCGCCCGGGAGCTCGTCGAGGCCCGCGTCCTGGTGGTGGGCGCGGATCCCGAGCGGGGCGAGACGGTGGAGCTGGCCCACGAGGCCCTCATCGAACACTGGCAGCCGCTGGCCGAGCAGTTGGAGAGCGACCGTACGTTCCTCACCTGGCGCGGCGAACTGCGCTACGACCGGGCCCGCTGGTGGCGGGCGGGGCGGCCGGACGGGCTGCTGCTGGAGGACCCGGCCCTGTCGGTCGCGGAGCGGTGGCTCGCCGATCGGCCTGACGAACTCACGGAAGAGGACCGGGAGTTCATCGAGGCGGGTGTCGGGCTGAGGGCTCGTAAGGCACACGAGGCCGCGAGGTCCGAGCGCCGGAAGCGGTATCTGCGGGTGCTGTGGGCGCTTGTCACGGTTCTGGCCGTGGTGGCGGCGGCGGTGGTTTCCGTGCTGTATCTGAACCTGCTGACGGAGCAGCGGCGGTTGGCTTCGGATCGGTTGGCGCAGCAGGCCGCGAGGTTCGACAGCACCTCGCTGACCGCCTCCTCGCTGTACGCGGTCGGGGCGTATCGGGCGGAGGCCCGGCCCGAGGCCCGGTCGGCGTTGCTCGCGCAGTACCTGCGGTTGCAGGATGTGGAGCGGGTGGTGATGGAAGGGCGTAACGATGTCGAGGATGTGTCGCTGACGGAGGACGGCACCTTCGCGTTCGCCTTGCTGAGCGACGGCCAGTACGTGCGACTGGATCTGCGTGGCAAGGCCCGGCCCAAACCCTGGCGGCACATCAAAGCGACCGACAACGCGCGGATGGCCGTCTCGCCCGACGGATCGGTCATGGCCCGGGGCAGCGAATGGGGCGTGATCTCCCTGGCCGTGGCGTCCGCCCCGGACTCCAAGGACAGGCGGCCCGTCCACCTGCGCGAGGGAAAGTCCGTCGAGAAGAATCCACGCGCCCCTCATGACCTGCGCTTCGACGGGGACGGCAAGCGGATCCTCGCCGCGATCCCCGGCGAGGGCGTCCTCGTGTGGAACGCGGACGACGGCCGCCGCATCGGACGCACCCTCGCCCCGCCGAAGGGCTGGGACACGGCACAGGCCTGGTTCGCAGCGGACGACACGGTCGTGGCGCGGATCGTGCCCTCCGGAGCGGAAGCGGACGACGTACGGGGCCGGCTGGTGTCCTGGGACCTGAACCGGGGTTCGCTGCACCGCCCCTGGGACGATCGCGCCACCGCCTCCGCGACGGTCAGCGGCAACGGCCGTGTCCTGGTCACCTGCACCGAGCAGGGCTCACTCGAAGCGTGGCGGCTGGGCACCACGCCCCGGCGCTTCCAGAGCTGGAGCAACGACAGCTTCCAGGGACTGTGCCCGCTCTACGCACCCCGGCTCGACGCCACGGGCCGCTACCTGGTCAATCCCACCGGGCGCATCGGCAGTGACCTGGGCCGGATGCGCTTCCTCGTCATCGATCTGGAGAAGGGCTGGCCGTCCACCTTCGACACCCCCGCCGCACCTCCCGAGGACCAGAACATCACCGGCCGCTCGTTCGCTCCGGCGGTCGCGCTCGCCGGCCCTCCGGACGACCTGCGCGCCGCCGTCTCCGCCGGCGGCAGCATCGTCACCGTACGCCTCAAGCCGCCCACGTCCTTCGACTCCAACTCCCTGATCCATCGCATCCGCACACCGGACGGACCGAGCGGCAAAATGGCCGTCGTCGACACCAGCGGCAGCGGACTGCAACTGTGGGACCTGGCCGGCCACCGGCTCCTCGCGACCGCCCGGTCGTCCCGACCGCTGGCCCCGATGTACGCCGCCTTCAGCCCGGAAGGGCGACGGATGCTGACCATCGCCGAGGACCAGCGGACGGTCCTCGTCTGGCGGATCGACAACGGTTCCCTCCGGGAGGAGCACGTCCTTGAGCTGCCCGCCCCTCCCGGCATCACGGCTTCCGGAGCGGACCCCCAAACGGGGCTCGTCCCGTCCTGGATCAACCTGAGCTTCTCCGACGACGACCACGCCGTGATCTCGGGGCTGTCGTACGTCTCCCGCTGGAATCTCGACACCGGCAAGCCGGACGGCGAGATCTACCGGCCGCCCGTCCAGGAGCGTGCCCAGCTCGCCAACGAGGCGGCCGGCACCTTCGCCACCGCCATACCCGGCAAACCACAGGCACTGGTGCGGACGGTGGCCGAGATCGGCACCTGGGACTTCACGACTGGTGAGTTCAAGAGGTGGATCAAGAGGGGGGAAAGTGAGCGGTCGGTCCGGTCGTTCGCCCTCTCCCCCGACGGCGAAGTCCTCGCTGTGCAATACGCCGGCGGTCGAGTGCGGTTGTGGGACGTCGAGAAGAAGCGAGACCTGCCGGCTCTCACCTACAACGGCGTCTACTACCTCGGCCGCTTCCTGGGCGACCGCCTCCTCCACACCACCACCGCCGCCGGTGAACAAGTCGTCTGGGACATCGAGAACCGCCAGGACACCTACCGCTACTACGTGGGCTACGGCTCGGTCCTCTCACCGAGCACCGATCGCAAGGCCCTCACGCTCGTCGACGGCTCCCGCACCTCCGTGATCCCTCTCGAACCCGAGCGGTGGATGGACCGGCTGTGCGCCCTGGCGGGGCGGGAGCTGACCAAGGACGAGAGGAAACTGGCGGTCGATCCCGACCAGGTCGAGGACGTCTGCCCGAAGGTCTAGCCAGCCCTGGCCAGCTTCAGTGCATAGTCCCCCCACCACTGCCCCGCCTTCGGCCCGCCCTTGCACTCGCCGTCCGACTCGCCCGGCCGCTTCACCCACAGGTACGCGTCGACCAACGGGTCCGCCGTCTTGGTCGTCGGCGTCTCGCCCAGCGCGCGGCCCGGCGGGTTGCACCAGCGCTCGTCCGGGTTGCCCTGGGTGTAGGGGCCCTTGCCGTTGCGGCTGGTGTCGATGACGAAGTGCTTGCCTCCGACCTTGGCGGAGAGCTGCTTGCCGTAGGCGATGGAGTCGTCGGTGGAGTAGAAGTTGGAGACGTTGACGGCGAAGCCGTCGGCCTGTTCGATGCCGGCCCGCTTCAGCGGCTCGAAGATCTGGTCGGGGTTCTGCCAGCCGGCGTTGCCCGCGTCCAGGTACACCTGCGTGTTCTTCAGGGACTTGAGCTTGGTGACGGCGCCCTTGAGGAGGTCGTAGCGCTCCTCGTGGAACTGCTCCGGGGTGCAGCCGTCCACCAGGTGCAGCAGCGCGTCCGGTTCGAGGATGACCGTGGCGGAGCGGTTGCCGATGCCCGCCGCCACGCCGTCGAGCCACTCGCGGTAGGCGTTGCCGTCGGCGGCGCCGCCCTGCGAGTACTGGCCGCAGTCGCGGTGCGGGATGTTGTAGAGGACGAGCAGTGCCGTACGGCCGGCCTTGTCGGCGGCCTCGGTGAAGCCCTGCGTCTGCTCCTGCGGATTGTCCGGGCCGATCCACTCGGCGACCGGCTGCTCGGCGATCTTGCGGATCTGCTCGGCGTCCTGCTTCTTGCCGGCCTTCTCCAGTGCGGCGACCTGCTTCGCCGCGGTGCCGTCCGGATTGACCCAGAACGGAGCGGTCTCCTTGGGCTGCTGTGTGATCCCCGCGCCCTCGTCGGCGCCCGGGTCCGGTCCGTCCCCCCCGTCGGACGAACACCCCGTGATCAGCAGTGCCGCCCCCAGCACCACTGCGGACATCCGCCTCGCGGCGGACACCCTTACCCCCCTGCTGCCGTACATCCAACTCCCCCTTGGGTGCACCGTTCCAAGTCTCAATCCTGACATACGTCCCGGGACCCCACGAGGCCGAACCCACCTGCGCGGATGACGCAGAGCCACCGTATCGGGACTTGGCGTTATTCAACCTCTAGGCCCGGGTGGCCCTTTGGTTCTAGAGTCTTCTCAGCGGGGCCCGGCCTCCGGCCAGAGTTTCACCCACCGTGGCTCCCGCCGGCTCCCGCGCAGCTCGCCGGGTTACTCCCGCAGCCCGTGCGCGCGCGGTCGAGGACCAGCCCGGTCGGCGACTTCAGGGGGAGCGGGTCGTCGACCGGGCTGGGTGGGTACACCGGGTGCTAAAGGCCCGTTCCCGTCAGGTACGCCGAGACGACCACGTTCGCCGTGTAGCTGCGGGTCGTACGGTCGAAGCTGCCGCCGCAGGTGACCAGTCGCAACTCGGCCCGGCCCGACTCGCGGGGCCCGTAGGCCTGGTGGGCGTCGAAGCGGTCGCGGGCGAGGACCTGGACGGACTCGACGGTGAACTCGGCGACCTTGGCGTCGGCCCGGATCACCCGGATCGTCTGGCCCGGGCGCATGGCGCTGACCTTGTAGAAGACGGCGGGCCGGGTGTCGGTGTCGACGTGACCGACCATCAGCGCGGTCCCCGGCGCCCCGGGTGCCACGCCGCCCGCGTACCAGCCGACCGCGCCCGGCTGGTCGTACGGCGGCGGATCGAGCGCGCCGCGCGCGTCCAGGCCCCGCGCCACCACGGGCGCCTGCACCCCGAGCCCGGGGATGTCGACGCGCTGCGGCAGCGCGTCGCCCAACGGGCGGTGCGCGGGTGGCAGTTTCACGTCCGGGGGCCGTCCGGCCGCCGCCATGTCGCCGGTGGTGGGCGCGGATATGCCGTGCCGTACGTCGGTCACCTCGCGGCCCCACAGCCACAGCCCGAGCAGCAGCGCCACCCAGGCGACGCCGGCCAGCAGGCGGCCGGTGCCCGGGGAGCGGCCCTTGATTCGATCCTGGTCCGACATGGTCAGTCCGTTCCGCGACGCCGGCGGACACCGCCCAGCGCGACGACCACCGCGGCCACCCCCGCGAGGATCAGGCCGGTCACCCCCTGCGCCGTGCCGGGACCGGCCCCGCGGTCCTCGGCGGCGACGAGGTCCGCCGCGCCGCCACCGCCCGCCTGGACAGGGGCGACGGGTGAGGGGTACGGGCCCGGCCGCCGGGAGGCGGGCTGCTGCTCATCGCCCCCGGACGCGGGCGGCTGCCCATCGTCGCCGGATTCGGAGGGCTGCCCACCGCCTTCAGGAACGGGCGGCTGCCCACCGGTCCCGGGTGCGGGTGGCTGTCCGATCGGCCCGGGCGCGGGCGGCTGCCCACCCGGCCCGGATGCGGACGGATGCTCGCCCGGCCCGGATGCGGACGGATGCTCGCCCGGCCCGGACGCGGACCGCCGCCCCTCCCGCTCCCGGACGGTGAACCTGCCGGTCCGTTCGGCCTCCCCGCAGGTGACCTGCACGGCGTACGTCCCCGCGCCGAGCGTGGAGCGGACGCGGCTTTCGCCGACGAGTTCACCGTCGGTGACGGTGAGCCGCGCGTCCGCGACGAACGCAGCCGAGCGGGCGACGGCCGTCCTCTCCGCGCAGTCGGTCACGCGGAGCGTGACGTCACTGCCGGGCGCGGGGGTCGCCGGGGTCACCGAGACGCCCCGTGCGTCCGCCGCGTACGCCGCCGGGGTGAGGGCGGCCGCGACCAGGACGCTCGTACAGACAGTGACTCTCAGGGAACCCATCGTGAACCTCCAGACGCCTGGAGCCTCCCCCGCACGGTCGGCCACCGCATCCTCAGGGACGCGGCGACTGCTCCATACGGGTGGCGACGGGTTTGAGCTCCGGCCCGCTGCCCCGGGCTCGGAGGCCCGCTGCCTTTGGGGTCAGACCCGGTCGACGAGGTCCGCGATCGAGTCCACGACCTGCGACGGCCGGTACGGGAAGCCGTCGACCTGGTCGGGCCGGGTCAGGCCGGTGAGCACCAGGAACGTCTGCATCCCGGCCTCCATGCCCGCCAGCACGTCCGTGTCCATACGGTCGCCGATCATCGCGCTGCTCTCGGAGTGCGCCCCGATGGCGTTCAGCCCGGTCCGCATCATCAGCGGGTTCGGCTTGCCCGCGAAGTACGGCTTCTTGCCGGTCGCCTGGGTGATCAGCGCGGCCACCGCGCCGGTCGCGGGCAGCGGGCCCTCGGTGGACGGGCCCGTCTCGTCGGGGTTGGTGCAGATGAAACGGGCGCCGCCGAGGATGAGCCGTACCGCCTTCGTCATGGCCTCGAAGGAGTACGTGCGGGTCTCGCCGAGGACGACGTAGTCCGGCTCGTGGTCGGTCAGGATGTAGCCGATGTCGTGCAGCGCGGTGGTCAGGCCGGCCTCGCCGATGACGTACGCCGAGCCGCCCGGCCGCTGGTCGTCCAGGAACTGGGCCGTGGCCAGGGCCGAGGTCCAGATGCTCTCGATCGGCACGTCCAGGCCCATGCGGCGCAGCCGGGCGTGCAGGTCGCGCGGGGTGTACATCGAGTTGTTGGTGAGGACCAGGAAGGGCTTCCCGGACTCGCGCAGCTTCTTGAGGAAGGCGTCGGCGCCGGGGATCGGTACGCCCTCGTGGATGAGCACACCGTCCATGTCGGTGAGCCACGACTCGATGGGCTTGCGGTCTGCCATGTGCGGGATCTCCTGCCGTACGCGGGCCAGCGTGCGCCTTGGGGCCAGGCAGCCCAAGCCTAAACAGTGGCCGGATCTTGGGGAATGGCCCGTATACGGCGTCCCGACAGGCGGGACGGCTCCTCCTCGCGCCTCAGCGGCGACGGCGCGCAAGGAGCAGTGCCCCGCCCACGGCGAGCAGCACCGCCGCGGCAGCCGCGGCGATCCGGCCGCCGCTTCCCGTACGGGCGAGTTCCTCGGCGAACGGGAAGCGGTCCTCGCGGGGCGGGACGGACTCCTCGGACTCCGGCTGGGAGTCGGTACCGCCGTCGGTCTCCGGCTCGCCCCCGTCGATCGGCGCATCGCCGTGGATCCCGAAGCGGTAGTCGTTCGACTGCCCGACCCAGTCGCCGTCGTCGTCGTGCCGCTGCACCACGGCGGCGTTGACGGTGACGTCGTTCGGTACGGCGTCCGAGGTGACCGCGAGCCGCACCTTCACGGTGACGGTCTTGCCCGGTCCGACGTTGAACCCGGCGAACCGGCCCTCCTCGTCGGCGAACGCCCCGACGAGCTCGTCCTCACCGGTCTTCTCGAACCGCACGGGGTGTGCCCGCGCCCCCTCGAAGAACTCCAGCCGGGGCTGCGACGGCTCCAGCGCCCGTTTGTCGTCGACGAGCACGACGACGGGGTGGATACCGGTGCACGGCCGGTCGGTGGTGTTGGTCAGATCGAGATACCAGGTCCCGAACCCGCCCCCGGCCGTGTAGGCGTCGGGCCCGCCGTGGATGCGGGTGGTGAGCGGGAAGGTGTGGTCGTCGGGCGCGGCACAGGCGGGCGCAGGCTCTTCCGCGTACGCCGGAGGAGCCCCGGTGAGCAGGACGGCGGCTGCCGCCGCCAGGCAGAGGTGAGCGGACGTGCAGGGTCGCATGGAGATGTGACATTGCCGGATGGAGCCGGTCGCCAGCCGACATCGCCGGGAACGCCCCCGAACGGCGGTGCGGATCCGCCCGGTCGGCGCACACGCCGAGGGCCCGAGGGGACCCTCAGCGGCGCCCCGCTGCCTTCGCGCGCGAGTGCGCCCAGCCGGTCAGGAGGACACCGGCGGCGGTGAGGACCGCGTAGGCCAGCAGCGCGGGGAGGAAGCCGCCGGGGAGCCCGTCCAGCAGCCCCCGGTCGCCGTTGTCGACGAGGAGCCGGACGAGTGCCTGGGCGCACACGACCATCGTCACCATGCCGAGGACCTGTAGGACGTCGTACTTCATGGCCTTCCTTTCCGCGGAAGAGGTGCGTCGTTGACGTTACGAACGTATCAATCGACAGGTGCGCATTGGTCTTGCCCCGAGCCGTATTTCCTCTTTACGTCACACTTTTTCGGCGCGCTATCGTGAAGGCGTGCGTGACGAAAATAAACGGGCGTGCCCGGTGTGCGGCACGCCCACGGTCCGGCCGGGCCGAGGCCGCCCGCCCGTCTACTGCTCCCGGAGCTGCCAGGCCCGGGCGTACCGCCGGCGCAGGCAGCCGCTGCCCGCCCCGGGCAGCCCGCCCGCGCCCCGGCCGACGGACGTCCGGGCACGGCAGCGGCGCCGGATCGCCGAGGCGGTGTGGCGTATCGCGGCCGAGCAGGGGCTGGACGCGGCGAGCATGCGCAGGATCGCGGCCGAGGCCAGGGTCTCGCTGCGGGTCGTGCAGTACCACTTCGACTCCAAGCACGCCCTGATGGTCGACGCGCTGCGGCTGCTGCACGAGGAGAACGAACGGCTGGCCCAGGGGCGTATCCGGTACGACATGACGGAGCCGTGCGCGCTGCTGCGGGCGGTGCTGGACGAGTTCCTGCCCCTGGACGAGCAACGCGCCTTCGCCCTGCGCGTGTTCACGGCGTACTACGCGCGAAGCCTTACCGATCCCGTGCTCGCGGAGGTCTTCCTGGCCGCTGAGCAGCCGCTGGAACGGCTCGTCTCGGACATCATCGGGGTGGGCGAGACGTCGGGGAGCACCGCGCCGGGCATCGACCGGGCGCACGAGGCGGACCTGCTGGTGTCGGGTGCGATTGGGCTGGGCCTGGACGTTCTGCACGGCCGCCGCTCACTCGCGGACGTGCGCACGGTACTGGAGTACCACCTGCGGCGGATCTTCCCGGACGCCGCCTGCACACCCACGCCCCAGCCGGATCCGGCGCCCGCCCCCGGCACGAGTCCGGCCCCCGCCCCTCAGCCGTCCCCCCGCCCGAACACCGGCCCCAGCACCAGCTGAGCCGCCCCCACCGCCACGACTCGCCCTCCCCCCGGCGCGACACGTACCGGCACGGCGTCCTCCCCCGTCCGCCGGGCCCGCGCCCCCAGTACCGCCCCGACCCCCCGCACGAACGCCTCCGGCGCCGCGGCCACCGTCCGGCCGCCCAGCAGGACGACGTCGATGTCGAGCAGCCCCACCAGGTTCGCCGCGCCCGCTCCCAGCACCCGCGCCGCCTCCTCGACATCGCCGCGCGCCGCCGCACCGAGGCACAGCGCCTCCACACAGCCGCGGTCGCCGCAGGTGCACGGCGGGCCGTCCAGCTGGATCACCTGGTGGCCGAACTCCCCCGCCCCGGTCCGGGCTCCCCGGTGCACGCTCCCGCCGATCACCAGACCGGCCCCCAGCCCCGTACCGAGGTGCAGGTACGCGAAGGAGCCGGCCTCGCCCCCGGCCGCCAGGCCCAGCGCCGCCGCGTTGGTGTCCTTGTCGACCACGACCGGCACCCCGAGCCGCTCGGCCAGCGCCTCCCGCAGCGGGAAGCCGTCCCACTCGGGGAAGCCGGTCACCCGGTGCAGCACACCCCGGACGTGATCGAGCGGCCCGGGCAGCGCCACCCCCACCCCGAGCAGGGAACCGGCATGGGCGAGGAGCGGTCCGGCGGGCGGCATCTCGGCCACCGCCGCTCGCCCAGCCTCGGACACCACCGCCCGCCCGGCCTCCTCCACCGTCGCCCGCACGGCCTCCGTCACCGCTGCCAGTACCGCCCGCGCCCCGGCCCCCAGATCCAGCGCGGCCCGCCGCTCCCCCACCACCGTCCCGCGCAGATCCACGAGCACGGCCCGGACCTCGTCCCGGTCCAGGTGGACCCCCACCGCGTGCCCCGCCTCGGGCACCAGCCGCAGCACCGTGCGCGGCTTGCCCCCGGTCGACGCGCGGCGCCCCGCCTGCGCCGCGAGTCCGTCCTCCCGCAGCCGGGCCGTGATCTTACTGACCGCCTGTGGGGTGAGGCCGGTCCGCTCGGCGAGTTCGAGCCGGCTGATGCCGTCGGACCCGGCCGTCCGCAGCAGGTCGAGCACCAGCGCGGTGTTGTGGCTGCGCAGGGCGAGCAGGTTCGCTCCGGCCCCTGCACCAGCCATGCCGCCCGCTCCGCCTACCGCGCCCACTCCGCCCGTACGGTCGTTCGCCCTGTTCACGCCACCCATTGTCCCCGGCGCTTGCACTTTGGCAACAGCGTTGCCAAAGTGGGCGGCATGACTGGCACACCCCTCGGCACCTCCGGCACACCCGGCTCGCCCCTGCGCGTCGGCCTCGTCGGCTACGGCCTCGCCGGCTCCGTCTTCCACGCCCCGCTGATCGCCGCCACCGAGGGCCTCACACTCGACACGGTGGTCACCTCGAACCCCGAGCGGCAGCAGCAGGCCCGCGCCGAGTTCCCGGACGTGCGCCTCGCCTCCGGCCCGGACGAGCTGTTCGACCGGGCCGCCGAGCTGGACCTGATCGTCGTGGCGTCCCCGAACAAGACGCATGTACCGCTCGCGACGACCGCGCTCGAGGCGGGTCTGCCGGTCGTGGTCGACAAGCCCGTCGCGGGCACGGCGGCCGAGGCGCGCGAGCTGGCCGCCCTGGCCGAGGAGCGCGGCCTGCTCCTCTCCGTCTTCCAGAACCGCCGCTGGGACAACGACTTCCTCACCCTGCGCAAGCTGCTCAACGAGGGCGAGTTGGGCGACGTCCGGCGCTTCGAGTCCCGCTTCGAGCGCTGGCGTCCGAAGCCGAAGGGCGGCTGGCGGGAGTCCGGCGACCCGGCAGAGATCGGAGGTCTGCTGTACGACCTCGGCAGCCATGTCGTCGACCAGGCGCTGGTCCTCTTCGGCCCGGCGGCCGCCGTGTACGCGGAGTCGGACATCCGCCGCCCGGGCGCCGAGACGGACGACGACACGTTCATCGCGATCACGCACACAGGCGGCGTCCGCTCCCACCTCTACGTCTCCGCGACGACCGCCCAGCTCGGCCCCCGCTTCCGCGTCCTGGGCTCCGCCGCCGGCTACGTCAAGTACGGCCTCGACCCCCAGGAGGCGGCCCTGCGCGAAGGCCACCGCCCCGGGCCCGGCTGGGGCGTGGAGCCCGAGTCGCTGTGGGGCCGCGTGGGTTCCGGCGAGTCCCCCATCACGGGCGGCGGCCGACCCGAACCCACCCTCCCGGGCGACTACCCCGCTTACTATGCGGCCGTGGCGAAGGCCCTGCTGGAGGGCGCCCCGAACCCGGCGACCGCGCTGGAGGCGGCCGCCGCCCTGGACGTACTGGAGGCCGCCCGTCGTTCGGCCCGCGAGAAGGTGACGGTGACCCTGTGACCCACAAGAGCACGCACAACCCTTCGCACAGCCAGGAGCTGACCCCGAAGTTCCACCCGGAGCTCACCCCGAGCCTGGAGGAGCTGGAGAAGGAGGAACGCCGCCTGGTGTTCCGCCAGTTCACCCATGACGACGCCTGGGCGCTCGGCTCGCTGCTCGTCGGCATGGCCCGGGAGCGACAGGCCCCGGTCGCGATCGACATCCACCGCGCCGGCCAGCAGCTCTTCCACGCGGCGCTGCCCGGCTCCACGCCCGACAACGACGCCTGGATCGCCCGCAAGCGCCGTGTGGTCGAGCGCTACGGCTCCGCCTCCTACCTGGTGGGCGCCCGCTTCCGCGCCAAGGGCACGACGTTCGAGGAGTCCTCGCGCCTCGACCCCGACACGTACGCGGCACACGGCGGTTCCTTCCCGATCACCGTCGAGGACGTCGGCGTGATCGGCGCGGTGACGGTGTCGGGGCTGCCGCAGCTCCAGGACCACCGGTTCGTGGTGGAGGCGCTGGAGGAGTTCCTCGGCAAGGACCGCTAGCGACCGCCGGCGCGCCGAAATCAACGGCGCCGACTTGGAATTACGGCCGGACTCCTCCGGTTGGCACCTGCTGTACGCGTGATCACGTACGGCGCCCAACCGGAGGGATCCCAACCGATGACCACCGCCCTGAAGGAAACCGTCGGCCGGTACGGCATCTGGAGCGTAGGCCTGCGCTCGGAGGACCCGGACCGCCGCGGGGAACTCGCCGAGGCCGCCGCCGAACTGGAGGAGCTCGGCTACCGCGCCGTCTGGCTGGGCGGCAACAGCTCCGCCGCCAACGCCGCCCCGCTGATCGAGGCGACCTCGAAGCTCACCTTCGGCACCAGCATCCAGAGCATCTGGCAGCACGAGCCGGACGCCGCCGCCACGGCCTTCGGGGAACTGGAGTCGGCCCACCCCGGGCGTTTCCTGCTGGGCCTCGGAGTGAGCCACGCCAAGCGCGAGGAGCAGTACTCCCGTCCCTACTCCGCGCTCGTCGGCCACCTCGACGGCCTGGACGCCGCCGGAGTGCCGGCGGACCGCCGCCTGCTGGCCGCCCTGGGCCCGAAGTCGCTCCGGCTGGCCCGCGACCGGGCGGCGGGCTCGATCCCGTACCTGGTCACCCCGGAACACACCGCGCACGCCCGCGAACTCCTCGGCGAAGGCCCCCTGCTCGCCCCCGAACTCGGGGTGATCCCGGAGACGGACCCGGCCCGCGCCCGCGCCCTGGCCCGCGAGTTCCTCGAGGTCTACCTCCCGCTGCCGAACTACACCAACAACTTCCTCCGGCACGGCTTCACCGAGGACGACCTGTCGGACGGCGGCAGCGACCGCCTGGTCGACGCCCTGTTCGCCTGGGGCGACGAGACGGCGATCCGCGCCAAGATAGACGCCTTCTTCGAGGCGGGGGCGGACCACCTCGCCCTCCAGATCCTGGACGGCGAGCCCCGGGAAACCCTCCCGAGGAAGGCGTGGCGCGACCTGGCCGAGCTCCTTGCATGAGGGCGACCGCTGACAGGTTCGGCAACGCGGCCGACCAACCGGACCGCCGCCCCCGCTACGGCACGGACATGACGGACGCCGAGAGGGTGGTAGTGCGGGCCGCGCTGCCGGTGCCGGCGTGGATGGACGGCCGGGGCGAACGCGTCCTGCTCCCAGCGCCTCGAGATACTGCTCCGGGCCGATCACCGGTGATGCAGCACCTCCTCCGCGAGGGCTGCCTTCACCCGATCGAACTCGGCCCGCAGTTCCGCCACCCGCACCAAAGCAGCCTTCTCACGGCGCTCAAGTACTGCTCTCATCGACGGCACCAGCGACCGTCCAGCCTTTGCTCCCAACAGGTAGTCCTTCCAGTTTCGCAGAGCGCCATCCGCTTCATCATACGTATTGTGTGATTAACTTCTGAAGCCCAGATTTGACTGGCTTCGCTGAGGTGTGCGATCTCGCAACTGGAATGGAGTATTGCGAATGAACCGCGCCACCCTGATTCCGGTCACTGAGAGCTCTTCGACCGGGAGAGTCAACTGGCGGTCCCGTCAAGTCCCTTCGCCCTCCGTAGTGCGATGGAGAAGGAAACGAAAGGTCATTGTAGCCGAGTCGACACAGGAGATCGGGGATTCAGACAACCTGGAGGAAGAGTTCGACGTCGTCAGGCGCGTCACGCTCTCCGAAGGTTTTGCCGAGTTCGAGGCGTCACTGGTACTGGATCATCCCGATCTGCTACTGGTGAAGGCCCCTTTGGAAGGCCTCGACTACCGGTTGGTGGAGTTGTGCAGAGCGCATCGCGTCAAAGTATTCGTACTGGCGCAGCCCGCCTACGGGTTGCTGGGTTCGGCACGCTTCTACCGCTTCGGCGGGCTGCCGTGGCTGCGGCTGCGGGCAACTGCGCGAAACCGTGCCTCCAGTGCTCGGATCAAGAGAGCGTCCGATCTTTTACTGGTGACCTTGGGCGCGCCCCTCGTCATTCCGGTCATGCTCGCCATAGCGATGCTGGTCTGCCGAGGCGGCCCCATGTTCTACTTCCAGGACAGGGTGGGCGCGGGTGGCCGGCCTTTCCGCATCATCAAGTTCCGCACGATGAGAGTGGACGCGGAGCAGGCGACAGGGCCGGTGCTGGCTGCCGCCGATGATCCCCGGATGACTTCATTCGGCCGGTTCCTGCGCCGCTCCAGGCTGGATGAGCTGCCGCAGTTGTGGAATGTCGTGCGCGGCGAGATGAGCCTGGTGGGGCCTCGCCCGGAGCGTTCCGAACTCATCACGACTTTCGGGAACGTCCCCCACTACGACCTGCGCCACCTGGTCCGGCCGGGACTCACGGGTATCGCACAGCTCACCGGGGGCTACGGAGCGAGTGTGGAGGAAAAGCTCCGCTGCGACCTGCTCTATGTGGGCTGCCATTCCCCCCGTCTGGACCTCATGCTGCTCGCGCGCACGCTGCTCGATCTGCTCCGTGGATTTCCCCGTGGCTAGCGCCGGCCCGAGCGCCCGCACCACCGGGACGGCGGCACCCGTGAGCGATCTGGGTGCCACCGCGATCGTGGTGACCTCCAACTCCCAGGACCATGTCGTGGCCTGCCTGTCAGCCCTGCGTCACGCCGGGCTGCGGGTGAGCGTCGTGGACAACGCGTCCGCCGACGGCACCGTGCACGTTGTCGCGGCACACTTCCCCGAGATCGAGCTGATCGCCAACCCCGTCCATGTCGGCTTCGCCGCGGCCGTCAACCAGGCCCTGCCGGGCGCCGTCGGAAACGTCGTGCTTCTGGTCGATCCCGAGTGCATCCTGCGGGAACCCACCGCACGGGCTCTGGTCACCACGCTGCGGCTCCGGCCAGAGGTAGGTGTTGTCGGTCCCCGCATCATCGACCCGGGCGGGCGGCTCGTCGCCAGCGCACATCCCTTCGGTTCCCTCGCCTTGGCGTTGACCGGTCGCCTCAGCGGCAACCTGGCGCCGCTGGGACTGCACCAGCTGTTCTGGGGCAGGAAACGGCGTCGTACCTACGCCGACTGCGGCCGCTACGGGCGTGCGGTGACCGTCGACTGGGTGTCCGGGGCCTGCCTGGCGGTGCGGGCCTCCCTGCTGTCCGAGATCGGTGGTCTCGACGAGGGCTCCTGCATGTACTACGCGGACGAGGAACTGTGCCTGCAGGCCTGGCGGCGCGGAGCCCAGGTGCTGTATGTGCCCGCACTTACGGCCGTGCACCTGCGCAGAGCGAGCAGCAGGGATGCCATATAGCTCCGGCCACATGTGCCCGGGCGTCTCTCGGTGTGACCCTCAGCGCCGTTTCCCCGCGCGAATGTTCCCTCACCCGGAACTCAGGGCCCGGGCATGGGCCGGCGTGGTCCGGCTCGCTCTCACTACCAGCCGCCTGAACTAGAAGGATGCCATGCCATGCACATCTTGATCACTGTGGTCGGAAAACGCACAGAACACTGGTTGGACCTCTTCGCCGCGCTCGCAGACCGCCCCGACGTCACCTTGACGGTGGTCGCCGCCGACGTATCACCGCTGACCGAGCAAGGGCTGCGCGGGCTGGCAGACCGATACCGCAATTTCCGCCCCGTGCTCCGGCCTCATCTGCTCGGGGAAGACAGAACCGGTCACATGGCCTCTGTACTCTTCGCCCCTGGCACCGGGCACGCGTTGCGCGACGTGCCCGCACCTGACGTCGTGCATGTCATCGGTGAGGCCGCCTACCTGTCCACCTGGCAGGCGATCAGGCTGCGCGACCGGATCCGGCCGGGTACACCGGTCACCCTTTACGCGGCCCAGAACATCGTGATGCGCTTCCCGTTCCCGTTCCCACTCCTGGAACGGCGTGCCTACCGTGCCGTCAGCCATGCGTTCCCGATCACCCCGAGCGCACTGCGCGTGCTGCGCGCCAAGGGCTACACAGGGCCTGCGACCGTCGTGCCACTGGGGGTCGACACCGGTGTCTTCCGCCCCCGCGAGCAGGAGCGCCCACAGACGTTCACCGTGGGGTTCGTCGGCCGGTTGGAGCCGCACAAGGGCATCGGCGACCTGCTCCTGGCCGCGGAGCTTCTCGACTGCGACCTGCAGGTGGTGGGCGACGGAACCCTGAGCGGCGAGGTGCAGCGGGCAAGTGAGCGCCGTCCGGGGCGGGTCCGGCTCACACGGTGGGCGGACCATGCTGAACTGCCCTCGCTGCTGGCCCGGATGAGCGTGCTGGCGTTGCCGTCGGTCGAGATCGTGCAGCGCAATGTGGTGCCCTGGATCGGCATCCCGCTGCGGGAGCAGTTCGGGCGGGTTCTGATCGAGGCCATGGCCTGCGGCGTCCCCGTTGTCGGCAGCGACATCGGAGACATCCCCCACGTCATCGGCTCCACGGGCCTGCTCTTTCCCGCCGGCGACGCCGCGGCGCTCGCGGACCGGCTGGCCCGGATCCGCGACGAGCCCGGCCTCGCCCGGCGGCTCGCCGCCGAGGGACGCAGCCGTGCCGACAACGAATTCAGCTGGCGCAGGATCGCCGACGACCTCTGCCACACCTGGCAGCACCTCGCGCACGGCACGGCCTCGGACCGCCGCACCGTGACACGGCCGACGCATCGAGCGGAGCAGGATTCTGATCAGCCCGCAGTCAAGACCGGGACGCCGAACTAGAACCTACGGGCGGCGATGGCGAGAGCGGCGGGAAACTCGAGACGGATGATGCGGCACTCGCCGCCGCCGGCCTCCATGACGTGGGTCCACATGTCAGCGCCGTATTCCGTATGGACGAGGCAGTCGGGTGTCCCCTCCGGCGGCACTCCGTGGTAACTCGGGGGCTTACCGGCCCTCGTCTGCGTCAGCCGGCCGACGACAACCGGAATCGTGAAACAGACCCAGCCTCGCGGCCGGACCACGCGAAAGCACTCGCGCAGTCCCTGTACAGGATCGGGCACATGCTCCAACGTGTCCGAATGCACAACCAGGTCCATCGACGCGTCATCGAAGGGAAGCGCCATCATGTCGATATCGGGGAAGCTCACCAGTTTCGTGCGCGGCATCCTCCGCAGGAAGCGGTGAAGAGTTCCGGCCCGATTGATCTCAAGGACCTTGAGCAGAGGATGGCGAAGCATGAAGACGGGAAAAAGTCTCGTCGAGCCGTAGACCTTCATGATCGCATGGGCCAGGGCCAGGGACCGGAGGCTTGCCCCGCAGCGGGTGCAATGCAAACCCTGCTGCCGATCGATATAGCCGGCCTCCTCCTCGCTCAGCCGCCACTCCTCGATCAGCTTCAGCCACAAGGCCGGACGCTGCGTGAAACTGCGGCTCCCGCAGCACACGCAGCGCAGGCCGCTCATCCGCTGGGCATCCTGGCGTGACGGCCGAGCATGGGTCGGCGGACTGAGGGGTGTGCCGTGCTGCCCGCCGACTGTCTTGGATTCCGGCATGATTGAGTACTCGATCTTGTTGGGGAAGAGCCCTTTGTGGCCGGAGATTAACAGGGCGAACGGCGTCATCCAGGTAGGTACCGGCGCGCATGCGTGTAGTGATTCGCTCCCTTATGACGCAATCCTGGCTTCTCAAGTGGCGGGCATGGGATGTGACGGCAAAACATAAATGCCATGAAGCTGGATCCGTTCTGTGCTCCTGACCGGTCCGGGTGGGTTCCCGGTGGCTAGCCCGCCCGAGTCCTCCAGCGGTAGCGCCGCTCCGGCCGAAGCCGTTGCGGCTCGGGTGGCCGGCAACAGCGCCAGGCTTCTCGCGGCCAGGGTCGCCACCGCGTTAGCCGGCGTCGCGTCGCTACCGGTGGTGTACGGGAGCATCGGCGCCCGCTCGTACGGTGTGTGGGCGCTGCTTACGGGTCTGATCGCTATTGTGTCGCTCGCCGATCTGGGGCTCGGCTCGGTTCAGATCCGGGAGGTCGCCCGAGCCGTCGGAGGCGGGCGGCAGCGACAGGTCTGCGCCGTACTGGGCCTGGGCGTTGTGTGGGGTGCCGTTCTCTCCGCGCTGGCCCTTGCCGGGACGGCGATCTGCTGGCCGTGGCTGGCCCGCGTGTTCCAACTGGGTGAGCTCTCCGCGCCGGCGCGGGGCGCCGCCCTGTTCCTGCTGGTGGGCTTTCTTCTCGACAGCCTCGCGCTGCCCTGGCGGAGCGTGCTCGAGGGCACCCAGCGCTATGGTCCGGTGGCCTGGGTCGTCGCCGGCACCGCTGTGCTCGGCGCGGGGCTCGCGGCAGCGGTGGTCACGCTGGGCGGCGGGCTGGTGGAGCTGGCCGCCTCGGTGGTGGTGAGCAGTGCGTTGCGGGCACTGATGTTCGTCTGCTTGGCCCGCCGGTACGCCGCTGGGCTGACGCCCAGCCTGCGGGACATCAGACCGTCCGATGTGGCGTATGTGGCGTCGTACGGCTCACGTGTCCAGGTGGCAGGCGCGGCAGCCGCGGTCAACAGCGAGACGGACCGGCTGGTGCTCGCAGGCTTCCACAGTCCGTCGGCGGTAGCTGGATTCGACCTGGGCAGCCGCCTTGTCGGGCTGCTGCGGTTGCCTTCGGGGGTCATTCTCACGGCAGCCTTCCCGTCGGCTGCCGCGGCGGCCGACGATGAACCCGGTCGGCTCGACCGGCTCTACATCGATCTGACCCGGTATCTGACGGCGTTCGCCGCGGTCGCGGCCACCGTCCTGGTCGTGTCGGCCGATCCGCTGGTGCGGATGTGGCTCGGCCGTCCACTGCCTGCCGCGGCAGTGACCATCATGGTCCTGGCCCCCGGCTGCGCCGCGAGTGTGATCGCCGGCGCGGCCGCGATGGTGACCCGGGCCGAGGGCAGGCCCGGGTGTGAGACCCGCGGCACAGTGCTGGCCGCCGTGCTCAATCTGCTGCTCACCATTCCGCTGCTTCGGCTTCTCGGTCCCTGGGGGGTCCCGCTGGCGACCAGCTTGGCGGCCTGCGTGAGCACCGTCTACTTCTTCGCGCACTTCCACAGCATTTCCCGGCGGCCGGTGGCACCGCTACTGCGGGCACTGTGGCCACCCGTCTTCGCGGCCGTGACGGCGGGAACCCTTGCCTGTCTGGTCACGTTCCGGCTGGCTCCCGGGACGGACCGGGCCGACGCCGCCGTGGCAGTCGCCTGCCGGGGTGGCCTGACCGTGCTGGTCGCGGCCACGCTGCTGGCCCTGCTCGGATTCTTCGGCGCATCAGACCTGACCCGACTGCGCATGGCTCTCGCCGGGTTGACACCACATCGCGGCGCGGTTTCCGTGCGGAAAAGGAGCAACACATGACCTTGCAGATGGAAGCGACCCGCTGCCCCCTCTGCCACCAGGCCGCGGGCGACGAGCCGGTCTTCGACGGATTGCTGCGCCGTTGCCCGGCCTGCGCATTCCACTGGACCGCCGCGAACGGCGACGGGGCACACCAGTGGGACCTCTTTGACGGCCACTACTACCGACGCTACTTCGCCCGCGCCGGGCAGTGGCGGTACGAAGCCGCCCGACGGATGCGGTGGCTCCTGTCGGCCACCCGCCCGAGGTCTCTGCTGGAGGCCGGCTCAGCAGGCGGTTACTTCATCGAAGCCGCCCGGAGAGCCGGCATCGCAGCCGACGGAGTGGAACTGTCCGAGGTCTGTGTCCGCCATGCGCGGGGCGAGCTCAAGGTGCCGGTACGGCAGGGCTGCTTCGAGACGGTCGCACCGACCACCGCGGTGGACGCCGTGTGCGCCTTCCATGTGCTCGAACACGTCGACGAGCCCCGGCGGTTCCTCACCAAGGCCCGGGCATCGCTCACCGCCGGAGGATGGCTCGCCCTCGAAGTGCCGAACATCGCATCGTCCTCCGCCCAACGGCAGGGTGGATCATGGCCGCATCTGCAGCCGGACTGCCACCGCTGGCACTTCTCGGCGCGGTCGTTGACGACGCTGGTGGAGGAGTGCGGCTTCGTGGTCGAGCGCTGCGACACCGTCTTCGCCCGGTACTACATGAGGCCCTCCCGCCTGCCCAGCCCGTCGGGGATGTCTCTGCTGTTCGCCGACTGGGCCGCCTGCGGCTCACCGCGTACCACCCATCCGCGGCTCGGCGATCACCTGCGGCTGCTCGCCCGGCTGCCGGAGAACCCGCCGATCCGCTGATCGCTCCCGATGTCTCCCGGTCACCCAGTCCTCGGCAAGCATCAACGAATGGTGGTACGCGAACTGCGGCCCAGGGTGGGGTGGGGCCGCGTCGCCGTGCCATGCGGATCGGGGAGTCGGTGGGCCGATCGCCACGCCGGAACCCGGCTGACCGGTGACGGAGCCGAACGGCTGCGGCCGTCGTCAACGGCGGCACGGGGGGTACGGTTTCACCTCGGTCCGCAGCGGATTCACCAGCTGTTGGCGCAGCAGGGTCGGGGCGCGATCGGTGATCGGCTCCGACAGGTGCAGCGTCACGGTGCGGGTGCTCCCCCCGGGCAGTTCCAGATCGAGGGTGTACACCGGGTGGCCGTGTTCGACGGCATGATTCAGCGGGATACGACGGCCGTCCAGCATCGCCCCGGTCAGGGCGGCTCCCGCACTGGCGTAGTAGGAGACCAGCAGTCGGTTGTCACCCGGCCTGGAGGAACGGGCCCGGGTGTCGAGGCGATCGGTGACGTAGGCCGGGAGTCCCGAGGCCGGCGCCCGGTTGGTCAGCGTCACGGTGGCGGTGACCGTTCGTCCGTGCGGGGTGCAGGGGCCCGGCTCCCACGTCAGCCTTCGGTCGAGGTAGTAGTCGAGCTTGGTGGCCGCCGCGTTGTTGACGACGACCCCGGCGAAGGGGCCCGCGTCTTTGGGGAGTGAGCCGCTGAATGCCCTGCGTTCGATGAGGCGTTGCTCGGCCGGGAGCGTGCTCCACACCTTCAGACGTGCGTCCCGCTGCACGTCGTACACGGCCCGCAACAGCGCGGGAATCCGCCGCGGATCCTTGGCGGCGCCGGTCAACTGTGTGGCGGCGGTGCGGGCGACGTCGAGGAAGAACGCTTTGCGGGCGGTGACGTCCTGGTAGGCCGCATAGCTCGTTCGCTCGGTGAGCTCCACGGCGTTGGCGCCGGTGAGCAGGGAGCCGTCGGGCAGACGGGCCGGCCCGGTGGCCTCCAGCAGCCGGCCCAGCGCAGTGGGGTCGACGGCGAGTACCCCGTCCACCTTCTGGCCACTGTGCTCTCTCCATGCCTCGGCCCAGATACGGGCCGCATAGGGAAAGTGAGGGCTGAGATTGGAGTTCCCCCAGAACCGAGTGGGCTCGTTGGCGGCGTACAAGGCGGCGTAATCCGTTCCCAGGTCCACTGTGGGCCGGGTCGGCTGCAGCACGGTGTCATTACCGAAGGTGTCGAAGCCGATGCGGCCCCGGTCGGCCGTGACCACCGCGAAGGCCCCGGGCAGCCCGCCGGTACCGCGGGCTTCGGCGGTGTTCTGGAAGACGACGAAGTAACGCCGTGGCCCCTGTTCCCCCAGCATCGGCGGAAGGAGCCGGGCCGCAAGGGCGGCGTCGGCCGTCGTCGGGGCAATCCGGTCGAGTTGGCGGACCAGTTGCGTACGGGCCCGCTCGGCTGCCGGCAACCAGGTGGCGTGTGGCAGTCCGCGGGCCTGGGCACGGACTTCCGCGGCGTCCTGCGCGGCGCGTTCGAGTGCCGGGGCCGCGTCGTGCAGGGCGGTCAGCAGGTGATGAGTGTCGCCGCCTCGTGCGTCGGCCGTGAGATCCGGGACGCTGCGGACGAGGGGAGTGAGCACATCGTGGGTCAGCCGGTCAGCGGCGTGCGCCGTGCCGCGCACGATACGTGCCGGGTCGCCGAGAAAGGGCAGGTGCGTTGCCGGGTACCAGGCGGGCCCGGTGGTGAGGTCGTGCGCTCGGGCAGCGTGTGCCGCCGCGGAACGCAGCGTCGCCTCGGCTTTCGACGTGCCAGGCACGGGTGCGGCGGCTGAGTCCCGCGACGGCCCTGCGTTGACCGACTGCCGCAGCGTGTGCAGATCCCGCTGTGCGGCCAGCAGTTCGGTACGGGCGATCAGACCGGTGACCGCGATCCAGGCCGCTCCCGCCAGGATCAGGAACACGACGGCCGCCAGCAGATATCGGACGCGCCGGCGTCGGCGGTGCGGTTGTGCGGGACGTGTGCTTCCAGGGGCCGGGGAGTGCTGCATGGTGGCGGCCAGGTCAGCGGCGCGTGCGCCGACGTCGTACCACGAGGACGGCTCCCCCGCCGGCTGCCAGCAAACCGACAGCCGTGCTGAACATGACGAAGGTCCTTTGGCCGGAACCGGTCTCAGGGAGCTGACCGTCCGGCGGGAGCTTGTGGTGTCGCGGCAGCACATTGATCACCGCTGACAGGACCAGGTCCGGATCACGGGCGGTGAGTCTGAAGGTGTGTGGGCCGGGCTTGGTGGTGGCGGGGATCGTGACGGTCCCCGAGACCGTGCCCTTCGAGTCGGCGAAGAACGTGCCCAGCACCGGTGCCTTCGAGATGAGTTCCGCGACGACCTGCTGCTTGGCGGCGAACCCCGTCGCGGTGAAAGTGAGCGGATCACCGGCGATCCCTGTCGTATCGATGCTCAGACTGGGTGCATTCGGCGGGTACTCGGCATGTGCCGTCTCTGCGGGCACCAGCGGGCCGGCGGCGATGACAGCGGCTGCTGCCACGGAGGCGAGGACGTTACGCCGTCTGCGAGACGTAGTCACTTTCCACGCTCCTCACACCTTCTCGGATGGCTTCCGGCCCGGCGGCAGGGTCGGCCGTGACGAGGAAAATCCTGTCGCAGGCAGATATAACGCCATGTCAAGCACAGCTAACGCCACGGGGGCGATGACCCCCCGGAAGGGTGTAGGACATACACCCTTCCGGCGCCGCAATGGCGCTGAGAATTGCAAAGGCGAGTAGCACGAATGCACTAAAAACAGACGACACGCCGACGTGTCGGAACCGAATCGATATCGACACCATTACCGTCTGACCGAATAGGCCAATACCCAGTAAAGCCATATCCAACCGAGGTTGAAATGAATTAATGCGGCTTCGAGTGTCTTGTGGCGTCGATCGAGCAGCCTGCCGCTCGGAGGATGGTCGTGCTTCACATGATTGATCTGTTTGGAGCGTCTGCGCGCCGAAATGCAGGACCGGACCCCCGTGGGCACGATCCTCTCGAGCTGCTCGCCCGGCTGCCGGGGTGGCACAGCTGATGACCCTGCCCGAAGTATCGGTGCTCCTGGTGAGCTGGAACACCTGTGCCGAAACCCGTGCTTGTCTGGACTCGCTGCCCCGTGCCGCGACCGATGGGCTGCGGTATGAGGTGATCGTCGTCGACAACGGGTCGCGGGACGGCTCCCCGGACATGCTTGCCGCCCACCCGAACGTGCTGCTTCTCCGCAACGAGCGGAACCTCGGCTTTGCCGCGGCGGTCAATCAGGCGTACGCCCGTGCTCGCGGGGACATGATCCTTCTCCTCAACAGTGATGTCCGTCTGTGGCCCGGAGCGCTCACAGCCCTCGCCGGTTTCCTGCGCGAGCGCCCCGACGTGGCTGGTGTGGCGCCGCTGTACCTCAACCCTGACGGCAGCGTTCAACAGCACTACATGCGCCTGCCCACGTTCCGCAGCCTCGTGGCGTTGGCCACCACGCTGCGGTACTTGCCGGGTTTCAGGCGCCCATGGCGCGAACACCTCATGGGCGGAGCGGACCTGTCCCGCCAGGGGCAGGTCGAACAACCGTCTGCGAGCTGTCTGCTGCTACGCCGTGCCGTGCTGGATCCGGCCGAAGTCTTCGACGAGCGGTTTCCGCTCTATTTCAATGACGTTCTGCTCGCCCGCAACCTCCGCCTCGCCGGCCATCGGCTCTGGATGACACCGGACGCGGTCGTTACGCACACTCTCGGTGCGTCGACCCGACTGCTGGGCTCCGCCGTTCGCAGCAAGTTCCGTCTCGACGGGCTCATCCGCTACGCCGAGGTCACGCAGCCCCGATGGCGGTTGCGGACACTCCAGGCCCTGGTGCTTGTGGACTGGCTGGTTCGGCGCGCGCTGCGGTGGCGCGGTCAACTCGGCCTCCGGGATCTCTGGGCCGTCGTCCAGGGCGACGTAGGCCCCCTGCCGGACGGTGACGGGCGAAGCTGGTCGGTGATGCTCAGTGGAGTGCCCTGGCTCGCCGGAGCGCACCGTCAGCATGCCCTCGCCCGGGAACTCGCAGTCGGCCGCCGGGTGTTGTTCGTCGACCCGCCGGGCCGACGCCCTCGCTGGGCCTTCATCGTCAGCCAGGTCGCGCCATCCCTGTGGCACGCGGTGCCTCCCACCGTGGTGCCGTTCGGCAGGCTGCTGCCCCCGCTCAACTGGATCAACCGCCGGGTTGCCGCAGCGCTGGTACGCCGCTGGCTGGACCGCCGCCCGGGCAGCCGGCGAATCCTGTGGATCGATGAAGACCTGGCCGCGCCGACGGCCGGTCGGCTGGGGGAAGATCTGCTCGTCTATGACGCAGTGGACCTGGACTGGACGTTCACGCACCGCTGGAACCGCCCCCACCTGCGCAGCGCTTTGCGGAAGGCGGTCGGCGCCGCAGATCTCGTCCTGGCCTCGTCCTCGGCGCTGCCGCGGTGGCTGCCGTCCTCACGGCGCCCGCCCGTGATCGTCCCCAACGGGTGCGATCCGGAGAGGTTCGTCGCGGAAGGTCCACTCGACGAGTGGATCACACAGCTGGCCGACCCGCGGCTCGTCTACGCCGGGGCGATCGACAGCCGGGCCTTTGACGCGGAACTCCTGGCCGCCGTGGCCCGTCTTCGCCCCGACTGGACGTTCCTGCTGGTCGGGCCGTCCACCCGTACCGGCCGTGCACCGCTGGCGGGGCTGCCCAACGTACATCTGCGGGGCCCGGTCGACTTTGACGAGATGCCCGCCGTACTGCGTGCCTGTGATGCCGGCCTGATCCCTTATCGGGTGGGCGGCCGGATCGACTACGTGCACCCGAAGAAGCTGTACGAGTACCTGGCCGTAGGTAAACCTGTCGCCGCCACACCGCTGCCGTCTCTGATCCCGATGGCCGGTCTCGTCCATCTCGGCTCCGGCCCGCAAGGGTTCGTCCGGGCCATCGAGGAGGCATTGGACTCGCGCCACTGCCCGGCCGCGCTGGCCCGGCGTCGCGCCGCTGCTGCTTGCAACAGCTGGTCGGCGCGGGGCGAGCAGATCCGGGGCCTGCTCGAGGGGCTGGAGAGGACCGGCCCATGAGCGGGCTGCTCGTCGTTCCGAGGAAGCTCATCGTTCCCGCTTCGGCCACATGCCTCGCGGCCGCTCTCGGCTCCGCCGGAGCCCTTGCGGCGGAAGTTCTTCCCGGTCGTCTGAGTATCCTGCCCGCCGCGGCCCTGTTGTGCCTGGTGACATTTGTCCTGTGGCCATGGGCCGTTCTCCCAGTAGGCATCGTCGGTGGCGTCGCGGCCGCCAAGGCGCTGGGCACTTCCGATGTCACCTTCATCACGGCCCTTCACATCGGCGTGCTGGCGATCGGTTGCCTGGCGCTGCTGGTACGCCGCGCCGCTTCTGCGGCCGACGACCGACCCCGGCGAACCGCCGTGGACCAGGCGATGGCGCTCCTGGCGGTGATCGCCCTGGTCGGCGCGCTGTTCGGTCTGGCACGCGGACACGCCCTCCACCAGGTGTTGATCGCCACCTATCACATGGCGGTCATCCCTGCCTACTTCTTCGTCACCACCCACACCCTGACCAACGCACGCAGGATGCAAGCGGCGGCGGTGCTCTATGTGACCGGGGGGGCCGCCCTCGCCGCGCTGGAGCTCACGATGCCGGGGCGGCACGGCGGTCTGCTCTCGGTACTCGCGCTTGTGCCGCTGCTCGTCGTTGCCGGCCGCACCCGCGGGTGGCGGCGCATCGGTCTGGGAGCGTTGATCACCCTCTTCGCCGCCGACACGGTTGTCGCGGGCTACCGGGCCATGTGGCTGGCCGCCGGGATCGGCCTGCTGGTTCTGCTGGTGCGCGGCACCAGGCGAGTCCGCCTCAGCGTGGTCATGGCTGCGGTCGGGGCAACCGTTTTCGTGGTCTGCGGAGCCGCTGTCAGCGCCGGGCTGCGCGCCCGGATCCTGCTGTCCGGCGAGCACCTGGACGAAACGGCCGGCTACCGGACACCCGAAGCGATGGTCGGGCTGCGCGTCTTCGCCGACTGGCCGCTGACCGGAGCCGGTCTCGGCCAGACGACCCGCGATGTCTACCTCCCCACCTTCAAGATCACCGACGTCGGGCCGACCTACCACGTCTTCTGGGTGATGATCCTCGCCAATCTGGGCCTCGTCGGCCTCATCGCCGTCCTGTGGCCGCTGCTGCGCCCACTGCGCGCGGCCCTCGCCGTACGGGATGGCGTTCCTCTGGCCTTCGGTGCTCTCGTCTGCGGCTTCCTGGCAGCGGCGGCTTTCGCGGGCCCCACCGACGGCCATTGGGAACTGGGGCTACTGCCCGCACTGACGCTGCTCACCACCCGGACCGGGACCATCGATCCACCGACCACAGGAGGTCGCCCATGACGGCCGAACGGACCGGAGCCGACGAGCCGGGCACCGCCGGGCCCGTCGCCACCGCGATCGTCGTCACCTATCACTCCGAGGCCCACATCGCCGACTGCCTCACCGCGTTGCGAAGCGCCGGGCTGGCGGTACGAGTGGTCGACAACGCTTCCACGGACGGGACCGCACGAGTGCTCGCCACCCGGTTCCCCACCGTTGCGCGGACTGTCAACCCGACCAACATCGGATTCGCGGCCGCGGTGAACCAGGCGCTCCCCACGGTGGACACCGACATCGTGCTTCTGGTGAATCCCGACTGCGTGGTGCCGCCGGCCACTGCTCGAGCCCTGGTCGCCCTGCTGCAAGCCCGGCCCGATGTCGGCATCGCGGGTCCCCGGCTCGTCGGTACCGACGGGCGCGTCGCCATCAGCGCCCACCCGTTCGAGTCGCTGACCTCCGTGCTGGCCAGCCGCTTCGGCGGAAGCCTGATGCCGGTCGGGTTGCGCCGCCTGCTGTCCGGCAGAACTCGGCGACGCACCTATGACGCCTGCCGCAACCCCGGACCGCCCGTCCCGGTGGACTGGGTGTCCGGAGCCTGCATGGCCATTCGCACCGGGCTGCTCAAACAGCTCGGCGGTCTCGACGAGGGCTACTTCATGTACTACGAGGACGAGGAACTGTGCTGGCAGGCGGGGCGGCTCGGGGCCCGCGTGTACTACGTACCCGAGGTCGAAGCCATACACGTCGTCGGGGCAAGCAGCCGAGATCCGTCGTGGATCTGGCCCCATCTGTACCGCAGCATGCTCCGATTCTTCGCCCGGCACCGACGCCGCACTTACCCCCTGGTGAGGGCGGCGGTACTGCTCCGCGCACTGCTGGGCATCGGGCTCTCCGTCGCACGCCGACGCGGGCAGCACCCTGCTCGGGGCAGGGCCTGGTGGCACGTGGCCCGCATCGCCCTGACCGCGACCGCCAGCACCATGAGAAGGGAGGGCCGATGCACGTTCTGACCGCCGCTGCCGGAAAGCGCACCGAACACTGGATCAGCCTCTTCGATGTCCTCACCGATCGGACGGACATCCAGATCACCGTCCACGCGGCCGCCCCCTCCGCGCTCACCGGGCGGGCCCCGCAATGGCTGGACGCGCACTGTGGCCGCTTCCGCCTTCGCCTCGTCCCTCACCCGCCGGGCGTGGGCCGCACCGGCCATCAGGCGTCGGTCCAGCCCCGTCGTGGGCCCGTCACCCACTCCGCGAAGACGGCCGGCATCTTGTCGAAGGGAGGGCCCAGTGGCGACCTCACGTGATGCCGCCCGGGTGCTTTCCATGGCCTGGCGCAACGGCGGGCTTGTGCTGCTGTCGCTCCTGGCCGGAATCACCGGGGCCCTGGTGGTGACCGCGATGACGCCCCCGAGGTACGAGGCCACCGCGACCGTGCTCGTCACCGGCGGCGCCGCCTCCGGTGAGCAGCTCTACGTCAGCAACACCACCCAGAACCTGATGCCGACCATCGCGCGGCTCGCCGAATCCGGCAAGGTCGCCGAGGCCACGGCCGAGACCATGGGGCTGCCGACCAGGCAGGTTGTCCGCCACATCCGCGCTGACACCCAGGAGGGGGTGCAGATCCTCGCGCTCACCGCCGACGCGCCGACGGCCGACAAGGCCGCCGCGATCGCCAACGCCACCGCCCAAGTCCTGCTGCCCCGTGTGGGGTGGATTCGCCACGACGGGACGGGATCAGTCAGCGCGGAGTTGCTGGACCGGGCGACAGCACCAAGCCGTCCGGTGTCACCCAGGCCGTTGCTCAACGGACTCCTGGGTGCGCTGCTGGGATCGCTGGTCGGCGTCGGCCTGACACGGCTGCGGGCTCTGACGGACGACAAGGTCAGGGGCGTCGACGATCTGCGCGAGGCAACAGGCGCGCCTGTCCTGGGCTCGATTCCGTACGATGCGAACGTTCCCCGCAATCCACTGATCCTGCACAGCCCCCAGGGCGCGTGGTCGGAGGCGTTCGTCCGCCTGCGCACCCACCTGGAGTGCGTCGAGATCAGCTCCCCGCCCCGTCTCATCGCGATCACAAGCCCTGTGGCCAACGAAGGAAAGTCCAACATCGCCTGCAACTTGGCGATCGCGATGGCTCGTGGCGGGCGCCGCGTCCTTCTGGTCGAAGCCGACCTGCGTCGACCGCGCAGTGGACAATACCTGGGTCTGGGAGATGCGGAAGGACTGACGACCGTGCTGTCCGGCCACGCCCGACTGGAAGAGGTGGTCCAGCAGTTCGGCGAGGGTGGTCCGATGATTCTCCCCGCTGGGCCGCTGCCGCCCCACCCCAGCGAACTGCTGGCTTCCGGAAGATGCAAGGAACTACTGTCCCGGCTGAGGGAGTGCTACGACGTCGTTCTCTTCGATCTGCCCCCACTGCTGCCGTACGCTGACGCCGGTGTCCTGGCAGGGCTCGCCGACGGCACCCTCCTCGTCGCGCGATGCCCCAAAACCAGGACCCGCCACCTCCGCCAGTCCCTTGAAGCGCTGACCGCCTTGAACGCCCGTTTCCTCGGCTGTGTCCTCAATGCGGCACCGTCGCGGTCGAATGGTTACGGCTACCGGACGGACCTGACGGTCTCCGCGGCGGGGCTGCTGCCACCGCCTGCCGCCCTGTCAGACCGGCGCACAGGGGCCCAGGTCAAATCCGGATGACGTCGGCTCCAGCCGCCGGCCGGGGCTGGTGTTGAGCGTGTTGGACCGACGAAGTTCCTGAGCGGTCCGCCCTCGGCGTCACCGCCAAGCGCGAGGGCCTTCACCTCATGGAAGGTGAAGGCCCTCGATTCGTGCCACGGAGAGGCAGGGCGGTGTGCCCCGCCCCTCAGGCGCTCTTGAACTCCTGCCGCTGCCGCCCGAGCCCCTCGATCTCCAGCTCCACGACGTCCCCGGCCCGAAGGAACGGCTTGGGCTCGGGCGCCCCCAGCGCCACCCCCGCCGGCGTCCCCGTGTTGATCACATCCCCGGGGTACAGCGTCATGAACTGACTGAGATACCGCACGACCTCCCCCACCGGGAAGATCTGCTCGGCCGTCGTCCCGTCCTGCTTCAACTCCCCGTTGACCCACAGCCGCAGCGACAGCCGCTGCGGATCGGGCACCTCGTCCGCCGTCACCAGCCACGGCCCCAGCGGATTGAACGTCTCGCAGTTCTTGCCCTTGTCCCAGGTCCCGCCCCGCTCGATCTGGAACTCCCGCTCGGACACGTCGTGCGCCACCGCGTACCCGGCGACATGCGCGAGCCCTTCCTCCGCGGACCCCAGGTACCTGGCCGTACGCCCGATGACGACGGCCAGCTCGACCTCCCAGTCGGTCTTGCGGGACGCGCGCGGCACGAGCACCGTGTCGTTCGGCCCGACCACCGTGTCCGGCGCCTTCATGAAGAGGACCGGCTCGGCGGGCGGCTCGGCACCCGTCTCGCGTGCGTGGTCGTGGTAGTTCAGCCCGATGCAGACGATCTTGCCGATCCGCCCCAGCGGCGGCCCGATCCGCAGCCCGGTGGCGTCCAGTACGGGCAGCTCACCGGCGTCGGCGGCAGCACGGACGCGTCCGAGCGCCGCGTCGTCCGCGAGCAGCGCCCCGTCGATGTCCGGCACGACGCCCGACAGGTCCCGCAGGGTCCCGTCGGCGTCGAGCAGCGCGGGCCGCTCGGTCCCCGCCGTACCGACTCGCAGCAGCTTCATGATCACGTCTCCCTCGATCGCGGGCGCCCGCCCGAGGCATGCGACCCGGATGCGGCGGGGCAGCCATCGGAGGACTGGTCGATCCTCCAAGCTGGGCGTCCGCTCCGCAATACCCAGTTCATGTACTGGACCGCCACGGACCCGACCGGCTACCGGTACAGAACCCGGCTACCGGTACAGCACAGCGCGCTCGACGACACTCCACGTCGTACTGGTCACGACGTACAGCGCGGCGGCCAGCGGCACCACGGCCACGGTGACCAGCGTGAAGAAGGACATGAAGGGCATCACCTTGGTCACCGCCCCCAGCCCCGCCACCTGCTCGCCACCGGCCGGGAGCGCCGGGTTCGCGGCCATCATGCGCTTGCTGAGGCGGTAGCTGAACACGGCGACCCCGGCGACGACCACGAACAGCCCGGCGTAGACGAGCCCCGGACCACCGAGGAGAGCGCCCTCGCCCAGCGCATCCGTCCACCGCCCGCCCAGCGGCGCGGCGAACAGCTGGTGGCTGAGCAGCTCGTTGGCCCGCCCGCCGATCGTGTCGCTGGAGAACAGGTGGTAGAGCAGGAAGAACGCGGGCACCTGGAGCAGCCCGGGCAGGCAGCCGGCCAGCGGCGACACCTTCTCCTCGGCGTGCAGCTCCAGCACGGCCCGCTGAAGCTTCTCGGGATTCCTCCCGTGCTTCTTCCGCAGCTCGGCGATCTTCGGCTGGAGTGCGGTCCGGGCCTTCTGGCCGCGCGCCGCGGCGCGGGACAGGGGGTGGACGAGGAGTCGTACGAGCGCGGTGAACAGGACGATCGCGGCGGCGGCCGCACAGGCGCCGAACAGTGGCTGGAGGAGGTCGGCGAGTCGCTCGACCAGGTTGGCGAAGACGGACATGGGTGAGCCCTCCGGGGGTCTCGTCGTGCCGGGAGTGGGACATGGCGGCATGACGACCCGCGCGGGGCCGGCTACATGAACGTGCCTGGAGGTGCCCCTACGCGAAGGTCGCCCGGAGGGCGTGTCCGGGCGCCCGGGGCCGGGTGCGTCCCCGGGCGTCGGGGTCGCGTTGGGGCAGGAAGGCCGTACGGAGGTCACGGTCGCGGATGGCCGTGCGCACCCGGGTGCGCGGCACGGCGGGCGCGCAGCGCGAGCCGACGAGGGCGCAGACCGCGAGCGCGGCAAAGGCCGCGGCGGTCGCGGCGAGCGCGACGGTGGCGTAGAGGCTGCCGGTGTCCAGCAGCGCCACTTCCAGGACCAGGAAGAGCAGCGCGAGAGCGGGACGCAGACTCGTCCAACCGCGGACCATGGGCTCCCCTCCTCCCGAACACTCGCTCGCTCGACTACCCGTTCTCTTCGCTCTGTTCGTTATACAGGATCGCTCCGACGGGTCGCGTCCGAGACTTCGTACACGGGTTTTAGAAAGGTTCGTCGCAACTCTCGACAACCCACCCGCCACACCCGATGCTTCTCGTTGCCATGAACGGGCCAACCCGCGACGCCGGACCCCGGGGGACCGGCGCCTGCCCCGATTCCCCTACGGAGGAGCCGTGATACGACGCAGAACCCTGCTGACCGCAGCAGGAGGTACGTTCCTCGGCAGCGCCCTGGCGACAGGCACCGCCCACGCGGACGCCACGATCGCCGTCAACCCCTCGACCACGTACGGCACCTGGGAGGGCTGGGGCACCTCCCTCGCCTGGTGGGCCAACGTCTTCGGCGCCCGGGACGACTTCGCGGACCTCTTCTTCACCACCAAGTCGGTGACGTACAACGGCAGATCGCTCCCCGGCCTGGGCCTGAACATCGCCCGCTACAACCTCGGCGCGTGCAGCTGGAACAGCGTCGGCGGCGAGAGGATGGTCGAGTCGCCGAACATCCCGGCCTTCAAGCAGATCGAGGGCTTCTGGCAGGACTGGAACAACGAGGACCCCACTTCCTCGGCCTGGAAGTGGTCGGCGGACGCCAACCAGCGCGCGATGCTGGTGAAGGCGACGCAGCGCGGCGCGATCACGGAACTCTTCGCCAACTCCCCCATGTGGTGGATGTGCAGCAACCACAACCCCTCCGGCGCGGCGGGCGGCGGCAACAACCTCCAGACCTGGAACTACCGCCAGCACGCCTCCCACCTGGCGGCGACCGCCCTGTACGCCCGCAACAACTGGGGCGTGAACTTCGCGACGGTCGACCCCTTCAACGAGCCGGCCTCCACCTGGTGGACCGCGACCGGCACCCAGGAGGGCTGCCACATGGACCCCGCGGTCCAGGCGGCCGTACTCCCGTACATGCGCAGCGAGCTGGACAAACGAGGCCTCACGGGCATCCGCATCGCGGCCTCGGACGAAACGAACTACGACACGGCCCGCTCGACGTGGGCGTCGTTCAACTCGTCGACCAAGGCCCTGGTCTCCCAGGTCAACGTGCACGGCTACCAGGGCTCCGGCGGCCGCCGCGACCTCCTCTACACGGACGTGGTGACGACGTCCCGCAAGAAGCTGTGGAACTCCGAGACGGGCGACAGCGACGGCACGGGCCTGACCATGGCGTCGAACCTCTGCTACGACTTCCGCTGGCTGCATCCCACGGCGTGGTGCTACTGGCAGGTCATGGACCCGTCGACGGGCTGGGCGATGATCGCCTACGACAAGAACACCCTCCAGCCGACGACAGTCCAGACCAAGCACTACGTACTGGCCCAGTTCAGCCGCCACATCCGCCCGGGCATGACGATCCTGGACACGGGCGTGAGCTACGCGGTGGCGGCGTACTCGGCGTCGACCCGCCGCCTGGTGCTGGTAGCGGTGAACACGTCCACATCAGCCCAGACCCTCACCTTCGACCTCTCCCGCTTCTCGACGGTGACGGGCGGCACGAACGGCGCGGTGCCCCGCTGGAACACGGTGACGACGGGCGGCGGCGACCTCTACACCCCCCGCTCGGACATCCGCCTCAACGGAAAATCGGTACGCGTCCCGTTCGCGGCGAAGTCGGTCCAAACACTCCAAATAGACGGAGTGACGCTGTAGGCCGACGGCACGCCGACGTCCTGGCGGTGATTCGGGACGATTCGTAGAGCCGGGATGGCGAGCATGGGGAACCCGCGCAGGCCAGAGGTATGGCCCGCGCATCTCTCACGCTCGTCACCTCCCGGCAGTACGGTGTCCCCCATGCGCCCCGACACGCCTGCCGAAACCGTCGACCACACCGCCGAGGCGGCACGCCTGGAGCGGACCGCCGGCCTGTATCCCGAGGACGCCGAGGCCCTGCTGCTGCGCGCCGCGGCACACCTGGAACTCGCCGGCGACCGCCCCACGGCCACGGCCCTCTACGACCGTCTGCTGTCCTCCACGGACGGCCTGGAGAACCCCCACCTGGTACGGGCGCTCAAGGCGTCGAACCTCTGGGAGTACGGCCACGAGGCCGAGGCCAGGGCGATCATCGAGGGCGTCCGGGTGGCGTCCCCGAGGGACCCGGCCCCCTGGGTGATCGTCGCCGAGGCCCTGGAGTCCCACGACGAGCTGGAAGCGGCGCACGACACGTTCACGGAGGCGGTCCACCTCCTCCTGACCGACGTCCCGGAACCCCCACAGCCGACCCACCCCCTCCTCTTCGGCCGCCACAGGGTCCGCCGCATGCTGGGCAAGTCCCACGACGAGTGGGACGCGCTGGCGGACACGGTCCACTCCCTCCCGATCACCCTGGACGAACTCCACGACCCCAAGCGCGTGTGGTCCCTGGGCTCGGAAAACCCAGCGGAACTGGAAGCGGAGATCACTCGCCTCCGAGCCGAACTGGGCGCCTACCGCGAGGCCCTCTCCCGCCCCTTCCCGGTGGCGATCCTCCACTGGCCGGCAACGGAACTCTCGGAACTCCTCGAGGCGTACCCGACCCTGGCCTCGGAGTACCCGTCCCACGAGACCCACCTCGCGACCATAGAGTCCGCCCTACGAGAACTGTCCTCCTCCGGCACCCCCAACCTGGGCATCGTCACCGGCACGGTCCCGTCCTACGAGGCCTTCGCAGCGTCGGAACTCTCCTCCCCGGCGGACGCGACGCTGCTCCCCCAGTACGCGACGACACTGGCGGCCCGGGGGCGGGCAGTGGCTTGGCCGCCGCAGCAGGGGGCTGCTTGCTGGTGCGGGTCGGGGCGGGCTTACGGCCTGTGCCACGGCTCGGACGCATAGCCGGGCAGCAACGTACCGACTCAATGAAGGAAAGGCGCGGCCAGCGGTGGATACGACCCCTGAGACCCGTGCGCGGATGAGCCGGCAGAGAAGTCGGAACACCGAAGTCGAGATGGCGCTTCGCCGGGCTTTGCATGCAGCAGGGATGCGATACAGAGTGCATCGCAAACCGCTGAAAGGAGTCCGGCGAGAAGCCGACATCCTGTTCGGGCGGGCGAAAGTCGCCGTCTTCGTGGACGGGTGCTTCTGGCACGGGTGCCCGCAGCACGCAACATGGCCCAAGAGCAATGCCGAGTTCTGGCGTACGAAGATCGAGGGCAATCAGCGACGGGACAGGAACACCGACGAGCGGCTGGCCTCAGCTGGATGGTTGGCGGTACGAGTGTGGGAGCACGAGGACCCGATTGAAGCCGCGATTCGCGTTCGGGATCTGGTGGAGGCGCGCCGGGCGGCAAGCCCCCGGACGTAAAGCCACCTATGAGCTCCCATAGCCACTCCGGAGTGGGGAATGGGCGGAGCGCGGCGCGTCAGCTGGTCTGATCGTGGGCCCGAGCGTCGATGTCAGACTCTTTTTGACATCCTCTTCGAGCGTCAAAGATGCCTGTTAGCCTGGGCGCACTTTGCGAACCATCCTCGGATGGCCCCAGTGTCAGGAGGCGCGACTCACTATGCCCGAATCCCCTCCGCCCGCCGAACGCGGCGAGGCTTTCGGCCCATGGCTGGCGCGTCAGCTGCGTCGAGCCGGCATGTCGCAAACCGACTTGGCCACCCAGGTCGGCAAGACGCGTGCCGCCGTTTCCGCATGGATCAACGGCCGCGCGGAACCACGTGAGGAGACCAAAGCCCGCATCGCGGAGATCCTCGGCACCGATCTCGCCGCGATCGTGACACGCACGGTCGATGTACCGACCGGCCGGCCGGTGCGCTGGCATCACCGACCCGCGCATGCCGACGGCGGCCGCGAGTACGGGAACGCCGCCGCGTTCGCCTTTGACGCCGACCTTTCGGTACTGGCGCGCGAGGCGACGCAGAATTCACTGGACGAGCGCTACGACGACCGTTCACCGGTGCGCGTGCATTACACGCTGCACGAGTTGGACGGGCCCCATCTCGACGCCTTCCTGGGCGCCCTGCGCTGGAACGAGCTCCTGCCCCATTATGAAGAGGCCTCCCGAGGCAACCAGAAGGTTTCCCGAAGTCTCCGCTCCGCTCTGGAAGACCTTGCACAGGAGCGTCGACTGCGAATTCTGCGCATCGACGACTACAACGCGGCGGGCCTGACCGGTCCGGAATACAGCGACGGACGATTCGCCGCGGTGGTCCGTCGCCAACTCGACAGCCACAAGGTCACCGGAGGACGAGCGGGCGGCTCCTACGGCCTGGGTAAGGCCACGTTGTGGGCGACAAGCCGCTTCGGCCTTGTACTGATCAACTCGACGCTGTCGGAGCCGCATGAGGGACGCACCGCCGGCCGCGTAATCGGACGCATGGATCTCCCCTGGCACGAGGTGGACGGGGAGGCGTACGCAGGACCGGCCTGGCTGGGCGAACCGGACACCGACCCCGAACACGAGGGTGTCTCCAGGTCCTGGTGGGCCGACGATGAAACCGTGCACAGCTTGCACCTCGGTCGTTCGAGTGGCCAGCCCGGCACCTCGTTCCTGATCGTCGGCGCACACGATGCTTCGGGCGACACCGAGTCATTGCAGGAGATGCACGACAAACTCGTACGCTCGCTCGCAGACGGCTTCTGGGCGGCGATGCTCGGCGGACGGTCCGCCGGCCCGCTGCTGGAAGCACGTGTCACGACACTACGCAACGGCGAGGTCTATATTCCGGAACAACAGGTGGACCCGCACTTCCATCATCCGGCGCTCAGTCGAGCCCTCCAGGCCTACCTCGACGGGGACACAGTCGCCGAACTTACCTCCGCGGGGCAGGTGGTACGTGCCGACGTCCCCCTGATCGTCACGCCTCTCAAAGGCCAAGGTCGCCAACGCGACAAGGGCCGCGAACACCGGGCCGCACTCCTGCTCACACCCGCCGACGACAACGACGCACAGATCAACCGTGTGGTCTGCATGCGCGGCAACCGCATGACCATCACCGAGCAACGTCCGCGAGACCTGCCTCTGGGTACCCCGCCCTTCCAAGCCGTTCTGCTAGCCGGGTACGCGACCGGGCGGGACGGCGAGGACGTCGCACTCGCCGAGGCTTACCTACGCGCCTCCGAACCACCCGAACACGATCGTTGGGACAGGACCGAGGAACTGACCACTGCCTACCAACGCGGAGCACTGGCGAGGTTGAAGGAGTTCCGGTCCTCGATCGACAAGACGGTTCGCTTGCTCCTGGGCAAGCGGGAGATCGCACGCAGTGAGGGCCCTGCTGTCCTGCGCGAGCTGCTCAAGCTCGACACATCCACCGGTCCCGCCGGGCGTCGCGCCCAGTCGTTCCCCACCGTGCGGAATATCGAAGCCCGCGTCGACGACCGAGGCGCCTGGCACGTCACCGTGCATCTGCGGTTGCCGGACGCCCCAGACCCATGGGTCCTGGCTCCCGTCGCCAAGTTCGATGTGCGCTCCGGAGGCCGACCGTCCGTGGACTGGGAGTTGCTCGTCGGTTCCGAGTCGTGCCGTGCAGAGAACGGCACGGTCATTGTCGAACCCGGCGTTCGCACAGCGGTGTTCAGCGGCGTGACAGACCCGACGACTCACCCCGTCCAGGGACGCTATGCCCGATTGGCCGTAGATGTGCCCAAGGCCCGTGGAGGTGCGGCGTGAAACCGGTGTTCCCGTACCCGACTCTCCTCGGCGACGTGGGGTGTGAAGTCGTCTCGGTCAGCATCGACGGCAAGCCGCTCCCCTACACCAACGTATCGGCCACGGAACGCGTAGTGGCCCTACACCAATCGGGCCGAGCCGGTTGGGAGGAGGCCACCCTCGACCTGCGCGCCACCCTTCCGGAGGGCGAGTTGGGCGATGGTCCATGGCAAGACGTGATCTGCCTGGCGACTCTGACAGAGAAGGCGACCAACGCACGCACCACCGCACGTCTCCTCCCGGCATCCGACGGCTCCCGGACCGGCTCAATCACCCTGTCGCGTGCTCTGCACCTGCGGCGGGCAACGCTCTCCCTCCTGGTGATCGCCACCGTCGAGGGCGTCGCGGGGCGGCTTGTGGGCTCTGCCGAGCAGGACTGGTACGTCGATCTCCAGGAGGCCACGCCGGTTCGGCAGCGTGAGATCGAGATCGTGGAAATCGACTTCCGCGACGGGCCGCACGAGGGATTGCGCCCCTACAAGGATTCATCGTGGGTCGTCGAGACGTCCGGTGACATGCCGATCGTCTATCTCAACACCACAGCGGTCGAGGGCCTTATGGAGGTGCTCGGCAGTCGCGGTGGCGGTCCGACGGAAAAGGTCCTTCGGGAGATGACGGCTTCGCAGGTCGCGCAGGACGCCTGGACGGCCATGTTCCACACCGCCGTCAGCGATCTCGACACCGACGAGGACGGGACCCCTGTGATGCCGACCGGTTGGCGAGAGTCTGTGTTGCGCCAAATGCTGCCCGACATTCTGCCAGGGCGGCAGCTCACGGATGCCCTGTACGAGATCAACGAACGCCGCACGAAGGGCTTCGGCTGGTCGGAGCTGCAGACCGGCATTCAGTACGCAGCGGGCCGCCGCGCGCAGATCTCCAAGAAACTGACCACTGCGGTGCGAACCGTCGACCGTACCGAGAGGAACACCGACTGATGCCGCGCGCTGTGCCCTTCGACGTCCCGCCGTTGCTTGGCCTGCTGCCCGACGCAGCCGTGGCCAAGCACCTCAGTCGAGGCATGCAATCGGGCCAGGAAAACCCGCCCCAAGTAGCTCTTCGTAAGGCGAGCGCTCCCCTTCCCGACGACGAGACTCGGTGGCGTACCGCTCCGATCCGCGAACTCATCGGCGTGGCGATGACGCGATTCGACGACAACCGCACGGCCGCCGACGGCTGGCTCGCTCCCCGTCTGCACGCCACACTGCGAATGACGCGCGCGGAAGCCGGCGACGGGAACCTGTGGAACCACCTGGCGATGCTGGTCGCGCCCGACTACGTGGTGTGGCGACACAAGGGCGCTGAAATCGCCCAGAGCTCTCGCTTTTCCGGCCCCCATTACACGCAATGTTTCTCTCGCCTGTGGTGGGCTGCAGAGCTGTTCCGCGACGGTCCGGACTATCGCCCCGTCGAGGTCGCCTGCAGCATCCAGGACATCCTCAACACCACGCTTCGTTTGGACGTCATCGACCACCGGCCCACGGCGCAGGCATTGCTGGCCGTGTTCAAGGGCCTGATCTCATCCGGCGTCCCTCGTCCCGGCGATCACATCAACGCGCTTTCCTCAGCAGTCAACACCGCGGGCAGCACCCTCGTCTACGACGTACTTGCCCCCGACGATCCGCCCCTCATCGAAGACCTGCAGGACTGGATCACCGACGCCGCAACGGCTCCCGCCGTGCACTGGGACCGGCTTCCCGAGGGCCCCGACGACGGCCGGGTACCCCGTACCGCCATCGATGCCCTGGTTCCCTTCATCGAGAAACTCCTGGTCGAGGCACCTGTTCGTCGTCGTGGCCGCATGTCTACGCCCGAGGATGTGGGCGATTCCCCACAGCAGTCGGCGGTGCCGGCGCCACGAGAGGGGGTGAGTTTGGCGAAGGATCTCCCTTCCTGGATGACGTAGCACACACCCCCTCAAGAGACAGTATCGGGGCGAGGGCATAGCCCCAGGATCCCCGCTCTACGAATCAGACGGCTCGTCCTCACCTGTCTCGTTCTCATTGCTGCCACCCGAGGCGAGGGCCTGCATCCTCTCGTCCTCCGGGGCACGCGCATAAAGGATGTCGAAGTAGTCCTGCCACTGCCTCTTTGCCTTCTCCAGGAGACCGGCCCAGTCTGTGGCGTCCATGCCGTCTCGGCGTAGCCGGTCGAGCTTCCTCGCGAATCCCGCTGGCCGTTCCAATTTATCGGCCACCATAAGACCGGTGACCGACCTGAACTCCGAGCGTCGTACGTCGACAACGTCCCGTACCGATTCGATGTACCTCTCGAATCGGTACACATGGTCCCAATCAGCCGTCTTCCCTGGGCGCATAAATTCAAGCACAAGTAGCTGATCTCCAGACGACAGCACCAAATCTACTCGCGCCTTCCAGGCTTCCTCCTTGTCGAGGGTCTCTTTCGAGATCTCCTCCATCAAATTCGACAGACCTCGCTCGACTCGGAACGTCTCCCACTCCGGAGAAATCATCCATGGATTCTGAGCGATGTAGTCACGGACAGCATTCTCAAGTTGCTTTTCGTTGATCCGCTCCTCAAGGCCGTTGATCAAGTTGAGTTGACTGCGAACTCGCTCTGCGGCGTGAAGGGCCGTCATGACCCGTGACTTCGCCAGGATCCCGACGAGCTCTTCGGCGTCGAGCTCGGCCGCGTTTGAAAGTTCATTGATTAGTTCCCTGAGGCGGCCACCTTCCCATGCACTCAAGATTGCGTTGGCCAGATCATCGAACTGGGCGTCGGACAGGGCGGAGACTCGCGCCACAGCCGTGAGTGCACGCTGTACGATCTTGGCTTCGTACGGCTCTAGCTTGTCCAAGCGGTTCGAGAAGGGCGCCATGCGCAGGTTCATGGCGCTGACTTTGGCTTCGGCCCGTCGACCTTGCCAGATTCGCAGTAGCGACTTGGTTCGTTCCTGTCCCCAGGTGAGCAGCGGGAGGGCCTGATCGGCTTCCCAGTTGATGCGTTGCCTTTCCGTGGAGATCAAATCCTTGTCCTGATCGTCTATGTAATCAGCCTGCACACGTCCAGAAAGATAGTTGATCGCATGCTGAGCACCGAACCCTCCACTCAGATTAAAGGTGAAAGGTCGCTGCGAAAGCTTGTGATGACTGAATATCGAGATGCCGGCCAAGTCCTCCTCTTGGATCGGATCGCTATAAAAAACAAAACGCCATCGAATCTCCGCCCCATTCGAGAGCGACTCGACTCCCCAGCCATCTTCGATCTCCAATCCGGCGGGCCTCTGCTTGTCGTCATAATCCGACGGATAGTCGAACTCGATCCGCTCACTGTCCCCCTCTTCAGCGATATGGATTCCGTCGACAGTGACAGTGAAGTCCTCTGCACGCTCCAGGAGCAGAAAGCGCCGCGCCATACTGACCCTGAACTGGTCGGAATTGGGCGTCTTCTTCATGGTGAGCTGCTGCAGTCGTATTCGAGTGCCGTGCCGAGGTTTCCTCTCCTCGTCCGGCCCCGAGTACTCCAAAACTTCCACTTCCATGGGCGTGTTGTCGGCGTATTCGGCCCCCGATCCAGTCAGCTTCTCAACATCCAGCCTGAATACTGTCCGCTCACCGGTCTCCCCACTGACCGTCTCCACGTCGACAAGGTTCGCGATTCCGAAACCTGCAAACTTGCCGATACCTTTTCGGCCCATTACCGGCCGGCCACCGCTTGTCTTCTCCGCCTGTTGCTCGATACGGCGGTTATAACCGACCTTCAGGTAGCGATCCTGGCACTGGGCCAGAGTCATCCCGTCGCCATTATCACTGATGAGGATTTCGGAGCCGGCCCGAACGTTCATCGGTAGCGAGATCTCAACCTCTGTTGCATCCGCGTCCCAAGCGTTCGACACGAGTTCAGCGATGGCAGCGACAGGGGACTGATACATATCTATCCCGAGATGTTCAATCACTCTGCCGTGGAACTGAATGTGGAGCCGGGCCGTCTCAGGCGCCATGTGCGTGCCTCCCCTGTGTCGATGGGCTGGAAGTACAACGCTATAGCTAGTTGGGACGACCGGGTCGAGCAAGTCCCGTGCGGGGAGCGGTTATTCGGTGAGGCCCCTATCCAAAGCTGCCGTGGGGAAGACTGCGCGACCAGCCGCTGTGGTGAGGATCGGGGTGCCGTCTGCGGGTGGCGGGAACGCTGCAAGATGCTGCCAGGTGGCCCGGGTCTCTCGCCACAACTCGGGCAGCGCATACGCGTTGACGGCGCCGCGGGACCGGCTCTGTCCGTGATCCCGGGGACGCCATTCTCCGCTGCGGTGTCGCCGGCGACTGTTCAGGGGAGGGGAGAACTCCAGCTGTAGTCGGTGCTCCAGAACGAGGCCGCAGACGCCATACCCGAGCTCGGTGGCAGCCGTCTGTTCGGTTTCCGGGATGCTCGCCAAGAGATCGGTCCAGCGCACCACGACAACCCTGTCCCAGACTTCGGGAGGGGCGGTGTTAGCCAAGTGGTGACTCTCACCCACTGGAAGGTCCCGCAGGCGTCGGTCGGCTTCCAGCGTCTGGCCCACGTAGCCAAGCCCCACTCCAGCGAGGAACACCCCGTAAAGCGCAGGGCCGGTCGTCGCAGGTGAGCCGCCGAAGGGCATGGTCAACAACTCGCCCACCTGATGGGCGAACTGGAATCGTCGCTCCTGCCATCGCGCCAGCCGCGGTGCATCCAACATCAGTGTGCGCAGCGACAGTCGCCAAGCGTGGTACGCGTCCTCGTACTGCTGATCAGCCACAGCGGGCAGTCTGCCGCATGGGCGTAGCGACTGGCCTCGTCAAAATCGAAGCAGGTCGGCCACACGTCCGCCCCCGCGGTAGCCCTGCCCGGGAAACCGAAGCACTGCCCCTACACCGTGCTCAGGCAGCCCCTTCACGACTCCAACACAGCACCCTTTCCCAGACGTCGCTTCCGGGAGCGCCGAGACCCAGGGCTGCGCTGAGCACATGCACCCCGAACCGCGGCGGCACGGCGTTACCGATCTGCTGAGCCTGCTCGTTACCACGCCATGGGTATCGGTACGGAAAGCTCTGGAGGACTCCTGCTTCCTCGTTGCTCAAGCGCCCCAGATCCGCCTCTCGGGCATCTGCACTGACGATCCGATTGCGCTTCCACTTACCGGTGATGGTCGCCGCAGGCTCGTTCGATGCACGGCGTCCGCGGGCCTTCGGATCACCGCCACTGCCGTAGTTGGAGACGACGCAGAAAGGCATGATACGACGGGGGGCTTCATCCACCCGCTCGTACACGGCGTTGAAGGCCTCCTCCATGGAGATCCATGCACCACGACCGCCGAAGAGGGTGTCGGCGGGTGCCGTGCCCTTGCGGTACTGCTGGTGCGTCGGTTCCGGGAGACGCGCGGGCGCATCGCCATAGCGAGCCACAAGCACGGCACGCCGGCGGGTCTGAGGGACTCCGTACTGCTCCGTATGGAAGACCTTCGCTTTGGTCTTGTAGCCGACGGCGCCCAGGACCTTCTCGTACTCGTGCCAGACCTCGATGACGGCGGGGACCTGCTCCAGGACGACAACCTCGAACGGCTGAGGGCCTTCGCCACCATGGCGAGGACGGAGCATCGCCTCGAAGATCCAACGCAGCGGCTGCAGGACCAGCCCCGTGCGCTCGTCGTCGAGTTTGTCCAGTTCTCGCTGAATATCCTCCCAGGTTTCCCCCTTTTCGCCCACCTCTTCCCGCTTGTACCAGGCGTGCATGCGGTGAATGAAGCCCGTAACGAGGTCGAACGCCTTGCGGCCGGAACCGCTGCCCGCGATGGAGAACGTCTGGCACGGCGGTCCGCCGGCCAGCACGTTGCAGTCCTCGAACCCCGGGTTGTCCGGGCCGAAGAGGCGCACATCCCCATGGACTGTCGGTAGCCCCGCCGCGACTCGTGTGGCCACGGCATCGTCGTCCCACTCGATACCGATTGAGGGGATGCCCAGCACTTCGGCCGCCACATCCAGGCCTCCGGGCCCCGCAAATAGGTCAATAATGCGGAAATCCCGACGATTTGGCTGGTCGGATGGCGTGCTGGTCATGGTGGGGAAGTCTATCGGCCTGCCGGGGAGGGGGAGTCGCAACTTCATCCCCTGGTCGCACGCACCGCGCCGTCAGCCCCTGTACGCAGGACTTTCGCGATCGACTCCCCCAACGCCTGTGCGAGAGGAGGCGGAGTGGCGTTGCCCACCTGCCGATACCGGGCGGTCTTCAGGCCTGCGATGTGCCAGTCCGGTGGGAAGCCCTGCAGCAGGGCCACCTGATCGACGGTGAGCGGGACACGACCCTGCCGACCCGAGGCAGGGTTCCAGGAGAAGGCAGCGTCCGGAACCCGGTCGGCGACTGTGACGCCGTCGACGCCCATGCGTTCCCACTTCTGCTTGGCACCCGTCGGCCCCAAGTCCGCTCCACCACGATCCCAAGAACCACCGACGATGGTCGGGGCAACCACGTCCGCTTGAGCGGCCCACTTGGCGGCGTCGGGCCAGCCTCTGGCACCCATCGAGTCCTGCAGTGTCTCGCCTACGGTAGGAGCAGGCTCGGCGTTGGGCTGTGGCCACTCGAAACGATCGATCAGGTCGCCTTTGAATGCCACCAGCAGTCCGACCTCTCGGCTCTGTGGCACACCGAAGTCCTTGGCGTTCAGGACGTGCCAGCAGAACCGGTAACCGAGGTGCCTCAGTTCCTCACCGATGAGCTCGCGGATCGGTTCGTAGTCGCTCTTTGTGATCAATTCCGACACGTTCTCAAAGAGGATCGCACGTGGCTGCACGCCATAGACAAGGTCGACCGCAGCCTTGAGTACGGACAGCTCCACGTCATCCCCGCGCGTGCGTGCCACAGCCGCCGGAGACTTCACACGGGGCAGGCCGCCGGACAGCAGTTGGATGTCGTATACCTGCGGATCTTCGGCGGGATCGAAGTCGAGAAGATCTACCTCGCGCACATCCCAGTGTGGGCGATTGCTACGGAGCGTCTCACACGCGATAGGGCGGCTCTCGATCAGCAGTACAGGGTCGAACCCGGCCCGTTCGAGGCCGAGCGCGAGACCTCCCGCACCCGCGCAGACCTCAAGCGAGGTGAGCCGGCCTAATGGGTCGATGTTGCCGCGGTTGGCCGCGCCCGTCGTGCTACCCCAGGTCATGTAGTGCTGTCTCCCGTCGTCCCCATATATCGGCCGTCCTCACGCCGACGGACCGATCTGCCCAATCAGCTTCCTTGTCACGGAGTGTCGATGATCGCTTGTCCCTCCTTGGCGGAATCGATGGTCGTGAAGCGGAGGACGCGGCCGTCGGCGCGGCGGGCTGTGGCGGGAGCAACGAAGGAAAAGGCCATGACGACCTTCTCCATCGCCAGTCGGCCGTCGTCGGGGATGTCGGACCGATGCTTGACTTCGACGACGGGGTAGACTATGACGGCGCCCCTGCGAGGCGCGACCAGGCTTTCGGTGGCAGCGTCACCCGAGTCAGCGAGGCCTCCGGCGATGCGCAGTGGAACTGCGCGGTGCTTGGGTTCGCTTATGGCACCGAAGAGCGGACCCCGTCGGCGTTCGCGGCCGAACCATGCGAAGGTGCGCCCAGTCGTACCAAGCGTCAGCCGCTGACCTCGCTTGGAGTGTTGCGGTGCGATGAGGAGCCAGTCATCCACCTCTTGCGAGGCACCTGCGGTGATTGCATCGAGATACGCGAGGTTGGGTGCGAACTGGGAGGGAGCACCCCAGCGCACCTCCTGAACGATGTCGAGAAGCTCTACTGGATCGAGCCGACCTACGAGCGCATCGAACCTGTGGGTGACAGCCGCACGGCCGCCTTCGGCGGGGAAGTGGTAGGCAAGCGAAGTGACGGTGGGAGGCAGCGCTTCGAGGACGGGCGTCCACAATTGAGTGTTGTGCCGAAGATCGGCGGCCTTCGTCGGGTAGGCGGTGGGTTCCTGCCACTGCCCCGGCGAGTGGAGCTCGACGAGGCGTGCGTTGTACATCTTGTTGGGGCTTGTCGGCTTGAGCCAAGGCAAATGCTGAGAAACCAGAGGCGGCACCTGAGCCGGTGTCATTTGCGGCTTTCCGTCGACCGTGGTGGCGTACTGCTTCAATTCGGCGCGGAAGTTCTCCTCGTCCAGACAGATCGCCTCGAATGCCGCGTACAGATCGATTTCCTTGACTCCCATGGTCTCGGCCCGACCGAGGAAGAGACGTACCAGGTCTCGGTAGCCTTCGCGGAAGCCGAACCACCGACCCATCTGCATCAGGGTGGACGCGTTGCCTGCCCGACGACGGAAGTACGAGACGGTGAGCCCCTCGACGGTGAAACCGCGCGCCAGCTTCTGGCCGCCGATGAGGATTTTCCAGATGGAGCGTTTGTCGAAGTCGGCTTCGCCGGTCTCGATGTCCTTGTCGCCGTTGACCACAATGATCGGGTTGTCATCCCCACCGATCCGGTTGACGGCTGGACCCACGTAGCGGGCGAGGTCGTCATATGACGGCGGGACGGCGTAGCCGTCGGCGCGGACGGCTGACACAGGAGAGATGTCACTCTCGAAAAGGTCACGGAGGCGCTCGTGGCCGCGTGGCCCCATGTATCCGGCGTTCCACCACAACTGGGTCACCTTGCCCAGAAGTTCTCGGTGGACTTCTGTGCGGACGGATTCATGGATGAGCATGGTGTGGTGCTGGAAGTACCGATCGCCGAGGCCGCCTTGCTCCTCCCTATACAGCTTCATGGCCGCCGTGAGTACGAACATGTCCATGGCCCGCTGAAGGCAGACGTCCTCTTCTCCTGCTTCGTCGTCCACCGTGATGTTGCGGACGTGGGCGAGCTCGTTGGAGTTGGCGACGGTTCGGTGATCATCCGGGATCGGGGAGTCGAGGTCGTGGAAGTCGCGAGCTCCCATGTAGCCCTCCGGACGAGGCAGGGAGACGATGAAGTCCTTGGGAAAAATGTCCTCGGCGTCACTCGGGTCCACGAAGACGTTGGCGAACGGAGTAGCGGTGTAGCCGACGTACTGGGACCGCGGCAGCATTCGGAGCAGCTCGGAGATCTTCTGATTGATCGCGGTGCGCTCGGCATCGGGCTTGGCGAGGTCCGAAGTGTTCACGGAGGCCTCGTCCGACTCGTCATCGATGATGAGGACGGGGGTTTCTGCCAGCGGCGTCTTGATCTTCTTGAGGTCCTTCACGAGCTTGCCGAGAACCGTCTTGTTCTTTTTGACCACCATGAGCCGCGCCGATGACCGGTGAAGGTTGTGCGGGTCGTACAGGGGCAGCGCCGGCTCCCGTTTCTCGAATTCGAGCGCCGTGATCCCCTGGAGCAGACTCTTGTAATCGTCGTCCCGCGTGGTCAGGCGCACGATGTCGAACGCGCCGAGGGCGGACGGCAGGGCGCCGAACGTCACGAACTTGCCCTGGCTCCACGCGGGGTCGTCAGCGTAGTCAGATTCGTACTCGCTCGCCCCGCGCAGAATGTTCTCGCGACCCACGAGTTCCATGTCAAGGCGTCGTTGGGTCTGGGCCCGGAGCATGTTGAGAGTGCCACCGAGGACGATGATCAGTCGATAGCCCGCGTCGACCGCTTTGGCGATCACACCGCTGAAGTTGGCCGTCTTGCCTGACTGCACATACCCGACGACCAGCCCCTTCGACTGGTACGCCGCTGATTGTGTCGGATCGGCGAGGCGCTCGACCACGGCGTCAGTGGCTACGTCGAGCCCGGCGACGGCCTCCGGAGCCCATCCCTTCTGCTCCAGGTAGGAGCGGTATGACGGCCAATACCAGGGACGGCCTTGCTGCGACTGGGGTGTATACCAGGGAGTGAACTCGTCGGTGATGACGACCGGGGCTTCAACCCTGGAGACAGGAATGAGGTCGTCCAACAGCTTGCGGGTTTCTTCGGAAAGACCAAGAAGTCCGTAGATGTCTGACCGCCGTATCTCGGTACGCTCCGGACTGTCCGACCAGGTGGGGTGGGGCGCGAAGTCCCAATCCGTGAGCTTCTTGCGCCACAACTCGACCAGTTGATCCGTGGAGTGAGCTTTCTCCAACGCCTCCCGCAGGACGTCCTCGGTGGCCAGCTTCTCCGCATCCGGCGACAAGTCCTCCGCCTGGTAGACAAGCGCCCTTACCAGGTTCTTCGGGCGACTGGTGTGCATGTCCGAAAGAGCGGCGTTGTGCAGCTGCAAGAGGAGGTCGTCGGTGGAACTGATAGTCATGGTCTTCCTCAAGGTGCCGAACGGTGGCCGGATGGTGGGCGGGAATGGGCGAGTCAGGGAAGCGAGAGGCCCGCAAGGTCGACGATCGGAGGCTCCTCGGCCGGCGGCAGCCCCGTGACGTCGATGTCGTAGGCAACGTGGCTGATTCGTCCCAGGGTCTTGCCGGGCAGATTTGTGGCTGTGATGCGAGGCATGTCGTCAGCTCGCAGTAGCAAGGGGTTGTCGCGTGGAGTCCAGCGTTCGTCATCCGGCTGGTCCGGGTCCCAGCCCGCGGATTCGAGGAGCCGGTCAAAACGTCGTCCGGAGGCAACGTTCTCGGCGGCAGCGGCATCACGGGCGGCAGTGACCGAATCCTTCAAAGTGCGGCCTCCGGTTCCTCCTCGCGTGAGGCGGAGGGACGCGAACCACAGCGGCCTACCCTGGGTCGGCGAGAGCTGTCCGAGACCATGGATTGTGTGCTTGCGAAGTTCAGAGGCGGTCGTCTTGATCTCGAGATCGGCTGCTCCCAGAGCGAAGTCGTGCTCTTCGCCTCTCGGTCCCACCCACATGTCGAGCGCCGCCCGCCATCCGACCACTCGGGACATCCTGACCAGCACGGCGAGTTCGCCATGGAGACCCAGTCGTCTCTCCAGTGACAAGCCGCGCGGTCTTCCCAGCAGTGTGCTCCAGCCGCGCACCGTCTCGTCGAAGGCCTCATTCAGGTTCCGCCCGCCGGAGACGATGCGATCCGCTACGGCCAGCAACAGGTCGTGAAAGTCGCGGAGCAGCTCCGGCTGGGGCGTGGTGAGGCGTGCCATGCGTCGACCGGCGTGAGCCACCTGGTCAATGCGTACGGCCGGCAACGGTGAACGGGGCGGACCGTGGCGGCCGAGCTCGACGTGGAGGGCGATGTCACGCCCGCCGTCCACGATCTCGTACGAGACGAGCGGCTTGTCGGCGGCAGAGAGCCGATAGCTCGCGCCGAGACCGCGGCCGAGATAATGCTCGACCGTGGTCCATGGCAGCTCGATCGACGTGGATATCGGGACCTCGCCCGCCGCCTTCAGTGTCCTGTCCTGGCGTGGGCTCATCAGTCAGCCACTCGGTCGAGTTCCGCACGAGCAGCAGCGACGAGGACGGACTGCCACAACTCGATGTTGTCTTTCAGGCGGCTCCCCATCCGCTCGCGCTGGAAGGCATCCTGCATGAGGAGGTAGATGAGGGACTTGACCATGGGCGCATCGTTGAGGGAACCGCTGCGGCCACCGAGCAGGGCGGCGCGGTAGCGCTGATTGAGCAGAAGTACATGGGATTCCTGGTCAATCTCGAAGAACTTTTCGTTGGACAGCTTCTGCCAGCGAAACTGCAGGGGCTCCTCTTGTGTGAGGACGGGCAGCTCCTCCTCGATCACCTGGCGAACCTGCGGATCGATACCGCGCCCGGGTGGAACGACGGCCTTGCGTTCCACACCGGCGCGTTTGCGAGCCTCCCGGTAAACCCGCTCGGCGCTTCCGAGGTACTCGGCGAATGTACGGCCCTGATCGTCTGCGGCGGAATCGAGCGCATCGACGAACTCCGGGGACGCTTGCACTCCTTCCTTCTTGACCGTCAACCGGAAGACCTTGCCGTCGGGGTCGTCCGGCAGATCCACGGCCACGCGCGCCAAGGCGAGGTGTTGCTCGGGCTGGCGGAACTTGTTCCAGCCGCCTGCCTGGACGAGGCGATCGTTGCGGTAGAAGTAGAACCCTTCCCGCTCCACCACTGCGCCGAACGCCTTGTACTCGTCTAGGGAGGACCGCGGCGGCCAGATATGCGCTGCGAGCTCGACCGGTCCCACGGACGGGACGAGGGCGGTGAAGGTGCTCGGATAGGCCGGATCCCCGGAGACGGGATATCCGAATGGATCGAGCGACTCGACTCCGTAATTCGAGTATTCGACCCCCGTGCGCACGTCCTGGATCGAAATAGTGATGTGGAAGTTGCCCCGCGCAAGGAAGCGATGCAGGTGAAGGCCCAGATGCAGGCCCAGCTTGTTGACGGTCCGATGCAAGTAGCGGTCTGTTTGGCCTCCACCACCATGATTGGGGAAGTCCTTCACCCCGTCCCAACGGACGATGGTGCCCTGGAAGTAGATCGGGCGCCCCTGGTAGAAGTCGACGAAATCCTGAGCGAAGTGCGGATCGATGATGTCGCACTCGAAGCCATGCTTCGCATGCTCCATGAGCCAACGACGACCTGCAGGCCGGGTTCGCTTTGTGCGGCTGACCACCGTGACCGAGTTGGCATGGCTGAGTGAGGCCGACTTCAGGCCGGTGCCGAACATGCCGAGCGACCCCTTGCCGTAACCACGACGGCCGCCGACGGTCATGGCCACGTCGAGTTCATCCTCGTCCATGCCCTTGCCGTCATCGACGATCACGAGGCTGACGAGCTCGTCCCCATCACGCAGAAAGTGAATGACGACGTTCTCGGCCCCTGCATCGATGGAGTTGTCCACCAAGTCGGCGATGGCGGTGTCGAATCCGTATCCCTGGCTGCTGAGCGCCTCCATGTAGCGTCCATCGGGAGGCAGGCGCTTGCTACCCGCCGTAGGGACCTCGAACTGCCACTCGCTGACCATGACCTGCCTTATCGGACGAGCGCCCGTTTATAGGTGCATCAGACGTCATCATGATGCGACGCCGACATAACCGTAGTCGACAGCTAGCGCCATGGTTTGGACTTGGACAACACTCTTCCCTGCCGCACCTCGGACCAGCCTCGGCTTGATGATCACGTACGAGGCCGGCAGCGCCGCGGGTACTCTGCCCTCCATGATTCGCGCAGTGGTCTTCGACGTAGGTGAGTGCCTCGTGGACGAGACCCGGGAGTATGGCACTTGGGCCGACTGGCTGGGTGTGCCGCGGCACACCTTCCATGCGATGTTCGGGGCCGTGATCGCCCAAGGCCGCGACTACCGGGAGACGTTCCAGGAGTTCCGGCCCGGGTTCGATCTTTATGAGGAGCGGGAGAAGCGGGCCGCTGCCGGGCAGCCGGAGAGCTTTGGGGAAGAGGATCTGTACGAGGACGTCCGGCCGGCTCTCCGGCAGCTCCGGGCCGACGGGCTGTGGCTCGGTATCGCCGGTAACCAGACCGTACGCGCCGGGGGGATCTTGCGGGCGCTGTTCTCCGACGACGTCGACTTGATCGGTACGTCCGACAACTGGGGCGCCAGCAAGCCCGACCCCGAGTTCTTCAAGCGGGTGGCCGACGCCGTGCCCTTCGAGGTCGGCGAGATCCTTTATGTCGGTGACCGGTGTGACAACGACATCAGGCCTGCCAGGCAGGCGGGCATGCACACAGCGCTTGTGCGTCGCGGACCGTGGGCCACCATTCAGTGGAACAGCACCGAGGCTGTGGAACTGCCGACCTTCCGCATCGAAGGGCTGCTTGAACTAAGCGGCCGAGTGCGCGAGTTCAACGCCTCAGCGCGCTGAGTGTCGTAGACCAGTCGTACAGGCGGTCGTCGAAGTCGCGAACGCAGCTCTCGTGCTGGTGGGGCGTGAGCGCACGACGGACCTCGCGGACGCGGTCCATGCCGGTGGCGTACCAGGTGAGCGCCAGCTGATCGAGCGCCTTGCCCGCGTACTCACAGGCCGCTTCGGGGTTGCCGGACGCCGCCTCGACGGCTGCCAGGTCGCCGTAGACGACCGTGCGTTGCTTCTCCTCACCCGGGGTCATGGCTTCGAGCGCCTGGAGCAACGCGGCACGTGCTTGCGGGAGGTGGCCAGCGAGCAGCTGGGTGTTGCCCTTGAAGGCCGCGAGTCGCGCCGGGGAGAACCAGTCCATCCACGATGGGGAGGGATGCTCGTTGCCAGCCTCCAGGGTGTCCTCCGCATGGCTGATCAGGTGCAGGGCGGTGCGGGTGTTGCCGCACCTGGTCTCGCATTCGGCCTCGACGGCGTCCAGCCACGCGAGGAATTCCGCGGAGGCAGGAGCGCGGCGCGCGTAGGTGCGTGCCGCGATCATGCGTTCCTGGGCTCCTTCCTGATCGCCCGCCCAGCCCGGGATGAAGGCCATGTGCGCGATGATCGCCGAACCGAGCAACGGGTCGTCGGCTTCGCCCGCGGCTTGCAGGGCGAGGAGGAGCGTGTCGTGTGCCGTGGTCGGCTCGGAGAGGTCGAAAAACTCGATCCGGCCCGCAAGGAGGTAGGTCTCTGCCAGCGCCGCGGCGATCGTGCGTCGAGTGGAGTCCGACGTCTCCGGCAGTAGGGCGCAGCCGAGCGTCGCGTGCGCCAGGACGGCCGGGTGCAGTTTGGTCGGTGCGACAGACCAGTAGAGCCGGCGGTGGGAGCGGGTGACCGCCTCGAAGTCCGATCCGGCGGTGACCGGTTGCGATGCAGCCGTGGCTCGGCCCGGCCCCATCGCCAGCCCGAAGGCGGCAGCCCCAGCGGTGACCAACGTGCGCCGGACGGGGTCGGGTGTCGATCCCTCCGAACCCCACGGGGGTGTGAAACCGAGAGACTCCATGTTTTGGCCGAGCAGGTGGACGAGTACACGCTGGCAGTCCGGTTGCGGCCACGGTGGATTGTCCGACTCCCAGCGGCGAACCTGGCGTACCCCGATGGACAGGCCGCGAATGCCCAAGTCCTTCGCGTGCTCGGTGAGGGCGTTGGCCAGGTCCTGCTGCGAGTTGAAGCCGGCGGCCACCCGAGCAGCCTTGAGTCGAACGTTGCCTGTGGGCCTTGGCACGGGGCCACCTCCTCCTGCTGACAACGCTCCTACCATCCCATGAAGGTCCTCGACAGCACACCCTTTCCCACTCAAGGGGTCACTCAGACCCTTTGTAAGTCCTTTCGATGGCCTTTTGAAGTCCTCGAATTGGCGACTTGGGTAGTGGACTCTGTTTGCCGTACCGACCGACGGACAGCAGGGAGACATGCCGTGTACACACACGAGGACTTGGACATCTCGGAGTGGCTGGCTCGGACGCATCCAGTGCCCGAGCGCGTACGGACGGAGTGGGCCGCACAGGGCGTCGCGCTGCTTCCGCTCGGCGAGGGGTTCGCAGCGGTGCGCATGGCCTCCGATGTCGTGCACGCCGCTGTTCAGTCCGAGGATCAGGACCGAGTGGCGGCTGCGCTCGGCGAGTTACTGGGAGGGGCGATCATCTACGACCGTCGAGTGGCGGGTGGCACTTACTACGCGCTGGTCGACGGGCATGCCGTTCTCGCCTGGGCCTACAACGGAATCGTGTCGTGGCTTGGTCGTGGCACCTACTTGGGAGTGCCGCGCATCGACCGACAGCGGCCACCGGGAACGTACTGGGTGGTTCCGCCGCGATACGCCGGCGACTTGTGTCGACCATGTTCGGTCGTCAGCCTGGTCGAGAAGGGCCGTTTGCGGCTAACCGGGGAGGCGGAGGTCTGTCCGCACGACATGGGTGAGCTCAAGACGGCTGTCACCACTCAGCGCCCCTGGGGCATGCGGCTGGTCACCGACCGGCTCCCCGTACGCCCGCCGTCGTACGCGACCGTCGTACTGGACGGTTCCACCCAGACGGCGAGGTACAGGGACGCCATGGGCCAGGTGATCGAGATGGGCAAGCACGGCACATCGAGGACGACCGGTACCGCGTCCGTCTCCGGAGGAGGAGACGGACAGAATCCGCAGCCCCAGACGCAGGACGACAACACCACCGACTACGAGTCGGACTGACCGATGACCTCCACTGTCCTGGTCATCACCGCGTTGGAAGACTGCACAGCGGACCGTGTCATCGGGGCATTGAACGAGCGCGAGGTGCCCGTCGTACGCGTCGATCCCGCCGACATCGGGCCCGAGCTGGCCTTCGGATTCCGCCTTGGCCCCGACACCCCTGTCTGGGATGGGCGACTGCGCACGACGAGCCGAGAGGTGGAGGTGAGGGAAGTGACCGCGGTCTACTACCGTCGCCCCACCCCGTACACCACGCGTTTCCAGCACCTACCCCAGCAGCCACGGGACTTCACGGTCGCCGAGGCCAGGCACGGGCTCGGCGGTATCCTGAACGACCTGCATGGGGCGCTGTACGTGAATCATCCACACGCGGTGACCCGTGCGGACTACAAGCCGGTCCAGTTGCAGAGATTCGCCGAGCTCGGGCTGCGGGTTCCGCCCACCCTGGTGACCAATGAGGCGGGCGCGGCCAGGAAGTTCGCCGCCGACCATGGGCGGGTCATCTACAAGACGTTCCGCGGGCTGCCCCGTAGCGATGACGGCCACACCGGCGCGATCTGGACCCAACGCGTTGAACCCGACACCTTCGACGACACGTTGGCGATGACCGCGCACATGTTCCAGGCCGAGATCCCCAAGAGCGGGGACGTACGGATCACCGTGGTCGGCCGTCGAGTCTTCGCCCAGCGGATCACCGCGCCGGACGGAGCTCTTGACTGGCGTCGAGGTGACTGGGACGAGCTGGCGCATGCCCCCATCGCCGTCCCTCCCGCGATCGAGGCCGCTTTGTACAAGTACCTGGACTCCTTCGGCCTGGTCTTCGGCTGCTTCGACTTCGCGCTCACCGAGGACGGGGACGATCCCGAAGACTGGTGGGCCATCGAATGCAACCCGAACGGGCAATGGGGCTGGCTTCCGGACGCCGCGGACATCGCCGAGGCGTTCGCCGACACTCTGAGCACCGGAGTAAGGAAGGAAACAGCAGGTCATGGCGATGCCCCCCGACCCTGAGACCGACGCGGTCCGCCTGCGCGAAGCCATGGCGGACGTCCTCGCCCGAGACGGTGGCCTGGTGGACCCGGCCTGGCGAACGGCAGTCGCAGCAGTGCCGCGACACCGGTTTGTACCCGGTTTCTACCTGCCCGCCGACGAGCGCGACGAGCAAGAACTGACGTTGTGGGAACCGGTCACCGCCGAGTTGGACTACGGGCGGTGGCTGGCGGCCGCGTACTCCGACACGACGCTGATCACCCAGTTCGACGGGGCGGAGCCCGACTGGAAGGCCCCGGTCGTCCGGCGTGGTGGTGCGCCCACCTCGTCATCCACGCTGCCGTCCCTGGTGGTGCGCATGTGGGCCGAGGCGGAAGTAACCGAGGGTCACACGGTGCTCGAGATCGGTACCGGGACCGGTTACTCGACGGCGCTGGCCTGCGAACGCCTCGACTCCGGAGATGTCACCAGCATCGAGGTCGACCCCCGGCGGTTGGAGTCGGCAGCAGACGCGCTGTACGGCTGCGGCTACAACCCAACCCTCGCCGTGGCGGACGGGCTGTACGGGTACTGGCCCGAGGCCCGCTTCGACCGCATCGTGGCTGCCTGCTCCTTCCGCGCCGTCCCGCCCGCACTGCTCTCCCAGACTCGGCCAGGCGGAAAGATCCTGCTCACCCTGTCGGGATGGCTTTACGGGTACGCCCGTGTCCTGCTGACCGTCGCCGGGGACGGCACGGCGGAGGGGGCGCTGCTGCCGGGCACGGTCTCATTCATGGCTGCCCGAACCCATGCCGCACCGTCGTTCGGCAACCCTGCCCACTGGTCCGCCGGCCTGCCGGACAAGCCCAGGACGGCCCGGCACGGCCCGGAGCGCCTCATGGCCGCGACGGAGGAGGCGTTCCATCTGCGGTTTCTCGCACAATGTGCCGTTTCAGGAGCCCAGTTGGTCAAGGTTGACGAGGTGGTACACCTGGTCGACGTCGTGAGTGGCTCCGCAGCCACTCTCACGCCTGGCGACGGTGTTTGGGATGTACGTGAGGGCGGCCCGGTGAAGTTGTGGGAACGCGTCGAGGGAGTTCTGGACGCCTTCGATGGCGCGGGCCGACCGGGGCCTGAGCCGTTCACGCTGCACGTGTGGGGCGGTGGGCAGTTCCTGCGGCACCCGAACATGCCTGGTCTGTCGCTGCTCAGTTGATAGCCCTGACACGGGGCGTCTCCCGCAATAACTGTTCCTCGGAGCACACCGCAGCACGCCAGGATGGACGGCATGACGACGATCCACGGTGAGGTCGCGGCCGGGTTCGAACCGGTGCGTGAGGCGTTCGCAGCGAACTTCGCCCGGCACGGGGACATCGGAGCAGCGGTGTCTGTGTATCGCGATGGCCGGCCGGTGGTGGACCTGTGGGGTGGGGTCTCCGACGTCGACACCGGTCGCCCGTGGGCGCGGGACACTCTGCAGCTCGTCTACTCAGCGACCAAGGGGGCGACGGCGACTGCGGCCCATCTGCTGGTCCAGCGCGGCACGTTGGACCTGGACGCTCCGGTGGCCGAGTACTGGCCGGAGTTCGCCGCGAACGGCAAGATGGATCTTCCGGTGCGTTGGCTGCTGGCTCACCAGGGCGGCCTGGTCGCTCTGGACCGGCCGGTGCCACTGTCCGAGGCCTTGGCCTGGGAGCCGATGGTGGCCGCACTGGCTGCTCAGCGTCCGGTGTGGGCGCCGGGAACCGCGCACGGATATCACGGCAGAACTTGGGGCTGGCTGGTCGGTGAGGTGATCCGCCGGGTGTCGGGCCGCACGCCGGGGCGCTTCTTCGCCGAAGAGATCGCGGCTCCTCTGGGGCTCGACTTCTTCATCGGGCTGCCTTCGAGCGAACGCAAACGGGTCAGCAGGATGGAGTACAAGCAGCCCGAGGTCGACCTCACCGCCGCTCCCCCGGAGTCGATCCCCGATGAACTCCGCGACCTGGTTGCTGCCTGGGGCGATCCGAACTCGCTCAGCAACAGGGCGTTCGCCGTCACAGATCCGGCTGAGATCGACTTCAACTCGCCCGAGGTGCAGGCTGCGGAGCTCCCGGCCTCCAACGGAATCGGCACCGCGCGCGGACTGGCGCGTATGTACGCCGCGCTGATCGGTGAGGTGGACGGCGTGCGTCTGTTCAGTCCTGGGACCCTTGCGCTCGCGACCGCGGAGCAGGTCAGCGGGGTCGATCAGGTGATGTTGGTGCCGAGCCGATTCAGTTCGGGCTACATGTTGCCCACTGAGACCAATGCCATGGCCGGTCCGAAGTCGTTCGGCCACACCGGTCGAGGTGGCTCACTCGGCTTCGCCGACCCGGAGCACGGCATCGCCTTCGGCTACGTGATGAACCACATCATCGGAGGGCCCGACGATGTTCGGGCGGCGTCGCTGGTTGAGGCGTTGCACAAGTCGCTGGCCTAGCAAACCAGGTCTGTACCCATCACGTTGGCTGTGACGTACTCACGGCCGCCCGGTTCTTCCGAGGTTGGCGGTTCCGGGGGTGAGGCGGCGGGGCCGATTGGGGCGGGGTGCGGGACCGTCGCCGGGTGGCTGGTGAGTGGTGGTAGCCGTGGGTGCGCGGAGCCACTCGTGCGCAGAGCAAGAAGTGCCTTCCTACTGGAACGACAGGAGCCTTGGAGAAGCCCTGTCGTTCCAGTTCAGAAGGCACTATCGCTGTCCTGCTCAAGCCCCCGACGCCTCTTGGGCGAAACGGCGGGGCTCGGTTGCGCTCACCCGGGCGGTTCGGTCCCCGCCGCGTCCGGTGGGGTCGGTACGACACCCGGGAGCGGGGCCATCAACCAGTGCGCTTTCTCCCAGGTGATGGTCTCAGTGACGCGGACGGGGCGGTTCTTGGTACCTGCGGTGCCGGTGATATCCACTTTCCATACGCCCGCGAAGTCAGATGCACGCGTCCACCGAACGTCCCAGTCCTGTCCGCCGTACTCCTTGATCCGGGCGCGGGCGTCCTTGGAGCCCTGGGGATGGGCGTCGAGCAGACCGGCCAGCCCGTCCTCGTCCGATGTGTTGAGGAACTCTACGTAGTCGTGCAGGAAACGGTCCTGGTCCGCCAGGTCGGGTTTCGCGGACGCGGAGTCGTCCCCGACGCCACAGGCGGTGAGCAGTACCGCGCAGAGCACCGCCATGAGCAGCCCGGCGCGACGCCGCCATGAGCGGTGTCCGCTCCCGTCAGGTGCGGAAGGCGTAATACGTCGCGCGCGGGTACTGCGCCACAAGGCTTTTCACCGACTTCCGGTACGTGTTGGTCGAGTGGTAGGTGAGGTAGGGCACTCCGTTGCTCTTGTACGTGGTGATCATGGAGTGGTCCTTGGACCGGTTGCCGCTGAAGTCCATCTGGAGGATGTCCCCGATCCCCAGCTTGTACACGTTGTCCAGGTTGTAGGCCCGGTCGCTGTGCAAAGCGAAGGACGCCCAGTAGTTGACGTTGATCCAGGACGTCGTCTGGTTCGAGGAGTTGTACCACCAGTTCTTGTAGCTCTTGTACCAGCCGGTGTCGTTCTTCCAGCCGCCCGCCCGCAGCGCCTGGCTGATGAAGTTGGTGCAGTCGCCCCCGACGTCGTTGAACTTGCGGTAGTTGGAGTTGTAGTTCTTCCAGTGCTTCTCCGCGTACTTCGCCATGGCGGTGTAGTTGTAGCTCGCGGTGGCGCTGACCTTGGCCTGGGCCTGGACGGTGGGCTGGGTGCTGCCCGCCTTGGTCTCCTGGGGTGCGGGGCCGTCGGTTTCCGGCTCGCCGCCCTCGTCGATCGGTTCCTCCGCCGCGCCGGCGGACGTGGGGCCGCTGTCCCCGGCGGTGTCCACCACCGAGTTGACCGCGGCCGGCCCTTCCTCGTCGAGAGGCGTGAATCCGGTCAGCTCCCACGTGCCGTCCGGCGCTGCCACGAAGGTCAGCTCGTGCCTCGCCTGGAAGCCAGTGGTCGGCGGCTCCTCGCCCTCGATCTTCTTGTAGGTGAGCATCGTCGTCTCGGTGACCTGAGCAGTGGCCCGGTCGCCGGTCACCCGCACCTCGTCCACGTCGACCTCGGTCTCGGCCGCCGTGTAGGCCTCGTCCAGGGCGGCGAGCCGCGCTCTGCGGTCACGCAGGACGTCTGTCGCGGTGTCCTCGGCGCGGGCCAGCCCGCTGGTGACGTGCACCTCGCCCTTCAGCGGCAGCGCCGCGGTGGCACGGCGGGCTGCCTGAGATCCGTCCAGGAGTGCGGAGGTCCGTCTGGTCAGAACGGCATCCGCGAGGGTGGCGAAGTCATCGGTGGTCTCGGCATCCACGGTGCGGTCCGCCTCGGCCGTGGTCCGGGCGGCTGCGCTGTCCGCGGCATGAGCGGTCGCGGCGGACGGCAGTGCGGCCAGCAACGTCACCCCCAGAGCCAGCGCCGTGGCACGTCTGTAGCTCCCGTTTCTCATGTAAATCCCCCAACTCAGGCCTTCAGCAGGCCGATTGAAGGGATCCTGTCACCTCCAGCCACGCGCGGCGAGACCTTTTCGTACACGTGTTCCTGGATGTCCGGGTTCCGTTTCGGTGGCTCCCGGCGCTACCCGAAGAGCCTTGGCGCAGGCGCTCGGTGCGCCCGCCGGGGACTGCCCGGCCTCAGGTCGTAGAGAACTTGGCGACGTACTCGTCGAAGGGCTCGATGCCGACTTCCGCGCGGAGTTCGTCCACGCGGTCGGGTTCCTCGCAGGGCCACGGAACCGGTGCCCCGTCCTTCACGCCGGCGATCTGTGTGCCGTAGATCTGTTTGCGGCCCTCGTTGACCCGGGTGCGGTCGCGTAGAAAGGCCAGCTCGCGGGGGCCGGCCGAGCCTGCCGACACCGCCTGCTGCATGAGGTGGAGGGCGCGTCGCTGGACGTCGAGCTGCCGGTCGGCGTGCTGGGCGATCAGCCATGCCGCGCGGGCGGCCTCCTCGCCGACCAGTTCCGCCGTCGGCCAGCCGTACTCGTCCATGATCTCGCTGAGCCGGTCACCGTGCCGTGCGGTCAGCCGGCGCCACGCCAGCTGCTCGGCGGGGTCATCGCTGTTCGCGTGGGCCGAAGACCCGTGATCGGCTACGGCCATGGCCGTGAGTTCCTCCCTCAGCGCGGCAACGTCGTGCGTCACTCTCAACTCCCGTCCTGGTGGGGGGCGTTGTGCCCGTCGCCGGAAACCTTACGGGCGCATATCGGGTGTAAAGATCATTCTGGAGAACGGCGACAGGCGCCTCCCTGGACCGCGATAATGGATCTACTACTCCCTGGCATTGACCGTCCGCTGGCTTTCTGAGGGGTGGGGAGCGCATGGAAGGCCTGATCGTGGAGCGGATGGGCGGACGTGCTGGGGCTCGGTCTGAGCTGAGAGCGTCCTCGGCTCTTCCGCCGCCGCCGTTGTCGTACGCCGGGACCCGTCAGTCCTCCACCCGGCCCTCAACCGGATCCAGTTCTCCCCGCGGGTGAGCCGGGGCTGCGGGCGGTGGGTGAGCATCGTGGCCGGTTCGTCGGGGCGCATCGTGCCGTGTTCGCCCTGGACGAGGAGGGTGGGGCAAGTGATGCGGGACCACTCGGTCCAGTAGGCCGTGATGGCCAGTTCGGCGACCGTATCGACGATCGTGGTGCGGTCCCACCCGGCGTCGGCCAGCCGTCCTGAGCCGAGTGGTCAGTGGCTGACCGAGCGGAAGCCAGGTCGAGGGCCATGCGCTCAGCGTTCGACAGAAGCATCCGTGGACGAATCTCCGTGTGTTCAGGACCGCTCGTTGCAGTCCGGCCCGACGGGGCGTGCCCCTACTGCCAGGACCATGAGCACTGCGGTGCAACCACCTAGCAACATGAGCGCGGACGGAGAGGTGCGGTCCAGGATGACTCCCCCTACGAGTGCACCAATCGAGATCGTTGCCTGAAAAGAGGCGGTGAACAGGACGGATGCCGCTTCCGGGGCGTGCGGTACCGCCTTGGAGAACCAGGTCTGCGACGCGACTGGTACGGCGCCATACGCGATGCCCCACACGATCAGCAGCATCACTGCGCCGGTCTCCCAGCGGCCCAACGCTGGAAGCAGGAGGGTCACCGCGGCGATCAGGGCGGCCGCGAGCCCGAAGACGGTCCGCGGATATCGGGCCACCCAGGCGCCGCCCAGGAAGTTGCCGAGGATGCCAGCGGCACCATAGAGCAGCAAGAATGTAGTGATCAGAACACCGCTGGCGTGGGTGACCTGTTCCAAAAATGGTGTCACGTAGGTGTAGGTGCCGAAGTGAGCCAGCACAACAAGGAACGTCAGCAGGAGTGCGAAGCGAGTGTTGACGCTGCGGAGCATGCCGTTGAGCACGCCCAGCCGTGTGGCCTGGACCGGAGGAAGTGGCGGCACGAACAAGAGCAGCATGACCAGTACGCCGACCGTCAGAACTCCCATGACGGTGAAGGCCGTTCGCCATCCAGCGAGATCTCCGATGAGGGTGCCCGTCGGCAAGCCGAGGACGGATCCCAACGGGACGGCAGAGAAGATCACAGCAGTTGCCCTGCCGACCGAGGCCGGCGGCACCAGTCGTTCCGCCAACCCGGCTCCGATCGACCAGAAGCCGCCAATCGTGATCCCGACCATGATCCGGGAGGTCAGTACGAGCCAGTAATCGGGTGCCGCGGCGGCAAGGAAGTTCGCCAGTGCCAGCAAGAGCATGAAGACGCACAGCATCAGTCGGCGATCGAAGCGTGCCGTGGCCACGGTGACCAGTGGAGCGGCGATCGCTGCCAGGAAGCCCGGCATGGTCATCATCAGTCCAGCCATCCCGTCCGAGACGGTGAAACTGGATCCGATCGAGGTCAGTAGACCGATCGGCAGGATCTCGGTGGTGACGATGACGAAGATTCCCAGCATCACCGAGACCACGGCCAGCCACCCCATCAGCGGGGACCGAGGGGGTAAGAGTTTGCCGTTGACTGAAGCGGTAGTGGTTGCCTGCATGGCGTCCCGTCCTGTGAAAGGCAGCGCGTTTCGCGATCAGTCCAGCAGGCCTCATCGAGAGGTGGCTGGCAGATCCGCGACTGCACCCTTGCCCTTCACGGGTGATGTCGCATTCCGGCTAACAACGGTCAACGCAGTGAGGCGCCTTGGCCCTGGCCGTGGTGTCCGCAGGGTGGGCTGGGCATTCTGATCCCATGGGGGCTTCACCATGGATCGTGTCGAATGAGCTGTGGGAACGGATCGGACCGCTGCTGCCGCGCAAGCAACGGCGGTTCCGGTACCCGGGACGCAAGCCCGTGCCGGATCGGAAGGTTCTCTGCGGCATCCTGTACGGGCGGCCCACCGGCGTTCAGGCGAGTACCTGCCCACGAGATGGGCTTCGGGTCGGGCATGACCTGTTGGAGACGACTACGAGACTGGAATGACTCCGGAGTCTGGCAACGACTGCATGAGGCACGTCGACCGGGGCCGGGCCGGCTCCAAACACCATTTGATCACCGACGGGCGCGGCACTCCTCTCGCAGTCATCCTCACCGGAGGCAACCGCAACGACGTTACCCAGCTAGCTGCGGCTGCTCCACGCCATCCCGCCAGTCCGCGGCCGGGTCGGCCGTCCCCGCCGCAAGCCTGACTCACTGTTCGCCGACCGCGGCTACGACCACGACCTCTACCGCGACAAGGTTGATGCCCGCCGAATCCTGCCCGTCATCGCCCGCCGCGGCACACCCCAGGGCAGCGGACTGGGTGTCTACCGGTGGGTGGTAGAGCGCACGTTCGCCTGGCTGCATGGCTTCCGACGTCTCCGGGTGCGCTGGGAAAGACGGGCCGACATCCACGAGGCGCTCCTCAAACCGAATAGGGGCCGTCGGTAAGCCGACGACCCCTCACGAAAGACCAGCCGGCTACTACTCGTTGAACTCGCCAGTAGAGTCACAGGGAGAACTCAACTCGTTCTCAAACGGACCAGTCGGATACCGCCCCCAGCACATAACGAACGTATAGCTGCCACCGTTTCCGATGTTGTGACCCTTACTGCCACATCCGGCGTCACCGCCGTCGGACATCGTCATCACTCTTTGGTAGCCGTTAGTGGCGATGTACGAGTTGTAGAAAACCGCGCCGTACACACCCTTGCCATCCGCCAGAGTGTCGCAGAGCTTGAAGACGTCACCGTCGTCAGTGAAAGTCATGTAGCCGCGGATAGTTTCTACCCGCATGTTTGCGGCAAAGGCCGGACTCGCTGTCGCGACAACCATCGCGGCAGCACCTGCAGCCCCTGCTACCGCGCGGGCGAACTTGGACTTAAGCATTATCCCCCCATTTACCAGACGTCTATTCGCGAGCCGAATAGAGACGTCGATCATCGTTCGGTAGCTTGCCATGAACTTGACAGCTCTGCAAAGCAGCAGCCAGGCCGCAGGCCCCTTACCGGGCGTGGGGATATCGCTGGACTGAGCGTCCTCGTCTCTTCCGGCCGCCGCCGTTGTCGTACGCCGGGACCCGTCAGTCCTCCATCCGGTCCTCCACCGGATCCAGTTCTCCCCGTTCGACGCAGAACTCGTTGCCCTCGGGGTCGGCCATGACGACCCAGCCTCTGCCGTTCGGGAGGGTGCGGTCCGTCAGGATGCGGGCGCCGAGGGTCATGGCGCGTTCGACCTCCTCGGAGCGGGTGCGGCCTGTGGGCTGCAGGTCGAAGTGGATGCGGTTCTTGGTTGCCTTGTCCTCCTCGACGCTTACGAAGAGGAGGCCGGGGGCGCCGTTCGGGAACTCGATCAGTACCTCGGGGTCGCCGGGCTTGTCCTCGTCGGAGATCGGGTGGCCGAGCAACTCGGACCAGAAACGCGCCAGTTCGTAGGGCTCTCCGGTGCAGTCGAAAGTGATGTGACGGATGGCGGGGTTCAACGGCCGTCTCCCTCGGGCGGGTTGGGGGCGCTGGTGCGCCACCGAAGGATGGGCGGGGAGACGGGGCGCTGTCGAACTATTTCCCGTCGTCGGGAAGGTTTCCGTTGCCGCCCAGGTTGGCGACGATCCGGCGCAGGACGTTGACCGTCACCACGAAGTCGGCGGGCAGGACGCCCTGGTGGGTTTGCTCGTGGACGCGGAGGTTGCGTTCTCGGGCACGGAGGCGGCCGGCCTCGCCCTCCTCGGTCAGGGTCATGGCGCCCGTCGCGTCCTCCGTGAGCCAGCCTCGGGCGATCAGGCCGTCGTATACCTCGTCGAAGTCGGTGTTCAGGTCGCCGTAAGGGGTCAGGCGGTCGGTCAGGGTCGTGCGGGTCCATGAACCGGGGGCGCCGGCCGCGTGGTTGAGGGTCCACCAGTGGGGCTGGGTGAGGCCCTCCACCGCCAGTTGGGCACGCAGGGCTCCTACCACCAGGCGGTAGGCCTGGCCCGTCCATGCGCCGATCGGCTGGGCGGCCAGCTCGTCGTGGGTGTACTCCTTGAGGTCCTGGTCCTTCGTGTGCGCGCTCACGCGTTCCCCTCCCGTGGTTGCCTGGACACGATCAACGTAGGAACTCGAGTTTGGTTGAGGTCAAGGGTCAGCCGATGAAGGCCCTGATCGCTTCGTACAGACGGTCCGGCTGGTCCAGGTGGACGTCGTGGGCCGCGTCGGGGATGCGGGTGAGCCGGGTGTGCGGGCGGTGGGTGAGCATCGTGGCCGGTTCGTCGGAGCGCATCGTGCCGTGTTCGCCCTGGATGAGGAGGATGCGGCAGGTGATGCGGGACCACTCGGTCCAGTAGGCCGTGGTGGCCAGTTCGGCGACCGTGTCGATGATCGTGGTGCGGTCCCACCCCGGATACCAGCCGTCTTCTCGTTTCTCCAGGCTTCTCGCCCAGGCCTCGTGTCCCAGGAAGGCTTCCGCCTCGTCGAGGGACTTGAAGGGGGTCGGCCAGCTGTCCAGCCAGGTCGCGATCTGCGCGGGGAGGTCGGGGGCCGGGCCCGCCGGGCCCGCTTCCACCAGGATCAGGGAGTTCACCAGGTGGGGGTGTGCCGCGGCCAGCAGCATGGCCGTGTGGCCGCCGAGGGACTGGCCCAGCAGGGTCACGGGCGCCAGGCCGAGTTCCTCGATCAGGGCTACGGCGTCCTGGACATGGGCCGCGCGGGTCGTGGTCGCCGGGGTGCGGGTGCTGGCGCCGTGGCCTCGGGCGTCGTACGTCACCACGCGGTGGCCGTCGGCCGACAGCTGCCCGGCGAGCGTGTCCCACTCGCCCTGGTGGCCTGCCAGGCCGTGCAGGAGGAGGAACGTGGCGGCGGGTTCCCCGGCGGGGTGGTGGTCTCTGTGGGCGAGGTACGTGCCGTCGGGGGTGGTGAGGGTCGCGGACCTCGTGCGGGTCAAGTGGCGGCTCCTGTCGGCGGCTTGGCCATCTGCCCGACGGCCACCGTCGGCCTCGGCGGTGGCCGTCGTACGCGGTTCAGAAGCCTACGACGCCGGGCTCAGGTCCGCTCGGCCGAACAGGAGGGCGTAGCCGGCCGGGAGCTGGGCCAGGATGCGGGTCACCAGGTCGTCGCCGACCAGGGGCGGCAGCACGCTCAGGACCGAGCTGACGTCCCAGCGGGCCGTGGCGGGGGTCGCTCCCTCGATACGGGCCGCGACGGAGTCGACGAACTCCGCGGCGGTCAGCCGGCGCGTGGCCGGGATCTGGGAGGCGACCACCCGGGCGGCCTCTTCGGGCAGGGCACGGGCGAGGTCGACCCGTTCGTCGCCGATCACATGACCGCCGAGGGCGGACAGGACGATACGGGTGACCCGTTCCGCCTCCGACCTGGTGGGGTACTGGCCCGATTCCCGCACCGCTTCGATCAGTCGGGTCCAGGCGTTGTCGTCGCCTCGGGTGTCGTGGTTGCGCGGCGGGGCGGGGATCAGGGTCTTCGGGGCCGTGAGAGCAGTCGTCACACTGGGCACCGTCGTCACGCTCATGTGCGGGTCTTCCTCCGTATCCGGTCCTGCGTCGCGCGCCGCCGGGTTACGACACCGGCGACGCGGGGTGGGGGTGGGGCGGGGCTGTCCCGCGGGTGGGACGTCCTCGGTCCTCGGGACAGCCCTCGTGGATGCGTGGGTAGGTGAGTGCCGTGCCGTCAGCCGCTGAGCTGCTTGCGGCTGTCGCCGCCCGTGATCTGGATGCGGCGCGGCTTGGCCTGCTCGGCCACCGGGATGCGCAGGGTCAGCACGCCGGCCTCGTACGAGGCGTCGATGCGCTCCGTGTCCAGCGTGTCGCCGAGGAAGAGCTGGCGGGTGAAGCTGCCGGTGGGACGCTCGGCGACGAGCAGCTCGGCGCCCTCGGGGGCGGGGGACCTGCGCTCGGCTCGGACGTTCAGGACGTTGCGTTCGACGTCCAGCTCGATCGTCTCGGGGTCGATGCCGGGGAGGTCGAAGTGGACGAAGAACTCGTCCCCTGAGCGGTAGGCATCCATCGCCATCGCCGACGGGCGCGTGGCGGGGCCGAAGACCTGCTGGGTGAGCCGGTCGAGTTCACGGAAGGGGTCCGTGCGCATGAGCATCACTGGTCACTCCTCTCTTCAGGCTCTGTCGGTGCGATGCCCTACGTTCTTCGCCTTCTTATATAGCTCGGAGCCGGAAACTTGACAAGCCTCGACTCAGGTTCGGATGCCGTTGGGCAACGCGCCTTCATACGCCCCGGCGCGTGCGCCCCCGACCTCGGGAGTTAGCCTCAGGGATCGCCGGCGGGCAGGCGCAGCGGAAGCAGGAGCAAGAGCAGGAGCAGGACCAGGAGGCAGGTATGGCGAAGGTTCCCAGTGCGGTGATCGCCGCGAGCGGGCTCGTGGGCGGGTACGGCGTGGCCCGCTGGACCCGGCAGCGGCCGCTCGGCGGGGTCGTGCTCGCCGTCGCCGGGGCCGCGGCCGCGCGGCAGTGGCGGCAGCAGGCCGGTGGGGTGGCCGCGGGGGCGTTGTCGGCCGCGTATGGCGCCGCCTTCGCCGCGTCTCATCCGCTGGCCAAGAAGGTGGGTGCCTGGCCTGCCGTGTTCGGGGTGGCGGGGGCCGTGGGTCTGACGTCCTGGGTTGTCGCCGACCGGCGCGGCTGAGGCGGGCCGCGCTCCGGTGAGTCGGGCCGCGCTCCGGGCCTTCGGCGTCCGGGGCGTGTCGCGCGCACGGCAGAGAACAGCACACAGCGAAGAACCCCGGCCCTGAAACCCAGGGCCGGGGTTCTTGTCTTGAGCGCCGGGCAGGCCTTGCACCTGCATCTCCCCGCAGGAAGCGGGGCGTCTTTCCTTGGACCACCAACGCATCGTCCGTCTGCCGGAGTTCCGGCGACCGGATGCAGATCAACTATAGCCCAGTTTTTGTTATCGCTGCGCCGTCCGGGCGTCTCCTCACCGTCCCCACAGGAACGCGACTTACGACGCTGAGGTACGACAACGTGACACGACAGATCAGCCGCCGGAGCATGTTGAAGGCCGCGGGCGCGGCAGCCGGAGCCGCCGGTGTCGGCGTGGGCGTCGGTACGACCGCGCTGGCGGCCCCGGCCTCCGCCGCCGACGCGGCCTTCGCTCACCCCGGGCTGCTGCACACCCGTACCGACCTGGACCGTATGGCGGCCAAGGTGAAGGCGGGCGCCAGACCCTATACGGCCGGGTTCGCCAAGCTCACCGCCAACCGGCACGCGCAGAGCGGCTGGCGGGCCAATCCTCAGGCCACGGTGTATCGGGGGGCGGGTTCGCCCCAGAACTACGCGGTCCTCTACAACGACATCCACGCCGCCTACCAGAACGCCCTGCGGTACCACGTCAGCGGCGAGACCGCGCATGCCGATACCGCGGTGGCGATCCTCAACGCCTGGTCGGGGAAGCTGACGTCGATCCAGGGCTCCGCCGACCGGTTCCTGGCCGCCGGGCTGTACGGCTACCAGTTCGCCAACGCCGCCGAACTCGTACGCGATCACGGTGACTTCGAGCTCGCGCGTGCGCAGGAGGTGATGCGGAACGTCTTCCATCCGCTCAGCGACGACTTCCTGACCCGCCACAACGGCGCCGTGGTCACCAACTACTGGCCCAACTGGGACCTGACGGCCATCGCCTGTGTGCTCGCCACCGGCATCTTCTGTGACGACCGTGCCGTGGTCGACCGGGCCGTGGAGTACTTCAAGCACGGGGACGGCATGGGGTCCGTCAAGCACGCCATTCCCGTCGTGCACGACGACGGGCTCGCCGAGTGGGTCGAGGCCGGGCGGGACCAGGGGCACGCGCTGCTCGGCGTCGGGCTGATGGGCACGGTGTGCGAGATGGCGTGGAACCAGGGGATCGATCTGTACGGGTACGACGACAGCCGGTTCCTCAAGGGGGCGCAGTACGTGGCGAAGTGGAGTCTGGGCGGGGATGTGACGTATACGGCCAACACGCGGAAGAAGGGGGCGATCGGAGGGTGGTCGGGGAGTGAGACCGCGAGCGAGGCCGCGGGTGTGAATCCGGCCATGACTCGGCCGATCTGGGCGGTGATCGCGAACCACTACACCAAGCGGCGGGGGCTGTCGGCGTCGTATGTGACGCGTGCGGCGGCCAAGGCTGCGCCTGAGGGTGGGGGCGGGGATTACGGGCCCAACAGTGGGGGTTACGACCAGCTTGGCTTTGGCACGCTGGCCTTTACTCGGGATCGGGAGCGGGTGGAGGGGGCGGGTTCGGGGGCGGCGCCGAGTGCGGGTCCGTCCGGGGCTGCCTCGGGTGGGGGTGCGCGGCCGCAGGGGGCCGTGAGCGCCTCGGCCTCACCCGCTGGGGATCGTGACCTGGCTGCTACGGGCGCCGAGGATCTGGTCGGCTGGGCCGCCGCGGCGGGGGTTTCCGCTGTCGCGGGTGGGTTGCTGTTGCTGCGGCGGCGGGATCGGGTGCGGCGGGGTGGGGCCGAGTAGCGTCCGGCACGTTGCGAAGGTGCTGGGGCGGTAGCCCGGGCGCGGGTGGGGTCGCTCACCCGCGCTGGCGGGGTGCCGCTTTCTGTGGGACGGGCGCCGCTCCAAGCGGCACGACTGCCCGCAGCTAAGTCGGCACGGCCGCCCGCGGCTTGGGAGAGCCGAGGCTGCCCCAGCCAAAGATGGTGCGCCGCACCGTCGCCGCCCCCAACCCGGGACAGCCGAGGCCACCCCCAGCCAAAGGCGGCGCGCCACACCGTCGCCGCCCCCAGCCCGGGACAGCCGAGGCCACCCCCAGCCGGAGGTCACGCACCCCTACGCCGTCGCCGTCCTCGACCCCGTAGAGCCGGAGCCGGAGCCCGAGGCGGAGGTGGAGTCGCCGCGTCCCTCACCTCGCCCCGTCGGGCCCGCCTTCTCATCGGCCGCCGCCGTCAGCGGCGTGGCGATGTCCTCCAGGGAACGCCGTTCCGCACGCACCGCGAGGATCGCCGCCGCCAGGCCCGCCAGGCACATCAGGGTCGCGCCGATCTGGAAGGCGAGGACCGTGTCGCCGACCTTGCCCGTGCCGGTGAGGTCGGCGAACAGGAGCGGGCCGCTGATGCCGCCGGCTGCCGTGCCGATGGCGTAGAAGAAGGCGATGGACATGGCGCGGGTCTCCATCGGGAAGACCTCGGAGACCGTCAGGTAGGCGCTGGACGCGCCCGCCGAGGCGAAGAACAGCACCGCGCACCAGCATGCCGTCAGCGTGCTCGCGCTCAGGGAGCCCTGGTCGAAGAGCCAGGCCGTGCCGAACAGGAGCAGGCCGGACAGCACATATGTGCCGGAGATCATCACCCGGCGGCCCACCGTGTCGAAGAGCTTGCCCAGCAGCAGCGGGCCGAAGAAGTTGCCGAGCGCGATGACCGCGAAGTAGTAGCCGGTGTTGCCGCTCGGGACGTCGAAGAACGTCGTCAGGATCGCCCCGAAGCCGAAGGTGATGGCGTTGTAGAGGAAGGCCTGGCCGATGAAGAGGGAGAAGCCGAGGACGGCACGGCGGCGGTAGTCGGAGAAGACCGTGCGGCCGATCTCCAGGAAGGAGACGCTGCGGCGCTGGTGGATGGTGATCTCGCCGTCCGGACGCGGCAGCGGTTCGCCGATCTCCTGCTCGACCTTCCGCTCGATCGAGGAGACGATGCGTTCCGCTTCGTCGTCGCGGCCGTGGATCAGCAGCCAGCGGGGGCTTTCCGGGACGTGCCGGCGGACCAGGAGGATCACCAGGGCCAGGACCGCGCCGAGCGCGAAGGTGAGGCGCCAGCCGACGTTCGCCGCGAAGATGTCCGTGTCCAGCGCGACGATCGAGAGGAGGGAGCCGCCGACCGCGCCCAGCCAGAAGCTGCCGTTGATCATCAGGTCGACGCGGCCGCGGTACTCCTTGGGGATCAGTTCGTCGATCGCGGAGTTGATGGCCGCGTACTCGCCGCCGATGCCGAAGCCGGTGAGGAAGCGGAAGAGGAAGAACCACCAGGTGTCGAAGGCGATCGCGGTCAGGGCGGTGGCGCCGAGGTAGACCGCCAGCGTGATCATGAAGAGTCTTTTGCGGCCCCACTTGTCGGTCAGGCGGCCCCAGAAGAGCGCTCCCGAGCAGGCTCCTGCCACGTACAGGGCGGCCGCGAGGCCGGTGACCTCGCCGGAGGTGATGGGCAGGCCGCTGCCGGGCTCCGACAGGCGGCTGGCGATGTTGCCCACGACGGTGACTTCGAGGCCGTCGAGGATCCACACGGTGCCGAGGCCGATGACGATCGTCCAGTGCCAGCGTGACCACGGGAGGCGGTCGAGGCGGGCGGGGATGTCGGTGGTCACGGTTCGGCCGGTCCCGGCCTGTGCGGCGGTGGTCATGGGCTCCCTCCTCATCGAGAAGAACCCGGTTCGAGTGCCCTGAGCGGTTTTGCTTACGCCCTGACACCTGACGCCACCGGTGCGTCACGTCCCACCGCTCACGCCTGCGCCCTTCACGCCCCCAGCGCGTGCGACACCGTGTAGATCAGCAGGCCGGCGAGCGAGCCGACCACCGTGCCGTTGATCCGGATGAACTGCAGATCGCGGCCGATGTTCGCCTCGATCTTCTTCGTGGTGTGCTCGGCGTCCCAGCTCGCCACCGTGTCCGTGATGAGGGAGGTGATCTCCTTGCGGTAGGTGGTGACGACGTACACGGCCGCGCCCTCCACCCACTTGTCGACCTTGTCCTGCACCTTGCGCTCGGCCGCCATCCGGGAACCCAGCGACAGCAGGGAGGCCCGTACGCGCAGCCGCAGCTCGCTGCGCTCGTCCTCCGCGGCCGCGACGATCATGGACCGTACGGCCGTCCAGACGCTGGCGATGAGGTCCTGGACCTCGCCGCGGCCCAGCACCTCGCCCTTGAGCCGCTCGACCCGGGCGCGGGTGTCGGTGTCGGACTGGAGGTCGGAGGCGAAGTCGGTGAGGAAGCGGTCGAGGGCGCCGCGCGCGGGGTGGGCGGGCATGTCGCGCATCTCGGTGGCGAAGCGCAGCAGTTCCTTGTAGACGCGCTCGCCGACCTTCCGGTCGACGAAGCGCGGGGTCCAGCCGGGGGCGCCGCCCTCCACGGCGTCCATCACCTCGTCGCGGTGCAGGACCAGCCAGTCGTGCGCGCGGGTGACGACCAGGTCGACGACCCGTTTGTGACCGCCGTCGGCGACGACCTTCTCCAGCATCTTGCCGATGCCGGGGCCGATCTCCTGAGCGTTGGCGCGGCGGGTGATGGCCTCGCCGACCACGGCCTGGACGTCGGAGTCGCGCAGGACCGTCAGGGCGCCGCGCAGGGCGGTGGACAGCTCCGCCGTGACCCGGTCGGCGTGCTCGGGGACGGCGAGCCAGGCGCCGAGGCGGCTGCCGATGCCGACGGCGCGCAGCCGCTGCCGTACGACGTCCTCGGAGAGGAAGTTCTCACCGACGAACTCGCCGAGGGAGACGCCAAGCTGGTCCTTCTTGGTGGGGATGATCGCGGTGTGCGGGATGGGGATGCCCAGGGGGTGGCGGAAGAGGGCGGTGACGGCGAACCAGTCGGCGAGCGCGCCGACCATGCCCGCCTCGGCGGCCGCGGCGACATAGCCCGCCCAGGGTCCGGCGCCGGAGTTCTGGGCCCACTTGGCGAGGACGTAGACCACGGCCACGAACAGCAGGAGCCCGGTGGCGGTGAGTTTCATGCGGCGCACGCCGCGCTGTTTCTCCTCGTCCGCCGGGCTGAAGGCTGTCATCGCACGGTTCGTGACGGCACCCGGGCGGGCATGCTGCCCCCGGGCCCCGCCCTTTTCTTCCACTTTCGTCCGTTCCATCCGCTCCACCCGCTTGGTGATCCCGCACACATTGTCCCTTCCTCACCGACTCCTGGAACGGAGCAGGAGTTCCCGACGTCTGTCGGGAGGGGGTAATGCCACGGGGGGTCCTGTGAGCTTCCCCCCTGCCCATGACGCATCATGGGCACATCAGATCGGAGCCTGGGGCTCCCATCGCCCGAGGAGAACTACACAGCATGACCCGGGGTCGTGGTTACGCCCTTTTGGCCGGACTGGTCGCTGCAATCGTGGCCCTTTCCACCGCCATATACGTCGGAGTGGCGTCCGACGACGGCACGCAGAGCCGGAACGCCATCACCGACAGCCGTCTTCCGAACAACGCCGCCCCTGCCTCCACCGGCACCTGGGTCGGCACCTGGTCCACCTCCCCGGCCGCGGCCGAGCCCGGCACGGAGACGACCGGCATGGCGGACCGTTCGGTGCGCAACGTCGTCCACACCAGCGTCGGCGGTACGAGTGCCCGCGTGACACTGTCCAATCTCTACGGCCAGTCGCCGCTGAGCATCACACAGGCCTCGATCGCGGTCGCCGCCGGCGGCGGTACGCCCGCCGCGCTGACGGACACGATGCGGCAGCTGACCTTCAACGGCGGGCCGACGGTCGTCATCCCGCCCGGCCGGCAGGTGATGAGCGACGCCGTGCGCATCGTCATCCCGTCCGACGCGGACGTCCTGATCACCACGTACACGCCGACCAGTTCCGGCCCGGTGACGTACCACCCGCACGCCCGGCAGATCTCCTACGTCGCCCAGGGCGACCACACGGCCGACGCGACGGGCGCGCCCTACACCGAGCAGAGCATGTACTGGCGTTACCTGACCGCGCTGGACGTGCTGAGCAACGAGTCCGAGGGGACGGTCGTCGTCCTCGGCGACTCGCTCACCGACGGGATCACCTCCACCGCCGGCGCCAACAACAGGTGGACCGACGTCCTGTCCGACAGGCTACGCGCGGAGATCTCCGCCGGGCGGGACCTGCCCCGCTACAGCGTCGTCAACCAGGGCATCAGCGGGAACCGGGTCCTCACGGACGGACTGGGCCGGCCGGCGGACAACCCCAGCGGGCTGAACCGCTTCGCGCGGGACGTGCTGGAGCGGACGAACGTCAAGGTCGTCGTCATCGACCTCGGGGTCAACGACATCCTGCGCAATCCGCGGCTCGCCGATCCGAACGCGATTCTCGGCGGGTTGCGCACGATGGTCGGGCAGGCGCATGCGCGGGGGCTGAAGGTCGTGGGGGCGACGCTGATGCCGTTCGGCGGGCACCGGGGGTACTCGGACGCGCGGGAGGCTGTGCGGCAGCAGATCAACGCGGAGATTCGGGCGGGGCGGGTCTTCGACGCGGTGGTCGACTTCGACAAGGCGCTGCGTGATCCCTACGACCCGCGCCGGCTGCGGTCCGACTACGACTCGGGCGATCATCTGCATCCCAGTGACAAGGGGTATGCGCGGATGGCGGAGGCGTTCGACCTGGAGAGCCTGAAGGGGTCGGCGCCGGCGGAGCTGTAGAGCTGCCAGCTGCCCAGCACCGGCGTCGGTGCTGGGCGCGGGTGGGTGCGCAACCCGGCGCTGCGGGGTGCCGCCTGCGCCCACCCGTGCCGCCCCAGCGGCACGACTGCCCGCAGGCAGCAGGCGCCTCAGTCCAGCTGGCGGCGGCGTTCCTCCCGGAGCCGCTGCTTCTCCGCCCGGGTCAGCTTTCGCTGGACTCCGACGCCGCCCCAGAAGGCGAAGCCGGTGATGATGACGCGCGGGGCACCGGGGGCGCCGGGGACGCCCTCCTCCTGGTGGTCGAAGCCGCCCATGATGCCGATGCCGCGGACGACGACCTCGACGCCGGGCGGGACGATGACGTCCACCCCGCCCATGATCGCGATCGCGTTGATCTCGACCTCGCGGTCCGCGAAGCTCGCCTCGCGCAGGTCGATCTCCCCGCCACCGCAGAGGGCGAAGCAGGTGAACCGCCGGGGCATCGTCCAGTGCCCCTTGCGCTGGAAGCCGGACATCACGGCGGCGGCCCACGTCGAGGATCCCTCACCGCCGACGATCCGCCCGGACCAGTCCCGGCCGTCCGAGCCGGCGGCGGGCTCCTTGGTCAGTGACACGGAGGGCGCCGTGACGCCCGCGGCCGGCAGGTCACGGGTGATCGGCGCCAGTTCCCCGTACGTCCGCGCCTGGTACGTCGCGTCCAGCCGCTCCTCGAACTCCGCCATGTCGAGACGGCCCTCCGCGAGGGCGTCCCGCAGGATCTCGGCGACCCGTTCACGGTCGGCGTCGGAGGCGCGGAGGTCCGGGACTGAGTCGTCGGTCATGTAAAGCAGCCTACGAGTTACATGTCCCGGACACTATGCGGTCGCACGCTCCGCGTACATCTTGGCGATCACCGCCTCGATGTCCGGCTCCCGCACCGACAGGTCCACCAGCGGGTACTCCGCCGCGATCCGCGCGACCAGCGGCGCCGCCGACTCCGCCGCCGGGAACGCCAGCCACTGCCGCGGACCGTCCACCCGGACGACCCGGGCGGGTGCCGGGGCGTCGATCGGCGGCAGTTCCCGCTCCAGGTCCACGACCAGGGTCCGCTCGCTCTCCCCCGCCTCGTGCAGCCCGGCGAGCGGGCCGTCGTACATCAGGCGCCCGTGGTCGATGACCATCACCCGCTTGCACAACTGCTCGATGTCCTGCAGGTCGTGCGTGGTCAGCAGCACCGTCGTGCCGCGCTCGGCGTTCAGCTCCCGCAGGAACTCCCGCACCTTGGACTTGGACACGACGTCGAGGCCGATGGTCGGCTCGTCGAGGTACAGCACCTCCGGGTCGTGCAGCAGTGCCGCCGCGATGTCGCCGCGCATCCGCTGCCCGAGGGAGAGCTGGCGCACCGGCACGTCCAGCAGGTCGCCCAGGTCGAGGAGTTCGACCAGACGGTCGAGGTTCTCGCGGTAACGGGCGTCCGGGATCCGGTACATGCGGTGCATCAGCCGGTAGGAGTCGACCAGCGGGAGGTCCCACCACAGCGTCGTACGCTGCCCGAACACCACGCCGATGCGATGCGCGAGCCGCATGCGTTCGCGGGAGGGGTCGATGCCGGCGACCCGCAGCCGGCCGGCGCTCGGTGTGAGGATGCCGGTCAGCATCTTGATCGTGGTCGACTTGCCGGCGCCGTTCGGGCCGATGTAGCCGACCATCTCGCCGCGTTCCACGCGGAAGGAGATCGAGTCGACGGCCCGCACCTGCCGCCGCTCCCGTTTCATGAAGCCCGTCTTCTTGCGCACGTCGAAGACCTTCTCGACGCCGTCGAGTTCGATGAACCCGCCGTCCACCCCGGACGCCCCGCCGTCCATCCCTGTCAGCCCGCTGTCCACCCCGGTCAACTCAACTCCCTGTACTCCGGTAGGAACGAAGCCCCACCCGCCACGCCATCCCCGCCAGCGCACAGCAGGCCACCGCCACCAGCGGCGACGCGAAGGCCGTCCACTGCGGCAGCTCGATCGGGTACGGCCGGTCCAGCACATAGGCGGCCGGGACCCAGTTGACGAAGGCGAGCGGCAGCATGAAGGTCACGCCGCGCACCAGGTCCTTCCCGAACACGGTCGGCGGATACTGCAGCAGCGTGGTCCCGCCGTACGTGTACGCGTTCTGCACCTCCGCGGCGTCCTGGGCGAAGATCTGGAAGGCCGCGCCCGCCACGAACACCGCCGAGAAGATCGCCGCGCCGCTGACCACCATCACCGGCACCAGCAGCGCCTTCGGCGCACTCCAGTCGACGTCGACCGAGACCAGCGCCCAGCCCAGGACCACCGCGCCCTGGGTGATCCGGCCCAGACGGCGCAGCGCGAAGCGGTCGGCGCCGACCTGGGCGAGCACCGGCGCGGGACGCACGAGCAGGATGTCGAACGAGCCGTCGCGCATCCGGGCGCCCAGGACGTCCATCGAGCCGAGCACCAGGTCGGCGATCCCGAACGCCGTCACCGACAGCCCGTACAGGAAGGCGATCTCGGGCAGTGACCAGCCGCCCAGCGAGTCGACCTGCGAGAACATCAGCAGGATCCCCACGAAGTCCAGGCCGGTCACCATCAGGTTGCCGAACACCGTGACGACGAAGGAGGTGCGGTAGGTCATGCTGGACCGCACCCACATCCCGGCGATCAACCGGTAGGCCCGCAGCCCCTCCAGCAGGACACTGCGCTCACCCACCCTGCACCACCACCCGCCGCGTCGCGGCCGACTGCAACAGCCGCCCCGCCGCCAGCAGCGCCACCGCCCACGCCGCCTGGAAGACGAACGCCCCGAGCGGGTCGGTCTCCCCCATCAGGACATCCGCCGGCATCTGGATCTGCGCCGCCCACGGCAGCACCCGCACGATGTCGCCGAACACGCCCGGGAAGGCGTTGAGCGGCAGCACCATGCCCGAGAAGAAGACCCCGGTGATCATCACGACCTGGTTGACGCCCATGCCGTCCATGAGCCAGAACACGCTCAGGGCCGCCAGGTAGCGGATCGCGAAGCTGACGACCGTCGCCAGCAGGAGCGTGACCACGAAGGCCGCCCAGGGGACGACCGACGTCGGCAGCGCCATGGGGAAGAAGACCGCGCCGAACGCGAACGGGATGACGCCCCGCCCCAGTATCTGGAACAGCGCCCGCCCCACGTCGCCCGCCAGCCACCACAGTTGGAGATCGGCCGGCCGGTACAGGTCGACGGCGATCTCGCCGGTGCGGATGCGCTCCATCAGGTCCTTCTCGGCGCCGCCGCCCTGGATGGCCAGCGTCGCGTACAGGCACTGCCCCAGCCACACATAGGTCACGGCCTGCGCCTGGTCGTACCCTCCCAGATGCGGTTTCTCGTCCCACAGCGCCAGGTACGTGTAGACGAGGATGAGGCCGAAGACCGTGTTGGTGAACACCCCGGCCACGGTGGCCGCCTTATAGGTCGCGTACCGCCTGAAGCCCCCCGCCGCGACGGCCGCGTACAACCGTCCCGAGCCCACATCCACAGCCCTCCTCGCCGCCCGGCACCGAAGCGCAGGAGCTTAGTGGAGCGGTGATCACGCGTGCCACGCAATTTCGAGGGGCGGCAAAGGCGCTGCGGGCGTGTGCGCACCGGCCCAGACGGTACGATCCGTTGCGTCCGCGTGGGCCGAGGCGCCCGTGGCCAGGGCGAGCAGCATGGCGGCGGTGCCGGCCGGGACGGAGCGTACGAGCCGTCGCATCCACGGTCGTGTCCCCCTTCGGGCGAATGTCGCGCAGGTTCGGGCGACTGTCGCGCAGGCAAGATCGCGATTCGGGCAGGCGTGCGCAACAGCGCGGTTCACCCTGCGCCCGCCCGCGGGCTCGCGCGCACACCGCCCGCCTCGCCACACGGCTCACGACACGGCCCTCGGTCAGGGAACTGATCGCCGGATGGGACAGTCTTCATCACAGGGGCGCAAGAGCGAGCAGAGACGTACGGGAACGACGTACGACGCGAAACAGGAGTCCGTGCACGACATGAGTGACGAGCCTCAGCCGCAGCAGCCGACACCGGGCTGGGCACCGAGAGAGCCGCAGGCGGACGGCGACCCGAACACGCCTCAGGCCCGGCCGGCCGGGAAACCGAAGCGGACCGGCTGGCGCCGGATCATCCCGACCTGGCGTATGACGCTCGGCGCCTTCATCATCGTCGCCCTGCTGCTGGTCGGCGGCTTCTTCCTCGGCTACTCGCTGGTGAAGATCCCGCCGGCCAACGCGCTCGCCACGAAGCAGGCCAACGTGTACCTCTACGCGGACGGTTCCGTGATCGCCCGCGACGGCGAGGTCAACCGGGAGAACGTCACCCTCCCGCGGATCTCCAAGGACGCCCAGCACGCGATCCTGGCCGCCGAGGACCGCGACTTCTACACCGAGTCCGCCGTCGACCCCAAGGCCATGGTCCGCGCCGCCTGGAACACCGCCCTCGGCAAGGGCAAGCAGTCCGGCTCCACGATCACGCAGCAGTACGTGAAGAACTACTACCTGCGCCAGGACCAGACCCTCACGCGCAAGGCCAAGGAGTTCTTCATCGCGATCAAGCTGGACCGCGAGGTGAGCAAGGACCACATCCTCGAGGGCTACCTCAACACCAGCTACTTCGGCCGCAACGCCTACGGCATCCAGGCCGCCGCCCAGGCCTACTACGGCATGGACGCCACGGACCTCGACCCGGCCCGCGCCGCCTACCTCGCCGCGCTCGTCAACGCCCCCAGCCAGTACGACGTCGTCGCCCACCCCGAGAACCGCAAGGCCGCCGAGTCCCGCTGGAACTACGTCCTGGACGGCATGGTCAAGAAGGGCTGGCTCAGCGAGTCCAAGCGGGCCGGCATGAAGTTCCCGGTGCCGAAGGAGTCCACCCTGTCCACCGGCATGTCCGGGCAGCGCGGCTACATCGTCCGGACCGTCAAGGACTACCTCACCCAGAACAAGATCATCGACGAGAGCCGGCTCGACGCCGGCGGCTACCGCATCACCACGACGCTCCAGAAGCCCAGGCAGGACGCGTTCGTGAAGGCCGTCAACGAGCAACTGATGGACAAGCTGGACAAGAAGAACAACAAGGTCGACACCTACGTCCGCGCGGGCGGCGCCGCCGTCGACCCCAAGACCGGCAGGGTCGTGGCGATGTACAACGGCATCGACTACGTCAAGCAGTACACCCCGAACGCCACCCGCAGGGACTTCCAGGTCGGCTCCACCTTCAAGCCGTTCGTGTTCACCTCGGCCGTCGAGAACGACTCGCAGACCCAGGACGGCCGCCCGATCACCCCGAACACGATCTACGACGGCACCAACAAGCGCACCGTCCAGGGCTGGGACGGCGACCCGTACGCCCCCGAGAACGAGGACCAGGTCTCCTACGGCGACATCACCGTCACCGAGGCGACCGACAAGTCCGTGAACTCGGTGTACGCGCAGATGGCCGCCGACGTCGGCCCCCAGAAGGTCAAGCAGACCGCGATCGACCTCGGCGTCCCCGAGACCACCCCCGACCTCGCCGACGGCCCCGCCATCGCACTCGGCACGGCCACCGCCAGCGTCCTCGACATGGCGGAGGCGTACGCCACGCTCGCCAACCACGGCCGGCACGGCACGTACACGATGGTCGAGAAGGTCACCAAGGAGGGCTCGCCCATCGCGCTGCCCGAGCGGCGCACCCGGCAGGCCGTGAGCCGCGAGGCCGCCGACACCACCACCTCGGTCCTGCGCAGCGTCGTCCAGAACGGCACGGCCTCCGCCGCACAGGCCGCGGGCCGACCCGCCGCGGGCAAGACCGGCACCGCCGAGGAGGACACGGCGGCCTGGTTCGCGGGCTACACCCCCGACCTCGCCACGGTCGTCTCCGTCATGGGCCAGGACCCGGTCACCGCCGCCCACAAGTCGCTGTACGGCGCGATGGGCCTGGACCGCATCAACGGCGGCGGGGCGCCCGCCGAGATCTGGGCCCAGTTCACCCGGGACGCCCTGAAGGACAAGCCGGTCACCGACTTCGACCTCAGGCTCCAGCCGGGCGCCGACGTCCCGCAGGCCCCCGCCACCGAACCGCCGGCCGACCCGACCACGGGCGACGCCACCGACGGCGGCAGCACCTCCACCGGCGGCCAGGACACCGGCACCGAGACGCCCGGGCAGACCCCGAGCGCGCCCGAGGGGCAGACCCAGGGCCAGACCGACGGCGGCACCACCGACGGCAGCACGGGCGGCGAGTCCCCCACCGGCGGCGGCACCGCGGACGGCGGGACCGGCGACGGCGGCACCGCCACCGACGGCGGCACGAGCGAGGGCGGTGGCGACGAGACCGACGGCGGCTCGACGGGCGGGCCGTCGGGCCCCGGCTGGGGTGTGGTCCCGCAGGGCGCGCGCCGCGAATAGGCCGGGCTCAGTGGCCCGAGGTCGCCTTCAGCCCCACCACGGCGACCAGCAGCAGGCAAACGAAGAAGATCCGGGCGGCGGTGGCCGGCTCCCCCAGCACGGCCATGCCGAACGCCGCCGCCCCGGCCGCCCCGATGCCCACCCACACGCCGTAGGCGGTGCCGATGGGCAGGGTCCTGGCGGCCTGGGACAGCAGCAGCATGCTGGCGACGATCCCGGCACCGGTGAGAACGCTGGGGAGCGGGCGCGTGAAGCCGTCGGTGTACTTCATACCGACGGACCACCCGACTTCGAGCAGACCGGCGACGACGAGCAGAACCCAGGCCATGACGGCACCTCCGGGAAACGGGCTGACGGTGCGGGTGCGTCGTCTTTGCCTTCGTCCCGGTACGGCGCGTCTCGTCGGGTCCCTCCAACGTAACAAAGGAACACGGAAGGGACCGGTGACGATGGCCACCGGTCCCTTCCGCTGCTGCTTCTGCTTCTTTTCTTCTGGGGCTACAGATAGAGACCCGTCGAGTCCTCCGAGCCCTCGAACCGGTCCGCGGCCACGGCATGCAGATCGCGCTCGCGCATGAGCACGTACGCGATACCGCGCACCTCGACCTCGGCGCGGTCCTCCGGATCGAACAGAACACGGTCGCCCGGCTCCACGGTCCGTACGTTCTGCCCCACCGCGACGACCTCGGCCCAGGCCAGCCGCCGGCCGACCGCCGCCGTGGCGGGGATCAGGATGCCGCCGCCGGAACGCCGCTCGCCCTCGCTGGTGTCCTGCCGCACGAGTACGCGGTCGTGCAGCATCCGGATGGGCAGCTTGTCGGGATGGGTGCTGTGCTCGTTTCTCTTGGCGCTCACGCCCTGAAACCTACCTGTCTTCCCCGTGAACGTACGCAGTCGGGTCAGCCCCTGCGCCGCCGCGTGCTGACGGCCAGCAGCCCGACCACTCCGACGACGACGAGCGCGACCGGCACGACCCGCTCCAGCCGCGGCGCCCCGTCCTCGTCCACGAACCGGGACCGCACATCGGTGACGGCCCGATTGACCCCGACATACGCCCGCCCGAGGGTGTGATCGATATTGGACGCGACCTTGGCCTTGGCGTCCCCGACGATGGTCTTCGGGTGCACCCGCACCCCGATCTCGTCGAGGGTCTCGGCCAGGGTCTCGCGGCGGCGCCTGATGTCCGCCTCGATCTGCGCCGGGGTTCTGGTGTCCGCCGTGTCCGCCACCGTGTCGCCTCCGAAGTCGGTATGAAGCCTGTGCCGGACAGTCTGTCAGCTCCACGGCTCATCGCACTGTCAGGACCCCGGTTACCGGGGCCTTTGCAGAGGGCGCGGCGTTCACACGGACGACCGCCGCAGGCGGAGATCTCGAAGTCCTCGAACAAACTTGCTCACATCGTGTGCAATTCCAGTTGGATGTGATCTTTCGCCGCGAGCGCCCACGAAGCGTTCATACGGTGATCGGTATGCAGCTTCGCTACAACTACCGGGCCTACCCTGACGCCGCCCAGCGCCGTGCGCTGGCGAGAGCGTTCGGGTGCGCCCGCGTGGTGTGGAACGACTGCCTGCGCGACCGCAAGGAAGCACACGCGGCGGGGCTGCCGTATGTGACGTCGGCGGAGTTGTCCCGGCTGCGCATCACCCAGGCCAAGCGCACCGAGGAACGTGCCTGGCTCGCCGACGTGTCAGCGGTCGTCCTGCAACAGTCCCTCAGGGACCTCGACACCGCCTACAAGAACTTCTTCGACTCGGTGAAGGGCAAGCGGCAGGGCCGGAAAGTGGGGCCGCCCCGCTATAAGTCGAAGAAGGACACCCGGCAGTCGATCCGCCTCACCACCAACGCCTTCTCCCTCTAGGACAACGGCACCGTGTACGTGGCCAAGGTCGGCAACCTCAAGGTCAAGTGGTCCCGCCGGCTTCCAGCCGCACCCACATCCCTGACCGTCACCAAGGACAGCTCCGGCCGCTACTTCCTCAGCTTCGTCGTGGACACCGAGCCGGACACCCTCCCCGAGGTGGAGACCGATACCGGGATCGACCTGGGCCTGTCCGCCTTCGCCGTCCTGTCCGACGGCCGGAAGATCGACAGCCCCCGCTTCCTGCGCCGGGCAGAGAAGAAGCTCAAGCGCCTGCAGCGGGAGCTGTCCCGGAAAGTCAAGGGTTCGAAGAACCGGGCCAAGGCCCGCCTCAAGGTCGCACGCCAGCACGCCAAGGTGGCCGACCGGCGCCGGGACTGGCATCACAAGGCTTCCACGCAGATCATTCGCGACAACCAAGCGGTGTACGTGGAAGACCTCGCGGTGTCCGGTCTCGGCCGCACCCGGCTCGCCAAGTCCGTGCACGACGCGGGATGGTCCGCGTTCGTCGGCATGCTGGAGTACAAGGCGGCTCTGCACGGCCGCACCTTCGCCAAGGTGGACCGCGCCTTCCCGTCCACGCAGGTCTGCTCGGCCTGCGGATACCGGGACGGACCCAAGCCCCTGCACGTCCGGCAGTGGACGTGCGGGGCGTGCGGCACGGTGCACGATCGCGATCACAACGCAGCCCGCAACGTCCTCTTCGAAGGACGCCGTATCGTCGCCGCCGGACGGGCGGAGACGCAAAACGCCTGTGGAGCGCCGGTAAGACGGGCACACGTGCCCGCACAGCGCGGTGAAGCAGGAAGCCCCCGGAAGGGTCAGACGATCCAGGCCGGGATTTCTGGACTTCAGGCCAGGGAGCACGTCAAGCTGGTCTGATGAGCGAGCGACTCCAGCCGGGGGACGTGGCCCCCGCCTTCACCCTGCCCGACGCCGACGGCACCGAGGTGTCCCTGTCGGACCACAAGGGCCGCAAGGTCATCGTGTATTTCTACCCGGCGGCCCTCACCCCCGGCTGCACCAAGCAGGCCTGCGACTTCACGGACAACCTGGAGCTGCTGGCCGGCGCGGGCTACGAGGTGATCGGCATCTCCCCCGACAAGCCCGAGAAGCTGGCCAAGTTCCGCGACAAGGAGTCCCTGAAGGTCACGTTGCTGGCCGACCCGGACAAGCAGGTCCTGGAGTCGTACGGCGCCTTCGGCGAGAAGAAGAACTACGGCAAGACCTACATGGGTGTCATCCGCTCCACGATCGTCGTGGACGAGGAGGGCAGGGTCGAGCGCGCGCTGTACAACGTCCGGGCGACGGGGCACGTGGCGAAGATCATCAAGGATCTGGGGATCTGAGGCCCTCTCCGCTTCCTGGAACGGCTCGTACCGGATAGGTCCGGTACGAGCCGTTCCGTATTTCGGGCGTGACTGTCCGATAAACGGTTCGTTACTCCGTGCGAGACCGCGAACGGGTGGTCGGGGACGGAGTGACGGAGGGGCTCGATGGGGGCGAGTGCGTACACCAGGGAGCGGCTGGAGGAGGCCGCTCGGGGGGCGCGGACGTTGTCCGATGCATTGGTGCGGTTGGGGGTGGATCCGAAGAGTTCGACGCGGCGGTATGTGCACGAGCGGATGAAGAAGCTCGGGGTGGACGTGTCGCACTTCGAGCGTGAGGGGGTGAAGTGGACGAGAGACGTCCTTGAGCAGGCGGTCGCGGCGTCGACGAACATGGGCGACGTGCTGCGGCACCTCGGGCTCGAAGTGGTGGGCGGACATCACACGCACATCAGCCGCCGGATCAAGGCGTACGGCATCGACACGTCGCACTTCCGGGTGCCGACGAGGCGTGGGAAGCCCTGGCGTCCACGCACCCCGGAGTCCTTCCTCGTCGAGCAGCCCGCCGATCGCGCCCGGCGTGTTCCGAGCGACCGCCTCAGATGGGCGATGACGGTTTCCGGAGTGGCGGAGCGGTGCGCCCTCTGCGGCATGGAGGCGGTCTGGCGGGGCCGCCCACTCCCCCTGGAGGTCGATCACATCAACGGCCGCTGGAGGGACAACCGGATCGAGAACCTTCGGTTCCTGTGCCCCAACTGCCACGCGACGACGGACAATTACCGGGGGCGCGCCAAGGTGCGTGAGCAGGGGCGCGCCTCATGAACAGCCGGCGTGCACGACCTGCACCCGAGGAACTGCGTGTCGCGGTCGCCGAGTCCGTCTCCATCGCAGAGGTGCTTCGCCGCCTGGGGCGCCCGGACAGTGGCACCCAGCGCGAGCATCTGCGCCGGTGGATCGACGAGGAACAGCTCACCACCGAGCACTTTCTGGGACAGGCCCACCAGCGAGGGAAGCGGGGTCCGGCCCTGGGCAGACGTCCTGAGGAGATCCTGGTCAAGCACGACGGCGAGCGTCGGACCCGCACCGTTGTACTGCGTCGGGCACTCCACGAGATGGGCATAGCCGAAGAGTGCGCGGACTGCGGGATCGGCCCCGAGTGGCTCGGCAAACCCATGACGCTGGAGGTGGATCACATCAACGGTGACTGGAGCGACGACCGGCTGGAGAACTTGCGGTTACTGTGCCCCAACTGCCATGCGGTGACGAGTACCTGGTGCAGAGGCGGCAGCAGGCGTTCGCCACAGCCTCGCCCCACATGACCGGTACCATGACCTGGACGCGGCCGTGGCGGAATTGGCCTACGCGCAACACTTAGGATGTTGTGGGAGAAATCCCTTGAGGGTTCGAGTCCCTCCGGCCGCACACCTTCAAATCGATGGCCCACCTGGCGTAAGCCAGGTGGGCCTCGTCCTCAGCCCAACAGCTCCCGCACCACCGGCACCACCGCCCGAAACGCCTTCCCCCGATGGCTGATCGCGTTCTTCTCCTGCGGAGTCAACTCCGCGCAGGTCCGCGTCTCCCCCTCCGGCTGGAGGATCGGGTCGTAGCCGAAGCCCCCCGAACCCGCCGGCTCATGGCGCAGTACACCCCGCAGCTGACCCTCGACCACCCGCTCCGTGCCATCCGGCAGGGCCAGCGCCGCCGCGCAGGCGAAGTGCGCGCCGCGATGCTCGTCGGGGATGTCCGAGAGCTGGGCGAGGAGCAGGTCCAGGTTGGCCTTGTCGTCGCCGTGGCGGCCGGACCAGCGGGCGGAGAAGATGCCGGGGGCGCCGTTCAGGACGTCGACGCAGAGGCCGGAGTCGTCGGCGACCGCGGGCAGACCCGTCGCCTGGGCGAGGGCGTGGGCCTTCAGCAACGCGTTCTCGGCGAAGGTGACGCCCGTTTCCTTGACGTCGGGAATGTCCGGATAGGCGTCGGCGCCGACGAGTTCGTGGGGCAGCCCGGCTTCGGCGAGGATCGCCCGGAGCTCGGTGATCTTTCCGGCGTTGCGGGTGGCGAGGATCAAGCGCGTCATGGCCCCAGTATTGCGGCAGCCGCGCCCCGTCAGGGGCGCGGGGAACTGCGCGAGCGACCACGACGGGCCCGCGGTCGATCACCGGCCGTCAGCGTTACGGCGTGCAGACCTTCGTCAGTTCGCCCGCCGCGTCCGTGACCGGGCTGATGTCGGGCGTCTCGTCGCCGTTCTTGATCGCCGTACGGACGTTGCCGACGGCCTGGTTGAGGTCGTCGACTGCCTTGTTGACGTCGGCGTTGTCGGTCTTGTCGCCGATCTTTTCCAGGTTCTTGTCGATGGAGTCGAGGGACTCGTCGAGCTGCGTCGGGTCGTTGGCCGCGTTGTCGACGGCCTGCTGGAGTTCCGTGACGCTGTCGGCGATGGCGTCGGCGGTCTGGACGCAGTCCAGCGCCTTGTCGACGGCGGCGCAGCCGGTGGTGAGTCCGGCGGTCAGCGCGACGGCCGCCAGGGTGGCGGCGACGGCTGCGGTGCGGCGTCGGCGGCTCGCGGCCATGGAACGGTCCCTCTCGTCGGTCGGGCCGGGCGGCCCGTGCGGCTGGCCGGACGCACAGGGATGAGCCGTGCGCCCGTACTCCTTCAGACGCGAGCGCGCTCGGCACGGTTGCCCGTGCCGAGCACTCGTCTTGGCGCGCCCTTTACTTTTCGAGGACGGTATCAAGCGCGGTGCGCTGGTGGGCGGCGAGTTCCGTGCAGCCGGCGACTGCGAGGTCGAGGAGGGCGTTGAGTTCCTCGCGGGCGAAGGGTTCGGCCTCGGCGGTGCCCTGGACCTCGACGAAGCGGCCGTCGCCGGTGCAGACGACGTTCATGTCGGTGTCGGCCTTGACGTCTTCTTCGTAGCAGAGGTCGAGGAGGGGGACGCCGCCGACGATGCCGACGGAGACGGCGCTGACGGTGCCGGTGAGGGGCTGGCGGCCGGCCTTGATGAGCTTCTTGCGCTGGGCCCAGGCGACGGCGTCCGCCAGCGCCACGTAGGCGCCGGTGATGGCCGCCGTGCGGGTGCCGCCGTCGGCCTGGAGGACGTCGCAGTCGAGGACGATGGTGTTCTCGCCGAGTGCCTTGTAGTCGATGACGGCGCGGAGCGAACGGCCGATGAGGCGGCTGATCTCGTGGGTGCGGCCGCCGATGCGGCCCTTGACGGACTCGCGGTCGCCGCGGGTGTTGGTGGAGCGGGGCAGCATGGAGTACTCGGCGGTGACCCAGCCTTCACCGCTGCCCTTGCGCCAGCGCGGGACGCCCTCGGTGACGGAGGCGGTGCAGAAGACCTTGGTGTCGCCGAAGGAGACGAGGACGGAGCCTTCGGCGTGCTTGCTCCAGCCGCGTTCGATGGTGATCGGGCGGAGTTGCTGGGGGGTGCGGCCGTCGATTCGAGACATGCCGCTGAGCCTATCCGTACATGCGGAAGGGGCCCCTCCCGCGGTGGGAAGGGGCCCTCATCGGTGACCTCTGGGGTCTGGTGACCTCGGGGATCTGTCAGGGGGTGAAGCCCGGGACGATCCCCGCGCTTCACATCATGTCTTCGATTTCCGCGGCGATGGGGTCGGCGTCGGTGCCGATGACGACCTGGATGGCGCTGCCCATCTTGACGACGCCGTGGGCGCCGGCGGCCTTCAGGGCGGTCTCGTCGACCTTGGCGGGGTCCACGACCTCGGTCCGCAGGCGGGTGATGCAGCCTTCGACCTCTTCGATGTTGTCGATGCCGCCGAGCCCGGCAACGATCTTCTCAGCCTTGGTGGCCATGTTCGTTCTCCCTGATCCGAACCGCTTTGTCGCAGTAGCCCACAGTTGACCAAACTTTGCGAGCGGTCATGTCGTGCCTGCCGAGGATGGCGTCACGTCAGTGTGCGACCGTCCGTTCGACTGGTCTACACCAGAATCCTGCCTCTCGACAAAGGGACGACGGGCTGGGCCGGACGAACGTCTCCAAGGTGATGGTGGAGACGGGCGGAATTGGCGGGTTCCACTCGTTCGGTCTACCGTGCTACAACTGGTCTACACCATTCACTGGTGAAGGTCGCGCGGTGCCCTTTCGAACCGCGTTCCCCTTTTGAGACGCCGCCGTCCCCCGTCGAGCTCTTCCCTGGGCGGCGCCGTGCCCCATGGAGGAAGTTCATGTCCACAGCCACAGCCGCGCCCGCGAGCCCGAAGAAGGGGTCCGCGGTGATGGCGGTCCTGCAGCGCATCGGCCGCAGCCTCATGCTGCCCGTCGCCGTGCTGCCGGCCGCCGCGCTCCTGGTCCGCCTCGGCAACACCGACATGCTGGGGCGGGAGTCGTTCCCGGAGTTCATCACCAAGATCGCGAGCTTCATGACCGCGGGCGGCAACGCGATCCTCGACAACATGCCGCTGCTGTTCGCCGTGGGCATCGCGATCGGCTTCGCGAAGAAGTCGGACGGCTCGACCGCTCTGGCCGCCGTCGTCGGCTACCTGGTCTTCAAGAACGTACTGGCCACGTTCACCGACCCTAACCTGCCCAAGGTGGCGACGGCCGTCGACGGCAAGGTCGTCATGACGGACGCGCCGGTGGACGCCAAGGTGCTCGGCGGTGTGGTGATGGGCCTCGTCGTCGCACTGCTCTACCAGCGCTTCCACCGCACCAAGCTGCCCGACTGGGCGGGCTTCTTCGGCGGTCGCCGCCTGGTCCCGATCCTCGCCGCCTTCGCGGGCCTGGTCATCGGTATCGTCTTCGGTTGCATCTGGCCGGTCCTCGGCACGGCCCTGCACAACTTCGGCGAGTGGCTGGTGGGCTCCGGAGCCGTCGGCGCGGGCATCTTCGGTGTCGCCAACCGCGCGCTGATCCCGATCGGCATGCACCACCTGCTGAACTCCTTCCCCTGGTTCCAGGCCGGCACCTACGAGGGCAAGAGCGGCGACATCGCCCGGTTCCTGGCGGGCGACCCGAGCGCCGGCCAGTTCATGACCGGCTTCTTCCCCATCATGATGTTCGCCCTGCCGGCCGCCTGCCTGGCGATCGTGCACTGCGCCCGGCCCGAGCGCCGCAAGGTCGTCGGCGGCATGATGATCTCCCTCGCACTGACCTCCTTCGTCACGGGCGTCACCGAGCCGATCGAGTTCACCTTCATGTTCATCGCCCCGGTGCTGTACGCGATCCACGCCGTGCTCACCGGTGTCTCGATGGCGCTGACCTGGGCCCTGGGGATGAAGGACGGCTTCGGCTTCTCGGCCGGCGCGGTGGACTTCTTCCTGAACCTGGGCATCGCGACCAACCCGTGGGGCCTGGCCCTGGTCGGCCTGTGCTTCGCGGCGGTCTACTACGTGGTCTTCCGCTTCGCGATCACCAAGTTCAACCTGCCGACGCCGGGCCGCGAGTCCGACGAGGAACTCGCCGAGCTCCAGAAGGCGGAGGCGAAGTAGCCCGCACACGCTGAAGGCCCCGGAACCGCTTCGGTTCCGGGGCCTCTTCGTACTCGGGGTGCGGACACCCGCTAGATCTCGTACGTCTGCCGCGGTGCCGCGAGGTCCACCGGACCGTCGTACACCGCGCGGGCGTCGTCCAGGTTGACCTGGGGGTCCGTCCACGGCGGGATGTGGGTCAGGACCAGCCGGCGGGCACCCGCTCGGGCGGCCGTCTCGCCCGCCTCGCGGCCGTTGAGGTGCAGGTCGGGGATGCTTTCCTTGCCGTGCGTGAACGCCGCCTCGCACAGGAACAGGTCGGCGTCCCGGGCGAGTTCGTCCAGGGCGGGGCTCACACCGGTGTCGCCGGAGTACGTCAGGACCTTGCCGTCGTGTTCGACGCGGATGCCGTACGCCTCCACGGGGTGGGCCACCCGCTCGGTGTGCACCGTGAACGGGCCGATCTCGAAGGTGGACGGCTTGACCGTGTGGAAGTCGAAGACCTCGCTCATGGAGGAGGCGGAGGGGGTGTCCGCGTAGGCGGTGGTCAGCCGGTGTTCCGTGCCTTCCGGTCCGAAGACGGGGAGCGGATCGCAGCGGCCGCCGTCGTGGCGGTAGTAGCGCGCGACGAAGTAGGCGCACATGTCGATGCAGTGGTCGGCGTGCAGATGGCTGAGGAAGATCGCGTCGAGGTCGTAGAGACCGCAGTGGCGCTGCAACTCGCCCAGGGCACCGTTGCCCATGTCGAGAAGCAGCCGGAAGCCGTCGGCCTCGACGAGGTAGCTCGAGCAGGCCGATTCCGCGGACGGGAACGACCCCGAGCAGCCGACGACGGTGAGCTTCATGAAGCAGAAACCTCCGCTGGCGGGAAAAGTCTGAGAGGGGCGTCGGGGGTCGTGCGGTGCGTCGAGCGTAAGGCGCAAAACCTCCGGTAGCTCCTCCGCCAAGGGCTGTTGTGGGCGAACTCACCTGAGCGGTGCTGCCATCTGGACTACCTGGCGTTCATCTGTTCGGCCAAGATCCGAGGGCACATCGAGGGCACATCACGCTGCCTCCGACAGGAACTCCTCGACCGCGTCGCGGGTGTCCTCGTCCGGGAACAGGTGCGCGTAGATCGCCATCGCCACGGCCACCGTGTCACCCAGTCTCGTTGCGACGGTCTTCGGCCCCTTTCCGTGCTTGATCAGGACGCTTGCGTACGTGTGCCTCAGGCCATGCAGACGAGTGCCCGTCGGGAGCCCGGCCGCCTTGACCGCCGGACGCCACACGTTGTCGGCGAAGTGGTCCGCGTTGACGGGGCCAGCGAACACGAAGTCGTCCGGGCCGGCCGGGTACGCCTTCAGGTGGGCGGCCAGGGCATCGATGACGCTCTGCGGTACAGGCACCGTCCTATAGGAACGCTTCGTCTTGGGCGGGCATACGACCACGCCGGGATACGCCCGCTGAACCTGCTGCTCGACCTTCACCGTACGACGAAGGAAGTCGATGTGCCTGACCTGGAGGCCGAAGAGTTCTCCCGCTCGCAGCCCGCTTCCGAGGCGGTCATGACTACCCCCGAAGAGTTCATGGACGGCTCCGCCGACGACGTCGAGCACCACGTGGGCCGGCTTCTCCGCTACGTCGAGCAGGCGGTCGCCGAGGAGACCGATACCGTCAGGACGGCACCTGACAACGGAACGGGCAACAAGACGCTCAACGACGCGACGTACAGCCTCGCCATCCTCGGCGCTGCCGTCTCGCAGCTCGACCCACACCTGCTCAACCGGGAACGGGTCCGCGAGGTGATGCGCGACGCCATCTCCGGGTGGATGTTCCGCACCAGCACCGAACGGGATCAGTGGACCACGATCGACGGCGCAGTCGATGCTGGCTGGGCCAAGCCAAGGGATCTCGACAAGATCCTCGGCACAGTGCTGTCGCCGGGCAAGATCCCGCAGCAGCGGAAGGAGGCCGCCGCAGCGCCGCGGCCGATAGAACAGTTCACCCTCGACGCCTGCCACAAGGTGTTCAGGAACTGGCTCGGCACCGAGTACGACCTCGACGCTCTCAACGCAGTGCTCGCGGCGGCGGCCGTGGAACGCCTCGACGGCGACCCGCTGTGGCTGCTGGTGCTGTCCGGCCCCGGCCATACGAAGACCGAGACGGTGGCGCCGTTGCAGGGTGCAGGGGCTCTGGTCGTGTCGGCGATTGCCTCCCAGGGCGCGCTGCTGTCCGCCACCGGCAAGAAGGACCGCGCCCAGGACGCGACTGGTGGCCTGCTCCGACAACTCGGAAACCGGGGCACCCTGGTGATCAAGGATGTGGCGACGATCCTGTCGATGAACCGCGACGCGCGCGCCGAAGTGCTCGCCGCGCTCCGGGAGATCTACGACGGGCACTGGGTACGCGACGTGGGCACCGACGGCGGACGACGCCTGGAGTGGACGGGGCGGATTTGCGTGGTCGGTGCGGTCACCTCAGCGTGGGACCGGGCACACGCTGTCATCTCCACCATGGGCGACCGCTTCGTGTTGATCCGCACCGCCTCCACTGAGCACCGCCGTGCCATCGGCCGCCGCGCCATCGGCAACACCGGCAACGAGGTGAAGATGCGCGCCGAGCTGGCTGCTGCCGTGGGCGGAGTCCTGGCCGGCGTCGACGCGGAGTCCGGCATCACGGTGACGGACGACGAGACGGAACGGCTCCTCGCCGCCGCCGACGTGGTGACGCTGGCCCGCACCGGGGTCGAGCACGACTACCAGGGGCGCGTCATCGACGCCGACATGCCGGAGGCACCGACCCGGTTCGCGAAGCAGCTCGCGCAGGTGGTGCGCGGGGGTGTCGCCGTCGGCATGGACCGCGAGGCCGCCATGCAGCTGGCCATCCGGTGCGCCAGGGACTCTGTGCCGCCGCTGCGCCTGGCGATCCTTCGTGACCTAGGGCGTGTTTTTGAACTGAGCTCCTGAACACGCCTCAGGCCGTGATGATCTCGGTGTGGGGCGTGGGGACCTTTCGGACGATCAGTGGTTG